>CP051187.1:3463000-4107000 GCA_038087035.1 Gloeotrichia echinulata CP02 | reverse complement strand
TAGGTAGAACATCCCCATCTATTGCACTGGCTTGGGATGTATAAGACTCTTCCGTAATGATGACTTTTATTCCTTTTAATTGGGCTTTATAGGTTAACATTTTTATTAACCGTTCATGTGGAATATTCACAAATTGTTGATTATTCTTTTTGCCCAAATTAATTCCTTGTTTCCACTGGATATTATGCCCAATCACCAGGATTCCTATTTGATGCTGTACACACCAGTCGATGACTCTTCTACTTGCTGTATGTAGATAGTTTTCTACTCTACAGTTTCGTTTATGAGTCAGATTTTTTAATCTTTGGGAATTGGTTTGATGATGCTGAATTAAAGCTCTAGATTGTAACCGGGAACGTTGTTTGTTATAAAAGGTATTAATTGCTTTTAGTGGTCTGCCTTTAATCAGTATAGGTGCTACACCTGTCTGATTTGTAGTTACAGCCATTAAGTTATTAACTCCTAAGTCTATCCCCGCTATTTGTTGATTATTGGTTGTCGATTCTACTTTTTCATAAACTATTTCTATCAAATAACAACTACTTTTAGGAACAATTCTCACCTCAATTATCACATTTTGGGATGTGGGAATTTGTATTTCACTCATGGACAGGTGACAAATTCCTTTTTTTAAGGCTTTTTTTGAGATGGCTTCATCAGGATATGGTAAGATGTTTCGCCCTTTGGTTTTGTCTTTATATTTAGGAATTTTCGGTTGTCCTAAAAATTTATCTGGATGTTGTTTCCAGGATTTCAAGGCGGCAAAATAACTTGTCCATGCTGAATCTAATCTTCTGATGATTTGCTTACTAACTTTGGTGGGTAAGGCTTTGTAGTCGTTGGTTTGAGATAATTGGTGATAGAGTTGGTTAAAGTTTAGTTTCTGGTGGTGTTGAAAAAAGTGTTGACGATAATGGTAATTAGCTAAGTTAAACAAATTTTTCGACAAAAAAGCTCTGTGGTCAATGTCTGTCCAAAAAGGATGGTTTTTTGTGATGATATGACGTTCAACTAGCTTCATGTATTGATTATACTATTGAGTTGATCTGGCTCACAATCAACAGCCAAAAAACCTCCTTATTATTCACGTCTAGCTATAAAAATGAGGAGTATTGAGGAGAATTAGGTAGATTTTCAGGAACTGCATTTACCCCCATTGAGGGAGTTAGGAGTTATGAATTGTTAACTCATAACTGAATCATTCCTAACTCCTAACCATTTTATCCTCACGACTACTTAGTCAATGTGAGGGTGCGGCGCTTAGTTACCATTTGGTAGGCTTCGATGATGTCACCTTCAGCCCAATCATGGAATTTATCAACGCCAATACCGCATTCATAACCAGCATTGACTTCCCGTGCATCTTCTTTGATCCGTTTGAGGGAGTCAAGGACGCCTTCATAGACTACCTTACCGGAACGACGTACCCGCAGTTTGCAGTTACGAACCAGTTTGCCAGATTGTACGTAACAACCAGCAACCGCACCCCGACCGACTGGGAAGACGGCGCGGACTTCGGTTTGACCGAGAGATTCTTCCACCAACTCTGGTTCCAAAAGACCTTCCAAGGCATCTTGGATATCTTCTAGGAGTTTGTAGATGATGTTGTATTCACGAACATCAACACCCGCTTCATCGGCGGCTTGTCTGGCGCCACTGGCAAAGGTAGTATTGAAGCCAATGATGACCGCGTTACTGGCTGCAGCTAAGTCGATATCTGTTTCGGTGATTTCGCCAGCAGTAGCCAACAGCATCCGAATTTGGACTTCGTTTTGGGGGATTTGCTTGAGCGATCCCACAATAGCTTCCACCGAACCTTGCACGTCTCCCTTCAAGATCAAGTTGAGTTCTTTTAACTCGCCTTCTTGAGCCTGAGCTGATAGGGTTGTCAGAGTGACACGTCCTTGTAACAGGCGGGATTGACGTTGTTTGTCGGCGCGTTCAGCGGCCAGGGATCTGGCTTCTTTTTCATTAGCAAAGACCTCGAAGTCATCACCTGCGGCTGGCACATCGCTTAACCCCAGGACTTCGACAGCAAAGGAAGGACTAGCAACGTCTACCCGTTTACCTCTGTCGTCAACCATTGCGCGGACTTTACCGAATGCTGAACCGGCGACTAGCATATCTCCCACATGCAGGGTGCCATTCTGAATCAGCAGGGTAGCAACTGCTCCCTTGGCTTTATCCAGGTGTGCTTCAATAACGGTTCCTTTGGCAGAACGATCTGGGTTGGCAGATAGTTCTCCTACTTCTGCTACCAGCAGAATCATTTCCAGGAGGGTATCCAGGTTTTCGCCCCTGATAGCGCTGACGGGAACCATGATGGTTTCACCACCCCAGTCTTCGGCGGTCAGACCATACTGGGTGAGTTCTTGTTTGACCCGCTCTGGCTGTGCCCCTTCTTTGTCGATTTTGTTAATAGCGACGACAATTGGCACTTCAGCGGCTTGAGCATGGCTAATAGCCTCAATGGTTTGGGGACGGACACCATCATCAGCAGCTACTACCAAGACGGCAATGTCTGTCACCCTTGCGCCTCGCGCCCGCATCGCCGTAAAGGCTTCGTGACCAGGGGTATCCAGGAATACTATTTGGTGTGGTTTACCTTCATGTTCGATATCGACATGGTATGCACCAATGTGCTGGGTAATACCACCAGCTTCACCGGCTGCCACTTTGGTTTTGCGAATCGAGTCGAGGAGGGTAGTTTTGCCGTGGTCTACGTGACCCATAATCGTCACTACTGGCGGACGACGATGGAGGTTTTCCAGGTCGGCCACGTCAATCATTTCCGTGATTTTCCGGGCTTCTGCTTCTGGTTCAGCGGTTTCAACTTCTACTTCTAGTTCTTTAGCTACCAGGGTAATAGTCGCAATATCCAGGTTTTGGGTGATACTCACCGCCATGCCCTTCATAAACAGGATTTTCACAATCTCTGTATCGGCTACGGTCAAGACTTCTGCCAGTTCTTGCACTGTCAGCGGTCCTGTGATCACGACTTTTGCTGGACGTTCGACCTTGGTTTCTGTTTCTTGGCGACGGTTTTGATCGCGCTCCCGATCACGATCGCGAGAAGAAGATTTTTTACTACCTTTAGCAGTTGGAGCGGCTACAGCTAATGCTGGTTGCTGTGCAGGTCTGCTAGATTTTGGTTTGGGAGGACGGGCAATAGAAAGACTGACCTGAACAGTAGCCGGAATTTCCAGACCTTCTTCTTCAAAATCATCTTCTTCAAAATCATCATCCAAGATCGGCTTGACTCGCTTACCTTTGACGACTCCCTTGCCAGCCTTTTCTTTGATTTCATCAATAATTTCTTCTTCCTGCCACTTTTTACCGCCCTTAGCTAGTCGGGGTGGTGTGGGGCGTTTCAAATCAATGATGTCGCCAGGGATCACAGCATCGTCACCCGGCGCAGTTTTCGCTCCACCACCAGGCATAGGCCTTGGTGGAGTTGCGATCGGCATGGCGGCGACAGGTTCTGACGGACGGACTGGACGGCTGGGTCGCTGTGGTTCTGTGAATGATGGTGCTGGCCCCGATGGTCGATTTCCCCGATGCTCCGGTTTTACTGGTGCCGAAGTGGGACGACTCTGTTTTTGCGGTAATGTTGGTGGGGCCTGGTCAGTTGTCGGTTTAGCGATCCTTGGTTTTCCTGTTTCAGGTTTTCCTTGATCACTACGTTCTTCTTCGCGCTGTAACTTTTCGCGTTTCAGGATCGGTTTGATTCCCGTACTTGGCGACTCCACGGCCTGTGGTTCTTCTGCCACAGGTCGAGAAGGTGGGGCTACCAGTTGAGGTTTTACGGGCTTTTCCGGTTTCGGTCTGGGTGTGCCGGTTTTTTCCGGTTTTTGGGCCGCTATTTTCTCTGGAGGCTGGGTATTAGGCGCTGGTTTGGCATCTGAGACAGACACAGCTGGTTGCTGTGGGGTTTCAGACAAATTCCGGGGTACTGGTCGAGTTGGTGCCGTCGGCTGCATGGGTGAGACAGGTGTAGCGAAAGGCTTTGGAGGTGAAGCAGAATTAACTTCGGAAGAAGCAACTTGGCTATTAGTAGCAACTGACGCCTCTGGGGCGTTGGAGGTAGGATTTCTCAATATTTTGGGTTTACGGATTTCCAAAATTTGTTGTTTGTGAGGTGGTGGAGCAGGTCGGTTTCGAGAGCCAGTTTGAGGTGAATTTGGTTTATGACTAGTAGGACCAATATCTTTTTTGGGGGACCCATTCGTAGCGGCGAGTTTTTCCGCCGCCGAACGGATGTGTTCTGCCTCTGAATCTGAAATCGTGCTGCTATGGCTTTTGACTGCAATGTTGAGCTGGTCGCATATTGCTAATAGCTCTTTGTTATCCAAATTCAATTCCTTTGATAATTCGTAGATTCTAACTTTGCCGTTGTTCATCCACTCTTCCCCTTTAATTTACAGTTTTAGCGGATGGTTGCCTGGTATGCGACATCTCCATCCTTTGATTACTGTTTCTTGGTAGCCGTTACAGATGTTGCCGGTGCCTCCAATCAGGAAAGAGAGATGTTTCGGTTTAAGACTGGCATCCCCACCGGGAATGATGGGTGAGGGGTATCGATAAGAATTTATTATCTATCCCTTTGACGCCGAACTGCGCCTGAGCGCTACCAGGAAGCCAATTTGTAGTTTCTTGTTTTGCTGATTCTGAGTCTTCCACAACACAATCTAGTAAAACTTTTTGGGGGCATTGCTTCTAGCTCTTTTTTTTGGAGAGGCTTTGGCTAACTACACCCATTTACTATTTTGGCACTAACCCTAGCAAACCAGAGGGTATGTTGCTAGCTCGACTAGTTCGGCTATTGGCACAACTCCTCTGGGGATCACCGCGACAAATTTTTGACATTAAATTTGATTTTGGGTATTGCTTTGGGCTAGTCGCTGCCACAATGTTTGGTACAGTGTTTCTGGCACTGTTGCATGTAGCGATCGCCCTAGCCGATTTTTTTTCCCAGCCGCTTGTAGGCAGCTAGCTTGAGGACAAACATAGGCAGAACGGCCCATGCCCTGATCTAATTGTACCTTTCCCGACCCAAAGACGCGGACAATCCGCCAAAACTCTTCTTTCAAGCCTACTTGGCGGCAGCTAATACAACGCCGATAATTCGGTTTCATTGGTCTTCTGCTACCTTAAGTTAGCAGTTTGCTGATGAAATCTCATTGTTACTCGCCTATCTTATCTCATCGAAAACATAGGGAATAATCAATAGTAAAGGAACTGTTTATTTGCGCCAACTTACTGACAATCTCTCAGGCTGATCAATTATTCATCTTCGTTGCTATCATAACCACTGTCATAACTGGTTCCATAACCAGTTCCATAACTAGTGTCATAAGATTCATCCTCTAATTCTTCCTGGCTATCATCTTCTAGATCATCATCTTCCTCCTGTTGCTCTAGGTTATATTTGGCTCGTGCGGCGATAAATTTGGCGTCTTCGCCGGCGTAGTCATACTTAGCTTTGTCTTTGATATCAATTTTCCACCCAGTCAGACGAGCTGCCAAGCGGACATTTTGTCCTTCTTTTCCAATAGCTAAACTTAATTGGTCTTCTGCCACTAATACGTGAGTTTGGCGAGTTTCTGGGTCCATGAGCCGCACCTCATCTACCCGTGCTGGACTTAAGGCGTTGGCAATATATGTTGCTGGGTCTGGAGACCAGCGAATCACATCGATTTTTTCACCGCGTAATTCGTTCACTACTACTTGAATGCGTGATCCCCTAGCGCCAATACAAGCACCAACTGGGTCAACATCGCGATCAAGGGTATCAACAGCAATTTTTGTCCGCGGACCTACGTACCGCGAAGGAGGATTAGCTTCCCGCGCTACGGCGACAATCCGCACTACCTCATCTTCGATTTCTGGTACTTCGTTGGCGAACAAATAAACCACTAAACCAGCATCAGCACGAGATACCAGCAATTGTGGTCCACGTTGCTGCCCTTGGGACACTTTCTTGAGATATACCTTAAAGGTGGCATTGGCTCGATAATTATCATTAGGTAGCTGTTCACGTTTTGGTAATTCGGCTTCTACTTCTGGCTGACCAAAGCCACTGCTAACTGCTAAAATTACCGATTGCCGCTCAAACCTTAAGACCCTGGCTTGTAGAACACTGCTCTCCAAATCTTGGAACTCTTCTTGCACCATTTGGCGTTGCTGATCCCGCAGTTTTTGCGCCAAGACTTGCTTGGTTTGCATCGCCGCCATTCGACCAAATTCTCCTTGATCTGGGGTGACATCTAGCACCACTGAGTCACCCAATTGTGCTTCAGGAGCTACTTGTTGCACCTCGTCTAGGGAAATCTGATGGTCGGTGTTACCCACCTGTTCAACAATCGATTTGGTAGAAAGAACACGAAAACCTTCACTTTCAATATCGAGTTCTACTTCAAAATTATCAAAGTAATCTTCATCAAACTGTTTGCGTTCCAAATTTTGGGCACGACGATAACGTTCGTAACCTTTGAGTAATGCTTCTCTAATAGCCGATTGAACTGCTAACCTAGGCAAATTACGTTCACGACTTATACTTTCGATTAATTCTTTTAATCCTGGCAAACTAACCATTGACATAAGCAATCTCCTGTAAAAATTAGGGACTAGGGACTAGGAAATAGAGATTAGGAATTAGGAATTAGAGTCCAGAGAATAGAAACTATGAATCAGGGACTAGGGATTAGAGAAAAGTTTCACTCTAGTCCCTAGCCCCTAGTCTCTACCACCTACCTCCTAACCTCTAGACCCTAGTCCCTGATTTACCTACGCTCATCCAGTTGCACCCTGGTAATTAGGGAGCGGGGAATTTCTACTACACGCCCTTTTTGGTTTAAGTAAACTGTTGTCTGGTCCCGGCGAATTAATTGACCAATCCACTCTTGCTGTCCTTCGTAGGGTTCAGAAGTAGAGATGATTACAGGAAATCCTTTAAAAGAAATAAACTCTCTGTCGGTCACCAATTGTCGCGAAATACCAGGACTTGACACTTCCAAGACATAGCTATCTGGAATGATCAGGGCCGCATCTAAGGAAGTTTCTAAAGCACGGCTCATTCGTTCGCAATCATCTAACCCAGTGTCCTGATCAGGATTGCGGATGTCTACCCGCAAAATTGGCGGCCGTTGGTTGGTGTGAAAAACTACGCCAACAACTTCTAATCCCAGTTGTTCTGCAACTGGTGTGGCCAAGTCAATAATTTGTGGCACTAAGGGATGAGTCATGCGAGAATTCAATAAAAAAAGTGGGCTTCGACCCACTTCCTGCGATAGGGATATCTTCCAAGAAGTCTTGTGCCGAACCAAAGATGGTTCGACTCTTAATTGAGTTTAGCGCATTTCTTTGGTGGCAGTAGGGAGAAATTAACAATAGGCAAAAGTCAAACGATTTTGGATTTGGGATTTGGGATTTTGGATTGACCCCGACCACCCTTCTGGTGCGGACACTACGCATAGCTGGCTTCCACGTAGTCCCCATTTCCCCATCCCTCTACTTTGCCCTAGTATCTGGTAGCACAGGTGCTTGTGTGCGTAGCTGTCGGGTTTGAGCCAGAATTTGCTCTATATTCTCTTGGGATAAGCGCTGGACGTAGTTGAGCTTGATTTCTTCCAGGAAGTCAAAAAGTAAGCTTTGAATTTCTGAAACTACGTGTTTTTTCTGAACTTGGGCACCCAAGGCGGTGCTGAAACTTTGTACTAGTTGACTGGTGAGTTTTGCTGAGACGGGATCTTTGACAGCACTGACCAAAGTGTTATATAGATTAGTGGTGATTTGAGTTGCTAGTTGCTCACTGATCTGGTTTTGTGCCTGTCCTAAACCTGGAAGCAGTTGCAAATTACGGTACATTGGCACTTGATGGAAGACGGTTTCAATATTGTGGCGCAATATGGCAGTGATTTCTGGTTGGATTTTGGGTAAAACTTCATAGACGATTGTTTCTACCAAAATATTGGCGATCGCTTCTACTTCGTTGACATTATTAATATCTATGTAGGGACGCACATTCTCTTGTTGTGATAGCCACCGTGTTAACTCCCCTCGGTTAATAGACCCCTGGATCTGGTTAATTACTCTCACCACCACAATTTCTGTAATATCTTCAGCGAAATTGGCAACAATACCCTGATTAATTTGTCGCCACACTGGGTGCAGATTCAATAACTTTGCTTGATCAAGTCTAATTACTACAGGAATGATTCGCAGCCATCGCCACAACGGTATTACCAGAAACAGGTCGTACCAGCGCCACAACACAGCATCTAACCAGCCAAAACCAGGATTTCGGCGTCTGATATAAACAGTACGTCCCAGTAATTCTATAGCAAAAATCACCACGAATGGTATGTCAATTAGCCAAAAATCATCAATGAAGTCGCCATTTTCACCGATTTTGCGATAGTAGTTGCTGGATATCAACGGTCTGATTTTTTGGTTGAAAAAATTAATTTCTTGGTTCCAGTCTTTAGAAGATAAATACGCCCGGCTCCAAAAAATGTTAAAAGATTTTTTGGCAGATTCTTCACCGACGCGATCGCGCATCCGATTTTTGATTTTCTCTAGACTACCACTTTTACCCGCCGCCGCAAAAGGATTTGTGTCAATCATTTCGCTGCTAAGACGGCTGATTTCATCCAGCTTTGAGAGTACCTGCTGCGACTGTAACCCTGTTTCAGTTACCTGTTTTTCTAGTGCGGCTATTGTGTCCAGATATTTTTTTGTTTCTCGATGGGCTTCAATCCCCTTCACTTGGTCATAAATATGGGTAACTTGGGGAAATTTCCGCCAGTAAAAATCTCGCCAAGGAACGTAACTTAAATTAAACAAAACTAAACATAAGTTTACTGTGGCAATAATTGCCATCAATCTTTCAAAGTAAACTTGCTCCCACTTAGAAGATTTGAGTTTAGACATATTTGTATTTTATAATACACAATATACGCATGTTCATCTAAATTATATAATCTTGAATGTTTTGCGAACATCACCACTGTTAATTGGATAACAATCTCTCGATGGATGAAAAAATTATTAAAAATATGTTATGTAAAAAAATTCAGCAACCCCTAATTAATCAAAAATCATGAATAATCAGCAGAAAAGATGTTAAATACACTTAAAATGCACCTGTAAATCCAATCCGGTTCGGTCTATTTGTTCAAGAGGTTATCCGAACCGTATTGCTGATATACCTCTATATCCGGCTTATATTCTGCTGACTTAATACAAAGGAGTTTTAAATTATGTGGTGTGGGTTTGGAAAATCAAGTGTAACTATTGCTACTATCTGCATGGTTACGGCTAGCATAACGATTTCAGACACAGCTTTTGCCGCCAGTCAAGTTAACTATACACCAAAGCAATTCCGGGCTGTGTTGCGGGGATTGGGCTATAAAGTCAACGTGACGAATGCACCGTTGACGGATGCGGAAACTAAAAAGGCAATTCAGGAATTCCAGAAGGGCTACAAGCTACCTGTTGATGGGGTAGCAGGCCAAAAAACCCAAAATTTTGCTGGGCAAATAATTCAAATTTTGCAGGCAAATTTAAATGCTGTACTTAAGCCCAAAACTCCCCTAACCCGCGATCAATTTTATGGACCCCAAACAGAAGCAGCGGTGAAGGAATTTCAGAAAAAATTCCAGCTAAAAGAAACCGGAATTGCCGATTTAGCATTGCGCCAGAAGTTGAATGAGGAGGCTAAGAAAGTAGTCCCACAGCCGACTACCACACCAACACCTAAACCAACAACTAGCCCAACAACTAGCCCAACAGCTAAACCAACAGCTAAACCAACAGCTAAACCAACAGCTAGCCCAACAGCTAGTCCAACAGCTAGTCCAACAACTAGTCCAACAGCTAGTCCAACAGCTAGTCCAACAGCTAGTCCAACAGCTAGTCCAACAGCTACCCCTTGACATACTCCCCGCCCTAAAAGGGCGGAGATTCTGGGGTCAAACAGCAATTGCTGGCTCTTGCCAGTCTAACATCACCTAACCCAATGGTTGATGCCCCAACCATTTGAATATTTCTCGCGGCGTTTTCATCACGTCCATTAATTGATTGACAAGATGGACAACGCCACTGTCTTATGGATAAATCTAGATTTTCTAAAATATGCCCACAATGAGAACAAGTTTTACTAGATGGATACCATTGATCTATATAAACAAGTTGTTTGTTTTTCTTTTTAGTTACCCATGACAATATTTGGAGAAATTCTCCAAAAGCCACGTCTGATATTTTTCTACCCCAAAGACGTTGCATACCTTTGAGGTTTAGGGTTTCAAAACATAAAACATCAAACTTGTCTGTCAATTCATGAGCTAATTTCCAGAACCAATCACGTCTACGGTTACAAACATTTTCATGTTGACGAACTAAATTTTTTCTAGCTCTTTCACGATTATTTGACCGTTTTACCTTTTTGGAGTGGTTCTTACTAGCTTTCTTAATAGCATTCAGAGATTGCTTGAGAAATTGTGGAGAATCAATTAAAGTTCCATCAGAGCAAGTTAGAAATGTCTTCAATCCGAAATCAAACCCCGCTATTTTACCAGTCGTTGATTTAATTTCTGGTTCTAACTCATTATCAACTACAATCACCATAAATAACTCACCTAGTGCAGTGCGTTTAATGGTTAATGTTTTAATTTTGCCCTCTACCTCTCTAGATTTCCAAAATTGATAAACTCGATTGGCAATTTTAATTCTATTCCCACTTAAGAGTTTATAACCTGCTTGTTTAAGCGTGAATGATTTGTATTTTTTAACCTTTTTAAAACCCGGTGGTCTGACTCCTTTCTTATTATGTTTAAAAAATAATTGGTAGGCTTTCTCTATGCGTTGACAGATATCTTGCACTGCTTGAGAACCTATTGATTGCCAAAATTGATGACGTTTTCTTAATTTGGCAATATGAGACTGGAGTTTTGCACAGTTTAAGTGTTTGCCCCACATGCGATAGTACCGTTTATGTAGAGCAATACAATGATTATAGATCACCCCTGCGGCGTTGATCATCCGTTTCAGGTGTCTATTCCTTTTGTGTTCATATAGCTTAAACTTTAGTGTAATCATGGCAATATTATATCAAAGTCGCCCTAGAAGGGCGAGGCTTTAAACCCATTTCTTTGGTAAGATTAATTCAGAGAAAGTATCTCAATCGATTCAAAGCTGGTTTGCTCATTTAGAGCATGGAGATACTTGGCAATTGCGCCAACAGATATTTACCGAAAGCTTGGGTCTAGAGCCGCCGTTCTTCTAGGACGGCTTTTTGGTAAAATAGTGGCAACAGGCAGGGCATTGTCTGTCGGGCTAGGTGATGTAAGACGGGCTATGCCTGCTATTGCTGTTTGAATCCAGAATCCCTGAACTTTCAGATCAGGGAGTGTGTCAATACTTTTGCTCCCAACGCCAGAGGAATACCATCAGAGCAACAATTCCCACCTGAAGTGCGAAGTTAGGCAAAGTGCTGTCAAGCTCTCGCCCTGCAAGCAGTTTAAAGAAAAACACAAATGCACCAATCAAACCAGAAGCACCAACACCGATATAGATAAATTTTCTGATGCTGCGATAGGGCGCAGCTATTTCTGCTTTGAGGCGGGCATATTGTTCTGGGTTAAGGCGATTTTTAGGATTTTGTTCTACCATTAGTAAATTATGCTATAATGATAAACGGTATGCGCCGATGTGGCTCAGTGGTAGAGCAGCTGATTCGTAATCAGCAGGCCACGGGTTCAAATCCCGTCATCGGCTTTAATATTATCGGATGATTGTCGTCAACGCTGACTTTTGGCGTTTGCGCTTCCGCACTGCTACAGCACCCCAAGCACCAATTAGCAAACTTCCCAAAGTTGTTGAAGGTTCAGGGACAGACTTAGCCTCAATCGCCGCCAGGGCTTTGTCTGCTACCAACTTATAAACAGTGGTGCTTGGGTGAACATTATCCCAATACAAATACTTATTCGGTTCATCACAAATTGTTTTAGCAGTGAGCTTTAAACAAGCATCAGTCACATTTTTTAAACCGAATTGTTCCTTATTTGTAGTTATCTGGTTGAGTAAAGAATTAACATCAACAGATATGATGTTGAGTTGTGGTTTTTGGCTCAAAGCGTCTAAACCTGCGGCTAAAGTCGAGTTAAATTCAATAGTTGATTGACTAAGGCTATCAGGATTGCGATTGTCAATTTTTGCTAGTGGTGTTTTTCCTAAATCTGACAAATTAAACACCAAAATATTTTTAGCCCCGGCTGCAGCCAGAAGGTTCACAGACTGCAATATATTCTCGAATGGCTTGGGCTGAGTAGAATTTTTTGACTGGGGAAATAGATAATCATTCGCCCCTCCCTGCACAGTATAGAGGGCATTGGGGTCAATCTTCTGATTAGCATCGATGAAGGGTTTTGTAAACAAGCCAACTTGCTGTAAAACTCCCGGCAAATTTCGATTAGGATTGATATGACCTATACCAGACCTAGCACCAGCAATAGCGTAGTTAATGCCTTGGGTACGAATAGTCTTATTTAAATCAGTCGATAGAGTAGGTTGTAATCCTAGATTTTCTCCCAGATAATCCACCCAGTTCGGACCATTAGAAAAACGCCCATTGAAATAGGGTGGACTTGCGGGAGTAGCTGCTGTTGGATTAACAGACCCTCCAGTAAACTTGAAAACATTACCAGTATCCGACAGGCTGTCACCAAATACATAAAGTCCACTAAATTGTGCAGCCGAAGCTTTTAGCGGCAACATAAAAGAGAAAAGAACAAATCCTGCCGCTACAAACTCTTTTTTCATCTTATTAAACTCTCATATTATTTACTGCGAATCACCATTGAGAACTATTCCCTGCCAAAATAAACCGTAGACTTATCTTGTTGTTATTTATCAGAATTTAGCACAAGTAAGCAAAAATATCTACGAGATTTTACGTAAAATGCCAAAATATTAATTCAAGGGCATAGGGCATAGGGCATGGTACTGCGGATAATTTATTTTTTGGAGTTCCCTAACTTCAAAGCATCAGCAGCCGATATCCCCTCACCCTGAGTACCGAAGTACCACAAAGCTGCAGCCGCCTCCGCGCGAGTCACTGGTTTTTTGGGTTGAAATAATGTTGTATAGCCAAACACCCGCCGAATATTCGATTGTTCAGCATTTTGGAAATCAGCTAACACAGCTCTTAAAGCCTTCGGATCAATTTTCCCAGCATCCTGAAAACCCCAGGTTTGTCTGACTGCATCTAAGTTTGCCGAAGGTAAGGCTTGGCGGGTATCCAAAGGTAATTTCCACAACAATAACTGCTCCCGCGTCAGAGGTGCATCAGGACGAAACAAAACTGTGGTGGAATCGCCAGACAAGGAACTAGGAACTAATCCAGCTTCGGCTAATCCTTGAATTGAGGGAAAATCAGGGTCTTTTGACGACACATCACTAAAAGTTGCTTGATTGCTTACTGATGCCAAGCGAATCTGTTTAGCTGGATTATTAGCATACATCGCGTTGTTTGCAGCTACGAGCCAACGGGCATATTCCCGACGGGTGATAATTTTATTGGGTTCAAATTGGTTCCCTGTGGCATTAGAGTTACTCTTAGTTGCCTGGGCATCTAGAGAGAAAATACCATTAGCTGCCAAGTCTTGAATATGTTGTCGCAGTTCTTGCGGTGCTTTATTAAGATCTTGAAATTCCTGTGTTTGAGATGTCGCTACAGTATTTGTTTGGTTATCAGAAGCACCCCCTGACGGTGTGGCTACATTGGCGGATGGTAGCGGACCAATAAACTGTGGATCTCCGGGTTGGGGAACGTCATTAGGAGTTTGAGCGTTAGTTTTTGGAGTCGGTTGTAGCGTTGCGGTACTATGAGGTTGGTAGGAAATCACTACTTCCGTAGCAGTTTGTGGTTGATTGGGTGCAGGGTTTGTGACGGTTTTAGGCTCAATAGTAACCAACAGATGCAAATCATTGCGCCGCGCCTCAAAAGCACCTCCCATATCATCTGGTGGCTGTTGCAAAATCTGCCAGCTGTTTTTCTGCAACTGGTTACGGTAAAAACTGGCAATAAAATTGCTAGGCTCAGAACTTAGCCAGCGAGTGGATATTCGGTTTTCTGAATTACTTGACGGTGTAACTTCCTGTAGTTGGACACCGGGATATAAGGGAATATCTTTGGGAAAATCAGTTGGTAACTGAACCTTTGGTTCCTTCGGCGTTGCTTGTGGTTGATTAACCTTAGTCGTCCCAAAAACATCTGGATTATTTTGCAACTTGGGATCTGCAGCCAAAGACTCTTCCAGGTTTTTGGCGACCGGTGTGTTAGCACAGGCTGTTAACGAAGATAGTAAAACAGCTAAACTCAGAAGAAGAACAGGACTTTTACAGGGCAGCACAGGAAATCACAAATCGAGTGTCATTTCCTACCCTAACGCAGACAGTCTCACCTTGCAGGTATCTTAGCGGTAACACCGATTTTGTCATTTGTCATTTGTCATTTGTCATTTGTCATTTGTCATTGGTAAGGATTTGGGGGATATTTATGTTTCGTAATATAGTTTGGCGCAATTAGCGACTTACTTACTACGGTAGGGGCGCAAAGCCTTGCGCCCCTACGTACTGAATTTAACTTCCCAAAGCTAGGGGCGCAAGGCTAGGGGTGCAAGGCTAGGGGCGCAAGGCTAGGGGCGCAAGGCTAGGGGCGCAAAGCCTTGCGCCCCTACTAGAAACTGACGTAAGCTCAACAAATTTAGGGTTTGCCCCAAATTCAGGGGTAAAAATGATACGCCTTCTAGACGGGACTGCACCCAACCTTCTCCCCAGTACCATTCATGGAAGCCGTCAATACCGCCACTCAGCAGCAATCGCAAACAATTGGACCTTGCGACGTTCACTTGATGATGAATCGGGACAGGTCCGGTCCAGGTAGTAAATTCAAATCCTGGATGCAATTCTTCTGGCATTCCTGGCGCAAAGCGTTGCCCAATGAGCCATTTTTCCAGTTGTTTTGGACGCAGCAGACTGTCATGAATGGCATCTGCTGAGGCTTCGATTTCTATCCGCAGTTGGCTTTGTTGAAAATTACCCAGCATGTTTTGATCTCCATTTCATTAGTTCTGATGGCTGGTTCGTAGTTGCGCTTTAGCGTTCTTAATTGTTACAGCGCTATTAGGGCAGCTTTCTCGTAGGGTAGCGCAACTACGAACAGTACTCTGTGCCATTAATTCTGATGGTTTGGTAGTAAGTACTGGTGAATGCTTCTAAGTAGGACTCATGAACCAATATCTTTTTTTCATCAAATACAAGTTTACATTAACTTTTGTTATACTGAACTAATGCTTTCATTCCCATGCCTAAAAGCAGGGACTTTCAATCAGACACTATTCGTAAGGTTCTTCATGGCGGATCAGTTAATTCGCGCCACAGCAGCCGAAGGTGGTATTCGTGCGGTAGGCGTGATCACCACGCGCCTGACAGAAGAAGCACGCCAGCGCCACAAGCTATCTTATGTGGCAACAGCAGCACTGGGTCGGACTATGGCAGCAGGCTTGTTAATGGCCTCTAGCATGAAGCGAGCTGGATCTAGGGTCAACGTGCGTGTCAAGGGCGATGGTCCCTTGGGTGGCATATTAGTAGATGCTGGGCTAGATGGAACGGTACGCGGTTATGTGGCAAACCCATCGGTGGAATTGCCCCCCAAGGCTAAAGGTAAACTAGATGTTGGTCGTGCAGTGGGTGGTGGCTACCTCTACGTTGTTCGCGATATTGGTTATGGCTATCCTTACTCTAGTACTGTTGAACTAGTTTCGGGGGAAATTGGCGATGATGTGGCTCATTACCTGGTGACTTCTGAACAAACACCCTCAGCTGTGGTTTTAGGGGTGTTTGTGGGAGCAAGTGGAGTAACCGCATCTGGCGGGATATTAGTACAAGTGTTGCCCAAAGCTGCAAGAGATGAAGCCCTCGTAGCCACTTTGGAATCACGGGTATCTGCTTTAGCCGGATTTACACCCTTGTTGCAAGCAGGAAAGTCCTTGACGGATATATTTGGGGATCTGTTAGGAGACATGGGACTGAAAATCTTTGCCGAAACCCAAATGCTGCGTTTCCACTGTGGTTGCTCCTTTGAACGTGTTTTGGGGGCACTAAAGATTCTGGGAGCAGCCGAACTTCAAGACATGATTATTAAGGATGATGGAGCTGAAGCCACTTGTGACTTTTGCGGCGAAGTGTATCAAGCAAGTAGTGATCAGTTGGCTCAATTAATTGTCGATTTGCAAGCAGAATCTTCAGTTTCAGGATAAAGTATAAAACTGCACGGAAATTTTCGTAAGTTAATGCTATTTGTGGATAGAGATCATGCGACAATACTTGTTCTGGCTATGGACATATACATGCCTTACGAAAGAACTTGTTTTCAATGGCTCTAAATCCTTGGTATTAATAGAGATTTAAATGCTCAAAAACCTTGCTTCTAGCATGGTTAAACCCCGGATGGCTATGTCGGGGCTGGACGTGGAGGGAATTGATCAGTCAACTTCACCCGATGAAACGTCAAGCAAATTCTAGACGACTATTCTTGTCTAGAATTTGGGTAGCATAAAAAAACAAGAAAAGAATTATCGATCGCCAACAGATCGCTATTCAATTATTTTGGTGTGAGAGATGACAGAGCGGGATATTCCAGACAATTGGTCCCCAGCCAGAGCAAGACAGCCAGATAAAATGACAAATTTATCCCGAGAAAAATTCGGTGATACTCATGCATTTGGTATCCCAGCTACTGGTTCTAACTCGAAGTCAGTGAAGCAGCAAACAGAAAACAATCCCGAAGAATTACCTTTAAACCGGGTATCAGAGAAAACAGACACACTCAGTAATATTGCCAGGAAATTACCACCCTGGATGCAAAACTGGGTGGCAGGTTTAATCTTGTTAACTTTCGTACCAGGCAGTGTAGCATTTTTGGCGATGGCAATGCTGCTGAAGTTACCAGCAGCTCCCAACTGCCCGAAGATTTTCTGGCCCTTGGCTAGCGAGTCGGTGCGCCTGCATTGCGCTCAATTGGCGGCTTCTAAGCAAACGGTGTACGACTTACTGCAAGCTATCGGGCTAGTAAGGCAACTACCAGAAAATCATCCACTCCGTCAAGAAGCAGATCGCTTCATCGAACGATGGTCAAAGGATATTTTGGAGTTAGCCGATCAAAGTTTTCAAGCCGGGCAATTAGAGGAAGCTATTGAGACTGCGCGTAAGATTCCTAATGAGGTTGCTGCTCATCAATTAGTAGAAGAGCAAATTGCTAAATGGCAGTCAATTTGGTCGAAAGCAGAAGGAATCTATAAAGAAACCGAAAATGAACTGCGACAAAAGCGTTGGCAATCAGCGTTTATGCTGTCTGCTAGGTTGTTGCGTGTGGACAATAAATATTGGACAACTACGAAGTACGACCAATTGAATCGTCTAATTGCCACCGCACGGGAAGATGGTGAAAAGTTAGCCAAAGCCGACAGTCTAGCAAACAGCGGCGTGGTCGATAATTTACTCAAAGCTATAAAAATCGCCGAATCGATTGGAACTGACAGTTACATTTATCAAAAAGCGCAAGAATCGATTCCCGCATTTGGCCGCAAGATGCTGGAGTTGGCACAGAAAAAGCTAGATAGGCGGGATGCGGATACAGCCCTAGACATTGCCCGACAAATTCCTGAAATTACTAAACTACAGGCGGAAGTCACAGACTTTATAGACTTGACAGAAGCCCAAAAAAGTGCATGGATAGGTAATGTTTCCGGGTTAGAGACGGCAATCTCCCAGGCACAACAAATTTCTCCCAACAGAGCAGTGTACGAAAAAGCACAAAACCTCATTGCCCGTTGGCAGTTAGAAATTGAAGACGTTGCCCGCTTAGACAAAGCCGAAGCATTGGCAAGCCAAGGAACAATCGGCGATTTAACAGCAGCAATTTCCGAAGCCCAGCTAGTCCCTTATAGTAACCCCCGTGGTTCAGAAGCTAGAGACAAAATGGGGCGCTGGCAAGGGCAGATAGAGACAATCCAAGACCGACCTTTCTTGGAGCGAGCCGAACAAATAGCGCTGTTAGAGGATATGAACTCCTTGCAAGCGGCGATCGCCGAAATCAGTCAAATCCGTAGAGGTCGGGCATTGTATCCAGAAGCACGGAAACGAATACGCTCTTGGACAGCCAAGATTGAGCGTATTCAAGACCAACCTTACTTAGATCAGGCACGACAACTAGCCGACAGTGGGAATTTACCCGCAGCTATTAGCGCCGCTCAACAAATTGCCGCATCAGGAAGGGCACTTTCTCTGGAAGCACAAACGGCTATCGATGATTGGCAAGGGCAAATCCGCGCCAAAGAAGACTGGAAGCAAGCACGGGAAGTAGCACTTGCTGGCACACCAGAAGCCTTGGTACAAGCAATGCGGCTAGCGGAACGGGTGCCCAAGCGTAGCATCTTACGCATGGATGCCAATATAGCCATTGACCAATGGAGTCAGCAATTGTTGGATATAGCGCGTTCCCAAGGTGAGTCAGATATGACCAGAGGGATTGAAACTGCCAAGTTAATACCACGAGGTACTTCTGCTTACAGTGCAGCACGGGAGCAAATCCGCACTTGGCGAGAATTTCTCAATCCTCAACCAGTACCGACGCCAGAGATACCACAAATTGAGCCGTCAACAATTCCTAGTGGGGAGTAATTTCCCATTTGTCTAAATTTAGTGAGGGGCACAGCAATGCTGTGCCTTGCCAAAAGATACGTGATAATAGCAACCAAAGTGTTCTGTTGTTGAACAGCTTTAATCGCTAAAGTTACTCGTTTATGCTTCTTAATGACATACATATTGCAGGTTTTTGGTCATATCTGGGATCAATATATAATTAATTCACTGTTGATGAGCTTCGATTAACAGTGAGGCAATATCATAGAAACTACTTTCCTCTGCTTCATAAAGTTCATCAAACACCATCACGCAAAATGAAGAAGTTTTGCCATTTGAACCAACAATTACTGGTTCCCAACCTGAGCCATTATTATCTCGTTTGATTAGCCACTGTCCATCAATAGCTGTTTTGACCACCTCTCCAACATACGCTATCAGCGAACCTAAAATTTTTCTGTTACTACTATCATCGATATAACCTTGTCGGTTTTTGCTTTCAATGACTTGATCTACAATTAATAGACTTTCCAGAGTCTTATTCATCTCGGACAAATCTAGTTCAAGTTCTCTAGCCAAATTTGAAACTAGATATGGAATCTCCTGGATGAATCGCTCCGGACTGGGGATTTGATTGTAAAGAATGTGAACTGGTTCGCGTTTCCCAAGTTCAACTAACTTATCAAGCTCAGATTGCCAATCTCTAGTCGAGCCATAGAGATTGCCAGTGCCAGCCTTACTGACTGCCAAAATTTTTCCATCAGTACATCGATAAATTTTATCAAAAACAAATAGTAAGTCGGTTGGTGTTTGAGAATTTAGGGATGTGTCGAGGGAACAATCATTATCTTTAATATAAGCACGAACCTGTCGCTTGTTAAGTCGTTGTAGTGAACTATTTTTAGTCACTAATATCCTCCCTCTGCATCTTCTAAACCTGCTGGAGCAGTTCCGGGTAACGCTAAGTCATTAAGAACACCTGGCGAAACTGGTGATGGTATATTTGGCGCGTAAATCTCTGGATTTAATGGAACGGCTGGACCCACTTGTAATAACCCACCAGGTTGAGCCGTTGTACAGACAATCGCTTTCCAAATTCCGATGCCTAGCCTATTTGCCTCTGCTATAGTGTCAGGAGGTGAAGCAGTAGTATCTGATGTAGTAATGAACAAAACACGTGCAGCACCTCTACCAAATCTTGCTGCTGGGCGCCGTGAAACAGCATCGATATGACCTAAGATTTGATATCGATAGTAACTTAAGTTGAGAACAGCTCCAGTAGCTTTAACTTCGACAAAGCTACCCTGGTCGTCAGATCGTACATTACCCGCAGCATCAAGATTAGTTACTCTCTCTGTAAAGTCAGGTCTAACAGAAGCCACACCGCTCTGCGCCTGTCTAGCAGGAGAGGCAAACAAATACCAGTTTTCATTAGGGTACGCCATGCTTCTTTGAACAAATTCCTGAAATGACCTCCCTATACGGCGATTCTGCGTCAGGGTAGACATACTATTATTGCTGAGGGGGTGACAACTTAGTCTCAAAGCCTTATCAAATAAGGATTATCAAAGGGTGAGCCCAATACGGTTCGGTTAAGAATATTCGTAGGTTGGGTTGAACGTTCGCGTAGCGTCCCGTAGGGAAGTGAAACGCAACAAACCCTCGCAAATGTTGGGTTTCGTTCCTCAACCCAACCTACACATTTTTATTTTTTAGCCTTAACCGAACCGTATTGAGGGTGAGCCTTGAAACGCTCAAAACAAATTGGGAACCTATCCCAACAGAAAAATCAGACTTTTGGGCTGTGATTATTGAGAATGGAATCAATAAAGCCGAGAAATGATGTTGATCTTTTCATGGCACAAGCGTTCAAAACCCTTACTGCGTCTTTGGTTCAAAGGGTTTTGTCACCCCCTCAGATTCATAGGAGATTCCAGACTTGTTTAAGATATCTTTTTTGTTAGGGCTGCTTTGGCTTGTTTACATTTAAAGCCAATACCGAATCCGAGTGCTGTTATTGAACCTAAGATGGTAAGAGGTTCCGGTACGCTACTAGCTTTAGCTTGTACGGTAATAGTAGTTCCATTTTTATTAGTTTTGCTTTCAACTTGAATCTGTTTGGAAGTGCCTTTATTTGTCTCCTCATATTTTCCTTTTATACCAGTGGAAAAGCCGTTTTCAGAATCTTTACTAATGCTTCCCAATAAATCATACTTTCCTCCTCTGTTGCCAACCTTATCAGTTATTCCCCCGCCTAAACTGAAATCATACTTAAGCGGTTGGTTTCCACCTAAAGATATTTTCAACCCGCCTTTCACTTCCCAGTCGGGGTTAATAGAACCATTGCTATTCCAAATTATTTCTTCATTATTATTTTGAAATTTAGCAGTACCAGAACTACTCCATGCCCTTTGTCCATAGTTTCCTGTCATAGTCCAATTAACTAGGTCACTGTTGGAGTCAAAAGTTCCAAGATAGTTAGCAGTATAATCTGTGTCCTTAATTGTTCCTTGTGGGTTTAAAGAAAAGCTTGACGAATTCAAAAATCCACTCTGTATTCCCTGATTTTTAGTCTCACCATCTAAAAATCCAGAGAGAAAAAATAAATCCTGAGCTTGTGCTTGTGTTGCAACTAGTTGTAACTTTTGTGTTGTACTAAGTTCAAAGGCGTGGGCAGAAGAAGGAGCAAAAATGCTCGCAGATGCGAGTGTTGACAGGGCTATGAGAAGAGCAGGTTTTTTCATTTGAAAGTCCTATTAGGTAAAGCTTACAAAGAATGTGAGATTTTTTTGTCGAAAATACACCTGTAGCAACTAGCTGCAGACTGCCGCATTACCTACCCGTCAGGCACCGTAATCACGGAAAGAATCTCACTCAGCGCGGAATACGTATAACCCGCACTCAGCATAGGAAACTTTCGCCAAATAGAATTACAGAAAATTACCCACTGTAAAACAGCAGTCAATTAAACTCTTATCACTACCTCAAAGTAGCGAATAAGGTTTAATCCAAATAATTTTCGCAGCCTAAAAAGCGCTTTCTGAACAACAGAAGCCGATAGATATATTGTTTGTGACCAAAAGCCAAAAGCGCCAAAGAGCAATTACAACAAATTGCCAATTACTTCAGGATACAAGCCGTCAATTACATTTGGCTTGACAAATAATTGCTGCAGAATCGCAGACTAATACAGCGCGTCCAAAATGGAATACCCATTCAAAATTTCACAAAAGCTGACAGCGATAAATCGTTCGCTACATAAACATCATCAGATGCATACCTCCTATTACATTCACAATACATTCTTAATCCTTGATTTATCTCGGTATATTTATCATATTACCTTCTTATTTTAAGTTGTCAAGCACTTAATCTCAGTATTTTCTTTAGGTAATCCCAAAACCAATCCTCCGAAAAACTCCGAATAGTCGAGAATGCTTGAAAATAGCCAAACTGACAATTTTGTTCACAATTACGAATTGCAAAGAGAAGAATCTATTCACGGTTAAAAAAAAACCTGATTTACGTATATTCATCAAAACTTTATTTCTATGATGAAATAAAAATAAATGCATAAAAGTAGATGTTTGTGTTTAAGAATATCGTGAATTTTTCCAACCAATTTATTAATAAATGTAAAGTAAGTAGGAATAATTTTTCACCCGGCTTTCCGCACTTCATCGTGTAATACGCATAGATTTCCAAAACCTGTTTAGTGATGGTTAAATCAATAACATAGAATCCGACTTAAGCTAGTATTAATACTTAATATCTTGAACATTATTAGAAATTTTTATTGAAAACAGAGATAATACATTTTGAAGTGCGGAATGTGGGTTATAAGCGATCAACCGAACATGATATAACTTTTTATTTTTTGTATCAAACAGGGAGTGGTGTAAAACAGTCATCTATGGCTTAATTGAGGTTATATGCAAATTACACTGCTATCGGGGTAACTTACGATGACAAATATACCTCCTACCGATCCTAAGTCATCTGGAACCACTGCCCTTGGCTTTGATGAATTTATCGCCGTTCTGGTTGCTTTCACTACTATCGGCGCAATTCTGTTTTGGTCATTTTCCCGTCGGGACGAAGGCTGGAACTTAAACCTGCTGTCACCTCCTCCCTCGACTCCGATGGAGAGCCTACAGCCAAATCCAGCAGCGGGTTCTGTTCGGAATGGGGAAGCAAATGCAGATCCTAACCGCAAGGATTCACCAACGCCAATAACTACGCCTGTTACCGAACCTAGCACGGCTCCATTTGTAACTAACTTGGTGACTCCTGCCCCAGTATTACCATCTACCAACGTCACCCCCGATGATTTGCAAAGTAAAGCACCTGTAGCACCTGCTGTCAAGGCCAATAAAGTACAATTTTCTTTAGTAATTCCCGCAAAGAAGAAGTCAACCATTCCCCCACCAATTGCGTTTAACGATGTACCCAATGATTTCTGGGGAGGGCGTTTTATTAATGTTCTTTCTTCTCGTGGTATTATAAAAGGTTTTCCAGATTATTCCTTTAGACCCAATCAGGCTGTTAACCGTGCGGAATTTGCTGCTATACTAGAACAAGCCTTTGACAAAGACCTTGGCAAAACGGCAATAGAATTTAAGGATGTTGCAGCAAAATTCTGGGCAACTCCAGTAATTAACAAAGCCATCGGTAGCGGATTTTTATCAGGCTACCCTGATGAAACGTTCAAACCAGAACAAAAGATTACGCGGGTACAGGTTTTAGTTTCCCTGGTGACAGGGTTGAATTTGAAAGCACCTGGTGCTGCTGACAAAGTTTTAAATATCTATCAAGATGCCAAAGATATCCCTAAATATGCTACTGAGAAGGTAGCAGCGGCTACAGCCAATGGTCTTGTAGTTAACTATCCCGATCCAAAAGTTTTTGCTCCCAACAAAGAAGCTACCCGTGCTGAGGTAGCGGCTATGATTCATCAAGCTTTGGTACGCACCGGCAGATTGGAAGCCTTTCCATCTCAAAACATTGTGCGATCGCCTCTATAACCCTAAAAGTGAAAGCGGTCAAGTTGTTTGAGAGTTCCACTTGACCACTTTCACCAGCATTCATAGAAAGCAGGCGCAATGTTCAGCCCCATTAGGCTGCAAAATTACGTTTTGCACTACATCCGTAACAGATGATGCTCCCTAAGCTTCTTTACCAACAACTTGTGATTTGAGTGTTGTAATTTCATGAGTTAACTCTTGTCTGGTTGAGGCTTTGAGTAAATAGCGATAGACAAACCAGCTAGAGTAACCAATACCAATCAGCTCAAAGGTAGGTGCTACTAAGGGAATATCATTCAAAGCATCCAATATCGCCAAGAGTACCTTAACGGCGACAATTGCTCCGACTATTAAACCAACGGAAATTAAGGGCTGCTTGTATTGATTAAAGAAGCTTCCCAGGTATTCGGGTAGTGTCCCTAAAAAAGCAGAAATTTGCTCACCGTATTTTAACCATTGCTCTTGAGACTGCGCCGGAGGCTGGAGCTTGGTTATAGTTCCTGTTTGGTTGTTGATATCTGGCATGGTTGCCTCTGGAGTCTTGGTTTCTGTAAAATCTGATTCTGGCATTTTCGCTCCCATTAAATTGTGACAGTTGAGTTTGTCTAATCCGGACAATGACAAGCAAAAGGCTGTTGATTAGGTGATGCGCGAGAGAGAGCATCAGCACAACTGAGTTTCGTCCAAGGGTTTTAGTGTCCTATCACCATAATTGCTCCTTAGCCACTACTTCATCAACTACAAGGTAGAAAGTCTGTAGGCGGATAGAAGTCGAAAGGCGGTAGGAGATATTAAAATCAGCGCTTTTCTGAGTTCTGTTTTTTAAATCAACTCGAACCCTGATGTTGCGATTATCCCATACCATGTCAGTTGCCCATAATCGTACTCATGCAAGCACAAATCATGCAAAAATCAGTCCACCTTTCATAGAACCTCGTGGGATGTGGGAAACTCAGCGTCTTTAGACCTGAGAGGGAAACGACTCGGCGACTTTAGTCGCAGTTAATCTTGTTGATCCATTACCGCCTTGGGATTGTTTAATTTGGTGTGCTTTTGTATTGCACTTTCAATGGGACAATTACCATTTCAAATCTCCCAATCCTGTACGCATAATGGTTTTGCTCCGTTCGCGCAGCGTGGCGCAGCCAGGAGCCACCCTTTCGGGGTAAAGTTAGCTTCGACCAGTTATAAGAGCTTGTTAGGCTTGCAACACTGTTCCAGTGACCTTAGAACTGTTTAATCACAAGCGACAGAGCAGGGAACTAGCTAGCCTTCGGCAACGCCAAGGGCGAACGCATTCCGAGGTGTCGTGACTCAAATAACGGCTACCTATTGCTAGGTGGTCTGGTCAGCACATCTTGCTTGATTTCTCTTACAAGCTCAGTCCCTTTAGGGCTGGGTTGCTGACTTATACAGGCATAAAAGCTGATTTTATCTGATATTAAAGCTATCTTAAGCTGCGATCGTCAATTAACCCACATGGATTGATATTAAATCTGTAATATAAGTTCTTCTGTATTCAAATTGCCTAGACAAATAAGCTTTTTTATGGTATGGACACCTGCCTTAATCAAAGGGTTAGGTGAAAAATGTGTTAACTGATAAGCTCGTAGTTGTGCTAAACCGCTAAAGCGCAACTACGAGCTATAAGAGCTATAAAATCTATAAATTTGAGAACACCAGCACTTAGTTGAGCCTATTTCCAATCGGGAAGTTGTGCATCCTCACCACCAATACCGATTCCGGTGTTAAATATTTCCGCACCAGTGATATTGAGATTGTTCATTGATGCTTTGTAGACATTAGAATCATGAATTGTAGCGCGAGTTAAATTAGCCTCGTTGAGATTGGCTAGCTTCAAATTCACATTGGTTACATAAGCTGAAGTTAAGTTTGCACCATGCAAGTTTGCGCCAGTTAGGTCAGCACCTTCTAGGTTAGCTTTTGTCAGGTCTGCTCCTTGAAGATTTGCGCCTCTGAGGTCAGCACCAATTAAATGAGCGCCACTGAGGTTAACTCCCGATAAATCGCAACTTACACATTCACGAGTGGTCAACAGCCTTTGTAAATCTCGTGGATTCCCAGCTTGTACTGAGCTAATAAAAACTAGGGGAGTAGCTAAGGCTAGAGCCGCTAAAAAGTGGAGTTTCATATTTTCCCCCTTTCTCTTGAAGATATGTCCGTTCTTTACCTCACAATCTTATTATCTCACGAAATTACAAAAATGGGTTGATTCATAGCACAAACTTGTTGTGATACCAAACAGCATTGGTAGTGAATCCACAAATCCTATTGCTTCAGGGTTTAAGCGATTTTTGATTGATAAATTGTCAAAAAATGCCCCGGTTAAATCACAATACAGTTCAGTTAAGGAAAATTGTCGTAGGGGCACGGCACGAATAAAATTGTCATTAGAACAAAAAATTTTGGATGCCGTGCCCCTACAGTGTATATCATTCGAGCCTAACTGAACTGTATTGGGTTAAATCAATATTAAATCTTGTTAAGAGACTGCACCACTTCCCAACATTTGTTATCAAATCTTGATGCGTCTTGACTTTTTGCCGAGTTAGGTGAACCAATCCCACCTTGTCGGATTTAAGTAGAGGTGGTGTAATTAGTAGGAGGACATCTTCAATTTGGCAACGGGTGGAGAGGTTTTTGAGGAATCTTGTTTAAGCAGGTGTGGGGAATACAATGCAGGTAGAACAGGTAATAGCAACTCTCAAACATGATTTACCGACACTTTTTGAGAAAGATATCTCCTATGCTATATATAGCAAGGATATCTATTTTCAAGACCCAGTAAATACATTTAAATATAAATTTAACTATCGGATTATTTTTTGGACGCTGCGATTTCATGCACGGCTATTTTTTAGCGAAATTTACTTTGATGTACATGAAGTTGAGCAGTCAGCCGAAGATACGATTTTAGCTAAATGGACAGTGCGGGGTGTATTGCGTGTTCCCTGGAAGGCGAAATTATTTTTTAATGGTTATTCCACGTATCAATTTAATTTAGATGGCTTGATATATCAGCATATTGACACTTGGGATAGGAAACCAGGGGAAATTTTACAGCAGTTTTGGCAAAAAGGATGATAATTTAATGACACGAAAAGTATTTGACGGATTAAATATAACAAGTTACCAGCATCCTTTTGATCAGAAAGCTTTAGCTTCTTTGAATAAAATGCCTGGGCTGCCTTTATTGTTGAAGAAGGTAAACGAATATGGAATTGATCGTTTACTGAGAATGCAAACCATCGGCTGTGAATTTAGAGTCACACCGCGAAACTTTCCGAAATTGTATGATGCATTTGTAGAAACATGTCAGATTTTAGATTTGTCCCCACAGCCAGAATTATACCTGTTTCGAGGTCATGGATGTATTGAGTCCTATGCTATAGGCGTAGAAAAGCCGATGATTGGTGTGAATTTAGAAGCAATGGAATGGTATTCACACGATGAATTATTATTTGCTTTTGGCTATGAAATTGCTCGAATTAAGGGTAAATACATAGTTTATCAGCAAATGGCAAATGTCATGCCACTTATAAAAAATCTCATCAGCAGCACAACATTGGGATTCGGGGGTTTAGCAGCAAATGGGATAGAAGTAGCTCTCTATAATTGGATTATGATGTCTAGATTGACTACAGATCGCGCAGGTTTGTTAGCGTGTCAAAATATTGATGTAGCAATCACCTCATTGATGAAGCTAGCTGGTTTACCGAGTGATTACCTGAATGCAGATACCATAGCAGATTTTCAAACTCAAGCTCGTGAATTTTCTAACATTAATCTTGATAATTTAGATCAGATTACCAAAATCTTCAGCTTCATGGAATACCGTTTTCCGTGGTCAGTGATGCGAGCTGCTGAGTTGTTAAAGTGGGTTGATTCAGGAGAATATGAGAAGTTAATGCAAGCTGAAAATTACTCCGAGCCAAAAGACGAGCCAAAAGATGCAGTAGAAAACACAGAAGATTCTGCAGATTGGAATTTCATGTCTTCTTGGTAGTCTGGTGGTGCGTTAGCCGCAAAGCTGTTAGGACTTACGCATTGACAAAAAATACAAAATATGGCCTGCAAAAAACCGGAGATGTCGTAGGGGTTTAGCATTGCTAAACCCCTACAACGCGGGTCTGTTTACCATCAAAGTAATAATTAATCAAAGCCTGAAACGACGTATTTTGGTAAAAGCATACCATGCCAAATTTGTACAGTGCGTTAGCCGCAAAGCTGTAACGCACCCTACTGGTTTGATCGACAGCGTTAGCTAATTATGGTCTATCAAAGTCTCAAAAGAAAAAGTAGCAGCCATAGAAAATGTTGGATTTGAGATCTTGGTTGATGAGACAGGGATTAGGGATGGCGTACTTTTATTTTGAATTTGGAAGTGCTTAAGCCCATTTTAGCCATTAGCTTGGATGATACTCAGAAAAAATAGAGTGCTAGAGCTAAGGGTGCTAACAGCAAACATCAGCGATCGTAAAATAGGTATATTGAACGCACCCCATCTAAATCAAAGATTATAGATGGGGATTCGTGCGCTAAGAAGCTGTAATACTTCTCAACGAATCCAGAGTTACTGGCGTTCTCAGTGTGTCGTTAGAACTTTGGCTGACGAACACTCTAGAAAAGGTTTTATCACCTACAATCAGGCAATACCAATATCTAGCACCAATGTTATAAGATGCTGACAGATCGGCATTATAAAGCTTGCCTGTTGCAAATTTTGCTAGAGAATAATTATTTTTATCGCGCTTAACTTTACCGCTTCCATCAAAAGCATAAGCACTGGTATATTTGGGATTGATAGCTTGAACTTGTCCCCCTAATTCAGACCATCTATCTGTGACTATCTCAACAATTTTGGCGTGACACCACAGATGAAATTTCTGTTTTAGAAGAGAACCTTTCTTTCCAGCTTTCGCCTTCCAGCCAGCTAAACTCTCAATCACAATTATTTTGACGTTATGAGCCTTTGCGAACTCAACAATACAAGAGCTAACTTGACGTGAGATTTCTAAATTAATGTGTGAGGACTTGCGGTAAAGTCCTTTACAGAAACCCTTTTTCCGCTTAGAGTTAGTAATATTTTGAGTCTGTTTAGACTTTTTAGCAATCATCATTCGGCGTTGATTACGACGGTCTATGTAAGAAGCAGGATTAACGAATTTCCGTGCCTTTACAGTACCGTCTTTCCCTACTACCGCGCAGGTTGCTGCGTTATTAATGCCCAAATCAACACTCACTACATAATCAAAATCCTCCCGGTTAATTTTCTCAATTTTTACTGGCATTGATAGTTGGCATTTGTTTTTGTTCACCACTAATGCAGGTGAACATATTTCATTACCATCTGTTAGATGCCGATTAAGTCCATGACGTTTTACTTTAATTCCACTAAGCCATACCCAATCAGTTCCGCTCCAAACTTTAATATCAACTGTTTGATAATTTAAGTTGTAGCGAATCTGCTGACTTTTGTACAATACAGGGTAGGTATTACACATTGCAGTCAGACGCGGTGGTTTTGCATCCCTTCTAGCTCTAATCCCACTCTGCCACTCTCTATAACGAGTTTGAAAACTTGAGACAATTCCAATAGCATCTGCAATTGCAGCACGTCTTAAATAGCTGGGAAACTTTCGATGTGATGGATGACTTTTAATAATTGATTGAAAATATTTATGCTTCGGGTTGGGGTTATCTGCTGTTTTGTGAATCATTTTTTCAACAGCATTTACCTTTTCGGAGGCAGTTAGATCGGACAGGTTAATCCATTGAGAATTTACTATTATTACCAATGGTAAAAGGTATTTACGATACTCCTCAATTGTTAAAAGCATTTGCTCTTTTTCCGACTTCAGAGTTACTAAATTCCAGACATCAGTCCTAATTAGTTCTAATTTCTTTTTTGACTTATGCCGCTTAGTTCTTTTCTTGCTCATGACCTTAGTCTCGACCTTGACTCAGATTATAATATCAGATACTATTTATAGTTGTCAACTTAGTTATCGACTTAGTTAATGGAAAAGGAACAAGCACTAAAAACCCGCAGTAACAGTGCATTCAGACTTATTTACCACTTGGTTCTAGTAACTAAATTTCGGAGAAAGTCTCTAAATGCTGAAATGCTGGATAGGATAAATATCATTATCAAAGAGCTTTTAATCAAGTGGGAGTGTGAGTTAATTGAATTTGGTGGAGAGGCTGATCATGTCCACACACTGCTGGAAACCCACCCATCTGTTGACCTATCAAAATTAGTGAATAATATTAAAACAGTCACATCGCGTCGATTGCGTTCTGAGTATAGTGAGCATTTATCTAAGTTTTACTGGGGAACTAAACCACAGTTTTGGTCTAGCTCTTATGCAATTATTAGTGTTGGCGCACAAGCACCTCTGTCACGGCTAATCGAGTATGTGCAGAATCAAGAAAAACCGGAATAGTTGTTGCTGCGCGTTTTATACATGTTTCGCTTACCCCACCTAAAATGTAGATATTTTATAGTATTTTTAGGTGGGGACTGCGCGAAACATTTTTGTTCAAAGGAATTCTGGTGTGCCCAGGTAGCACGTTGGGCGTAGGTTGGTAATTTATCAAATACGGTGCGAGGATTAGATAGCGCCTCATACCCAAGACTTGCACGGGCATAAGCTACCAGCACAAACGGTAGATAAATTAGCATTGCAGCTGCCGCAATAGAATATAAAAGCACAGCAGAAACTTGGGGTTGTAATAGCATCATCAACCTCATTAATTTAGTGGGACTGGTTTTTATTTAGTCATTAGTCATTTATGAGCTCCCAGGGGACGCCAACTAAAACCGCTATGGTTTAGTTGGTGAGAAATGGGAGAAACGTACTTACTAATACTAAGTCTCACTTTAGTCAAAGTAGAAAAGCGTCACCACTTTTCTTTGTTCTTCTGCATCTGTGCAAGTTTGCAGCAGGGTAAGACTGTCGTGGAAGGCAAAGCAAATCAGTTGCTGGCACCGGGAAACAATCTCCTTGTTGCAAATGTAACTCGCCTCAGCCAGGGACAGATTATCATTACTGGCATTTTCTACCAGATGCATTACCTGTTCTAGTTGCTGGCGTGATTCATAGGGTTGGCGTTCCAAGCTTTGGGGTAGAATCACCGTTAACAAATTTGGGTCGGCCCGCATTGCTCCCTTAATGGCGGCGGAATTGGTACCTATAGCACCAGAAGTGATGATCCGATTGCCTGATAACACCAGGGCATAGGTCATCATTTCAATCAGATTCTGATGAGTAATTGGAACGTGACGGGAACCCAGCAAGGCGATTCGTTTAGAACCTGTTTGCTGGATTGTCGCCAGTTCTTGCGCTAATGTGTCGAGGTTGATGAGGTCTGTTGACTGGCTCAAAGATGGACTTAATCAGTTGAGACGACCAAGATATTTTACCAAACAGAGTGCAGATGCGAAGCCTACTTGAGTTAGATATTGCTACAATTTGTCGATTCTGTGGTTTAGTTGCTTGATGGTTTGCTCAATTCACTCAATCAATCTAAGACAATGCTGCTGCTGGACTTAAACCTAATTTGGACAATAAGCGGTTTAAGTCAAAATGCTCACTCATCAATTGCCGAATGCATTCCACTTTAATCGGTTCGTGGACACGCACTTGACCAAAAGTACGGTCAACAATTTCTACGGTAGTTAAGGTATCCAAATCTACCGACAGAATGGGTATTTCTAATTCTTCAGCACGACTGAGAATAAACGGAGGCGGTGGGAGTTGTCCAGTTAGGATGAGACATTGGGTAGAAGTTTCCAAAGCCGCTTGCTGAATTTCCACGCGATCGCCCCCTGTTACCACGGCCATATTCCGGCGTTTGCGGAAATATTTGACAGCAGCATTGACATTCATTGCCCCAATTGCTAGGCTTTCGACCATCAAATCTAGGCGATCGCTGCGGCAAAGAATATCGGCTTTTAACTGTTTTACCAGTTCGCCAACGCTGACGCTGCGGAGCAAATCGCTTTTTGGTAGCATTGCTAGCACGGGAATGCCCTGGTTTTCTAAATACGGACGCCAGAGAGTTGCTACAGGTTCTAATTGTTCAGTCGGGATCTCATTGAGGACGACACCAATTAGGCGATCGCCCAGACGCTGTTTAGCAGATAATAGCGCTTCGACAGATAACAGAGATTTGTAACGCGCTACCAATAAAACAGCCGCGTCTAACACATCAGCGACTTGCGGTAAAGACAAGTCAAACAACTTACCTTCTTCTAAATTACCTGCCCCCTCTAGCAATACCAAATCTCCTCGGGACATTTGCAAATATTGCTGTACTAAGGACTGCTGATAATCGGTTTGATCTGCGCCGCGTAAGCGTTTTTGCACAGTTACTTCATCCAAAGTCAGTATTGTCCCAGCAATGCGGTTTGAGGGTAGATTCAGACTTTGAGTAATGAACTGGACATCTTCCTCGACAACGGTGCCACCAAATGTACTGAAACTCGTACCTAGGGGTTTGCCGTAGGTAATATCTAGTCCAATTTGCTGTAGCTGATGAGACAAACCCAGCACTGTAGCAGATTTACCACTGTAGGTCTCGGTTGAGCCAATTAGCACATATTTTACGGATGTCGGCACACATGCACTCCTAATTTGCAAAAGAATTTGAACCCAGGTTGCTGTTTCCTAATTTTAGGTCGAACAAGCGCGATCGCTGTTGTCAAAAACCTCAGCTACAGGAGTTATTGCCCAACTCGTAAGGGGTATGTATAGCTGAAAACAGCGCCTTTTTCTGGCTGTTGGACTACACAATACCCATAATTGTTGAATTTTAGTCCGGGTGAGATTTATTCATCTATTCGCAGCAGTTTGCGATAAAATGCTTGAGAAAAATCTGTCAGGCGATAGCGCTTATAATTGTCCATCAGTTCAATTAAAAAACTAATAAACTCGAAACTTGCCATCATCAATTCATAACTGAGTTCAGCATTGCCATCAAACTGGATTCGGCAACGGGTTAAGTCTGAAGGTAAGGTGGCAACATTCCAGCTAGCGACAAAGGGAATATTCTCACCGGCTTCGATTTTCCGCTGTCCCTCCAAGACGCCTTTTTGATAGAGACTGATGGCATAGGGCAAAAAATTACGCCTGTTGCCCTGAATGTAGGGTAAGTAAACATTGGCTTGTTGTGGGGTGACAGGCTGGAGTTGCTCAAGAGACATCGTTAAATATTCCTTAAGATTAGATGATCAATGGGGATATTAGTGGTTTTCCATAGTCAGTATTCCCAAAAATCTCTGCAGGCTCACATGGGGCGGAAATGGTGCCACAAATCAAGTAGGGTGGTAGCAAAGGCTAAACTGATAAAAAATAGTAATCATAGTTCCAAATCACATAGTCAAACATAGTCAGACTTATGCAATTTAGCTTTAAGCGACTCTACTTTCAGCATGGACACGCTTAAATAGTGGAGTTATCCGCCTTGGATGTACTACCTGACACCCCCTATCGCTTAGAATAGACTGGAGACAGTCAAATCCTTCAGGATTACTTTTTCTGCCGATGTTGTACCCTGCGTTCACGTCAGCATGAATCTTCAAACCATTTTTACTGATATACCACGCACGTTTGACACGTTTTCCTGAGAATACATGCTTAATCTTGTTGTTAGGTTGATAAGTTGGGATGATGTCCCAATCAATCGCCGAAGCCTTACTTGTGTAAGATTCTTCTGCTACCTTAACGGTAATACCGACTCGCTCCAATTTGTAAGTCAGTATCTCGATAAATTTAGCATGTGGTATTTGAGTAAAGCTTTGGTTTGTACGTTTACCTAAATTAAGACGTGTTTTCCATTGTTCGTTTTTCCCGATTGAGACGTGAGTTACACCAAGAGATAAAAGTTCATCCACAATCATTTTTGTGGATTGATGTAAATATGAATCTATAAATTGATTACGGTTGCGGACGATGTTTGCGATTCGCCTTGATTTACCTTTACCATGAGGCAGAAAACCTCGAAACTTGGCAATCTGCTTGTTATAAAATTGGTTGGCTGATTTTAATGGTTTCCCGTTTACGATAATTGGCTGTTCGCTCAAGTCGTTGAAAACAATCGTCGCTAGATTGTCTAAGCCTATGTCTATCGCCACATTAAGTTCAGGATTCAAACTACAGAAGAACTCATTTTTTTGCAGAATTTCATAGACTACCTCGATCACAAAACATCCCGTTTTTGGGACAATTCGCACTTCGCACAAGTCGTCAAATCTTAGTCCAGGCTTTACCGGGATTCTGATTGGCGACATTGACGGGACAACCGAACCTTTACTAAATTCTTTTTTGCCAATGGCTTGATTGTTAAACTTAATCAGGTTCTTATCATCAACATAATTAGGTGGTTTTGGTCTACCAGTGAACTTAGTTGGTTCAAGTTTGTAAGCCACTAATGCTTTGTAGTAAGCAATCCACGCATCTGCATTCTGTTTTAATACGAGTTGCGCTACTTTTGCTGGTAAGGCTTTGTAGTTCTCGTTTTGTTTGAATAAACTATCTAAGCTAGCTTGTGATTGAGTTCCCCATCCGTAAAAAAAACCTTGGCGTTGAGTGAATTGAGCAGTGTTATAAAGCTGTCGAGAAATAGTGGTAATGTCACTACAATAATCAAACCAGTCATGTCCTTCTTTGATTATGTGCTTTTCTACTTGACGCATATTTATACTGAGCGTAGTCAAAGTATTGATCAACTTTGGCAATGAAATTAGTATATCATTCAAGATACAGTAAGATATGCTTGACTAGAAAACTTAATCAATCTGTTGGAGAATTTAAGGCTTCTACAATTTTTTCGGTTTTGCGCTTTGCCCTGATATCTTTTTCGGGTCGTAATCAACAATTACCGTACCCGTGGGAAGTTGCTCTGTTGGATATGGTATTTTACCTGCTTTGTAATGTCACCAAGCGGTAAGGTAGGAAATCCCCAAGGTTTTAGCATAATCAGATAATTTCATTAGGACTGTCTTTTAGACTATATCTGACTATGCTAGACTATATTTTGTTTAAAGTTTTATCATACATTATGGACTGGCGAAAGTACATTCATTCCGACCCAAAAATACTATTAGGTAAACCAACGATAATAGGAACTAGATTATCAGTCGAGTTTTTACTAGGCTTGTTTGCTACAGGTTGGACGGTACAACAAGTATTAGAAAATTATCCTAATTTAACTCCCGAAGCACTGCGGGCGGTATTTGCTTTTACTGCGGAGTCTTTGCGAGAAGAATCTTTTTATACATTGCAGTTTTTATCTGAGTCGGCGTAATGCGGTTTTTAGCAAATGAAAATTTCCCTGTCAGGAGTGTAATTCGGCTGCGCGATGCTGGATATGATGTGGCTTATGGCAGCGAAGATGCGCCAGGTGCAGAGGATTCTCTAGTTTTGGAACGAGCTGTTATTGAGGACAGGATTATACTGACTTTTGACAGGGATTATGGGGAGTTAATTTACCGAAGGCGAATGGCAGTACCAATTGGTGTGGTTTATTTTCGCTATTTTCCTACGACACCAGAAGAACCAGCAGATGTTTTACTACGTTTGTTGAGCGTTGAAAGATTATCTTTAGAAAGATATTTTACAGTTTTAGAGCCTACACAGTTGCGCCAACGTCCATTACCATAAAGCCGACTTACAAGTATTAGAGCAGAAAGCCTAGGGCGTTTTTTCAAAGTCTTATACAATACCACCAAAACGCTGATACATGTAGGAGCGAGTGGGGGCACGGCATTGCCGTGCCCCTACGGATGGTGGACTATTAGGTATAATGTGGCTGATGGTAGTGAAGATGCGCTAGGTGCAGAAGATTCTCTAGTTTGGGAATGCGACTGCGAAGAAATATGAGAATGTCAGGTACAATAGGGCTGCATTGGCTTTTCTTGAGAAAGCTGTCGGAAAACCCTGTTTTGACCCAACAACGATTTTTGCAACAAACTTATGTCTGACCTCTCAGCAACCGAGGAGTCAGTGGTAGAGACTGAATCAGTGTTTTTACCATCCCGATTTCAAGGACGCAGACGCAAAGCCGCTATAGTCTTAACTATCGTCTGGACTGGTACGATCGCCCTGCATTTAGTTTCCTGGGGTTCTATATTCGTTCTCGGTCTCACCGCCATTTTAGGCATTCACGCCTGTAAGGTAGTGTTTGTCAAGCCGCGCCGTCATCCAAAACAAATACAAGGTGATTTACCGTTTGTATCTATTTTAGTGGCAGCAAAAAATGAAGAAGCAGTAATTGGCAGATTAGTCAATAATCTTTGCCGTCTGGAATATCCAGATGAGCAGTATGAAGTCTGGATAATTGACGATAATAGTAGCGATCGCACACCGCAATTATTAGCAGAACTGGCGCAACAATACCAAAACCTCAAGGTACTAAGCCGTTCAGCACAAGCAACTGGCGGTAAATCGGGGGCATTAAATCAGGTACTACCCATGACCAAAGGCGAAATTATCGCCGTATTTGATGCTGATGCCCAGGTGACAGCAGACTTTTTGCAACAGGTAATACCGTTGTTTGAAAAAGAACAACTAGGGGCATTACAAATGCGAAAAGCGATCGCCAACGCCAAAGAAAATTTTTGGACTCAGGGTCAAACAGCAGAAATGGCCCTTGATACCTATTTACAGCAACAGCGGATTGCCATTGGTGGTATTGGCGAACTGCGGGGTAACGGTCAATTGGTCAGACGTACAGCCTTAGAACGCTGTGGTGGATGGAATGAAGAAACCATCACCGATGACTTAGATTTGACAATCCGTTTACATCTTGACAAATGGGATATTGAATGCGTATTTTACCCAGCAGTGCAAGAAGAAGGCGTCACGAAAGCGATCGCCCTTTGGCATCAGCGCAACCGTTGGGCAGAAGGCGGTTATCAGCGGTATTTAGATTACTGGGATTTGATTCTCAAAAACCGGATGGGAATCACAAAAAGCTGGGATTTGCTCATATTTATGCTGATTATGTATATTTTACCGACAGCAGCAATCCCAGATTTGTTAGTGGCGATCGCCTGGCAACGTCCACCAATATTAAGTCCGATCACAAGCTTATCAATTACTATTTCAATATTGGGAATGTTTGCAGGTTTAAAGCAAATAAATCAACACCAGGAATTTCAACTTTCTACATATTTGCTGTGGTTGCTTCAGACCCTGCGTGGCACTTTATATATGTCCCACTGGTTTGTGGTCATGAGCTTTACCACCGCCCGCATGGCGATCCAACCCAAGCGCCTGAAATGGGTCAAAACCGTGCATACAGGCAGTGGAGACCATTAATGAACAAATCAACCTTATCCGATTAAACCCAAAAAGCCAATCGTGCTGCACTTACAGGTGGCACGGTCATAGGCTAAATTTCTGGTTCTTGCGTACTTAGCGTGCTGAATTTGTTAAAAAATAAGTTTGAAACCCTTGCCTGGCTCCGATAAAAGCCATTATTTTTTGTATTTGAGCTACTGTTACTAAAAATCAAATTATAAACGCCTATAAGCCTTGTTATTAAAGCAATTTAATCGACTTTCATTAATAATTAAGCACGCTATACACGCAAGAGCCAATCATATCAAACAACAAGGGACTAATCTAGGGTGTGCAATGGCGCTAAAATTTGGTTGGTGGGTACCATTTACAAACCCAATTCCTCGTTTTAGATTTAGCAAATTTGGTATTAATTATGTCCCTCAACATATGCAAAGTATTAGCTATCAGCAATATGAAGATATTGTTAAAGAAGGAGGGATAGAATGGTAAATGATTATGTCACTTTAGTAAAAATAAAAATTTGTCCATACCGCAAATTACAAAATTTGAAAAATCGCTAATAGGCGAATAGATTTAATTGTTTACTGAGCCGTCCTTTGAGAATCAATTCATTTCTGCAATCTTCTAGTACATTAATCCACTCACAATGAATATACCAATTCTCACGCCAATTGATTGTAGCTTGTGGAGGTGTAAAACCAGAACAGAGCTTATATATTTCCTTCAGAGGCAAGTCAGAAAAGCTAAAATTACGATAGATTAAAGTACCATATGCAAATTCACAGTTATCAAAATATCTGTCATAAAACTCTTTTTCTACCCCCATCACAGAATGATACTGTTCCCACATTTTGGAAACAGGTAAAGATATAGTTTTATCTGCTATGAATCCTCCTCTTATAACAGCATCAGGAGCAGTTTCATATAAAAGAATAAGATCACCCAATTCCATACCAATTGGACGTTTTCGCAATTCAATAGTTTTTATACCAGAAATAATGCGTTCAGCATATATTCGCTTGATACTTAAAGCTTTTATATATTTAGCTTGCATAAAGACCTCCAAAATTAATCGCTTTCGTGTAATCATCCACAGTAAATACTATACATTGTCTATGTGATATTGGGGTGAAATAAGAATGATTCGGAGAGTTATATTAAAGATTTGATGACCTGCTTTAAACATCCTGGTCAACAAAGAGAAAACTTTATTACTTCGCACATGATGTGTGGGATGCTTCCCAATACGGTTCAGTTAGAGCCAAAAACATTAACCTGCGTAGGTTGGGTTGAGGATCGAAACCCAACCTACATAAATATTCAGTTTTAGGCTTAACTGAACCGTATTGGAATATGGGTTATTCATCATCGAATTCTGAGTCGTCTAGTACCTCAAATGTATTCACAGACTCGGAAAAATCACCAACATCATCTGTCCCCCGAATGATTTGTCCGTCGAAAAATTTTGCTAAACGTTGAGCGGCGATCGCTACTTCGTCGGTTTCCCAATCAGATGGGGGTGTTTTGGCTGGCGGAGGAGGTGAAGTTTGCACTCCACCAGAATTAGACTTTGCTGACTCGGTTTTTTTTGCTGCTGGTGTGGCTGGCGCTGGTGCTGGCGCTGGTGCTGGCGCTGGTGCTGGCGCTGGTGGCTGGGTCTGGTAACTGGGCGGTGGTGATTGCTGAACCGTCGGTGAGCCGTTAACCGGAGGGTTTTTTTTGGCTGAAGTGGAAATTGAGGAATTTCCTATTTCTAAACTTACTTTAATTTCACGCTGAAAAGTTTGCTGGAAAGCTGCCGTAATCATCGGCAGATCAGATATAAGTTTTTTATACCAAGGTTCAGATTTGACACTCATACGAGCAAAAGCACCGTCAAATTCAATGAGATGGCACATTTGTCGTAGCAACTCTCGCTTTGAGGTCTGCTGAATATTGCCTAGTACTTGCTGCCAAATTTGACTGAAGTCTGTTAGTGTTGCTCCGTCAACTTCCTGTGGGGGTGATTCTAGGGTTTCTGGTTGTACAGGCGGATTTAATGGCGTCTGTTGGGGGGGTGGCTGAGAAATAGACGGCGTTACTGGAGGTGGTGAGGGAGATGGGCTAGATGAGGGATTGGGGTAATAGTTTGGTGTTGGGGGATGGCTGGGTGATACTATTGGTGTGGTAACTCTGGGTGAGACGGTGGTAATTTGTGGGACAAAAGTTGCACTCGGTAACAATCCTAATAATGTCACCTCCAACCACAAACGCGGCTGGGTGGTATTTTTAATTTGTACTTCCGCTGTGCGTAGGTGTTGCTGTCCTGCCAAAATATTACTTATATCTAACTTTTGGGCAAATTCTTGCAGTCCTTTCCAGGTTTGCTGAGTACAAGCCACCAAATCTTGACGATTAGGTGCTGTTTTGGCTATGAGTAAATCGCGGTAGAAACCGGCGAGGTTTTGCACAATTGTTAGGGGTTCGCGACCACGATCAAGGATTTTTCGGGTACAGTCGAGAACTGCTTCAGCTTGATTTTGGGCGATCGCACCTAAAAGCGCCAGTAAGTCTTGTTCACTCACCACGCCAACTAAATCCCAAACTCGCTCTGGTGTGACTTCACCCGATAATAATGCTAATTGGTCAAGGAGACTTTCGGCATCTCGTAATCCCCCCTGAGCAATTTGAGCAATCAACGTTACCGCTTCTGGGGAAATATTAATCTTTTCTATGCTGGCGATCGCACTTAAATGCTTGACCATCGCCTCTAAATTAATACGTCTAAAATCAAACCGCTGACAACGGGAAATAATTGTGGGTAATACTCGCTGTGGGTCTGTTGTCGCTAATACAAAGACCACGTGTTTCGGTGGTTCTTCTAATGTCTTCAGTAGCGCATTGAATGCCTGGGTACTAAGCATATGACATTCATCAATGACATATACCTTGTAGCGACATTGTACAGGGGCAAACTGCGCCTTTTCAATAATTTCGCGGATATTATCGACACCAGTGTTGCTGGCGGCATCAATTTCAATTACGTCTAAAGTGTAGCCCTTGGTGATTCCCTGACAAACATCACATACACCGCAGGGTTGGGCTGTAGGCAAATTATTTTGCAGACAATTGAGCGATTTGGCGAGAATCCGGGCGCTAGAAGTTTTCCCCGTACCTCTAGGCCCAGTAAACAAATAAGCAGGCGCGATTTTTGATGAGCGAATCGCGTTGATCAGAGTAGTAGCGATCGCCTCTTGTCCTACCAGTTCAGCAAAACTCTTTGGGCGATACTTGTGGTGCAGGGGTTCGTAAGACATGAATTGCAGCGCCCAGTCAGTCAAGTTCGGGACTAAACTATTATCGCGTGTTGATGAACGCCAGACCAGAAATTTCGCTTTGATACATTTCCCAGACTTACGAAAAATCAAGGGTTTGAGTTGGGCATGGGGCATGGGGCAAAAAAATTAACCAATCCCCAATAGTAATGAGTAATGAGTAATGAGTAATGAGTAAATTAATCCAATCCCCAATCCCTGGTAACAGAGCGGAGCCGTTCGCGTAGCGTCTCGCAGAGAAGTGCAATCCCCAATCCCCAATCCCTGGTAACAGAGCGGAGCCGTTCGCGTAGCGTCTCGCAGAGAAGTGCAATCCCCAATCCCCAATCCCTGGTAACAGAGCGGAGCCGTTCGCGTAGCGTCTCGCAGAGAAGTGCAATCCCCAATCCCCAATGCCCAATATCCAATGCCCCAATTTCTGTATTTTTTGGTATCATATTTATGGTTTGCTTCACCCCCGTTGGTGTCTGATAAGCCTCTGTCCAGTAGCATCGCGATTATTGGCAAGGGACTCCGTTGCACAGCGTGAAAGTAAGTAGGCAATTTGAGTCAAGCTGTCAGTTAGACAGTTTTAGCCTGTGGACTGGTTAACGCCGACGTTGCCAGAATGTTCGCTCTTAGCGTTCCCGGAGGGTAGCAAGAAGTAAGCATCAAACTACATAACATGAGTAGATTTGTCTATTTGTGAGTAGTTATGAATAGGTCTTATGTAACGGTACAAGGTTTACACCGAGCGAAGCCGAGGTGTAAAGAAATTGCATAGTCGGCGGCAGGGCATTCCGTGGACTTAAAACAAAGCTCAACGCCTCCTAAGCAATAGCTGGATTGGTTGAGAAGCCTACACTGTATGCTTGCATTAGTGTAGTAGTATGTCACGGGAACCAATATTCAATGGTGCTGCAAATGCTCAGGCGGCTAGTTCAGTGGATAAAAAAGCTGTTTCAAAGTTTGTTTGGGGGGAAACAGACTCCCTTAAATGTTAGGGTGGATGTTCAAAAAGCACCACCGCCACCCCTAGCCGATACGGATTTGGAATTTCTCTTCACCGAACTTTTGGCTGGAGTGCATCAGGCACGAGGTCAAGCCTGGGTGGTAAAGTGGCTACATAATATTGAACATCGCGTCCCAACTGATCGCTGGGTGGAGTGGTTACGGCGCTTCGGTGAAAAATTGCTAGCATCAGCTACACCCAATAATGAATTAGCAGCGCGGTTGGTGCAACTGGGTGAATTGGAGATCGGCGAGATTGGAGACCTTGCCTATAATATTGGGATGCAATTGTTGACGCGCAATCAACGGGAACCAATCTGGGAATATGAAGGGCCTGATGCTGTCAACGAGAATTTTCCACTCCCAGAGAACTATCTAACACAAGATGAAGCAGACTCTGTTGAAAATATCCCCGAGTCAGGCGAGGGAGAATACCAAACCCTCTCCTTAGAAGAGTTATTTGTGATGTTGCAACAGGATGAAAACCTGCGTGAGCAGATAGTCCAACAAATGGGAATTGAAACAGACGATCCACAAGTTATTATCCAGGCATTGATTAATCAATTCTATGCTGCTAATCAATCGAGTACTGATGAAACAGATTCAGCAGGGGACGGGAACAGTGTGAAGTTTTGAGTTCGGAAGCTGAAGTTTTGAGTTCGGAAGCTGAAGTTTTGAGTTCGGAAGTCGAAGTTCCAAGTTCACAAGTCGAAGTTCCAAGTTCGCAAGTCGAAGTTCCAAGTTCGCAAGTCGAAGTTCCAAGTTCACAAGTCGAAGTTCCAAGTTCGGAAGCTGAAGTTCCAAGTTCGCAAGTTAAAACTTCTCCCCCAATCCCCAATCCCCAATCCCCAGCGATGCACTGAGCTTGTCGAAGTGTCCCCAATCCCCAATCCCCAGCGATGCACTGAGCTTGTCGAAGTGTCCCCAATCCCCAGTCCCTGAAAAAATCAATTTAGCAAATCATCAGAAAAATGGGTATGAAACCCCGTCCTTCTAGGACGGCTTTACATGGTATAATCAGCACAGCAACTAGGACCTTAATTGGTGGGTGAAACTCCCAGTGGCGGGACGTTCTGGTTAAAAGGCTGTTACTCTACATGGGTAATTCGGTACTCTGTACTCCAGTCCCAGCCCCCACAAACAAGGACAATTAAGTGAGTGAGTAACAAGCATACGATAAGTAGACCCAATGGGCAGTTTACGCACTGCTTGGAGGGAGTAGGCGCAATTGACACCGCGCATCGCACGACACTGGGATACGGGTAAACGGTTCTGGGAGTTGTGGTACGAGCAATGCCATTCCTGGTATCTCCTTTTAAAGAATCTCCTCGCCTAAAGGCAGGAGAGTGTCAAGAAATATTGTATTTTAATTATCAAAAAAAGGATGATGATCCCCAGAAGTTTAGAGGGTTTTTACGGAATTAATGATTTTTTTAACACAACGATAGCTACAATCTAGGAAAACTAAAATCCAAGAGTGTGGCAGATGCTCAGGCGGCTATTTCAGTGGCTTAAAAAGTTTTTCAAGCGCCCCTTTGGCAGTCAGCAGACTCATTCTCAGAATGCCACAAGGGGACGCAGGGTGGTGGAGTCACCACCGGAACTGACGAATGCGGATTTGGAACTTTTGTTTACCCAGATGCTGGAAGGCGTGCATCAAGCACGAGGAAAGCAGTGGGTGGTAAAGTATCTGCAGCGGATGGAAAATCGTATTAGTGATGACCGTTGGCTGAGTTGGTTGCTGGTTTTTGGTGAAAGATTGTTAATTTCGCCTGCTCCGAATCTTCAGTTAGCAACGCGAATGGTGCAGCTGGGTGAACTTGGTATTGGCCAAATCGGTGAACTGGCTTATGAAATCGGTATTCGGCTGTTGACGCGGAATATGGCGACAGAGTATGGCGAGAATGAGGAACCAGAAGAGGTTGAAACTACTACGCCGGAAGAAACTCTGCTCATTTCTCCTGGAGAAGAGTTAATCCGTAACTTAGGTGAACGGTTATGGGACTATGAGGAGGAAGATGGCGAAAGCACAATACCAGCGCCGGAGTTCATTTCTGTTCAAGAAACATGGACGGGCAATTTAGGAGAGCTGATCTGGGAGTATGATCAACAAATAGATAGCGAAACTACAAAACGAGCAACTTTGCTGATTCCCTCAGAGGAAGATGCGATCGCTCATTTGGGCGAACTGTTCTGGGATTATCACGAGCCAGAACAGGTGGAGACGATAAAACCAGAACCTCTGCTCACTCCCCACCCAGAAGCGCGAGAAATTCCCCCCTTAATAGAGGAGAAACAGGAGCAGTCTTTGGCTAGATCAGAGCCTGATGTAGCCGAGGTCTTAGATGTGCTGTTAGGGAGATTGGATGAAAATACGAATTTAGTTCAGCAACTGGTTTCGGATCTGGCAATTCAAAAGAGCAATCCTCAAGTTATTGTTGAGTCAAAATCCGAGCAGGCGCAAGCATTTTTTTATCAAGCTCTCCAGCAAGCGAAAACAGGCAATTTGTTAGGAGCAATTGCATTTTATAATCAAGCAATAGAACTTAAACCTGAATATTATGAATATTGGTTTAACTTAGCCCTGACACTATTTCATTTAGAACGGTTTGCTGAGGCGATCGCATCTTATGAGCAGGTGATAAGACTCAAACCAGACCACTACAAAGCTTGGTACAATCGCGGTGGTATCCTCGGTGAATTAGGACAATTTGACGAAGCCATTGCTTGTTTTGAACAAGTGATAAAAATTCAGCCTGAATACCAACAAGCTTGGTCTAGTAGAGGCTTGGCGCTACTGAAATTAGGGCAGTTATGGGAAGCCATTTCTAGTTATGACCAAGCCCTAGTTTTGCAACCAGAAGACCAGGATAACTGGTATTATCGAGGTATAGCATTGGCTTTGGGTGAGCAATATGAGGAGGCGATCGCATCCTATGACAAAGCTTTGGAAATCCAACCCGATTACCAGGAAGTTTGGATTGATCGGGGTGTAGTACTGTTTAATTTAGGACGTTGGTCAGAGGCGATCGCATCTTATGATCAAGCTCTAGAAATCCAACCCGACTTCTACTTAGCCTGGTACAATCGCGGTATAGCTTTAGATAACTTATTCCATCGCGAAGAAGCGATCGCCTCCTACCGCAAAGCTATCACCATCAAACCAGACTTCCACGTAGCTTGGTATAATCAAGCAGTAGCAATGTTTTATTTAGGAAGATTTGCCGAAGCGATCGCCTCTTATGACAGTGCTTTGCAAATCAACCTTGACTATTGGGAAGCTTGGATTGGTCGAGGAACCGCCGCCGGCAATTTAGTTAATCCTGATGCGCTGTTAAATTTATTTACTAGCATCACAGCCACAAATCCAGCCCTGAAGGAGAGTGGTTATCAAGGCAAATTGGCTAGCTATCAGGAAGGTTTAAAATACGTTCGCCCAGACACCTATCCAGAAGGTTGGGGTAGATTACATTTAGCAATTGCGAATACTCACTACGAACGAGGAAAAAAACATTCCACACCCCGTTATTATTGGCAGCAAGCTGTAGCAGAATATAATCAAGCGCTGTCAACTCTGACAATTGAAGATTTTCCTAAGTTACATTTAGAAGTTTTGCAATCGCTGATCAAAACACATTTGGGGTTAGGAGAAACAGAACCAGCACAAGAATTTCTGCGACAAGCTACAGATTTATTTCATCAATTAATTTTTGAACCAACTCGCTCTGATGATAGTAAAAAACAGCTAAGTCTCAAATTTGCAGGTTTAGGGCAATTGGCGGTAGATTTAGCCGTAGAATACGGGGATTTGGTAGAAGCTTGGGAAATCGCCGAAGACGGCAAAAATACTTGTTTCAATTCCCTGCTTTTTGGTTTGCGAGAAGAGATTTACTCACCCAGATATGACTCAATTCAAGAACTGCTAAATCCCACAACTGCAATTATTTACTGGCATGTTAGCCCCACATGTCTACATACCTTCATTCTCAAAGATGAAGCGCCATCCCCAATTTTGATATTTACACCCATGCAGAATTTTGGGGTAATACCTTCAACAGTAGCCACCATATATGGAGATGAGTTTCCCCTCCCGGAAGCAGTGGAACGTCTCAGAGAATTTGAAACTTGGCTGGAAGATTGGCATCAACAATATCAAGAATATCGCCAAATCCAAGACCAACAAAGCAAAAGGAACCATTCCTGGCACTTGGATATGGAACAAAGGCTTTTAGAACTGAGAAATTTGCTCAATATTTCCACAATTGAACAGGAACTTGAAGGTATCACCCAACTGATTTTAATTCCCCACCGTGAATTGCACAGATTGCCTATTCATGCACTATTTGGTCACTATTCTTTGTTCGAGGAAGATATATCAAGTGTTGCAGCGAATTACACTATTAGTTATTTGCCTAGCGTCCAAATCGGCTTAACTCTAAAAGCCGAGCCAATATGGCATAAAGATAATCAATTATTCCTGAGTGTAGAATACCCCAACAGCACAGGTTATTCTCCATTAAAATTTGCCAAAATGCAATCGGAACTTGTTAGTGAAATGTTCGTGCATTGTCAACGTATTCAGGGGGGACAAGCTACTAAAAATATTGTAGAAAATGCCTTATTTGATGATCACCATATATTTCACTTTACAGGGCATAGCACAAACAACTTGACTGAACCTAGAAAATCAGAATTGGCATTAGCGTATGAAGACAAACTCACCCTAGAAGAAATCATTCAACAAACTCTAGTCAGTTACAACCTTGTTACGCTTTCAGGATGCGAAACTATCAGCAATCACAACCACAATATCACCAGCGAATATGTGGATTTAGTTAGTGGTTTCTTGAGTGCGGGAGTTTCCCTGGTGGTGAGTACCCTTTGGACTGTAGAATCATTTGCTAATGCTTTGGTGATGATTGAGTTTTATCGACGACTACAGCCAGATAAATCCGCAGCTACTGCTTTAACCGAAGCCACAGCATGGCTGAAAGAACTCACAGCTAGGGAACTGACACAATGGTATGAAGACTTATTGCTTAATTTGCATCCAGATGAATTAAGAATTAGGGCTTATGTCGCAACACAGATGTATAGAACTAGTAAACTAGCACCAGAGCAAAAACTGTATACTCATCCTTACTTTTGGGCAGCATTTACAATTGCAGGTAAATTACAATAATGTTTTATTTTAGGTAGAGTTAAAAACTTTACTTATTCTAATGGAGAGGCTGCACCAACGGGCTATATATCCCCCAATACGGTTCGGTTAAGAATATTCGTAGGTTGGGTTGAACGTTCGCGTAGCGTCCCGTAGGGAAGTGAAACCCAACAAACCCGCGCAAATGTTGGGTTAGCCTTCTCCTGCGGAGACGCTACGCGAACGGCAAGCCCCTTCGGGTCTACGTGCCTCAACCCAACCTACACATTTTTATTTTTTAGCCTTAACCGAACCGTATTGATATATCCCCTATTGTCTAGACTAGTTGGCGTAGCCTCTCGCACAAAATGGGCTTTGTTTGTTACAAATTTTTCTTGGTTATTAATTTATGATGTAAGTTGTTCACAAAGGAAATTTTATTAAATCGAATGGAAGCCACAGTAAAAAAGTCGGATTTCGTCCTGACTCCTTATATGAAGAGCAATGACTTGCGGGGAGCGTATCAAATCCTCAATACAGTTGTTCCTTATGTCCTTTTATGGGTTTTGGCAATTAAAGCAGCTTCCGTTTCTTTTTGGTTACTTCCACCGATCATGGTTTTGATCACACTCTTTTCACTGCGTTGTTTTTCTTTAATGCATGATTGCGGACACTATTCACTCTTTAGTTCAAATCGGGTCAACCGGGTTATAGGTTTTATGCTGGGGGTGATCAATGCGATTCCCCAATATCCCTGGTCAAGAGGACATGCTTATCACCACAAAACCAATGGCGATTGGGAACGGTATCGCGGACCTTCTGCATTGATCTCGACGGATGAGTTTGCTCTCCTCTCGCCATCTGCTCAGAAACGGTATGAACTGCTAAGACACCCATTGATGATTTTTCCGGGTGGGTTTTTCTATCTAGCGATTAAGCCAAGATTGGCACTGATTAAGGGAACTTATGGTTTTATCGTTCATCTACTGACTTGTCTGAAGACAGATCCGGGTATAGGTTTAGCCAAAATCATCTCCTCGTATAAATCGAAAAATTGGTACACAACGGGTGAGTTTTGGGATCTACTCTTTAACAACATTTGCGTAGTCGGTGGCTGGATTTTTTTCAGCTATTGGCTTGGCTTTGGGTTCTTCTTTAGCGTCTACTCAATTACGTTAACGTGTTCTGCGGCGATTTTCATCTGTGTATTCTTTGTGCAGCACAACTTTGATGGCTCATACGCTCATAAAACCGAAGGATGGGAGTATTTGCGGGGTGCGATTTATGGGAGCAGCTACCTGAAGCTACCCCCGATTTTGAAGTGGTTTTCGGCAGATATTGGCTATCATAATATTCATCATCTCTCTGAAAAAATTCCGAATTATAACCTCGAAGCTTGCCACAATCAAAATATTCACTTACTTGCAGATGTAAAAACACTAGAAATAGCAGATATTCCTGATTGTTTTAAATTCATCCTGTGGGATTGTGCCGCAAATCAGCTGGTGTCGATCGCATCATTTCATCAAACAGTCTCCGTGGGAATGATGGAAAAAGAAGTAGGGTCCGTCAAAAACCAAAAATCAGTCATCTCCGTTAAAAATTAATCTGTCCTACTCTCGGCTACAGACTAAAGCAATTATTGAGCCAATATTAGCAGGGTTGGAACTGGGGAATGTGGCGAATGATGATATTCAGTGTCACCCCACCCCGGTTTCGTCTAAAGCCAAAACCTCCCTTCCCCGCTTGCGGGGAGGGGATTAAGGGGTGGGGTAAAAAGTCCGCCAGGGACTACAAGTCCCTGTCTCATAGCTTAAGTCCTCTATAAGAGGACTAAAAACTATATTTTCTTAATGTAAGATGCATCACATATTTTTTATGGATTCATGGTTTATACGTAAAGGTGCAAGATCTGAGGTATGTCCTACGATACTGATTAGTTTTTTTAGGTTGAATTAATTCTCATCTTTTGCAGAGCTTGTATAACTGCGTCGCTTTAGCCTGTCGTAGACATCGCTGTTCAGATTGGCTGGGTATTTTCTGGGATTTAGTGTGTAGTTGAATCAATTCTCAGAACCAAGTAGATAGACCTAGTTTATATGAAATATCAAGAAATATTTACATAAGATTACGGTACACAATGTAAAAAAAATAAAATTATTATAAAATAGTAATGAGTTAAATACTATACAAATTATGGCATCGGTAAAAAATAGTTTACAAACTACTACTCGCCTGCTTTTGGCTTTATGGGACTTGGGAGGAACGCAGCAGGAAGTATTGAAAGGTCAACTCAGCAAGCGTATTGTATCCAAGGGTAAGAAAGCAGCAGATTATCAGGGCGTATTTGAAGACTTGCAGAAACAGGGTGCAATTATCATCTCTAAAAAGGGATATACTCTCACATCTCCCACAGGTTTAGAGGTGTTGGGTGAGGGTTTGCGAAGTGGCGAGTTTAAGTTTGAAGGGACGATTGTTGGTACTTGGGCGGCGAATGCGCTGGTGAGGTGGATTTGTCAGATAAATGTTGCGGTAGTTGGTAGATCTGCACCAGTGAATGGCAAGAGTGCTATCGCTTCTTATGACGAGTTTAAGTCTGTGGCTTTGGAAGTCTACGACAAACTGAATCAGAATTACAACCTAGATGATCTAGTACCAATTTATCGGATTAGGAGAGAAATAGGCGATCGCATTAGTCGTGAACATTTCAATGCTTGGCTGCTGGAAATGCAAGCAAACGATATTTTGCAGCTTCAAGGTGGAAGTTTACCAGATAATGATCCTACAAAACTTGAAGATTCCGTAACTACTGAAGTCAGTGGACTGCGTTGCTATGCAAAACGTTTAAACTAGTCCAGTAATTTTTGTAATTTTTGCTCATTCTCTGCAATACCTCATACACAACAACTTCAAATATATGTCGAACGATTTAATTAATCTTATCAGCAAAAGCAACCCTTTTCAAGGACGCTTAGTAGTTAGAAGTCAAAATGTTTGGGGACAAAGTTTTCCGGATGTACAATCTTTAAATTCTCATGCTTCTGATACTGTTTATGAAGCAATTGAGAAAGTTCGTACCAAAGAGCGACAAGTTATAGGTATTACTATTAAAGCAGAAAGAGGGCTAGGTAAAAGCCATCTTATAAGCAGAATTCGCCATAAGTTACAGATTGATGGTAGTGCTTTATTTGTTTATATGAGTCAGTGTGATGATTTAAATCGTATTAAAACAGCATTTTTAAGCACTCTCGCAAATAGTCTCAAACAACTAGGTAGTCAAGGTGTTAGTCAATGGCAGGAATTAGCAACAGCCTTAGTTAATGAAGCTTTCAAAAAAAACTATACACCTCAACAGCTAGTAAATCAATTTCCAGGTGCATTAGCTAAAAATCCCAAGGTAGTTGAAGTTTGGCGAGATCAGGTGCTAGGTATCAAGGCTGACATCGAAAATCCTGATATTCTTACTGCGATTTTATGGACGTTATCTCCTGACCCAGCTTATGAAATATTTGCCATTCGATGGCTTGCTGGTAATAGCCTAGTACAGACTAAAGCTGATTCAATGGGGTTAGCTAATATAAGCGCAGATGATAAAGAGGCTGAATCATTCAATACAGTACGACAAATTCTTGACTTAATTAGTGATTATAAGCCAATCGTAGTTTGTTTCGATGAAATGGAAAATTTAGGATGTAATGATGCGGGATTTACAGGAGCACAAGTTACTGCTCTCTTGGCAAAAGACTTATATGACAAAATTAAACAGGGGATTTTGCTAACATCTATATATCCTGAAACATGGATACATCAAGTAAAAAAATTACCTTATGCTGAAGCAGTTGTAGATAGAATAGGTGAACAGGTTATTGATTTAAAACATCTCAATTCTGATGATGTTGTTGCCTTAATTTCTCGATGGCTGGAAGATTTTTATCAGGAGCATGGTTTAACACCTCCTAATCCACTTTACCCGTTTAATGAACAGGAACTAAGAGATTTAGGTAAAGAAAGACCAATAGTTAGAAAAGTTTTGAAATGGTGTGCTGAGAATTTTAAATTGCCTGATGTTGACCCAGTAATAGTAATAAAAACACACCCTGTGGAATTTGCTTATAATCAACAAATAGCTGCTTTAGAAACTACTAAACAAGATTACATCGAGGATAAAGCAACTCTGGCTCAAGCACTCCGATTAGGATTTAGTGCAGTCATTGGTGAAACCATAGAAAATGTGAAAGTTGAAAAAGTTGTTGATGTTCAAGTAAAAGCTGTTGATAGAGGCTATGTGGATTTTAAAATTGTTGGCAAAGAAAATAGCAAAGATGTCAAAATTGGCATAGCTGTTCTGCAAGAATCTGGGGGTTTAGTAGTCCAAGCTACATTGAAACGGTTAATTCGCTACAAAGATTTTGATTTAACTCGTGGTTGTTTAGTTCGCTCTAAGCAAATTAATAAAGGTGCTACTAAAGCACAAGAGTATTTAAGTGATCTGTTATCCCCAAAATTGGGTGGTGAATGGGTATTATTGAAATTTGAAGACATCAAACCACTTTTAGCATTGCATTTTGTCATGAAAGGTCGTGAAGATGATGAATTAAGCGAAGATCAGATCATAGATTTTATTCGCGAAAAGCGGATAGCAATTGATAATTATCTGATACGTGAAATTCTCAGCAACCCATCAGGACAAGTTCCTCAAGATGCAGTTAACGAAGAAATTGATAACAGCACAGTAATTTTAAATCAAATTGCAAGTGCCGAAAATACTAGTAACTTTGATTTATTTTAATAAATATGATTAATATAGCATTGCGTTTACCAATAGCAGAAATTGAGGCATTATTGCAAGGAATAATAATTGCAATATTATCTAATAAATTTATTACTCCAGGACGAGAATTTGCTCTTGTTCCAACAGATGCGTCAATTAATTTAGTACCAGTTGAGCAGTACTATCGCTCCAGTTTCTTACCTATTGCTCAAAGTGCATTTTCACAACTAAATAGTCAGGGTATTTTACTACAACCACAGCAAATTAGTTTGTTCCCAAATAATGAACAGTTACAATTACCTTTACTAGCTCATGAAACAGTTTTAATTCAAGCATGGGCTAGGTGTGAACTGTGCCAAATTTTGGATAATCCTGAATTATTAGCTGCTTTATCTAAGTTAACTATTTGGACAAAAAAAGGGTTAGAGACAATAGTAGCACAACGAAAAAATCAACGAAAAAATATATTTCTGGCATATGTGCGAGTCTATGAGTTGCCTAAATCAATTGAAGTTGCGGTAAATTTAAACAGTGAGTTTGTTCATTTACCACAGGAATTAAGGGTTTCTGAAGCAACACCAGTATTAACTGATCGCATCTTCGCCCAACGCAAACGCCAATTAGAAAATCTAGAACCGCCCCTGCATCCTGAATTAGAAGAATTGCAGAGCGCTTTAGCCTCCCTCAGCATCACCAACCCAGCCGCTAAAGAATTAGATGACGATATCAAAGTCTTTTTAGGTTGGAGTAGTGACAAACTAATTAAGCAACCAGATCCAAATTTAGCTTGGATAAATGATATTGCAAAATTGGGCGATCGCAGCATAGAAAAAGATGAGGGTAAAACTAATTATCAAGCTGGTACAGATTTTGAAAATATAGTTCGCAAGAGTCTTGAATTTCTAGGGTTTACAGTTGATTATTTCCACAAAGGCGGTGCTGGTGGTGTAGATGTATTCTGTTCACAACCCTATCCATTAGTTGGAGAATGCAAAGCTGGTAAAAAAATTCCCAATGATACTGCTGTACAACTACTAAATTTGGGAACACTACGCCTGAAAAATCAAGAATTATTTAAACAAGCTACTAAATTAATTATTGGTCCTGGTAAACCTACAACCCAACTTCAAGACGCTGCAAAAATACAAGATATGGCTATTATTAACCCGGAAACACTAGAAAAATTGGTCAGACTGCAAAGTATTTATAGAAATTCAATAGACTTATTTAAGCTAAAAGAATACCTCAAAGCTGGTCAATCTGATGACGAGGTAGAAAAGTATATTGACCAAGTTTACAAAGAAATGAGTCTGCGATCGCAGATTATCAAAGTAGTCAAAGAACTTTCTGAACAAGACAACCAAATTTCACAAGCTACACATCCGTGTTTCACAGTTACAGAAATTCGTGCTCATTACAATGCTACTCACAACCGCAAGCAAACTGATGATCAAGTCTGCGAGTTACTTATAGAACTATCATCGCCCTTAACCGGCTACCTAGGACGAGAAAAAGGAGATAATTGGAGGAGCGATCGCTTTTATTTCTTACGCGACTTACCAATAAACTAAACGTAACTCTTCTTCAAAAAATAGCTGCCCATTTTCCCCAAAGCTACCCTCAATCATATTCTGCCTGTAGCTCCAGTTTCATTGAGGCAGAAGACACAGTGTACAGCATTTGGGTGCTTATTTTGTGCATGTTTACTAGCTATTTCTATATCTTCATCCACAAAATAATCACCACTATCCGGCTCCACTGCAATATACCAGCCATAGTGTTCCTCAATCAAATGGGGACGGACACGCTCAAAAATTGCCCGACAACGCTGATGAAATATCTGCCGTTCCGCCTTGCGCCTAGCCAGTTCTTCGGGTGGTAAAGTGCGATCAAGAAAGATTCTTCCCCGACGTGGGGGTTGTTTTGGCGTTGATTGCGTCATAAACCCTACTTATTAATAGTGCCCTAACTTGATTTTAGAACAAAAGAAAAACGAGATGCAGCTATAGCACTTCCCATTCAGATGAGGTACAAAATTGTATCACGCTGTGTAGGGGCACGGCATTGCCGTGCCCCTACGGGTGTACCTTACTAGGGCGAGAAACGCTGTACGCCCGTCATAGATATCCCTCCACTAGCGCGAAGGGAGTACTTGCAAACATACCCCACCTATCCCAGCGTCAATATTTCCCCCTGATAATTCACCACCAAAGGCAGAATTTTTAACCATTCTGAACCCAACAAAATTTCCGTCAATTCATTCCCCACATAAACTGGAATTTCATACTCTTGTGCATTTAATATCACCTTACCTAAATAAATATCAAATCTTGATTCACCTTTAGCAGTTCGCAAAGGTTCCTCACCGATGTAACCCCAGTCAAGTCCATCTAAATCTTGTTTATTAATAGCCAAAAAGCCTGTGAAACCCGTATCTAACATCGCATCTACAGGCAAATTTAATCCATCAGATGTCATCAAATCAATTTCAAAAAATAACTGCCCCTTTTCGCCAAATCTACCCTCAATCATATTGTGCCAGTTGTTCCCGTCTCATTCAGGCAAAATACACAATGTCTAGTATTTGGGTACTTTTCTAAGGCCTTTTTATGAGCTGGCATTTTATCTTCATCAACAAAATAATCACCACTATCAGGCTCCACAGCAATATACCAGCCATAGTGTTCCTCAATCAAATGGGGACGCACACGCTCAAAAATTGCCCGACAACGCTGATAAAACACTTCATCGTCAGCTTTGCGCCTAGCCAGTTCTTCGGGTGGTAAAGTGCGATCAGGAAAGATTCTCCCGCGACGTGGGGGTTGTTTTGGCGTTGATTGAGTCATAAACTCTACTTATTAATAGTGCCCTAACTTGATTTTACAGCACAAAAAAACGAGATGCAGCATCGTCAACAATTTAAGGTGCGTTACGTTTCGCGACAACGCACCCTACATCTTTTCAAGTTCACAAATTTTATAGACACACTGATTCTCTACCTGATAAACTGAGATTTATAGGGTGTTCTGCCAAGTTCAAAACTTAGGAGAAACAACTTATGCATTATCAGATTTGGAATTTTTTTTACAGTGATGATGAAGTCTATCAGTCCTGGAAAGCCAAAGTCAATCAGGAGAATATTAAATTTAATCAGTTTACATGGGAAAAAATTAGTCATTTTTTATGGGCGATAGACCAAAATTCCCCTTTGAAGACTGAACTTATATACACTCATAGCTTGGGGGATTTTATTGAAAAAGCAAGAGATAATGGTTATAGTTTTACTGAAGATGAACTGGCTTCGGTTGTGATTACAAGTCAAGAGATTTGGAATTTGTTTGCTATAGCACAAAAAACACCACCTCTGCAAGCAGAATTGTTATCAGCTAAAAATCCCCAAAAGTTCATCAAAATTGCTGCAGAAAATGGCTATCACTTTTCCATAGAAGCTTTAGGATGGGTGTTGACAAATATCAAGTCATCTTCACAAGTTACGATTACTAGCTATTCTGGGGACAGCTATGTCGGTCCAGTGATTGGCAGAATAAATACTTTAGCATGGATTTGCTTGGCTGAAGAATGGGGACTCGTGGCACCATTTTGTCATCGGGATAAACCAAATCTTGGTATATTATCGGGATGGGATCGTGATATAGACGATGATAAATCTTTTTGGAGTCAGTGCTGGTTACCCAGAGGGTATTTTAACCAACGCCTCATGAGTCAGTCATAACGTTCACAATAGCTCTAGTAAATACAAACAAAAATATCCCCGATTTCTTTAAGGATACTGAGTCGCGAATAGAGGTAATACCCATTTTATCGGCTATGTAAGGATGATTGCGGGTAGGGGATCTAGGGCGTGTTTTCAAACTATTTGTTTAGCCGGATAAATTTTTAGATACCCCTAAATCCACACGATATGATACCATCTGTAGGGGCACGGCAATGCCGTGCCCCTACGCGAAATCTATATGTATCAGCGTTTTTGTAGTATTATATGAGACTTTAAAAACACGCGCAAGGCCTTGCGCCCCTACAGATCATCGTTCGACAGTTAAGCATCCTCATATCAAAGTTTTCACTCCAACACTAGGATGCTTAACAATCAAAAATTATTGCATGAGCAACAATAATTGAACTATATCTATTAAGAAGCAGAGACCTTTAAACTGTCAGGTTGAGCAAGATTACCCTGTAGCACTACACCGCGCTGATTGGCGTGTAGATGACGCAGTATTTTGTAAATCGCTTCAATTTGGTCTGCTGCGCCTGCTTTTTCGGCGACTTCAGCAAGAGTTAGGGGGGTTTTGTCTTTTTGCAGTACTTCTACTACTCGTTTTTGCAAATCGAGAATGACTGCGGCTGCTTTTTTACCCGCTTCTACCCCTGGTTGATGGTAAGCGTTAACGTTGATTAAGCTAGCATATAAACCAACAGCCCGCTCATACAAAGCAATTAACGCCCCGACTGTGCGGGGGTTGACTTGGGGAATGGTGACTGTAATGGAATCGCGGTGATTTTCGTAAAGTGCTTGTCTAGTTCCTAAAAGAAAACCGCAAAGATAATCACCTGATGTCACTCCAGGATCGATTTCTGGAGATGGGGATTTGCGATCTTCCAAAACTTCAATTAAGGTAGCAAAGAAATTCGGCACACCTTCGCGCAATTGTTGGACGTAAGCGTGTTGATCGGTTGAACCTTTGTTACCATAAACGGCGATGCCTTGATAGACGGTTTTACCATCTAAATCTTTTTCCTTACCCAAGGATTCCATTACCAGCTGTTGCAAATAGCGGCTAAATAATAGTAAACTGTCTTTGTAAGGTAGGACAACCATGTCTTTTTGACCCTTGCCATTGCCTGAGAAATACCAAGACAAAGCAAGCATTGCTGCTGGGTTATTTTTGACATCAGGTACGCGGGTAGCGTCATCCATTTCCTTTGCACCGTCTAGCATGGCACTAATATCAATGCCTTGCAATGCGGCGGGTACTAGCCCCACAGCGGACAATTCGGAAGTGCGTCCTCCCACCCAATCATACATGGGGAAAGTAGCCAGCCAGCCTTCAGATTTTGCGACTTTATCCAAATTGCTATCAGCGCTAGTAATTGCTACAGCGTATTGAGCAAAGTCGAGATTTTGACCTGCGTAGGCTTTTTTGACTTCAATCATCCCATTGCGGGGTTCTGGGGTCCCTCCAGATTTGGAGATTACCAATACCAAAGTGCTGGACAAGCTGTTACGCAAATGAGTCAGAACACGATCAATACCTGCAGGATCGGTATTGTCGATAAAATGAATTTTTAGCGGTGGGAAATCAGGGGAAAGGGCTTCAGCGACAAATTGGGGACCAAGGGCCGAACCACCAATACCTATTGAGATAACATCGGTGAAGCGGTTCGCCTTGGGAGGATGAATAGCACCTGTTTGGACTTTTTCGGCAAAGGCTTCGATTTGTTCTTGGGTTTGGACAATCTCTTGTGTGAGTTCTGGCGTCGGTGCTAAATCAGGATTTCGCAGCCAGTAATGTCCAACCATGCGATCTTCGTCAGGATTGGCGATCGCACCGTTTTCTAATTGGGACATATCCGCAAACGCCTTGTCAAACTTCGGCCGCAACGACTCCACGAAAGCATCATCAAACCGCATCCGACTTACATCAAGGTACAGTCCCAATCCCTCGTGGAAATATAACCAATTTTGGTATCGTTGCCAAAGTGCCCTAGCATCCATAGGGAAATCTCATGTAAAGTGTTGGTCACAAACCAGTTTAATGTAAGGTCTGAGCGTTCCCTGCTTTGTCTTATACTGTTTTAACTGAAACTACCCCATGCATAAATGCAGGAGCCTGCAATAGATCTTAGTCCAAATCGTCTGTCCTTAAACATCTGGCATAGGTATGACTCGCAAAAACTTGACGATTCCACCCCTAAGTTCGATGCCAATCAGATAATTGTCTAGGGTAAAACGGTGAAAAATTCCCTCACTGTCAATCTGTCGCAGTTCTGGCAAAAAATGCAATTGCCGCTTTTGGCTAAACTCTACGAAAACAAAATTATACACCCGCTGGTAGGCAGCGGCTTCTAAATTTTTTAGGTCTACTAAAAAAGACTTAGCATAGCGCACTTCCAGATTCACTTTGTCAGTTGATGGTTGACGGTTGACGGTTGACGGTTGTCATTAGTGATTGGTCTTGACTCTTGACTCTTGACCCTTGACTCTTGACCCTTGACTCTTGACTCTTGACTCTTGATTCATATCTTGCACCAACTATGTCATCCACAACAAAAATCACTAAATATTGATAGATTTTCGCTGTCCTAACAGATCCGCCAGGGACTGTAAGTCCCTGTCTCATAGCTTAAGTCCTCTATAAGAGGACTTAAAACTATATTTTCGTAAGGTAAGATGCATCACATTTTTTTTGTGGATTCATTGTTTATACGTAAATGTGCAAGATCTGAGTTGACTCTTGACTCTTGACCCTTGACTCTTGACTCTTGACCCTTACCTGATTTCAGTGGGTTAAAAATACATTAACATCCGTACTGCTTCATCATGGGTTAAGATGTCCCACGGTTGCTGCGATCGCTTGACTTCTTCTACGGCTTTAAGCATATAAAAGTCATAATACAACGACTCGACAACAGCCCAAACGCTTTGTAGGTCTTCATCGGCTAACTGTTCGATTAAGTGATGGATTCTAATTCGCAGCAAATTCATATATCAATTATTACCCAGTATGATATACAACCTAAAGTTAGTCTTCCCACAAATTTGCCAATAGTCAACTGGGAGACAGCATTTTTCTCAAGCTACGGTACGATCTATTCGCCCCGTTTTTAGTCAGATGGGGAGGTGGAGGGATGGGAAGAGGGTGAAACTTCAGGTTTGAAACTGGAAACTTCAGGTTTGAAACTGGAAACTTCAGGTTTAAAACTGGAACCTTCAGGTTTGAAACTGGAACTTTCAGGTTTGAAACTGGAACCTTCAGGTTTGAAACTGGAACCTTCAGGTTTGAAACTGAAACCTTCAGGTTTGAAACTGGAACCTTCAGGTTTGAAACTGGAACCTTCAGGTTTGAAACTGGAAACTTCGAGCTTAGAACTCGGAACTTCGAGCTTAGAACTCGGAACTTCGAGCTTAGAACTCGGAACTTCGAGCTTAGAACTCGGAACTTCGAGTTTAGAACTTGAAACTTCGAGCTTAGAACTCGGAACTTCGAGCTTAGAACTCGAAACTTCGAGCTTAGAACTCGGAACTTCGAGCTTAGAACTCGAAACTTCAGGTTTGCAAACAGATGAATGACAACTGACCAATGACCAATTACAAATGACAAATGACCAATTACAAATGACAAATGACCAATTACAAATGACAAATGACCAATTACAAATGACAAATGACCAATTACAAATGACAAATGACCAATGACCAATGACCAATGACCAATGACCAATGACCAATGACCAATGACAAATGACAAATGACAACTAATAAATATGATTGAATATTTGATATTTCTAGCAATTTCTACCGCAACTTTTGCGTTGTTTAGCTTGGGACTGAATTTACAGTGGGGCTTTACAGGATTAATTAATTTTGGTCATATTGCTTTTATGACCCTGGGAGCTTATACAACGGTATTATTAAGCTTGAAGGGCGTGCCTCTTTTACTGTCGGCGATAGCTGGGGCAATTGTAGCAGCTTTGTTGGGCTTGATTATTGGTTTTGTGACTCTGCGTTTGCGGGAAGATTATTTGGGTGTCGTTACTATTGGTGTGGGTGAACTAATTCGATTGGTGGTGAATAACCAAGATTTACCTGTAGGTGATGCGTGGATTTCTGGGGCGTTTGGTGTGCAAAGTTATGCGATACCTTTATCGACAACGCCAAATTTGTTTGTCAGACTTGTGATGATTGGACTGCTAACGCTGCTATTTGTAGTCACTACCTTTTCATTGTGGCGATGGATTCGGATAGCCCAAATATCGCAAAGTACTGATTCATCGCCGAAAAAATTAGGTCAAAAGCAAGAATTTGCATCGCGTTTGGGAGTGGGAATTTTTCTGGGGCTATTGTCTACAGCGGTTTATATTTCTGGGGTAATTATGCTTTATAATTACATCCCGAAAGCAGGGTTGATGTTGGTATCGCTGTTGGTGTTAGCGTTTGTTTTCTGGCGGTTGGAAATCTTAGTGCGATCGCCTTGGGGTCGAGTGCTGAAAGCTATTCGTGAAGATGAAGAAATTCCCAAGGCGCTGGGTAAAAATGTCTTTTGGTATAAGATACAATCACTAATGTTAGGGGGTGCGATCGCAGGTGTGGCTGGTGCTTTCTTTGCTTGGCAACTCAGTGCAATTTACCCGGATAATTTCCAGCCCCAGTTGACTTTTGACTCTTGGATTATGGTGATTTTAGGTGGTTCGGGAAATAATATTGGTGCAATTTTGGGTGCGGTGATTTATTTTGCTTATGATGCGATCACGCGGGAAGTTTTACCGAGAATCGTTCCCCTAGATGAAGCCCGTTTGGGTGCATTTCGCATCATGGTAATCGGTCTCATTTTGATGGTACTGATGATTTGGCGTCCTCAAGGTATCTTAGGCAAAAAGGAGGAACTTACCCTTGGTAAATAATCAGTCATCCCAACTTCCCTTGCTAGCTGCTAGTGGAATTTGTAAAAATTTTGGTGGGATAAAAGCTGTTAATGACGCGAAAATTGAAGTTGCTAAAGGTAGCATTACGGGCTTAATTGGTCCCAATGGTGCGGGGAAAACTACCTTATTTAATTTACTGTCTAATTTCATCCGCCCAGATAAGGGGCGAGTAATTTTTGATGGGGAACCAATTCATCAATTACAACCATACCAAATCGCCCAGCAGGGTCTAGTCCGCACTTTTCAGGTAGCGCGGACTCTCTCGCGGTTGTCGGTGTTAGAAAATATGTTGTTGGCGGCGCAAAAACAAACAGGTGAAAATTTTTGGGAAGTACAATTAAAGCCCCATATTGTCGCCAAAGAAGAAAAGGAACTGGCACAAAGGGCGATGTTTTTGTTAGAGTCTGTAGGGTTAGAAAAAAAAGCCCATGACTATGCTGGTGGGTTATCTGGTGGACAGAGGAAGCTGCTAGAAATGGGTAGGGCTTTGATGACAAATCCCAAGTTAATTTTATTAGATGAACCAGCCGCTGGGGTGAATCCCAGATTAATTGATGATATTTGCGATCGCATTCTCAATTGGAATCGCCAAGACGGTATGACCTTTCTCATTATTGAACACAATATGGATGTGATTATGTCCTTATGTGATCGCGTTTGGGTTTTGGCGGAAGGTCAAAATTTAGCTGATGGAACACCTGCAGAAATTCAAACTAATTCCCAAGTTTTGGAGGCGTATTTGGGGAAATAACCAGTAGGGTGCGTTAGGAACGTAACGCACCCTACAAAATCACTTCCGCGTTATTGTTAAATAATCGGCAAAAAAGTTTAAATTTAGAGCTTGAGGATTGAGGAATACTCATGTTAAACTACAATCCATTAGATTGCCTACCCTCATCGGCAGAATTACCAGATTCTGATGATACACCCGTGGATAGCGAACTGCAAATATTAATTCCCAATTTATTGTTAGCCATCTTAGCTGCAATCTGGAAAACCCGTGATGATTGGTTTTTTGGGATTAACATGGGAATTTATTACACCCCTAGTAAACCTGCGATTGTTCCCGATGGATTTCTGAGTTTAGGTGTAGAACGTTTTGTAGGTGAAAATGGACGTTCCAGCTATGTACTTTGGGAAGAAGAGGAAATTCCACCAATTCTAGCTTTAGAAGTGGTATCTCAAACTTATAACGGCGAATACGAACAGAAAAAAATTGATTATGCGGAATTAGGTATTTTGTATTATGTCATTTATGCGCCAACGCGGCTACGTCGCAAGCGTCAACATTTAGAAGTTTATCGCTTAGTTGAAGGTAAATACATTTTACAACCAGGTGATAAAATCTGGATGCCGGAAATTGGTTTAGGTATTGGACGGGAGATGGGGACTTATCAAGGAAGAATACGAGAATGGCTATTTTGGTATGACCAAGATGGTAAAAGATACCAAACCCCAGAAGAACAACTGCAAAATCTCTTAGCCAGATTACAACAGCAAGGAATTGACCCAAATACATTTTACAGCAATTTTCATTGATTTGAACCACAGATCCTCGTAGGGGCGCAAGGCCTTGCGCCCCTACCGCGTGGTCTATTTACCTGAAAACTGCTGTAAGTAGGATTTAAATATCTTGGCATTTGCCAACATAGGCATAGCGAGGGTGGCAGCAATGACAACAGTATTAAATCTAGCACCGATTACAACACTGACGAGAGCGCAGTTTTATCAGTTATGTCTGGCAAATCCGGATGTACCGATGGAGCGATCGCCCAATGGAGAATTAATTATCATGACGCCGATTGGTGGAGAAGGTGGGAATCAGGAAGCCAATTTAATTATGAAAGTTGGAATCTGGAATGAACTCTCTGGGCTGGGGTTAGTATTTAGCTCACAGACGGTGTTTAGTTTGCCGGGTGGGGGCGATCGCGCTCCTGATGTTGCTTGGGTGCAGCTGGCTCGCTGGCAGAACTTAAGCCAGCGGGAACGGGAAGGGTTTCCACCGATTTGTCCTGATTTTGTGATTGAGTTGCGTTCTCGCAGCGATCGCCTCAAGCCTTTGCAGGAAAAGATGCAGGAATATATTGTCTGTGGACTGCGGTTGGGCTGGCTGATTAATCAGCAGGACAAGCAGGTAGAAATTTATCGGGCGGGACAGCCGGTGGAAGTCGTGGCTATACCAATCGAGTTATCGGGTGAGGGGGTACTACCGGGATTTACGTTAGAGCAAAAGATAGGACGATAAATCGCTAGACATTACAGACATAGCGGATATTTTTGGTCATGTCTAATTAGAACTTTTTGCTGTATTTGTGCTACAATGAATAAAGACGAGTAGCATGGCTCCGTCTTTTGACACAAGCAGACCATAGCTAAGAAAGTTATAAATTGCTTGCACGGGAAAGTCAGACATATGCCGTAGGCGAGTTGTTGTTGCGTTCTCGGTGTCGCAAACAAACAGATAAAAAGAGCCTTAAGTTTGCTTAAGGCAATGTGGGATACCACCTTCACTGACTTTGTTGGTGATGTTATACTTAGATGTTCAAGATATCTCTGATGTCAGAAAATGTCTCGGTTAAAAGTATCAGGTAGGATCTTGACTGGAAGCAATGGGATTTGCTGAGATGCCAAAACTTGGGAGGTATATAGGCTTTGAAACCTCTAACCTCCCCAGTCCCTACAAATTAACTAAACTGCTTTTCTGCATCTAAATTAAACAGCATTTGCAGCGTCTGCATACATCTGCGCCTAGCTTCAACGTCCTGCTGCGCTCGCAATTGCACCATCGGATCATGTAAAATTTTGTTAACTATACCGCGTGTTAAAGCTTCGATTACCTCTTGATGTTTGTCACCAAATTCCGAACCCAATCGCGATAAAGCTTTTTCTAGTTCTTGTTCGCGGATGGTTTCGATTTTATTTCGCAGAGAGCTGATAGTAGAAACAGTTTCTAGACTACGCCACCAAATATCAAAGGCTTCTACTTCTTCATCTAATATTTTTTCAGCTTCCTGAGCCATCTTGCGGCGACTTTCGTAATTTTGCGCTACAACCGCCTTCAAATCATCCACATTGAATGCACGTACATGCTCCAGGTCATTCACGTCTGTATGGACGTTACGGGGCACGGAAATATCAAATAACATCAGGGGCTGACCTGGTGCTAAAACCATTTCTAATTTGGCGCGGTCAAGTATTGGCTCTGTGGCGGAGGTACTTGTAAATACCAAATCGCTTTCGGCAATTACTGCCATCATTTCTGACAGTAGATGAATTTTGATTGGTTGGTCAGGGAATTGCTTAGTTAATTCTAGGGCGCGATCGCGAGAACGATTTAAAATAGTAATTTGCCCAGCGCCTTTAGAAATTAAGTGTTGCACCAGCAACCGTGACATTTTACCAGCACCGAGAATTGCTACTCTACAAGCTGCTAAATTTTCCACTTTCATTTGCGCCAACTCCACCGCTGCTGAACTAATGGAGACTGCGCCAGTACCAATGCTAGTTTCGGTGCGAACCCGCTTCCCAGCTGTCAATGCTTGTTTAAATAAGCGATTTAAAATTGTTTTTATACCATTAAATTGCTGTCCCAGTTTGTGAGTATTCTTTACCTGAGCCAGAATTTGACCTTCACCGAGTACGAGACTATCTAACCCAGCCGCTACCCGCATCATATGCATCACCGCATCATCGTGGAGCAACATAAACAGGTGTTGTCGCAAAGACGGGGTAGCCAATTTACTATATTCAGTAAGAAACTGCGTAACTTCTCGGATGCCGTGGTCTGTTTCACTGGTAACAATGTAAATTTCCAGACGGTTACAAGTGCTAAGTACTGCAACTTCGTCAATATGAGGATAGCTGGACAGATGAGCGATCGCGCTTTCAATCTGTGGTTCTGGAATACTCAGCTTTTCCCGGATTTCGACTGGGGCTGTTTTATGGCTTAACCCCACCACTGCAATATTCATTTCTTAATCTTTGGTAATGGGTTATTGGGGATTGGGGATTGGGGATTGGGGATTGGGGACACTTCGGTAAGCTCAGTGCATCGCTGGGGACTGGGGATTGGGGATTGGGGATTGGATTAATTTACTCATTACTCATTACTCATTACTCATTACTCATTACTCCTTACTATTGGGGATTGGGGACACTTCGGCAAGCTCAGTGCATCGCTGGGGATTGGGGATTGGATTAATTTACTCATTACTCATTACTCATTACTCATTACTCCTTACTATTGGGGATTGGGGATTGCACTTCGGCTCCGCTCAGTGACCAGGGATTGGGGATTGAGAGTTAGGTGTTAGGTGTTATTATTCTCCCCATCCCCTAGTCCCTTCCAGTCCCTTCCAGTTCCCAGCCCCCAGTCCCTACTCCCTAGTGCAGTTGCACAATTTTGGATTTGTCAGACATATGAATGGTATCAACAAACCGTGCAGTCTTAGATAGGCTAGAAATAACCAAGCTTTGAGTTCTGGAGCCACCTTGGAAGAAACGGACACCTTGCATCAAGTTACCACTGGTAATCCCACAACCAGCGAAGAGAACTGTTTCTCCAGATGCGAGTTCATGAGCATCATAAACTTTATCAGGGTCGGTAATATTCATAGAACTCAAACGATCCAGATTGGCTTGTTTGCTTTCGCCGATCAGACCTGTTTTGACAACTTCTGGATCGTAGATTAATTGACCTTGGAAGTGTCCACCTAAAGCACGCATAGCCGCAGCGGAAATTACGCCTTCTGGTGCAGCACCGATACCCATGAGAGCATGAATATTAGTACCAGCAAATCCACAAGAAATCGCCGCTCCCACATCTCCGTCGGAAATCAGTTGTACTCTAGCGCCGGCTTGGCGGATTTCTTTAATTAAATCATTGTGGCGATCGCGTTTCATGACTACTACAACAAGTTCATCAATAGCGCGGTCTAAACACTCGGAGAGAATCTTGAGGTTTTCCGTAGCTGATTTATTGATGTCTACCTTTCCTTTGGCTGCTGGTGGCGCTGCTAGCTTCTTCATGTAAAAGTCAGGAGCAGCAAATAATCCACCTTTTTCCGAAATTGCCAAAACAGCCATTGAACCAGGTTGTCCGTAGGCTACCAAGTTAGTACCTTCGCACGGGTCAACGGCGATGTCAATTTCGACTAGTTCATCTGGGTTACAGAAAGTTTTAGCATCTTCGCGGGTACATATACCTACTTCTTCCCCAATGTAGAGCATGGGGGCGTCATCGCGTTCCCCTTCTCCAATCACAATGCGACCCCGCATGTAGATTTTGTTCATCCGCTCCCGCATTGCTTCGACTGCTACTTGGTCAGCAATGTTCTTTTCGCCTTTCCCCATCCACTTTGCAGATGCGATCGCCGCTTGCTCTACGACCTCAATAATCTCTAACCCAAGTGTATTTTCCACAGAGTCTGCCCTCTCAACTGCTTGAATTTCCGCCGTTTTATCTGGCCTTTTCAGTCTTCAAGTCTACCAAAGGGCGGTAACGCATGGGAAAAAGTATTCATGAGCAATTATGTTAAGTTTTGCTGCAATCTACTGTTGACACTGCTATTTGTGACACCATCGGCTACTTACAGCTACTACTTTTTAGGGTAAAATTGCTCAAATTAGGGTTTATAACTGACTAAATGCAGTTTTTAGAACTTACAGCTAGAGATTTTAAACGATTGCTATTGCTGACTAGTCATTACTAATCATATTGTAGGCAATATTTACGCGACAGCAGGGAATTTTAATGAATTTATTACAAATGACAAATGACAAATAACAAATGACAAATTGTGGATTCTTATCTATACATAGATTGTGTAGGGGCGCAAGGCCTTGCGCCCCTAAATCGTAAATCAAGGCCTTGCGCCCCTAAATCGTAAATATTTATGGATATATAGCAACCGCCAAAGTGCTTAGGACATTAACTGATGATAAAACCTAGACACAATCAGACTTGTAACCCAGCGATGCACTGAGCGGTCGTTGTGTCCCCAGCGATGCACTGAGCGGTCGTTGTGTCCCCAGTCCCCAGTCCCCTGCTATATTGCTAAGATTTTTTGATCTAAAAATCCCCCATCCACCACAGTCATCTGCTACGATCATCCAACCTGTGGTGGATTGGGAATTGCCACAATGATTGTGCTAAATACCCATATATAAATTTTTTCCGCAGAGGCTCTGCCTCACAAATCATAGCTAATTTATCCCCTCTGGCAGAAAGTTTCTGTCAGAGAATTTCCGTCTCCGTAATTCCTAAACATCTCAGACCCAACCAAGAAGTACTTAGAGAGGTGCAGCTATGACCTCAATCTTACTCAACGCTACCAATGCATCCCAGCAGTACCTAAACTTAATTTTAGATAGTTTACAATTGCTGTTCTGGCGAGTATTCCGGCTTTGTGCGTACCGATTCAAGCTGATTGACTCCACCTCTGACATCGACTGTCCTTATATCATCGGCATACCTGTAACCCCAGAGCAAGAAATATTCACGGGACGCCATAACATTGGTATCCATATCGAACAATTACTTTTAGATCACCGCCGCCCACCTTTACTACTCTACGGTCAGCGGCGCATGGGCAAAACTTCTCTACTCAAAAATTTACCACGACTATTACCTAATAACATCATTCCTTTGTTTGTAGACTTACAAGGTGCGGCTTCCTCAGCTGCTAACCATGCCGGTTTTCTTTACAATATCGCCAGAGGTATGGTAAAATCAGCTAAAGAGCAAGGTTTAATTTTACCACCCCTCACCCGTGAAGTTTTAGCTACTGACCCCTTCACCTGCTTTGATGAATGGCTTGATCAAGTTGAGTTGTTACTGGAAAACAATACAGCTTTGCTTGCTTTAGATGAATTTGAGGTGTTAGAGAGTGCCATAACTAAAGGACGCTTTGATGAACAAGATGTATTAGGAATATTGCGTCACCTCATCCAGCACCGTCCCCGCTTTAAATTGTTACTCGCTGGCTCCCACACTCTAGAAGAATATCAGCGCTGGGCGAGTTATTTAATTAATGTCCAAGTTGTGCATATTTCCTACCTGACGCGGGACGAAGCGCGACAATTAATTGAGCATCCCGTCACAGATTTTGCCTTGCGCTATCAACCAGAGGCGGTGGAGCGAGTTTTGCAACTCACCCGCTGTCATCCTTTTCTGGTACAATTGCTGTGTGCAGAACTTGTAGCTCTCAAAAATGAGCAAGAACCATCTAAACGCCGACTCGCCACGGTGGCTGATGTCGAAGCAGCGATACCACAAGCTTTGAGTAGTGGTAGCTTTTTCTTCGCTGACATTCAAAATAATCAAGTAGACGCGACGGGATTGGCTATTTTGCGCCACATCGCAGATCTTGGGGAAGGTGCCATTGTCGATGATAAAGTTTTGTCACAACAATTTCCTCATCCTAACATCAGCCGCAACTTACTATTGCAACGGGAGTTAATTGAAAAAGTTGGTGATGGATATAGCTTTCAGATAGAGTTAATTCGGCAATGGGTCGAATCAAAAAAATGAAAAAGCTCTTGAGCAGGGAGCGGGGGAGAAAAACAGTTAACTGATAACTGATAACTGATAACTGTTTCCCCCCCTGTCCTTTAATATTCTGGAACTGAGGAATCTACTTCCCTACTCCAAGCGGTAATTCCACCTTTGACATTTGTCCCGACAATTCCCGCTTCCTTGAGGATGGCGAGGGCTTTGGCAGAACGTCCGCCCATCTTACAATGAGCAATTAAGCGATGACCGTTGAGTATCTGCTTCACTTTGGCGACACCATCACCATTTTCAATATCGGGTAAGGGCACCAAAACAGAACCAGGAATTTTGGCAATATCATACTCATGGGGGTTGCGGACATCCAAGAGGACGAAATCATCCGCACCACTATCCAACAACTGCTTTAATTCTACCACCGTCATTTCTTGAATTTCCATCTGCTGCTTCGCCTCCTCTGCTTTAGCTTGCGGGATACCGCAGAATTGTTCGTAGTCTATCAGCTTTTCAATCACTGGGCGAATGGGGTTGGGTCGCAATTTCAACTCCCGGAATTTCATATCTAAGGCGTTATATAATAGCAATCGCCCACTTAAGGTGTTACCCTTGCCAATAATGATTTTGACAGTTTCCGTAGCTTGAATGACACCAATCATTCCTGGTAAAATTCCTAAAACTCCACCCTCAGCACAAGAAGGAACCATTCCTGGTGGTGGTGGTTCGGGATACAAGTCACGATAATTGGGTCCGCCTTCATAATTAAATACAGTAGCTTGCCCTTCAAAGCGGAAAATGGAACCGTAGACGTTGGGTTTGTCTAACAATACGCAAGCGTCGTTGACTAGATATCTGGTGGGGAAGTTATCTGTACCGTCTACGACAATATCATAAGGTTTAAGAATATCGAGAGCATTTTCCGAACTGAGGCGAGTTTCGTATAAATCAACCTGACAGTAGGGGTTAATCTCGTGAATGCGGTTTTTAGCTGATGCAATCTTGGGTTTACCCACCCAGGATGTACCGTGAATCACTTGGCGTTGCAGGTTGGAAGTATCGACGACATCGAAATCAACAATCCCGATGCGTCCAATACCAGCTGCTGCAAGATATAACAGCAGCGGTGAACCTAATCCACCTGTACCAATACAAAGTACATTAGCAGCTTTGAGGCGCTTTTGTCCCTCCATGCCAACTTCTGGCAAAATCAGATGGCGGGAATAGCGTTCGTAATCGTCTTTAGTTAACTGGATTTCATCCAGATTGGGATTGAGCATAGCAGTGTGATGTGCAGAGCGGAGTATTTATAGTACCGGAAAACGATATCCGTCTTGATCAGTTGTTAAATTATATTTTCAATCGCTTGAGATTACTCTGAAGTCTGTCATCTTTGATACTTTTGCCAAAAAAAATGACACGTGGCTTTAGTCCTAGGTGGGCATTGCCCACCCTACTACTATAGCGTTTCTCGCCCTAGTGAGGTACATCGGTAAGGGCACGGCAGTGCCGTGCCCCTACATCGCGTGATACAATTTTGTACCTCATCTGAATAGGAAGTGCTATACTAACTTATTTTCCTGTATAAGGCAGTGAGGAGTGGTGCAGAATGATGCGTAACTTACCGTTATCATCCTTAAAGAACTGCCAAGTCTTATCCACTGTAGTGATCTTGCCGTCTTTATCGGTGATCATCACATTCCCCATCGTAGTTGCTGTATTACCAGAAATGAAGACCCCTGCATTCTTGACTTCTACTTTTCGCCAGCCTTTTAAGGCAAAACCCTTATCCATTGGGAAATTAGGGTCATTTCCTACAAAGTAAGCCAAAGCTCCTGCACGGGTGGTTCGGAACGTCTGTGGAGCCACAGTAAGTGTTGGCTTGAAAAGAACAGTGCCGAATTGGTAGCCATAGGCTTCGTCAATTACTTTCTCCGCCAATGCTTTGGCAGCTTTTATACCCTTCGTCTCATATGTTATGGAAATAGCCACCAATGCTTCTCCCCAAGCCTTTTGAGCAGCCAATACCTCACTCTCGGTGATCGCTCTGTTAACAACTGTTGTCTTCAGACTTGAAGCAGCTACCATTGAGCCACTAGAGTCGGCAATGGATGGCTGGACAACAACTAGAGAGCCAGAGATAACTGTGGCCGCAGCAAAGAATGTGGAAATGCTAACTTTTAAGGGCTTCATAGGTGGATGTGTAAATTTTTCTCGCTTATCTTCTCACAAATTGTGTATTCAAATAGCAGGCGGAGGTTGATAACTAGCAACTTCGGTTAATAAAAAACCTTGATTATACTTTGGACTATACCAAAATTAGGTATAGAAAGGAAGTACCATATAGTAAAACTATGCTTACTCAAGATTTTTCTATATGGTTGGCGATCGCGAGAAAAATCTACCCAACAAAAAAAGTGTTTTCGTCTAGGGAACCCGAAATTATGTAATAATATTTACTTTGCCAGTATCGATATCGTAAACAGCACCCACAATTTTGAGTTTACCAACGCGGATGAGTTGATTTAACATCGTTGAGTTGTTTTGTAATTTTTGCGCCTGATATTGAATATTGGCAATCACGGCTTTTTCACTGATATCGCCATTCTTTGATTTTATTGGCGATACTGCTGGTTTGATGTTCTCCACAATCAAGCCAATTCTACCACCAGATGCTTCATTTTTGAGCGCTGCTGCGACTGCACCGCATCGGCGATGACCCAAAACCATAATTAACTGCGAACCCAATACAGATGTAGAATATTCTAAGCTACCGATAGTGATGTCATTAGCGATATTACCAGCTACTCGCACCACAAATAAATCCCCAAGTCCTTGATCAAAGACAATTTCTGCAGGTACACGAGAATCTGCACAGCCTAATATTGATGCAAAAGGATACTGCTCTTTTGCAACTAATTGTAGACGTTCTAGTGATTGGTCAGGATATTGAGGCTTTTGTTGTATAAATCGTTGATTACCATCAAGCAAGCGTTTTAAAGCTGCATTAGGATTGACTGGTTGCGGGTTAGCTGAATGAACATCACTAGCTATATCTGGTTGTTTACTTTCCAGTAGACTACAGCCAGCAAAAGTGCTACCAATGCTTACTGCGCCTACCCATTTTAATACATCACGTCGCCCCACAAATCCATTAATTCGAGTCATAAATCTACCTGACAACAGCCTTGTTGTCCCAGGAAGATATCAGACTCCCGTAGGATGCAAGAGTACCCGCTTACACGATTTAAGAGTTATTTAATCATTTGTCATTTGTCATTTATCATTTGTCATTTGTCATTTGTCATTTGTCATTTATCATTTGTCATTTATCATTTGTCATTTATCATTTGTCATTTGTCATTTGTCATTTGTCATTTGTCATTTGTCATAACTCATAACTCATTACTCATTACTCATTACTCATTACTCATTACTCATTACTCATTACTCATTACTCATTACTCATTACTCATTACTCATTACTCATTACTCATAACTCATAACTCATAACTCATAACTCATAACTCATAACTCATAACTCATTACTCATAACTCATAACTCATAACTCATAACTCATAACTCATAACTCATTACTCATTACTCATTACTCATTACTCATTACTCATTACTCATTACTCATTACTCATTACTCATTACTCATTACTCATTACTCATTACTCATTACTCATTTGTCATTGGTTATTCTCCCCCCCATCTCCATTAATGTCCTTTCCCAGCGCCCAGATACAACTCACCCACCTTGGGATTATTCAGCAATTCTCGACCAGGACCTGAGATAGCATCGCGTCCAGACTCCAGTACATAACCGCGATCCGCCATTTCTAAGGCTTTGCGAGCATTTTGTTCTACTAGTACAATCGCTGTTCCTGTCTGGTTAATTTGTTTAATCTGATCAAATACTTGTGTAACTAAAATCGGCGATAAAGCTGCAGAAGGTTCATCCAACAGCAGTAAACTGGGTTCTAACATCAAAGCTTTACCCATCGCTAGCATTTGGCGTTCCCCTCCAGAAAGGGTACCAGCGCGTTGACGACGGCGATCGCTCAGTCGAGGAAACATGTCAAATATTTTATCTTTCAGGGGTTGTAGGGGAATATTACGGACAAAAGCCCCCATTTCCAGGTTCTCTTCGATACTGAGCGACGGGAAAACATTGGCGATTTGCGGGACGTAGCACATTCCCCGTTGGACGATTTGATTTGACTTTAAGCCTGCTATATTCTCGCCTTTAAAGGTAATTGTGCCTGTGTGGGGGGTTAATAGTCCAAAAATGGTTTTTGCTAATGTGGATTTACCAGCACCATTGGGACCTATCACTGTCACCAATTCCCCCGCTTCAACTTGGAAATTTACACCTTGTAAGATATCTACGTCTTTGATATATCCAGCGTGGACATTTTGGACTTCTAGTAAATAATTAATAGTCATTAGTTAGGAGTAAGGAGTAAGGAGTAAGGAGTAAGGAGTAAGGAGTAAGGAGTAAGGAGTAAGGAGTAAGGAGTAAGGAGTAAGGAGTAAGGAGTAAGGAGTAAGGAGTAAGGAGTAAGGAGTAAGGAGTAAGGAGTAAGGAGTAAGGAGTAAGGAGTAAGGAGTAAGGAGTAAGGAGTAAGGAGTAAGGAGTAATGAGTAAGGAGTAAGGAGTAAGGAGTAAGGAGTAAGGAGTAAGGAGTAAGGAGTAAGGAGTTGGGAGTAAGGAGTAAGGAGTAAGGAGTAAGGAGTAAGGAGTAAGGAGTAAGGAGTAAGGAGTAAGGAGTAAGGAGTAAGGAGTAAGGAGTAAGGAGTTGGGAGTAAGGAGTTGGGAGTTGGGAGTTGGGGGTTGGGAGTTGGGAGTTGGGAGTTGGGGGTTGGGAGTTGGGAGTTGGGAGTTGGGAGTTAGATGTTAGGCTTTAGGCGTCAGGCTTTGCGCCCCTACAATATAGCGGTTTTCAGTTGAATGCCTGACAAATTATATCGTCGCGTGTAGGGCACCGGCAAAACGTGCCCAAACGAGTGTATTGGACTCAAGCGATAACCGCTATACGCTATATATGTAGTTATTGCCTGAAAATTGCTGTAACCCATTTTAATGGGTTTAAGCTGAAAGCGAGAAATTTATTTCCAGGCTTAGTCAATGATCAATACTGATGAGTTATTAGTCAAGTCAAAAAATAATACCAATTTGAAAAAAGAATGGGACAGATAGGCTTTGGGCGCAAGGCCTTGCGCCCCTACAGATTATCGATGTGTTGCAAAGATTTGCTGAATTGGTATAATTTTGGTGAATTTTATACTTTGTAGCCGAAAGTAGGACAGGTTAATTTTCAACGAAGATGACTAATTTTCGCTTTCCGGGGCACCATACTTGATATACGGCGCGAGGATTATGATGATTCAAGACGCACTAGTGACTCTAGGATCGGTTAATATAGAAGTTTTGGTACTTTTCTATAGTAAATTACTTCAGCAAGAACCAACAACCCTGATTCCGAATGTCTATGCTGAGTTTCAGATTTGCGGTTTACGATTAGGTATTTTTCAACCCAAAAAAACATCTACCTCGGAATTTACAAGCTCAAGCCAAGGTAAGATAAGTTTATGTCTAGAGGTGAGTAAGTTGGAAGATGCGATCGCTCACCTGACTGATTTAGGCTATCCTCCACCAGGAGAAATATCTATCGCTTCCCACGGGAGAGAAATTTACGCCTATGACCCCGATGGCAATCGTCTGATTTTGCATCAAGCCGCAGTGGGTGATAATTAGGAATTGGTATTGGTATTGGTAATTAACTATGGCTTTAACTCAAAATTATAAATTAAATGTGATCCAATGGTATCCAGGTCACATCGCCAAAGCGGAAAAAAATCTCAAAGAACAGCTTAAACGTGTAGATGTGGTCTTAGAGGTACGAGACGTACGCATTCCTTTAGCGACACACCATCCCCAAATCGAGGAGTGGGTAGGAAGCAAGACGCGACTATTGGTAATGAACCGAGTAGATATGATTTCGCCCCAAGTGCGATCGCTATGGATAGACTGGTTCAGAGATCAAGGAGAAACCCCCTATTTTACCAATGCTCAACATGGTCAAGGTGTGGTAGCAGTCGCCAAAGCAGCCCAAGCAGCGGGAACTGAACTGAATCAAAGAAGACGCGATCGCGGGATGTTACCCCGTCCAGTCCGCGCTGTTGTCATTGGTTTCCCGAATGTTGGTAAATCAGCCTTGATTAACCGTCTGTTGGGAAAACGAGTCGTAGAAAGTGCAGCACGTCCTGGGGTAACTCGTCAACTGCGTTGGGTGCGAATTTCTGACCATTTGGAATTGCTAGACGCGCCTGGTGTCATCCCTCTGAAGTTAGAGAATCAAGAAGCCGCCTTAAAATTAGCCATTTGTGATGATATTGGCGAAGCATCTTATGATAATCAGCTCGTAGCCGCAGAACTAGTTGATTTATTCAATTATCTCCAAGATACTGCTAGTGATGTCTTCCCCCAAAAAGTATTATCCTCACGCTATGAACTCGACTCCTCATCCCACACAGGAGAAGCATATTTGCATCTTCTGGCACAGCATCGCTACAATGGCGATGTCGAACGAGCCGCTAGACATCTGTTAACTGATTATCGCAAGGGACTGTTGGGGGCGCTACCTTTGGAATTACCATATGGTGCTGCACCACACAAGTTTTAAAGGGTTGTTCGTAGTCGAGCTTTAGCGCTCTTGATTGTCGGAGCGCTCTTAGCGGAGCTTTCCCTTAGCATAGCACAATCTACCTCTTGCATAAATCAAACCAAACAACCCCACCTTACTTCGTTGAAGGTGGGGACTTCCGTGATTCCGTTAAAAGTAGTTGCGTTTGAGCGCTCTTGATTGTCGAGAGCGCTTTAGCGCAACTACGAGCTTGAACGCTCATGAAGATTTAAATTAGGCAAAAAATATTAGTATATAATATCACAACATCAGGTGGCGAATTTTGATGAAAAGCTCCTGATCTTAGTAAAATAGATGCTTCCGTCACCTCAAAATGTAATTTATTCGTCATATTAAATACATATGGTTGTCTTGTCGGAATGTGCCTAACAGTGTCATAAAAGAAGAGGTCACGGATTAACCCTTGGCGTATCCCTTACCTTTACAGATGCATTTACCCCCAGATTTCAGGATGGATTTTTCAGACTCATGACTGAACTCAAACTACGCCTACAAGAGGGAGATAGGGAAACAACAGTTTCAGTGGAGCAAAATGTCTTCACTATTGGGCGATTGCCAGAATGTGACTTATACTTACCTTTTGGGGGCGTTTCCCGTAATCATGCGCGACTTGTGAAACAGCCTAATGAAGTGTGGATGATTGAGGATCTGGGTAGTAAAAATGGGACGCAAGTAAATCAACGTCTGATTACCTCTGCCCAAAAGTTGTATCATGGTGACGTTGTTTGGTTGGGTAATGTCAGCTTAGTGGTGGTATTATCAACTCCTGTTCCACAGATGAAAGTTAAACCAAATGCGGAAACAGCTCCACAAAAAACCATTCTTCATAATGTTAAACAACTGCAACAGCAATGGATCGATGCTGATAGCGAGGATAGCATCAACAATAAGAAAGACAAAACCATTGCTCGACTCAAAGATTTAGTAGATATAGCCAAAAATCTCTCTGCAGCTACATCCATAGAAGAAATTTTCGTGCAGGTTCAAGAAGTCGTTTTCCGTTACCTTAATAGTATTGATCGCTTGGCCTTATTAATTGATGTCGAGGGATCTGGTACCCTAGAATTAATGAATGCAGCCGCGAGAAATGTTTCCGAACAACAATCTCTTGTAGTTGATGACGATTGGATTAGCCATAGTATTTGTCAAAAGGTATTTGAGGAAAAAGTTGTTATTCAAACCGCTGATACCCAGAAAGATGAACGGTTTTCTGGAGAACATAGTATTTTAGTGAAGGGAATTCGCAGTGCGATGGCGGTACCTTTATGGGATGAAAGTAAAGTAGTCGGCGTTCTCTACGCTGATGCTTATCTTTCTTCTTACCATTGGGAAAATGAAGGTGAGGAAGAACTCAGCTTTTTTTCAGCTTTAGCCAATCTTGTAGCTTCGAGTGTCCAACGTTGGTTATTGGTAGAGAAACTCAAAACTGAAGCTGTGATTCGTCAAAGACTAGAACGCTATCATTCTCCAGGGGTAGTACAGCAGTTAATATCTTTACGTAGATTACCAGATGGTCGTTTACCCCCTGCAGAAAGTGAAATCAGCATTTTGTTTGCCGATTTGGTGGGGTTTACAGCAATTTCCGAACGCTTAACACCAACGGCGATCGCCGAGTTACTCAATCATTTATTTGAAGAAATGTTACAAGAAGTGTTTGCCTGGGGTGGCACCTTAGATAAATATATTGGTGATTGTATCATGGCATTTTTCGGCGCTCCCGAACTCCAACCAGATCATGCTGACCGCGCAGTCGCTGCTGCTAAGGGTATGCTAATTCGTCTAGAACATCTGAATATGAATGGTTTTTGGTGGGAACCTCTACAATTACGCATTGCAATTAACAGTGGTAAGGCGGTTGTCGGCGATGTTGGTAGCTCCCAACGGGTAGACTATACGGCTTTAGGCGCTACCATTAATCTTGCGGCTCGTATGGAAGCAGTTTGTCCCCCTGGTGAATGTGTCATTAGTGAAGTAACTTATAAAATGCTTTCACAACCCTCGGATTTCAAAGAAATGGGTAATTATCGTTTTAAAGGTATTAATCGATTAGTTAAAGTTTATCAAACAACAATGCATCAATAGTCATTGGTCATTTGTCATTTGTCATTGGTCATTTGTCATTTGTCATTACTCATTACTCATTACTCATTACTCATTACTCATTACTCATTACTCATTACTCATTACTCATTACTCATTACTCATTACTCATTACTCATTACTCATTACTCATTACTCATTACTCATTACTCATTACTCATTACTCATTACTCATTACTCATTACTCATTACTCATTACTCATTACTCATTACTCATTACTCATTACTCATTACTCATTACTCATTACTCATTACTCATTACTGATTACTCATTACTCATTACTGATTACTCATTACTCATTACTCATTACTCATTACTCATTACTCATTACTCATTACTCATTACTCATTACTCATTACTCATTACTCATTACTCATTACTCATTACTCATTACTCATTACTCATTACTCATTACTCATTACTCATTACTCATTACTCATTACTCATTACTCATTACTCATTACTCATTACTCATTACTCATTACTCTTTGTCATTTGTCATTTGTCAGTAGGGGCGCAAGGCCTTGCGCCCCGAAGAGAGTCTGTGGTGATTGCGTGAAAAAGCCATAGCATAAATACGGAGAAAAGAATATGGCAGTTCCATAAATAATAGCATAAATACGTAGAAGATTGGATATTTTATCTGAAAAAATTGGGAAAGTTTCATAATAAACAAACAATTGTTTTTTTCAAGATTAGAATTTGGATGGTGGCTTCCACAATTAATCTGTGTAACACTAGGAAGCTACTTCAAGCTATTTTTTGAACGGGAGGTTAGGTAATGGCTATTGCTACCATTAATCCCGCTACTGGGGAGACGCTGAAAACTTTTGAACCGTTAAATGATGCAGAAATTGCCGCTAAACTTGATCAGGCTGGTCAGGCTTACCTACAGTACCGCCAGACTAGTTTTTTGGAGCGATCGCAGTGGATGCAAAGGGCTGCGGACATTTTAGAGCAAGAGAAAGCCGAATTTGCTTACTTAATGACTCTGGAAATGGGTAAGCCTTACAAAGCGGCGATCGCCGAAGTTGAAAAATGTGCCTTTGTCTGTCGCTACTACGCTGAACAAGCCCAGGAATTTCTGGCTGATGTTCACGTAAAAACTGATGCTAGTCATAGTTTTGTCCGCTACCAGCCATTAGGTGCAATTCTCGCAGTCATGCCGTGGAATTTCCCTTTTTGGCAAGTGTTCCGCTTTGCTGCACCTGCACTGATGGCGGGAAACGTAGGTATACTTAAACACGCTTCAAATGTGCCACAGTGTGCTTTGGCAATTGAAGATATTATGCAACGGGCTGGTTTTGCTGAAGGTGTGTTTCAAACTTTCTTAATCGGTGCTGCGAAAGTAGCCAATATCATCGCTGATGACCGTGTGAAAGCTGCTACCTTAACCGGGAGTGAACCCGCAGGTGCATCATTAGCCGCATCTGCAGGAAAACAATTGAAAAAAACCGTCTTAGAATTAGGCGGAAGCGACCCGTTTATTGTGTTAGAAAGTGCTGATATAGAGACAGCAGTTGTCATAGCCACTACAGCGCGGATGTTGAATAGCGGACAATCTTGTATAGCAGCAAAACGCTTTATCGTCGTCGAGGCGATCGCCGATCAATTTGAAAAGCTGTTGTTAGATAAATTCCTGGCTTTGAAAGTTGGCGACCCCATGCACGAAGACACCGACTTAGGACCACTAGCAACTCCTGGTATTCTCCAGGATTTAGACAAACAAGTGCAAGCCGCTGTGGCTAGCGGTGGTAAAGTCCTCACAGGTGGACATCCTTTATCAGATCGTCCCGGTAACTTTTATCCACCGACGATTATCACTGATGTCCCCCAAAATAGTCCTATCGCCCAAGAAGAATTTTTTGGACCAGTAGCCTTGATATTCCGCGTTCCTGATATCGATGGGGCGATTAAACTAGCCAATGATACACCCTTTGGCCTAGGTGCTAGCGCCTGGACAACAAACGACCAAGAACGCGATCGCTTAATTACAGAAATCGAAGCAGGTGCCGTGTTTATTAACGCTATGGTAAAATCCGACACCCGCTTACCCTTTGGCGGAATTAAGCGTTCTGGATATGGCAGAGAATTGAGTATCCAAGGTATACATGAGTTTGTCAATGTTAAAACTGTGTGGGTTAAGTAATTAGTCATTGGGGATTGGGGATTGGTCATTGGGGATTGGTTATTAGTCATTGGACAAATGACAAATGACAAATGACAAATGACAAATGACTAATGACAAATAACAAAGGACAAAAGACAAAAGACAAAGGACAAAGGACAAAATTGAGGAAATCAAATGAATACTGCAGAACTTTTGGTACAGTGTTTAGAAAATGAAGGTGTACAATATGTTTTTGGACTTCCTGGTGAAGAAAATTTACACGTTTTAGAAGCGCTGAAAAATTCTTCTATTCAATTTATTACTACCCGTCACGAACAAGGTGCAGCCTTCATGGCTGATGTTTACGGACGCCTGACAGGAAAAGCCGGAGTGTGTCTTTCGACTCTAGGACCTGGGGCGACAAATTTGATGACTGGGGTCGCAGATGCTAACCTAGATGGTGCGCCTTTGGTAGCGATTACCGGACAAGTGGGAACAGATAGAATGCACATCGAATCCCATCAATATTTGGATTTGGTGGCAATGTTTGCTCCCGTAACCAAGTGGAATAAACAGATTGTTCGCCCAAGTATTACACCAGAACTTGTGCGGAAAGCATTTAAGGTAGCACAAACTGAAAAACCGGGAGCAGTGCATATAGATTTACCAGAAAATATTGCTGCAATGCCGGTAGAAGGCAAACCATTGCATAAGGATAATATCCAAAAAACCTATGCTTCTTTTGCTAGTATTCGGGCAGCAGCAGCAGCAATTTCTCAAGCAGTTAACCCGTTAATTTTAGTTGGAAATGGCGCAATTCGCGCTCTAGCTAGTGATGCGGTGACACAATTTGCCACCCAAATGAATATTCCCGTTGCCAATACTTTTATGGGCAAAGGCGTTATTCCCTATACTCATCATTTAGCTTTGTGGTCAGTGGGATTGCAGCAGAGAGATTTCATTACCTGTGGCTTTGATAACACCGATTTAGTAATTGCCATCGGCTATGATTTAATTGAATTTTCCCCCAAAAAATGGAATCCCGATGGCAAGATTCCCATTGTGCATATTGCTGCTAATCATGCGGAAATTGATAGTAGTTATATCTCCCAAGTTGAAGTGGTCGGCGATATTTCTGATTCTCTCAATGAAATCTTAAAGTTAGCAGACAGACAAAGCAAACCATCACCCTACGCTATTAGCTTGCGGGGCGAAATTAGAGCCGATTATGAAGAACACGCCCATGATGATGGTTATCCCATCAAACCACAAAAGTTAATTTATGACTTGCGTCAAGTGATGGGGCCAGATGATATCGTCATCTCTGATGTTGGCGCACATAAAATGTGGATAGCCCGCCATTATCACTGTCATAGCCCCAATACTTGCATTATTTCCAATGGCTTCGCGGCTATGGGTATTGCGATTCCTGGTGCTTTAGCAGCAAAACTCGTTCATCCTCATCGCAAAATTGTAGCCGCAACTGGCGACGGCGGTTTTATGATGAATTGCCAAGAATTAGAAACAGCTTTGCGTGTTGGTACTCCCTTTGTCACCTTAATTTTTAATGATGGTGGTTATGGGTTAATTGAGTGGAAACAAGAAAATCAATTTGGTCAAGGAAACTCATCTTTTGTGCATTTTGGCAATCCTGATTTTGTTAAATTAGCTGAAAGTATGGGCTTAAAAGGCTATCGAGTTGAATCTGCTACTGATTTAATTCCCATACTTAAAGAAGCCCTGGCACAAGATGTACCTGCAGTCATTGATTGTCCTGTAGACTATCGCGAAAACCGCCGCTTTACCAAAAAAGCCGGTGAGTTAAATTGCGCGGTCTAGGGATAACACCCATTTTATCGGCTATGTGAGGACGATTGTTGGTTCGGGGCGCAAGGCTTTGCGCCCCTACAAATTATGCAACAACGCCAAAAACGCTTATTTTTCCCTGCGGTGAGCGCTTAAACCTACTATTCGCCATTGGTATCCTTGTAGGGGCGCAAGGCCTTGCGCCCCTACAGATTATACAACGACGCCAAAAACGCTTATTTTTCCCTGCGGTGAGCGGTTAAATCTACTATTCGCCATTGGTATCCTTGTAGGGGCGCAAGGCCTTGCGCCCCAATCCCCAATCCCCAATCCCCTACTTCCCAAACCGAGTTTCTAAATCATCCGCGAGGGAAACACCACGACGAGATTTAATCTGTAACCTTGTCCCATCCTGAGAAATTTCATAGCTTAACGGCGCCGTTGCAGATATTTGCGTTTCCCCGTCCTCAACTAAAGACTGAGGTGGATATTGGCTCATAATCGCATTCAGTGCTTCTATCCGCTGGGGTATAGATGGATGGTTGGTATCATATTCAAATCCAGGGGTTTTCGCTAGCAACTGAAGAACTCTGAGACAGCCTTCTGGTTCAAAACCTGCTTTAACAGAGGCTACATAAGCTATTTCTTGTGCTTCGACTTCCTTTGCGAGACGTTGCTCTAACTCTTGTGTTTTTTTCGCTACAATTTCGTTGATGCGTTTCTGGGATGCTGCCAGGCGATCGCGATTTTGTTTCTCAATAGCAGATCCTACCATATCCCCTGCAAACGCTGTCTGGGCACCATTCGCCATGACATCCCCAACTGCAAACACAACCGCCTGTGTATTAGATTTTTACAGACACATGGGGTCTGCAAGGTACCCCAAAAATCTAAAATCCAAAACTTGTACTGAGCGTTCGCGCAGCGTCCCGCTCTTAAGTCGTTGGCGTAGCCTCTGTCTACGACACGCACTCGCGTTCGTAGAGAAGTATCCAAAATCTAAAATTCGGAGGGTCAAAGTGTCCCCTCCTCGCTTGCGGGGAGGGGTTGGGGGTGGGGTGTTATTATTCACGTTTCCGCTTCTAATGCCCTTGCAGCCTCATCTAACCTATCATTGGCATCTTTTGCCAATTTCAGCCACGAAGCTGTCACAGTACCATAAATCCCGCCGCCTGCAGCTGTCACAGTACCAGCGGAGATATTGCCGGCAAATAGGAGCATAATACCCGCAAAACCTGCGATCGCACTAATGCTTGTCAGCACAAAAGCCAGATTAAATGCTGTCTTGGCTTGACGACGCCGTTCTTTATAAATGCTTTGACGTTCCTGATACATCAGCGCCGGAAAGATAGTGCCATTATTAGTGACTGTGGGTTGTGGTGTTTGGATTTTATTCATAATTGTCGGTTTTTGGTGTGTGTAGTCGAGTGTATAACCCACATTGGCTGCATTTGGCTGAGAAATAGCTGAATACTAGCTGACTAATCGCCGAAAAAGGCTCTAGGGACTGGGGACTGGGGACTGGGGACTGCACTTCGGCTCCGCTCAGTGACTGGGGACTGGGGACTGGGGACTGCACTTCGGCTCCGCTCAGTGACCAGGGACTGGGGACTGGGGACTGCACTTCGGCTCCGCTCAGTGACCAGGGACTGGGGACACTTCGGCAAGCTCAGTGCATCGCTGGGGACACTTCGGCAAGCTCAGTGCATCGCTGGGGACACTTCGGCAAGCTCAGTGCATCGCTGGGGACACTTCGGCAAGCTCAGTGCATCGCTGGGGACACTTCGGCAAGCTCAGTGCATCGCTGGGGACTGAGGAAGATGGGGAGAATAATAACTCCTAACTCCTAACTCCTAACTCATTACTCATTACTCATTACTCATTACTCATTACTCCTAATTCATCACTCCTAACTCCTAACTCCTAACTCCTAACTCATTACTCATTACTCATTACTCCTAACTCCCAATCCCCAATCCCCAATCCCCAATCCCAGTAATGACGCGATCGCTGCGAGTTGCCCCAGAGTATATTAGAAGAGTCCGGTTGGCTCTCCAGGTAAAGGGCTATGGGACACAGGAATCTTTAGCAATCTCTGCTGCACTGGCTTTATCCACCGTGAAAAACTTCCTCAGTGGTAAAGCTGTCAGTTACGGGAATTTTGTCGAACTGTGCAAAAAGTTGGGGTTAGACTGGGAAGCGATCGCCTATCAAGAACCAGAAACTCAACCACCGTCTCTGGCTACAATTAACCAGACGCCCTTCATCACTGGACTACCTATTACCCATCCCCGTTACTTTTTCGGACGAGAGAAGGAACTTAAACGGCTATTCGACTTATTAAAACGCCATCCCCTGCAAAACGCCGCCATTCTCGGTAAAAAACGCAGTGGTAAAACTTCATTGTTGCACTATCTCAAAAATATTACTACTACTCCAGTAGCAGAGTTGCGCCCAGGACAAAAGTCAGATTGGCTACCGCATCCCAGCAATTATCAATGGATATTCGTAGACTTCCAAGACTCGCGAATGGGGAAAAAACAGCGCCTACTACAGCATATTTTAGAAGGACTGGGGATGAAAGTACCCTCACCTTGTGACTTGGATAACTTTATGGATGTAGTCAGTAATCAGTTGCGATCGCCTACTGTTATATTACTCGATGAGATTGGTGCTGGTTTACAACGCTGTCGAGAATTAGACGATAGGTTTTGGGATAGTTTGCGGTCTTTAGCAACTAATCATACTAGAGGAAATCTGGCATTTATCTTAGCCAGCCCAGAATCACCAATGGAATTAGCGCGTAATACCGGGCATAGTTCACCGTTTTTCAATATCTTTGGATATACCACAACTTTAGGGGCTATGACTGAAAAAGAAGCGCGGGAATTGATAGCCAGTTCACCAATTACCTTCGCTTCTCCCGATGTCGAGTGGATTTTGATACAAAGTCGCCGCTTACCTCTGTTAGTGGAAATTCTCTGTAGAGAACGATTATTTAGTTTAGAAGATGGGGAAATTGGCGACAATTGGCGCGAAGAAGCGTTACAACAAATACAAGTCTTTGCTCACTTATTTTGACACGCTTGAGATTGCTCATCGGCGGCGAAACCACTGCAAAATATTCAGTTCGCCGCGCATTTTCTTTAAATCCTGACGGTTTTGTTCAGCCGTTTTGTAATACCATTCACAATATAGTTGAAATTCCGAACGTGTCTGAACTTCTTGGTAAAACTGATGGGTTGTTTCATAACTGGCAAATGTTTCCTCAGTTTCGGGTGGAGTTGATGGAATAATATATGGTAAATCTTTAGACATTACTTATAACTCCAAACTCATAACTCCTAACTCATAACTCCTAACTCATTACTCCTAACTCATTACTCCTAACTCATTACTCCAAACTCATTACTCCAAACTCATTACTCCAAACTCATTACTCCTAACTCATTACTCCTAACTCATTACTCCTAACTCATTACTCCTAACTCATTACTCCTAACTCATTACTCCTAACTCATTACTCCTAACTCATTACTCCTAACTCATTACTCATTACTCATTACTCATTACTCCTAACTCATTACTCATTACTCCTAACCATATTAAAGCCAACCGCGCAAGCTATAGACAAAAAGACCAACGTACTCTTTTAACGCCCTAGTAAATTTGTGTAAATCGTCTGTCTCAGGTAACAAATTCAAAATAGCGCCTTTGGGAGTGCTGGTCATTTCTTCCATGTTCCCCTGAGTGACGAGAAAATCGGTAGGTGCAGGAATCGCCTGAATTCCTTGACGCTGGAAAATTTTGGATGCTCGCGGCATATGCATTGCGGAAGTCACTAATAATACATTGCGAATTTGCCGAGATTCCAGAATTTTACGGACATTGACAGCATTTTGATAGGTATTGAGTGAGTCTGGTTCCTGGACTATTGCTCTAGATGGTATACCAATAGAGGTGAGAACGGTTGCCATATCTGCTGACTCTGGGGAACCAGTGCCACGCCAATTGATGCGACCACCACTGAGAATAATTATAGGAGCTTTTTGCTGACGATAGAGTTGAGCGGCGTAAATGACGCGATCGCCTTCTTCGCTTAAATCGACCGTTGGACGGGGCCAAGTTGGTGATTTAGTTCCACCACCCAACACCACAATCGCGTCTGCATTGGGTAATTGAGCGGGGGGAATATTTTGCCATTCTAGCGATCGCACCAGTAAATTAGAAACCCAGCCATTACTACTCAATAACAACAAAGTTAACGCCAAGGCGATCGCACCTGCAGCAATTCGGGGTCTTTTCCACAACATCACCAACGCCACTATTAAACTCACACAGGCTAGTCCCAGGGGATAAAAAAATAGTGGTAGCAACTTGGAGAGATATAAAAACATATTGGGGGATGGGGAATGGGGACACTTCGGCAAGCTCAGTGCATCGCTGGGGACACTTCGGCAAGCTCAGTGCATCGCTGGGGACACTTCGGCAAGCTCAGTGCATCGCTGGGGACTGAGGAAGATGGGGAGAATAATAACTCCTAACTCATTACTCATTACTCATTACTCATTACTCATTACTCCTAACTCCTAACTCCTAACTCCTAACTCCTAACTCCTAACTCCCAATACCCAATCCCCCAATTTTACCTTTCCCAAAACTTGAAATTAAAACTTCCAGTAGGGCGCCGAAAACGACGGGTGGGTTTTCTGCTTTGCTGTTTGGTGACTCTCCCTCTGGGCTGTTCAGCGTCGTCAGTTTCTGACTCTTGAACTTGTAATTGAGTTCTCGTCTCTTCTTTGCTTCCCCACCAAGCAATAATCCAGCCACCGCCTAAACCAGCTATTCCCCCCAACAAGATACTTATGTGTGGTGGATAGCGTAACAAGGTAAAGCCTAGTAAAAAAAATAACCAATATTTCAGCCCTGCATCAATCCCATCAGAGGAGGCTACAGATTGGGGTTGGGGGTTATTTTTACTGGCTGTTGTCACCCAACCTAAGGTGAAACCACCGATGATACCCAAGACGATGCTCAGGGGTAATGGAGTCCCTGTTATCGTCAAGATGAGTACTATAAATATCCCGAATATCACTTGCGAAACCAAGTTTGGAGAAATATTATTTGCCATGAGATAAAGCTATTGGCGAATTACTGTTTCTAATTGTGCCTGTTGCGATTGCGTTGTATCCAAAATTTTAACGTAGGGTTTTTCCGCGTCGGTAAAGGGTTCGGCTTGGACAAGTTGTGAAGCCAATAAATCGGCGGTTGCGTCAGCAATATCACCAGTACGCTTAACCAAACGTTCTTGCAAAACTTCTACTGGTGCTGTGCAATGGATGATTTGCAGGGGTATTTGGTGTTTTTCGGCTTGGGCGATCGCCTCTTGGCGCAACTTTTGTTTATCATATTTGGCATCTAAAATTACAGAGAACCCTTGATTAGCCAGTATAATCCCCAATGCCAACAGCCGAGCATAGGTTTTTTGGGTCATTTCGGGTGTATATACATCATCTCCACCCCGTTCTAATAGAGGAATTCCGGCTAAATGTTTCCGTACTGCATCTGAGCGAATTTGAATTGCTCCCAGTTGTCGAGCTAAATACCTGGCTGTTGTACTCTTACCAGAACCGGACAACCCTGACATCAAAATTATTTGCCCTTGTTTGGGTTTAGTATACTCCCACGCCTGATGATAATATTCAGCGGCTGTTTTGCTCGCCTCTGCTTTTACTTCTGCTGATACACCAGGATCATCCAACAAAAATGAAGTCACCTTGGCGCGGACATAAGCCTGACGGCTCAAATACAAAGGTAGCACCTGCAAACCTTCCCAGTCTCCAGTTTGCTCGACATAGGCATTCAAAAACGCATTAGCCAAGTCTTTACGTTGTCTGGCTTCTACATCCATCACCGTGAATGCTACATCGTACATGACATCAACAAAGCGAAATGGCTCGTTGAACTCGATGCAGTCAAACAGCATAGTTTTATTTTGCCACAGAGCAATATTTCTCAGGTGTAAATCTCCGTGACACTCGCGAATGTAGTGATTTTGAATTCTACTCGCAAATACTTCTGGATGTGCGACAAAAAAGTTATCTGTATATTGCTTTGTTTCCTCAAACTGGGTCTGTGTCTGGGGACCACCGATGTATTTCTTGGTTTGCTGGTAATTTTCGTCAATCGACCCCCGTACTTGTGGGATTTCGCCAAAACTCCTGATATAATCATTAGTCTCGGTTTTAGCATGGTATTGAGCTACTACCCTTCCCAACTCTTCTAGCTCTGTCTGATTTAACTTACCATCTTCAAATAGTGCGCTAAACAGCGCTGCTTGGGGAAACTGAACTAACTTCAGCGCGTATTCTACAGGCTCTCCTGTTCCCCCTAGATGGTATTCTTCTCCTACCAGAGTCACAGGTAATACTTCTAAATAAAGTTCGGCTGCTCCCCGTTGATTCAATCGTAACTCTTCCTGAGCAAAATGCTGACGCTTTTCTAAGGTGGAAAAGTCCAAAAAGCCAAAGTTTACTGGTTTTTTCAGCTTATAGGCGTAATCCCCAGTCAGGAGAACATAGGAAATATGGGTTTGAATCAGTTGAATCGGTTCTGTTACCGCATGGGGATAAAATCCAGGCTGCAACATTTGTTGAATTAAGGCGGGAATTGTCATTTTTGTCATTTGTCCTTTGTCCTTTGTCATTTGTCCTTTGTCCTTTGTCCTTGACTAATGACCAATGACTAATGACCAATAACAAATGACCAATAACGCTGATAGCATAACAAAAAACCAGGGTTTAACCCTGGTTTAATCAGCAATTATCACAAACTTTTAGTCACAAGCAAAGCAAAATACTTGCCTTGATTATCCTTTAGTGGAGGCGAAAAAGCTGAGGTGGTAAGTGTAGCCTTTTGCTGGATGATTCTGAACTTCGCGGATCACTGTTGTACCAGTCCACTCAATCTCAGGAATGTTGAGTACAACTTCTGTCTTGTTCACGGTAGCTTGTTTGAGCAGGCGCTCAACGACTTTGGCGTCAACTACTAGGGAAATTGATTCGGTACCGTTGTGACCGTACAAATTTGCAGGTATTAACCCAGAACGGCGCAAAGCCTTGGGTTTGCTACCTTCTGGACGTTTTTGAGATTCGACTGTAATCGCCATAAAAGTTGTTAGTTGTTAGTTGTTAGTTGTCCTTTGTCCTTTGTCATTAATGACCAATGACCAATGACAGATTTTAAGCACTCAATAAAGTAACGGGTGTACCGTCAGCTTTTAACAAAGCGCGTTTGGGACCGTGGATCGGGTCTTCTACAATGATGGTTTGATCGCGACTGGCTCCTAATGATACAATCGCAATGGGGACTTCCATTAATTCTGCCAAGAATTTCAGATAGTCCAGTGCTTGCGGTGGCAAGTCTTCCAGGGTACGACAGTCACTTGTGGGTACTTGCCAGCCTGGTAAAGTTTTGTAAATGGGACGACACCGGGCGAACTGACGGGAACTGGTGGGGAAGTGTTCGCAGCGTTCACCATCTATATCATAGGCAACACAAACGTTGATTTCGGCTAATTCGTCGAGGACATCGAGTTTGGTGATTGCGAGACAATCCATACCGTTAATGCGAACGGCGTAACGACCGATGACCGCATCAAACCAGCCGCAGCGTCGCTTTCTACCAGTAGTTGTGCCAAATTCGGCGCCGCGATCGCCTAAAAAGTCTCCCATTTCTCCCTCAAGTTCGGTGGGAAATGGTCCTTCGCCGACTCGTGTTGTATAAGCCTTTGAGACACCAATTACCCGATCAATCATTGTCGGTCCTAACCCTGTACCAACGCAAGCCCCCCCCGCTACGGGATTTGAGGATGTGACGTAGGGATAAGTACCATGATCTAAATCTAGCAGTGTGCCTTGTGCGCCTTCAAACAAAATATTTCGTCGCCGCTGAATGGCATCATATATTTTCAGCGAACTATCGACGACGTAAGGTCGTAACCGTTCTGCATACCCCAGATACTCTTCAATTACCTTTTCTGGGTCTAGAGGTGGCAAGTTATACAGTTTTTCTAACAGGACGTTTTTATAATTGATCGTCCATTCCAACTGCTCACGCAACCCCTGCTCGTCCATCAAGTCTAAAACTCTGATCCCTGTACGCTCAGATTTGTCAGCATAGGTGGGGCCAATGCCTCTACCAGTGGTACCAATTTTATGGCTTCCTCGCCGCTCTTCTGATGCCTTGTCAATTAGTCTATGGTAAGGCATCGTGACGTGGGCTGTCTCAGAAATCAGCAATTTCCCAGTTGAAATATTTAATTGTTCTAGTTGGTCGAGTTCTTCGATTAAAACCTGTGGATCAATGACTGTACCAGAGGCAATAATGCAATCGGTATCTGGATATAAAATACCAGAGGGAATCAAATGCAGCTTAAAGGTTTGACCCTTGACTACAATTGTGTGTCCAGCATTGACACCCCCTTGGTAACGGACAACTACGTCTGCGGAGCGGCTGAGTAAATCTGTTATTTTACCTTTTCCTTCATCGCCCCACTGGGCACCTATGACAATGACGTTAGCCAAAGCGTTTATTTTATAGAGGTAAAGTTTTCACAAAGGATAATTATCAACATATTTTGCGATTCATGTCAAGACCATTTGACAACTTAATTACAAATTTTTCCTTAAACCTCTTGCATAAACTACTCTGGGGGCACAATAATAATCGTAGGGTGCGTGACGCAGCGATAAATATTGTACGTAGTTACAAGACTTGTGGCGTCACGCACCATTGTTTAAATGTGACACCTAAGTAAGTCCTGGAGTAGTTTGAAATCGCGGGACTAGTAGTCTGTCAATTTTGTTTTGAGGGATTTTTGGTAGTGTGAGCGTCTCGCTCACGCGGGCAAGATGCCCGCACTACAGTCCATCATTTTTATCTTGACAGAGTACTAGGGAAGGGTGGGTCGCGACGCAATCGCCAAGGCTAATTTTTTGCCATAAGTGCGTAAGTCTCCTATCTTGCAGCACTTTGGTCATACATGAGTTTAATCACTAAGTGAACAGAGCCGACACTGACTTACAGTCCCTGTCTCATAGCTTAAGTCCTCTATAAGAGGACTGAAACCCATATTGATTTTATGTAAAATAAATTACATTATTTTGTCGATTCACAGTTTATGCGTAAAGGTGCAAGATGTGAAAAGTCCTAAACCTGCACAAAAAATATAACAGTTGCGTAGGTCGTAATTTTAAAACCATAGCTTTGATCAGATTTTATGCTCCAGTTAACCTGTTATTAAATGTTCTCAAAATTCTCAGCAATCTTGGATAGTGCTTTTATAGGTTTATGATCGGGTGTAATTGCCGATGTTGCCGAATTTTGGGAACTTTTAAAGTACTGTACATTTCAAAATAGATATCACATATACTGTATTACCCGTGCTGCCATAATGGTTGACTTTTGCCCGGTATTTGATTTTAAATTTCTAATTCTCACAAATTAGGGACATCTGCAGCACAAAGAGCGATCGCATGATGAAATGGTCTGTTATTCAAAAGCTAAGAGCAGTATTTATTCTGGCATTAGCAATTTTATTTACTAATGCTGTAGTCTCCTATAGCAACACCATACAGGTGATTAACAATCAGCAATTGGTGACATATTCGCAAGCAATACTTACTCAAGTAGAAACGATTATTCTCACACTCAAAGATGTGGAAATTGCCCAGCGTAGCTATTTGCTTGATGCAGATGCTCAGGCTCTCACAGCTTATATTGATGGGCGGCAAAAAACTGAGAAAAGTCTCGCAAGTTTGCAAAAGTTAGCTCACGATAACGCTACACAGCAGCAGTGGAATACTCTACTTGAGCAGAAAATTACTGAGAGGCTAAATATCCTAGAAACAGAAGTTTCGGTACATCAACACCAAGGATTTGCAGCGGCTCGAAAGTTAGTTCTGTCACATAAAGACAAGACCATTAGCAATGATATCCAACAGCTAATTTATGAGCGATTAGAGGTAGAGAAAGATATATTACAGGGACAATTTCAGCAGTCCCAAGCTAGTTCCCAAAAGACAATCGCTTCATTTTTCCTCGCCACTTTTGTCGATTTGATGCTGATTTATGTGCTTTATCACTTGCTGTGGCGTTACATTACCCGACTTCAACAAACGGAATTAGCCTTACGCCAAAGTGAGAATCGTTTACGAGCAATTATCGATGCAGAACCGGAATGCATCAAGTTAATTGCTAGGGATGGTACTCTTCTAGAAATTAATGCAGCTGGACTGGCCATGATGGAGGTAGAAAGTGCTGATATGGTCATTGGTCAGTCTGTTTATTCGGGAATTGTACCAGAAGATCGCGCCGCCTATGAGGCATTGCATGATCGTGTTTGTCAGGGTAGCAGGGGTACTTTGGAGTTTGAGATTGTGGGATTTCGCGGTACTCGGCGCCGGATGGAAACTCATGCTGTTCCATTACATAACGAATCTGATGGAACTTTTCTCCATTTGGCGGTAACAAGAGATATTACTAAAGGCCGACAAGCAGAACAGAAAATCCGCGAACAAGCGGCGCTGTTGGATGTCACAACCGATGGTATTCTAGTACGAAATATCCATAACCAGATTTTATTCTGGAATAAAGGCGCCCAACGTTTGTACGGCTGGAAGGTTGAGGAAGCTTTGGGTAAGAATGTTGAAGAACTTTTATACAAAAAACCCTCTTCACAGCTACAGGATGCACTGTTCACCGTCGTTAATACAGGGGAGTGGCGGGGTGAGTTGCATCATTTGACAAAAGATGGTAAGGAAATTATTGTTGAAAGTCGCTGGACATTGGTACGGGATGACAATGGACAACCAAGATTTATCTTGAGTGTGAATACAGAAATTACCCAGAAAAAACAACTCGAAGCACAACTTTTGCGATCGCAACGTTTGGAGAGTATTGGTACTCTCGCCGGTGGGATTGCTCATGACCTCAACAATGTTCTGGCTCCTATTTTAATGTCTGTTGAGCTATTGCAAATGAAATTGCGTGACCCACAAAGTCAGCGACTGCTACAAACTCTCGAAAATAATGTTAAACGCGGCGCTAATTTACTCAAACAAGTGTTGTCCTTTGCACGCGGTATCGAAGGTAAGCGGACAATAATCCAAGTTAGGGATTTAATACAAGAAATTGAGCAAATTATCAATCAAACATTTCCCAAATCGATCATCTGCGATATTGATGTACCAGAAAATCTCTGGTATATCTATGGGAATACCACCCAACTGCATCAAGTGTTGATGAATCTAGTAGTCAACGCCCGTGATGCGATGCCCAATGGTGGTAGTTTGAAGATCGCAGTGGAAAATCTGGTCATTGATCAAGATTATGCTCAAATGAATATTGATGCCCAAGTGGGTGCTTACATTATTATTTCGGTGATTGACACGGGTACAGGAATATCACCAGAAATTCAAGAGCGTATTTTTGAGCCATTTTTTACCACTAAAGAAGTGGGCAAAGGTTCAGGATTAGGACTTTCTACAGCTTTAGGTATTATTAAAAATCACGTTGGTTTTGTCAATGTCTACAGTCAAGTAGACAAAGGCACAGAATTTAAGGTGTACTTGCCTGCCTCTGTCCATCATACCACAGCTTCCCAGACTTCAGAATTAGAAGCACCATTAGGCGATGGTAAATTGATTTTGGTCGTGGATGATGAAGCTCTAATTCGCGAAATTACCAAATCATCTTTGGAAACATACAATTACCGGGTTTTAACTGCTAGTAATGGCGTGGAAGCGGTTGCTATATATACTCAATATCAAAAGCAAATTAGTGTAGTATTGCTAGATATGATGATGCCAGCGATGGATGGAACAATGGCAATTCGGACATTACAAAAAATCAATCCTCATGTCAAAATTGTTGCTATTAGTGGACTGTTATCAAATCAAAATCTGGCAGAAGTTTCAGGTATGGGAGTCCAAGCTTTTTTAGCCAAACCCTGTACAGCCAAAGAGTTATTGCAGACAATTGGTGCAGTTAATACTCACAATTAAGGGATTGGAGATTGGGGATTGCACTTCTGGTGCGGACGCTACGCGTAGCTTGCTTCCACGTAGTGGTACGGCTCCGCTCTGTTACCAGGGATTGGGGATTGGGGACAAACGCTTATATGTTTGTTACTAACACTTCAACAAAACTTATGAATCAATCGGTGTTAGTAAGTTACGGTTTTTGTCTAATCTCAGCGACTTTAATTCCTGTCGAACTTGGTGGTAAATGGATATATCAATAGGTGACATGACTTGAGAAATATTTTTCCAAATTACAAGCTGATGATTTGTGTCTATATCTTGGATGAGTTGCTCAACATGACGCAAAGAAAATGAGGCAATACAAGTTCCACCAGCGACAATACTTAAGAAGTGATTTTTCATCCAATCCAACTCAGCAGCGATATCTTGATACATTTCCGGTGTTGAGGGTAATGACAAGTTACCGTTAACATATTCTACCAGCCACCAAGCACCAATTTCTGAGGTTAACTGAGTGTAGAAACTGCTGTTATAGCCAACAAAACCCATCTGGGGAATTTCCGGGTGAATTAAATAGCGGTATAACTGAAAGTTACCCTCTTCATTAATCAACATCCGCTGATATTTTTCTGACAGAAAAGGTATTTGTTGACGAAAGCCCGTACCAAAAATAACTACATCTGCTAGTATCTGCTGACCATTTGTCAATTCAAGACCACCAGGAATAAACTTGGCTACGCTCGTTTTGATAGGCTTGATTTTCCCAGCACGTATATAATTAAAGAAGTTTGACGGCGCTATAGTTACACTACATTCAAGCTTATCTATTTGATGATCAGGCATCATCCCGCAACTGTCAAGACCAAATTGTAGGCGTAACACCATCTCTACAGTCCGCCAGAAAAGCCAAACCAGAGGTTTACCAACACTGTGGAGTATTGTTTCTAAGCGTCCCATATGACGGTAGAGAAACCAAGCTTCTGAGAAACGAGTTAATAAAATATATTTCAGGTTGACCACACCCAGAAAAAACCTTGGTATTTTCCACATAGCTTTGCGGAATACCAGGGTACATTCTTTGGCAGTGTTCGCTGCTATAGTAGCAATATCACAGGCCGATTTACTAACACCTACGACAATAACCCGCTTACCCTCAATCATCGAGGTGTCGTTAAACTCTGTAGAATGTAAAACCAACCCTCCAGATGCAGTGAATTCTTCCTTACCAGGTAAAGAGGGAAGTTTGGGGTCACTAAAAGTACCATTGCACACTACTACAAAGTCAAATTCGTGACTTTCTTCTATCTGTTTGGCTGTAACGGTAACTACCCATGTTGCTTGTGCATCATCTTTTCTAGAAACGTTGATCACTTCCGTATCAAACCGGATTTTCTCAATTATACCAAAATGCTTGGCGTAAGACTCCAAGTAATTCCTAATCTGCTCCGCTGAAGGCCAATCTGGATAAGATTTAGGCATGGGATAGTCGGAAAAACAGTAGGTATCACTAGTGTTTTGGCTAGTTAATTCTGGGTAACTGCGGGATTTTTCCCAGACTCCACCCAATCCCAGCTTTTTCTCGAAGACGGTGACATCATAGCCTTCTTCCAGAAAGGTTTTAGCTGTTACCAGACCGCTAATACCGGCGCCAATTACACAAATGTGTCTAATGTGCATATTTTTTGAAGAAGATAAAAATTTTATTTGATACCGAAATCGTTTTCGTGAAGACATAAAAAATGATAACCCAATTTCGACCATTTAGACGTTTAACTGAGTGTTTAGTGCTGGATTTTATCAACGATAAATCGCTGACTACGAAGGGAGCAAGGTTGGATTGGTTGAATATTTAGTAAAATATACAACTCATACAATATGAACAACACGGATAAGTCTATGTATTTTTGACTAACTTTAATGACCGAATGTTGAATTTTTAGCGAATCTTTCTTTCGGTATAGATTTTTTTGCTCAATGTTTTTGTTAAGATTATTAAAATTTACCCATAAAAAAACTACTATGGCTTTATACGCTGAATTGCATCGGCATCTGGGCGGTTCGGTTGTACCACGTGTTTTGTGGCGATATTTTGAAAGACATGGGTCTGATTTAATTTCCCGCTTTAGAGACTATCCAGAATTTGAAGATTTTTACACCCGTCCCCGTAATACCCTAGATGAGTATCTGGAATTGCACACACTAGTGGAAAGTGTGCAAACTGTCGAGACTTTACCTTACTTCATCTATCGCCTGCTACGGGGTGCGTATATATTTGAAAATTTGGCTTATCTGGAACTGCGTTACACCCCGTATTTACGGACACCTGAACATCTGAGTCAATCTCAGAGAATTGATAAGATGGCAGAAATCGTCGAAATTGTCGGAAAAGCTAGCCGTTTGCCAGAATATCCGATTGTGACGAGTCAAATCCTCTGTACACATACGCGCTTACCCTATGAAGTCAATCAGGCGATTGTTGATTTAGCAGCGCAAAACAAAGAGTATGTTTGTGCTATAGATGTAGCTGGGGGTGATAGCCACTACGCCGAGCGCGAAGAAGAATGGATTAAGCTGTATAATCATGCGCGATCGCAGGGTATTAGCACTACCGGACACCTCTATGAAACCACCGTTGGTTGTTTTCCTAAACTTTTACCCTATCTGATGCGGATTGGTCACGGTATCCAAATTCCTCTACTTTATCCTGAGTTACTCCCAGAATTAGCCAAACGCGGACAATGTTTAGAGGTTTGTCCCACAACCTATCTTAAAACTGGAACTTTACAGGATATCCGTCAACTCAAGTTGGTTTTTGACCGTTGTTTTGATGCTGGGGTAGACATCGCCATTTGTACAGATAACGCCGGCTTACACAATGTCCGCCTACCATTTGAGTATGAAAATCTCTTGACCTATGACATAATTAGTTTTGAACAACTGCAAGCTTGTCAAGATGCAGCTTTCCGTCATGCTTTTGCTTGGCCACATAGCGAACGTCCAGCTTCCCTATTGAACGAATTGCTCAAACCTGAACCTGAAAAAGTTTTGGCGATGAGAGTAATCTCCTAGTCAACTATTTGCCAGACTTACATGGACATTTATTGACAAACCGCACCAAAAACCTTGCACGCGTATGGTGCAGACCCTACGCGCTCTCAGGGCTTCCGTCACCAGATATTTCAAGAAAATTTACATAAACCTTCTAGACCCACCTGTACTATTTATGTGATGATTTGAAAAGCTTGCCTAACCAAGTAAATTTGTGTTACTGACTTCTATCAAAACCAAGTTAAAATTGACTGACGACCAGAAAATTCTGATGTCAAAACATGCCGGCATATCCCGATTTACATACAATTGGGGACTCGCCACATGGCAAGCATTGTATCAATCTGGATATCAACCCAATCAGTTGATTTTGAAAAAGTTCTTTAATAATCAACTGCTACCAGTTTTGACTTGGATTAAAGAACCAGGTATTTGTCAAAAAGTCACGGAATTTGCTTTTGATAATTTAGGGAAAGCTTTTAAGAACTTCTTTTCTAAACTTGCAGACTATCCCAAATTTAAAAGAAAAGGCAGAAATGAGAGTTTTACAATTAATGCAGGTGGTAAACCAATAAATATCGGTGGTAAACGCATTAAATTACCAACGATTGGCTGGGTTGCAACTTATGAATCTTTGCCTCATACCACAACCACAAAGTTTACTATATCTCAATCGGCGGGAGATTGGTACATTTCTTGTTCTTATGAAATAGAACAAGAAACTACCAAAAAAGAACATGATTATGTCGGGGTTGATTTAGGGATAAAAACCTTAGCTACCTTATCAACAGGAGTGATATTTGTCAATCCGAAAGCTTTAAAAAGTGCCAGGAAGAAGTTAACAAGATTACAACGTCAACTTACAAGAAAGATCAAAGGGAGTAATCGTTATAAAAAACAAAAGTTGAGAATATCTAAACTGCATCGACGTATTACTAATATACGGAAAGATGCGACTCATAAAGCAACTACATTTATCTGCAAAAACCACGCAGTTGTTGCTTTGGAGGATTTGAATACTTCGGGAATGTTGAAAAATCATAAATTAGCCGGTGCTGTCACTGATGCCAATTTTTATGAATTCCGCAGACAAGTAGAATATAAAGTAATTAGATATGGTGGAACTGTCGTATTTGTAGATAGATTTTACCCATCTAGTAAAACTTGTGCAAATTGTGGAGAAATTCAAGAAATTAGTCTATCACAGCGGGTTTACGAATGTAAAAAATGTCAGCATACTTCAGACCGAGATTTAAACGCATCTAAAAATCTCGAAAAATATGCACGTCAGGCTAAAGCGTGTCTGGACGTTAAGGGATAGCCGCTCCCATGCTCCCGTTGAAACGTCAAGTAATGTCTGGATTTGTCCAGATTTTATGTAGCAGATTAATAACTGTAGGGGCGCAATACTTAAGTCCCCGACCCCAACAAAAAAAACGCAGATGCACACCAAACTTGCACAGATAAATTATCTGTGTTCATCTGCGTCCATCTGCGCTGAAAAACCTCACATTCTAATTTTGGATAGAAGTCAAAAAACCTTAAGCGTCAACGCCTTCGGTAGCACCACCAACTGTTTTCCAGGCCAAAAGACCACCTTGAATTCCAGCTACAGCAGTAAACCCAGCATTTCGTAGAGTTTGGGCTGCTGTGGCTGTTTGTGCATCACTGTCGCCATAAACATAAATTTGGCGTTCTGTATGCAAAGAAGATTTGGCTCGTTGTACTAATTCATCGAATGGGATTTGGATTGCACCACTGATACGCCCGTGATTGTAGGTGTGGCGATCGCGCACATCAACAATTGTAAAACCTGGTTGACCCCATTCCAAACGGAACTTTAGATCATGTGCATCCGCTATTAAATTGGTACTCATCAGCTTTTCACGTTTACAACCTTATAAGCAATTTATCAAATATGTAAATTGAGAATCTGTTTTCTTTACAATTAATAAAAATTTCTTTTGCGGCGTCAGGCTTTCAAAAATAACTACATAAATCTATACAAAATTATTTAATAATATTTTGCTTTTTCAGTGTAGAATCAAAGGTTTATAATATGCAAATTCCTCATCAGAAATAAAGTTAAAACATTTGTAGTACCGCTAAAAAGCTTTCCTAATACAGCTAAATCGCTACGACAAACATGAAAATGTCAAGAAAATTGCTTATGATATTCGGTGGTTGGCTATTAGCTTAAGCTGGAATTTATGGCATCTACTATTCAAGCTTTACCAACAGAAGTTGTATATCTCATTACAGCTGGAGAGGTAATTGACTCTTTGGCTTCCGTAGTCAGGGAATTGGTGGAAAATTCCCTAGATGCAGGTGCAACAAGAATTGTGGTCTCCCTGTGGCCGCAACAGTGGCGAGTACGTGTAGCAGACAATGGTTACGGAATGAACCTGGATGATTTGCAACAAGCAGCCACAGCCCATAGCACCAGTAAAATTCGCAATTGTGCAGATTTGTGGAAAATTAAGAGTTTGGGGTTTCGTGGTGAAGCCTTACACAGTTTGACGACTTTGGCTGATTTAGAAATATTAAGTCGTCCAACAGATGGTAACTTAGGCTGGCGAGTTGTTTATGGTAATAGGGGGGAAGCCATACAAGTACAAGCAACGGCGATCGCACCGGGTACTGTGGTAACAGTCTCAAATCTCTTTGGTAATTGCTTATCTCGTCGTCAGGGTTTACCGACCGCAGCACAGCAAATGAAGGCGGTTCAAGCCACAATTCAACAAATCGCCCTGTGTCATCCTCATATCAACTGGCAATTGTGGCAAAATGACCGAGAATTGTTTACCATTTGTCCCTCTGCCACCATTAAACAACTGCTGCCCCAGATTTTACCTCAAGTTCGCTCCACTGACCTACAAGAAATTAACCTACAACTACCCAACCCTGAAAACTCCTTACTCCATTTAGTGGTAGGATTGCCTGACCGTTGCCATCGCTATCGTCCAGATTGGGTCAGGGTAGCGATTAACGGACGGATGGTCAAAACACCGGAATTAGAGCAGACTATTCTGACAGGATTTCACAAAACATTACCACGCGATCGCTATCCAATTTGTTTCTTGCATCTGACGATTTCTCCAGATCAAATCAATTGGAATCGCAACCCCGCCAAAACAGAAATTTACCTGAACGAAGTTAGTTATTGGCAAGAACAAATTACCCAAGCCATTGATCAAGCACTCCGTCTCAATTCTACCAATATTAAAGAAGCCGTTCACACAACACGAGTTAGTAAATTACTCAAAGCTGCTGAAGAAAAAGGTAATTACAATTTTCAACCGCAAAATTCCAATTCAGACAACATAACTCCCCACTCTTTAAAAGCTGTTGCTCAAGTTAACAATACCTATATTGTAGCAGAACATTCAGGGGGAATTTGGTTAGTAGAACAGCACATCGCCCATGAGCGAGTTTTGTATGAACAAATATGCGATAACTGGCAATTAATCCCCATTGAACCTGCAATAATTCTTTATCAATTATCACAGGCGCAAGTCTCCCAATTACAACGCATCGGTTTAGATATAGAACCCTTTGGCGAACAACTTTGGGCAGTCCGCAATATACCCGCAATCCTGCAACAGCGACAAGACTCTGCAGAAGCAATTTTAGAACTTAGTTGGGGGGGAGACTTACAAACAGCCCAAGTCGCCGTCGCCTGTCGCAGTGCCATTCGTAATGGTACACCCATGAAAGAGACAGAAATGCAAACATTATTAGATCAATGGCAACGCACCCGCAACCCCCGCACTTGTCCCCACGGACGCCCGATTTATTTATCTTTGGAAGAATCAGATTTAGCGCGGTTTTTCCGACGTAATTGGGTGATTGGTAAAAGTCATGGGATTTAAAATAATTCGTATTTCGTGATTCGTATATAGTTATTGTGGGATGTTTACCTTGAACTCCAGGGAGAAAATAAATAACAATGCTAACCTTTGATGAACTCTGGGAAATCCTTATTACTGAAGATGAAGGCGTAGAAATAGAAGCAAAAAAAGGCTCAGAAGTTACTAAAAGTTGCTGGGAAACCATTAGCGCATTTTCTAATGAACCCAGTCTAGGAGGGGGTTATCTGATACTGGGGATCAAATCACCCCAGGAAAGTGATACTAACAATTATGAAATTGAAGGAATAGCAGATCCCGACAAAATACAACTAGACTTAGCTACCCAATGCAGAGAAGTTTTTAACATCACTATTCGTCCCCAAATAGAAACTGCTACCAAGGACGGAAAAATTGTAATTGTTGCTTTTATTCCCGAAGTTCGACCCTCTGAAAAACCTGTTTATATTACTAACAGAGGACTTCCCAAGGGCGCATTTAGACGCATCGCTTCAAGCGATCAAAAATGCACTGATAGAGATGTGGAACTGTTTTATAAAGAACGCAACGCCCAAACCTACGACACTACAACTATCCCAGATGCTACTCTCGATGATATAGATCCAGAAGCGATCGCCGCTTACCGCAGAGAAAGACAAGCCGTAAACCCCAACGCCAGCGAACTCAATTACGATGATCACAGACTACTTTTTGCCCTCAATGCGATCGCCAAAAATCCTAACCAAAAAGGAGAATACTGCCTCACCTTTGCTGGATTAATCTTATTTGGAAATGCAATCGCCCTGCGGCGTTACTGCCCCATGCACCGTATAGATTACATCCTTGTAGAAGGTAAGGAATGGGTTTCAGATCCTGATAAGCGTTATCAAAGTATCGAAATCCGTGAACCCCTATTATTAGCCATTCCCAAATTAATCACACTTGTTCGGCTCTTCCGTACTTAGCGTGCTGAATTTGTTAAAAAATAAGTTTGAAACCCTTGCGTGGCTCCGATAAAAGCCATTATTTTTTGTATTTGAGATCCTGTTACTAAAAATCAAATTATAAACGCCTGTAAGCCTTGTTATTAAAGCAATTTAATCGACTTTCATTAATAATTAAGCACGCTACACACGCAAGAGCCAGTTTCAACCAAAAGAACAATCAGAGGTAGATAAATCTAATCTGGACAGTAGTACACCTGATGCCGACAGCTTATCTGGACAGTCTGAAAAATCTAATCTGGACAGTAGTACACCTGATGCCGACAGCTTATCTGGACAGTCTGAAAAATCTAATCTGGACAGTAGTACACCTGATGCCGACAGCTTATCTGGACAGTCTGAAAAATCTAATCTGGACAGTAGTACACTTAAGCCTGAACAGCTTACCCTGGAATTATTTCCTACCATCGAACAAGAATCCTTGGAGGATAGATTAGCGAAAATCGGTGGACGAACCAAAACAGAGGAAATTAAAAATTTAATCCTTGAATTGTGTAAAATACAACCGCGCTCATCTAGTGAATTAGCGTCTTTATTGAAACGAGAGCGAAAATATCTATTAGATAAATATTTAAAACCTTTAATTGATGAATGATTGCTGGAATATACCAATGCTGAAAAACTAAATGACCCTCATCAAACTTACCGCATTATTCAACAATAAATTAAGTTAATCAAAATAGAAGATATGGTGAAAGCAATTGGCTTTAGAGTTGAACCTCAAACTGTTAATTATGCTGTTGTTGAAGGAACAAAACAACCTATCCTTGTTGCCTAATTCACCAACTAATTTTTCTATTTCTGCTTTTACTGTGATGATATCCTAGAGGAAACCGGGTTTTTACCGCATTTTAAAATATTTTAGCCGACTGTTAAAAGCTCTGCAATCAGGGCGGGCGAGACGCCCACCCCACAAGAAATTAGGGGATATTTTTTGTATTTGAAAGTCCATCAATTAAGTCATAAACCAACCTCTTGGAAAGAAGAAGCGATCGCCAGTTGAGCATGTTGCAATAATATATCTTTATCCAGACTATGAACGATATATTGAGGAGTCACCGCCAGCAATTTTTCGATTCTATTTTTGGCATCTGTTACTACTGATTCATCGAGGCTACCGTTATTTAATGAATCGGCAAAATTTTGAGCTATTTGATATGTACGTTCAATAGATGATGAATTGATATTGCGTGAGACAATAAACAAATCGCAGCCAGCGTGAAATGCCCGTGCTACAGTGCCACTCTGAATAAAAATATCAGAAATAGCTTTCATATCCAAGTCATCAGATACCACCACTCCCTTAAAGCCGAGTTCCTGGCGCAATATACTATTAAGAATAGGACCAGAGAGGGTTGCAGGCACATTCGGATCTATCCGAGGAAACAGGATATGGGCTGTCATTACCAAAGGTATATCTTCTTCAATCAGTGCTTTGAAGGGGATAAGTTCGCGATCTCGCAGGTCTTCTATTGTCAGATTCAGCGTTGGTAGCTCAATATGGGAGTCTTGGCTGGTGTCTCCATGGCCAGGGAAGTGTTTAGCACATCCCAAAATTCCTGATTCTTTCAATCCTAGATAATATTCACGAGCAAGTTTGGCTGTAGTTTGCGGAGTATTCCCAAAGGCGCGGGGGCCAATGACGGGATTTTGGGGATTAGAATAAATATCAGCTACGGGTGCCCAGGATACATTGATTCCCAATGATTTGAGTTCCAAAGCTGTGGCTTTTGCTACTTCATGGGCGCGTGAACCATAGAATGAAGCATAAGGAAAGCGAGTGATTGGCGCTGGTGTGCGAACAACACGACCCCCTTCATGGTCTAGGGTAATGAACATGGAATCGCGTTCAGCGTATTCTCGTACTTGATCGATCAGTTCCTTATAAGTTTGCAACCAAAATTCATAAGCAATACCATCCTGAAAGTTTTTGGCGAAAAATATCACCCCTATGGGTTGTAATTCACTGAGTGCGCGTTTATCGTCATCACTGAGCTTCGTCCCGGAAACACCAATAATTAAATGATTTCCAAAGCGCTGAATATCCTGCGGTACTGACATAAGTTTTTACCTGTGACTATCAACTGATGGTATCTACAACACTTTTCAAGCAATAACCACATCTTAAAGTGGGGGCGCAAGGCCTTGCGCTCCCAAGCGTAGTCTATTTACCAAAAATGCTGTTGTAGCAAGAGTCTTGGTTAAATAGGGGTACAAAACTTTGCGCCCCTAACATTGCCATTTTGACTCTGGACTTGTTTCCACTAAGTAGAGGATATTTATTTCTTATACTAATCGCATGGTAATTACTAGTCTCCCATGATGCAATTACTTATTATTAACGGCCCATAAAACTTAGTTTATGCCTGTTTAGGGACTTGCAAATAAAAAAATATACAATCTTTAGGGTGCCTCAGAGCGAGAAACTTTTGACATAGCTAGAAATTATTTGTACTGACGCACCCTACTGTGGATAATTTACAGCACTTTTCAGGTATTTAGACCACACGCGGATATCTGTATTTCTTTGTTCCTTTGCGCCTTCTCTGCGAGACGCTCCGCGAATGCGCCTTTGCGTGAGATATAAAAATGTGGTTCATTTACCTGAAAATCGCTGTAATTTCTGGAAGTCCCTAATTGTTCTAATTTCGGCTTTCCCTAAGATACGCGCGCAGGAACCGCGTCCCTAGAGCTAAATTGAAGAAGTTGAACAGGCGATGGGAATTTGTTTGAATGTTGGCAAAACAGCGACTAGAATTTAACTGGTGCGTTCCCGTGTCTGGTGATGGGTTCCACTTGGGCTTACCTGTTTGGGAACGTCCACCCAGTCTAGAGTATACTGTGGAAATTTTTAAAACAGCAGAACGCTTTGGGTTCCGACAACTGCTGATTGGTATGGGCTTTACACATCATGTTATGGAAGCTTGGACTTTAGCAACAGCAGCTTTAACACTTACCAACAACGCAGGGGCGATGGTAGCTGTACGTCCAGGTTTTTATTCAGCCCCAGTCTTGGCAAAGATGGCTGTGACTCTGGATTATATCAGTAAAGGTCGCCTTTCGCTCAACATTGTCACAGGTGGAAGACCAACGGAACAGGCGATGTATGGTGATTATTTAGATCATGATAGCCGCTATCGTCGCACCCGTGAATTTATGCAAATTTGTCGTCAGTTATGGTCAACTACCAATCCCTTTGACTATGAAGGTGAATTTTACCAACTCCATCAAACTCGCTTAGAAACATTACCCTTACAACCATCAGGACCGCTATTTTATTTCGGTGGTGCGAGCGAAATAGCTCAACAAGTTGGTGCAGAATTTGCAGATGTTTATTTGATGTGGGGGGAAACACGACAACAAATTGCTGAACGAATGAAGCAGATACAGCAATTAGTAACTGACTATGGACGGGAGAAAAAAGTTCGCTATGGATTGAGGATTAATATTATCGCTCGACCTACTGAAACCCAAGCAAGGGAAACAGCAAGGGAAATGTTGACAAAAGTGAGTCCAGAAATATTAACTAAAGCACGAGCCACTGAATTTCCTAATACCAAGCGGGAAAGCGTTGGTCAAGGACGACAATGGGAGTTGCGGGGAAGTGCTGATGATGATTGGTATGTTGAACCACTACTTTGGGCGGGAATTTCCGTAGTGCGGAGTGGTGCTGGAATGGCTATTGTTGGTAGCTATCAACAAGTAGCGGAGCGTCTTTTGCAGTACATAGACTTAGGAATTACAGTTTTTATCTTGTCTGGATATCCTCATTTAGAAGAGTGCGAAAATGTAGGGCGATATGTTTTACCGTTAGTTAGAGAAGGTTATCTTAGGAGTAATGAGTAATGAGTAATGAGTAATGAGTAATGAGTAATGAGTTAGGAGTAATGAGTAATGAGTTAGGAGTTAGGAGTTAGGAGTTAGGCGTTGGGAGTTAGGAGTTAGGCGTTGGGAGTTAGGAGTAATGAGTAATGAGTAATGAGTTAGGAGTAATGAGTAATGAGTTAGGAGTAATGAGTTAGGAGTAATGAGTAATGAGTTAGGAGTTAGGAGTTAGGAGTTAGGAGTTAGGAGTTAGGAGTTAGGAGTTAGGAGTTAGGAGTTAGGAGTTAGGAGTTAGGAGTAATGAGTTAGGAGTTGGGACTGACAAATGACTAATGACAAATGACTAATGACAAATGATAAATTATTTGATTTAAAATTTGAGATGAGCAATTTGGAAAGCTAAAGCAATTCTTAAAATCAAAGCTTCAGCATAGGAATTACCGACAATTTGCAGTCCTATAGGTAAACCCTGACTGCAAAAGCCACAAGGGAGAGATATTGCAGGTACACCCATAAAACTGAAGGGTAGCATAAATCGGCGATTTAGGCGATAAATCGCTGGTTTGGCATTAATTAAAGGTGCAACCATTGGTGTTGTAGGTGTGAGTATAGCATCGACTTGCTGAAATAATTTTTGCGATTGAGTTAAGATTTTTTCCCTTTTGAGTAATGCTTGTTTGTAACTGTGGTGAGAAATTTTTACGCCTTTATAGAAGTCGTTTTGCACTTTATCGCCAAAAATATTGATATTTGTACCAGATTTCTCTAGCAAAACTTGACTGAATTCATAAAGAGCAATGGTAGAATAAGTCATCTCATCAAATTCTGCTCCTAAAAATGGAGAGTTGATAGTGACAATTTCTGCTCCTAATTGTTTGAAGATAGATATAGCATGATAAATTGCTAAAGCAACTGCTGCATCAATTCCACTCCATGTATAATTAGCAATTACACCTAATCTCAAACCATTGATGTCAGTTGGTAGAGGATGGAATTGTTTTAAATTTGTGGAGATAGGGAAGAGTACAGCATCGAGTAAAATGGCAATATCCTCCACACAATTCGCCATTAACCCAACCGTATCAAAACTGAAAGCACGCGGGAAAATCCCCTCATTACTCACTAATCCATAAGTTGGTCTTAGTCCCACCACTCCCGACCAACTCGCGGGAACTCGAATTGAACCACCCGTATCAGTACCAATTCCACCTAAACAAAGACCAGCAGCAATAGCTGTTGCGCTTCCACTGGAAGAACCTCCCGATGTGTGGTTATAGTTCCAGAAGTTACAGGTATTACCATAAAAAACATTGTTTCCAGAAAGGTCAGCGGCAAATTCGCTTAAACTTGTCTTACCTAAAATTACCGCACCTGCTGCCTTTAAGCTTTCGACAATTTTAGCATCAGATGATGGTAGGCGATCGCCAAAAAGTTGAGCGCCTACGGTAGTCTTGATTCCTGCTGTATCAATATTGTCTTTGATTACAATCGGAATACCATGTAATAATCCTCTTAGTTGACCATTGCTACGCTCAATATCTAGTTGAGCAGCGGTTTCTACAGCTTGTTGCTCCATCACGGTAATCAAAGCATTCAGCGTTGGATTAAACTTTTTAATCCGTTCGAGATGATGCTTAACTAAAGTTGAAGAACTCAGCAATCCACTTTGCATTTGCTGATTTGCTTGTGTAATGGTTGTTGGGATAGAAGTTTCTAGTGTCATTACTTTTTATCTCACGCAAAGGCGCATTCGCGGAGCGTCTCGCAGAGAAGGCGCAAAGGAAGAAATACAGAAAACTTATGTCTGGTTTAAATACATGAAAACTACTGTAAGAGGGAATAGCACATTCTGACGGGGCGAAATATGTCAAAAAGTTGATCATCACCAATTTATCAAATCTGACGCCCCCTACAAGATAGGTTAAGTGTGACACTTACTTTCTTTGCGCCTTCTCTGCGAGACGCTCCGCGAATGCGCCTTTGCGTGAGCTAAAATAAATTATAAATACTGTAAAAAATCCTATGCTATTTGATATCTTTAAAAGCCGTAAATCGCCTAAAATCGAAGTTGTCAAGACTGAAAGCACCTGGCGTGTCGCTTGGGGAACAGTTGATATCAATGGAGAAGATATTGCTTGGCGAGAGAATAAATTTGCGGTAATTTTACCGCGTACAGCATCTGGATTCGTAACTGAAAAACTAGCAATCAGTGCTTCACAACAATTTGTGGTTGTTGGTGATGTGTGGTTAACTAATCAGACAGAGTTACTGCAAAACTTGGGAGATGAACCAAATAGTTTTACCGGAACTCCTATACAATTGATTGCTAATCTTTGGGAAAGATGGGGTTTTGAATGTCTCAACTTACTTGTGGGAATATTTGCGCTGGTAGTTTGGGATAGAGAAAAACAGGAGTTATTTTTGGTACGCGATCGCATTGGTGCTAGGACTCTCTATTACACTACCACTGGTTCTACTCGATGGATTGCATCTAATTTGAGAACTTTAACACCCCATCGTTCATCGGATTTAGATTTGGTAGCTTTGCGCGATTATCTTTGTTGCGCTTTTGTTCCTGGAGAACGAACACTTTGGGAACAAGTGCGGGAAGTGCGACCGGGAACTATTTTACAATTTCCTGACGATAAAGTTCAAGCTTATTGGCATCTTCAAGAACAAATTACAGCCATAGATCAATCTTTAGTATGGCATGGTGAACGTTTGCGAGAACTGCTAGAGCAAGTTGTTCAAGAATATTTACCACCACCAACTGAACCTGTGGGAGTTTTTCTTTCTGGTGGTTTAGATTCTAGCAGCATCACGGCTTTAGCAGCAAAATTCCACAGTTCCCCAGTCCACACTTTTTCGATTCATTTTGGCGATGAATGTCCGAATGAATTAGAATTTTCTAGTTTGGTGGCTTCTCATTGTCAGACACAACACCACATTTTAGAAATTACTTTTAAGGATATGTGGGAACGTCTACCGGAAACAATGGCGTATTTAGATGACCCCATTGGCGACCCCTTGACTGTTCCCAATTTGTTGCTGGGAAAACTGGCGCGAGAAAGTGTGGAAGTAGTATTAAATGGTGAGGGGGGAGACCCCTGTTTTGGTGGTCCCAAAAATCAACCAATGCTGATTAATAGTTTATATGGTTCCGTGACAAATCAAAATGCATTGGAAGCTTATTTAATTTCTTTTCAAAAGTGTGCATCTGATTTACCACAACTCTTAAAACCAGAGGTTTGGTCAGCAGTCCAAACAGCACCTTGGGTGTTTGAAGAAGATTTATATTCCCAAATCAGCTATCTCAATCGTTTGATGACAATGAACATCAAATTTAAAGGCGCTGACCAAATTCTCACCAAAGTCAGTAATTTGACTCAAGCGGCGCTTTTGCAAGGTCGTTCGCCGCTTTTTGACCAACGAGTTGTAGACTTAAGCATGGAAATTCCGCCAGAATATAAGCTTTCGGGAGTGGAAGAGAAAGCAGTTTTAAAACAAGCAGTATCAGATATTTTACCAGAGACAATTATTCATCGTCCCAAAAGTGGGATGATGGTACCAGTGCAGTTAGGATTTCGTAAATATTGGCAAAAAGAAGCTAGAGATTTATTACTTAGTCGTCATGCGGTTATTAGTCCTTATTTAAATCCCTCACTAATCCGCAATTGGTTAAATTATGAAGGTGATACTTGGAGACGTTATGGAGTTAAGTTATGGTTGCTTGTAAGTTTAGAAATTTGGTTACAGGTGAATAGGAAATAGGGATTGGGGAGATGGGGGGATTGGGGATTGGGGATTGGGGATTGGGGATTGGGGATTGGGGAAGAGGTTTTAAAATTTATTTCCCAGCTCAAAACCTACGCAGTATTGGGAGTTAAGAGAGCTACCCTAGAAAATATCAGCAGAAATCCCCAAATCCCCATTCCTCAAATATCGACGGTTTAAATATGATTGCTTCCCCCCAAGACACCTACATCACCCCCCAAGAATACCTCCAAATGGAGGAAAATAGCCCCATTAAACATGAATACATCGACGGATACATCTACGCAATGGCTGGCGCCCTAGACCCCCATGTTACTATCGCCCTCAATCTTGCCACACTTCTGCGTAATCATGTACGCGGTTCTGGCTGTCGTATTTACATCACCGATATGAAGGCGCGGATAGAATCCCTGAATCGATTTTACTATCCCGATGTCATGGTTACTTGCGACCAACGCGACCAAGAAACACCCGGTTATAAAAGATTTCCTTGTTTAATAGTTGAAGTTTTATCTAACTCTACCGAATCTTTTGATAGGGGTGACAAATTTATCGATTATCAAAATATAGAAACTCTGCAAGAGTATGTTTTAATTAATAGCAAACGCCAGCGGGTTGAGTGCTTTCGCCGTAATCATGAAGGGCTGTGGGTGCTGCAATTTTACACAGCAGAACAAAACTCGTTTCGCCTTAATAGCATAGATTTTGAGGCGACAATCACAGCAATTTATGAAGATGTCACTTTTGAGGTGCAGTCGTAATTAGCAAACTTATAGTGGGGTCAATACTGCGTAGGTTTTGAAAATCGCAAAGGGTGAAACCCTTGTCTTGAGGTTACATGTAACGTCTCTACATTCGTTAACCGAGCAGTATTGACCAGATTTAGATTATGACAATTGCGTAAATCCTATCAAAAAAAAGAACCCCAAACAGCCGACATTACCTCAAAGTCTCCCCTCGGAGTATACTCTGAGGGGTTGGGGGTGGAGTTTGAGGGAACTTTTGCAAGCAGTCTAATTTAAAATTGAGTCCCTAACCAAAACTTTCAACAACATACATATCATTTCCTGTATCACCGACGATAATCAAATTACTATTATCGCCTTCTAAATTGTAACTACCCGCGATACCTTGTTGTAGAACTTTAATTAGTCGTTGGGGAGTGAAAGATTCCAATTCCACAAACTTTCCCGATTCCAACCATGCTAATTCTTCAGTTGATAAACTCTGACGAATTTCCCCAGATAATTCTTTAGCTAATCGCGCCGAATCAGCAGAAGATCGAATAAACATTCCCCGCTTCGTAGCCATAATCTGACGTGGTAATAATCCCACATCAATAATGACAACATTGCTGTTGCTGAACCAATTAGGACTAGTACCCAGATGCTGAACTAAACCAACACCTTGGGGACTACAATCATGCAAAGCATAGACTTTCAATTCTGGATTGCGACGCAGCATTTCCATTGTGGTGTTAAAAATGCTTTGAGGATATCCAGTGATGCTGAGAATTGCACAGTTATTTTCAAAGTGGAAATTATTAGCAATTAATAGTTGAGCAATAACTGCACTATCGCAAACTACTAATCTATCAAAACTGTAAGCTGTGACATCAGGATTAATTACTGTAGGTGCAATTTCCTGACGTGGAGAATAGACGAGTTTGAGAATTAAACCATTGATTTCTTGCCAACGTTTTAACCAATCAGAAACTACAGATTCTCCAATTATAAATTCTTGTGGTAATGATTCTACTTGTCTTGCCTGTTGATTGCCTAGGTATAGGAACAGCATACCTATAATCACACTAATAGTAAAGAGAATGAAGGAATTAAATATGGACAGACTAACAAAAATTCCTCCAATTAAAAAAATGACTGCTAATACTTGTACAGCCTTAGCACTTGTCTTGCGAGCTTTAGTATTGCTCTTACTAGATTTGCTCTGATTTAACAAGCCAATCATAGCAAAAAAAATCAGCAATAACGGGATGATAAAAGCACTAGGAATTGCTGAGAATATACTAAAAAATATCAATGGTATCAACCAACCAAATACTGAATTTAACTTACCCCTCAAACGATTATCTAATAAATAAAAGAACTGCTTAGGAGTAAAGAACAAAGTGTTATTCGCCGAAATGTCAGTTATCGCCTTCGCAAAAAAGGGGTCAGTAATCTTCACAGTACCCATGCTTGTCGGTTCAAACACAAACGGATGCTGACATTGAATACACCGCCCTTGATTACCTGTTCTGTCCTTCAGATTATTATCAGTTCCGCAGTTAATACATTTCATAGCAGCAATTTCCTCCTAATTGTTAATTGTCATTGGTCATTGGTCATTGGTCATTTGTGATTGGTCATTTGTGATTGGTCATTTGTGATTGGTCATTTGTGATTGGTCATTAGTCATTACTCCCTTCCCGGTCTTTGATTATTTATAATTTTCCTTACTTTGCGCCTTTGCGCCTTTGCGTGAGCTAAAAATTATTTCCCTACGGAACGCTCCGCGAACGTTAATCTTGTAGTGGTTTGGGAGTAGTCATTTGTGATTGATCATTGGTAAACGACAAATGACAAATAACAAACTTATTTAAACACCTGATTTGCTAATAAAACACTGTAATCTTCACGCCGACGAATCAAACGATGTGTACCATTTTCTAATAACACCTCCGCAGGTTTAGGACGATGTAAAAAATGCGAAGACATCGCATAGCCATAAGCACCCACATCTAAAATGGCAATTATGTCACCAATTTCCAAAGCTGGTAATTGGCAATTTCTACCTAAATAATCTCGTGAATAAGTAGTATTTCCACATATATCTGTTATGTAACTTGTCGATTTATCTACACCATTCCAAGTCACAACTTCGCGATAACCACCGTGTACCGAAGGGACAGAAAGATTAGCAACAGTGGTATCAACTCCGATAATTTGTTTATCTGCTTGCCATTTTACAGAAACCACTTTAGCAAGTAAAATAGCACAGCCTGCGATCGCAGCTCGTCCTGGTTCAATAACTAACTCTATATCTCTTCCTAAACAACTGATTCTGTCGCTTAATTCCGCTGCAAATAATTCCCAGTCAAAAGCTACTTTACCATGATGATAGGGATAGCCAAAGCCACCACCAAAATCCAAATATTCCCAATCTGGTAATTGTTGTGCGGTTGCTAATACAGTATCAATCACATCAGTAAAGGCTGCTGTCGCATTAGTCCCTGTACCTCGGTAAAAATGCAACCCACTCAATGACAATTTTGCAGCTTGGGTAATAGCGATCGCATCCGCAAATTCTTCTGGACGCACACCAATGCGGCTATCTCCTGTAATTTCGGGTAAATTGAGCCGTAAACCCAGACGAGGTGGAGAAACATCTGTGAGAGAATCATAAACTTCGCAGCACAATTGCAATTGAGAAACGCTATCTAAATTGAGAGTTTTTACACCCCAATTCAAAACTTGTTCCATCTCTTGACGATGCAAATTACTTCCACTGTAAACAATTTTTTCTGGTGCAAAATCCGCCTGTAATCCTAAATAAATATCTCCTGGTGTATTCGCATGTAATCCCCAACCACAACTTTGAAAAATTTGCAATAAAGAAATATTGCCATTAGTCACACTAGCAAAGCGAAATTGGGTATAGGGATAAGCAAAAGCCTGGGTAATGTGCCTAATATTTTGACGTAAAATGTCCGATTGATAAATATAAACTGGTGAACCGTAATGATTCAATAATTCTTGAGCAATTACTTCCGAAAAAGGTAATTCCTCACTCCTCAGTCCTAACTCATAACTCATAACTTCTCACTCCAAAATCCTAACTCCTAACTCCTAACTCCTGAGTAATGAGTAATGAGTAATGAGTAATGAAAGAATTATTAAGATATTAACAACTTCAATCAACAAGTTGAAAGAAAAATAAAAAATAATCCACTCCTTACTCCTTACTCCTTACTCCTAACTCCTTACTCCTTACTCCTAACTCCTTACTCCTTACTCCTTACTCCTTACTCCTAACTCCTTACTCCTAACTCCTTACTCCTTACTCCTTACTCCTAACTCCTTACTCCTAACTCCTTACTCCTAACTCCTAACTCCTAACTCCTTACTCCTTACTCCTAACTCCTTACTCATTACTCCTTACTCCTCACTCCTTACTCCTCACTCCTTACTCCTCACTCCTTACTCCTCACTCCTTACTCCTTACTCCTCACTCCTTACTCCTTACTCATTACTCCTTACTCATTACTCCTCACTCCTTACTCCTTACTCCTTACTCCTTACTCATTACTCCTAACTCCTAACTCCTAACTACTCTTGCCATTTTTTTTGCAATCTCCATAACTGTTTTGGTAACCAAAATGGATGATCAAAAGATTGTTTTCCTGATGCTTCACCAAAAACATGTACGCGCCAAAATTGCCAAATAATTAACAACCACAAAATCTCACCAATCCGACGACCTTGAATCCCCGCACCCAATTTACCCGCAACAATTTCTGCTGCTAAATCATCAGAAAAGCGATTTTCAAAGCGAAGTTTACCTGGATTTAACCAGTTCCCCAGATCATCCCAAAAATCATTTAAACACCAAGAGGTTAAGGGAACCCCCATACCCCGCTTTTGACGCCAAACAATTTCTGGGGGTAACAAATGTTCACAGGCTCGTTTGAGGATATATTTCTCACATGCTCCCTGTAAACAGAGTTCTCCAGAAATTTGGAACATCCACTCAGCTAGTGGTAAGTCGCAGAAAGGCGATCGCACATACAACCCATGAGCAAACCCTAAAGCCGTCGCTCGCGGATGAATATTTTGTGCCCCTTTTAACATCAAGCTGGCACGGCGCAACTGATGGATGACGCCTTGACAATACTCTGGGTCAAGGGCTTCCGCAATCCAATCTTGAGGATGTATTTTTTTTATCTGTTGATAAATATCTGGCTGATAAATCGCTTCATAACCCCACAGCCGGTGAAATGTGCGGAGATATTGTTGTATAAATGTTTCTGGTTTTTCCAAATTTGTTTGATAAACACCTGCTGCTATTAACGGCTTATTCGTCCAACCTGCAAATAATTGGTCGCCACCTTCGCCGTTAAAAATTACCCCAGTATCCTGACTAGCTCTTTGTCCTAAAAGATATAGAGGAACTGTCACCCCATCGCCAAAAGGCAAATCTAGGGCTTGAACAGTAGAAATCATCGCCTTTTTGATTTGACGCGGACTAGCATCAACTTTTACCAAAGGAATTTGCAGATGTTGAGCGACAATTTCCGCATAGGGCGATTCGGGAATCCCCGCACCACCAAAATCTAAAGTATAAGCAATTACTTTTATTCCCGCCTGTACCAATAATGCGGCTACCACAGAAGAATCTAATCCCCCGGAAAGAAAAACTCCCACAGGCTCATTTTTTAAGTCAAAAATTTGCCGCTCAATGACTTGTGGTAAAAGAGTTTGCAGTTGTTTGACAGCCGTTGTTTCATCTTTGATTTGTGCGGGAGCTTGACACCATTTCCATAAGCCTTGAGAACTCGGTGCTGATAGCTGTTGTAACTCAGGCTGACTTTGCCAGACTAACTCATTTCCCGCCGGCACAGCAAATATTTGACTAACGGGCGTTAAGGGATTTGGCGTATAAGAAAAACAAGTATAACCGTATAAACCAGGAATACTAACTTCTGGATTTTCGACAATTTTCAGCAAGAGTTGTAAACGGGATGCAAACCAAATTACTTGTGCTTGTTGCATCCAGTATATAGGTACTCGTCCAAAAGGCTCCCGTCCTAAAATTAGGCGATCGCCTCCGTGTAATTTTACCCAAGCATCTGGTAACAAAGAATCGCTACATTTGCCAGATGCTGATATAGCAGCGAGAAAAAACTCTTGTGAACAACTAGTATGAGCAACATTCCAAATCGGATCGTTATTTTCAGCTTCAATCACAGATAATTGGTAAGAATTAGTCAGCAATGTTTTCACAACATTGAGCCGCGCTTCTAATTCCCGACGATGACCATAACCCCAATATCCCAGAAATTGCTCTTTGGGAATTATCTCCATACTATTTCACTTCAAATTCGGTTTCGCTGAGTTGGCGCCCTTGAACAAATATACGCACCTTCCATTTACCAGGAGTCGATGCAGAACCTATAATGTAACGGCAGTGAGTATCCCAAATCGCTTTGTCAATTTCACGAGTTTGATAGCGATTTTCCTTGACAATTTGACCACTAGGGTCAATCCAATTGCACGATAAATCTAGCTTTTCACCCAGAGGCGCATCTTTTAACGTCACCCGATAAAATACTTCCGAGTTATTTTGGCGGGAAATATTTCTTAAATCACCACCATCATCTTGGGTCAGGGTGATGCGGTTTCTTTGGGTAGAAACTCGCTCTAGAACAGAATTATGCTGTTGAATAGAAAACACAGTACCAGCAATCACTACCACCACCGCAGCCAACACTCCCACAGCAATTGTCCGATTGCGCTTTTTTTGTACTTCCAAAGCTTGACGACGCTGGACTTGTACAAGCGCTTCATCTAACAAATCCGGCGCTAAACCTAATTCCTGTAAAATTTGTTGAACTTGTTCGGGTGCAATTTCTGCTTCCCGACGTGCTTGGAGTCTTCCTACTTCAGCGACGATCTGCGTTAATTGTTCTTGCGTAAGTTGCTGACTCATGATATAATGCCTCATGTTCAAAAAATTAAATAGGCGACGTAGTAGGGGCGTAAGGTTTTGCAGACCTACGACATCAGAAAATTTTTTGCTTCTACTTTAACTACAGTCGCTGCTGGTCAATTTATGATTTTTGACGTAGGTTTTATTTGACAGGAAATTTTTGAGTGCCGAATCCGCCCAATCGCATCGCATTATACGATATATGTAGAGATTTTTGATAGAGATTTTTGATACAATTGCCCAGATTGATAAGATGGCTGCTTTGGCGACAACGAGCAATAGCGGGTGTCGGTAAAACAGGAAATGCTTCACCAACACCCGCTAAAGGCTAAACCAATAGTTTGAAATCGCGGGACTAGTCCCGCGATTTCAAAGTCTTATACAATACCACTAAAACCCTGACACATGTAGGAGCGAGTGGGGGCACGGCATTGCCGTGCCCCTACAGCTGGTATCATATCGTGTGGATTTAGGGGTATCTAAAAATTGATCCGGCTAAACAAATAGTTTGAAATCGCGGGACTAGTGGTCTGTCAAATTCATTTTGATGGGTTGGTAGTGTGAGCGTCTCGCTCACGACGCGAGCTTTCCGGCTCGCACTACCCATCAATTTAATCTTGACAGAGTACTAGGCTTGATCAAAAGTCTGAGACTAACGCCATTTTTCTCCCTGGCTTAAGCTTACCAGTTGCTAGATTTGAGCCTTTTAGGGTCAATTTTGGTTCGCTACTATCCAAAATCACCGCTTTATAGGGAACTACTCCAGCTATTTCACTTTCGATACAGCGAGCTGCTTCCCGTGATAAATCTAGGCTGCGAGGTGGAATATAGGGACCGCGATCGTTCACCCGGACGATCACAGCTTTGCCGGTTTTTAAGTTCGTCACCTCTAAGTAAGTGTTAAATGGTAGGGACTTATGGGCTACTGTGAGTTCATTTTGGTTATATATCTCACCATTCGCGGTTAAACGACCGTGAAAATAGCCGCCATACCAAGAAGCCAAACCAGACATTTTCTCCTCGGAAGGGGTCAAACCATACATTTCCCTCTGTCCTTCTACAAGTGTTAGGGTTGGTACTTGAAAAGCTGCGCGCAGATTATTAATCCACTCAATCGCTAATAGTTCACCATTCCTATTTACATGCCGAGAAATTTGTTTTTCAATGCCAAATAATAGGCGATTACCTGCCATTAAGGCTGGTATACTGTCAACCAAAGCAGGTCGCAATTGATTGGCATTTAAATTGGGTGAGTTGACAAGGTGGGTCAAACGCTGTTGCATTGACTTGGCAGCAATTTCGTTAGGTAAATTGGCAACTACACGGTTATTTACCCAGATTTCATAGTTCTGTTCGTCGCGGTGGACAACTAGCACCGGTAAGGACTCTGAACTAAAACTTGGTTCAACAGGATTGACGAAACGGAAGAAATCTTGCAGCGATCGCAAGATTTTACTAGTAAATAAATCTCGGTTCGCAGAACTCGTATTGATTAATGTCCCAGCGGACAAACTGCTAGATGTTTTTAACTTAGGCTGTTCAGCAACACTCTCTTCTTGGGAACGACACAGTTGATTTTTGCTGTTCTTAACTGCCTTTTTTGCCGGAGTCTGGCGAAGTTCAGGATTCGCGTGCGATGTTTTATTACCCCAATCTATCCTGAAGAAACTGGTAGGTAATAACGTCGTACTCCAAACATTTCGTTGCTGTTTGGGTATGACAAAAAATGCGGGCTGCTTACTGAGCATTTTACCTAAATTGATTGATTCTTTTGTCAGCGTCACCTTTGATGCCAAGTTAGGTGGTAAGCTTCCGCTCAACGACAAAACACAACCCATCCAGGAAGAAATCCAAAGAAGTCCAAAAAATAGCATGATCAGGTTAATTAGCAGATAGATGCACACTTAAAAAGCGTGTCCCTGCTTTAGATAAACAACATTTTTAACCAATTCAATTTGAGTTAGATTTTTTATTCTCTAAATAAATCTCCTTTGCATTTGCTGCAAATTACGGCGTTATCTCCACTGGGGATCATCATATCTTGTTGTCACCAAACAAGCAAATAAATCTTTCAGATATTGTTTTCAATTATTAGTCCTTTTTAAATTTAAATTTTTTATATTTGGCTATAAATTCGCTTTAAAATATGCAAAAGTTAGCGAATGCACAACAGTTTAAATACTGAAATCGTATTTTAATATGTAGTTTATATTACATTTACAAATGTATTTACCGAAACAAAACCTACCGAAGACAAACAGGCAGTCTTTATTAATGCCATCAACTTCCCATCGGAGCAAATGTAGTGAGTTCCGCAATAAATCAACTATTTTGAGCAAAAATTTGCTATTAAATACGTAAATTGCTTTAGTATATATGTAATTAATTTAACTAAATTAAATTTTCTCTCCTGCGGTTCATCCAGCTAGGGAAACAGATTTTATACTCCCACAGGAGATTATTTAACCAGTAATTTCAACCATTGTCTTCAATTTAGAAGTTTGACAAATACCTCTAATCCTGCATTAAAGAAACGGCTTAGTACAGCGTTTCATACATTGGTGGCATTTTAGTTTGTAGTTGCGCTTGGCTGACGCTGCGAGAATAGCGCTAAAGCGCAACTACGAACGATAGACTTTATTTTCATTTCGTCACGAACTTGTACAATCCTGTACTTAGTACATATTTTTATCAATTGGTCATTGGTCGTTGGTCATTTTTTATTCCCCCCAATCCCCAATCCCCAATCCCCAATCCCCAGCGATGCACTGAGCTTGCCGAAGTGTCCCCAGCGATGCACTGAGCTTGCCGAAGTGTCCCCAGCGATGCACTGAGCTTGTCGAAGTGTCCCCAGCGATGCACTGAGCTTGCCGAAGTGTCCCCAGTACCCAATCCCGATTTTTCCTTGATCGATCGCACAATGACCGCCAAATGTAACAGATTGCAACGTATAATGAGAACGACAAAACGATTAAGAAATATTGAAGAGCAGTAGGGTTAAATGCGAGTAGCGATCGCGGGAGCGGGTCTAGCAGGACTTTCCTGCGCGAAATATCTCACAGACGCAGGTCACACCCCCATTGTCTTGGAACGCCGAGACGTGTTGGGCGGAAAAGTGGCTGCGTGGAAAGATGCTGATGGAGACTGGTACGAAACCGGTCTGCACATTTTTTTTGGGGCTTATCCCAACATCTTGCAGCTATTCAAAGAACTAGGGATTGAAGACCGATTGCAGTGGAAAGAACACACAATGATCTTCAATCAACCGGATGCACCAGGAACTTACAGCCGCTTTGATTTCCCAGATTTACCAGCGCCTTTAAATGGTGTAGTGGCAATTCTGAGAAACAATGACATGCTCACCTGGCCTGAAAAAATCAAATTTGGGCTAGGATTGCTACCGGCGATGATTCAGGGGCAAAAGTACGTTGAGGAAATGGACAAATACTCGTGGTCTCAATGGCTGCAAAAGCAAAACATTCCCCCACGAGTGGAAAAAGAAGTATTCATTGCCATGTCCAAGGCTTTGAACTTCATCGGACCGGAAGAAATTTCGGCTACGATTTTGCTCACAGCCCTCAATCGCTTCCTCCAGGAAAAAAAAGGTTCCACAATGGCCTTTCTGGATGGAGCGCCAACTGAGCGGTTATGTGAGCCGATAGTAGATTACATTACCGAACGCGGTGGAGAAGTCAGGCTAAATGCCCCCTTGAAAGAAATTTTGCTGAATGCAGATGGTACTGTCAAAGGATTTTTGCTTCGGGGGTTGAATGGGGCAGAAGATGAAATATTCACGGCCGATTTGTATGTATCTGCCTTGCCAGTTGACCCATTTAAGGTGATACTACCAGAACCTTGGAAGCAAATGGAGTTTTTCTCCAAGCTTGAAGGTCTAGAAGGTGTGCCAGTGATTAACCTCCATCTATGGTTTGATCGCAAACTGACACAAATTGACCATTTATTATTTTCACGATCGCCCCTCCTCAGCGTTTATGCTGATATGAGCAACACCTGCCGTGGATACGCTAACCCTGATCGCTCAATGCTGGAATTAGTTCTAGCCCCGGCCAAAGATTGGATCAGCAAATCTGAAGAAGAGATTGTTGAAGCCACAGTAGCCGAGTTAGAAAAACTATTCCCCGACCACTTTGGGGGAGAAAATCCCGCAAAATTGTTGAAATATCATGTGGTGAAAACGCCGCGTTCAGTTTACAAAGCGACTCCTGGTCGTCAACAGTACCGTCCTGACCAAGTGACCCCCATTGCCAACTTTTATTTAACAGGGGATTACACCATGCAACGCTACTTAGCCAGTATGGAAGGTGCCGTACTTTCTGGTAAGCTGACAGCGCAGGCGATTGCTGAAGCACTCCCGGTGGCAAATGCCTTAAACCTGCAAACGCTATCCCAATCGCCCGCAACGAATGCTGCAACTGCCTGATTCCCCCCCGCGCATGAAAACGCTGGTATCTGTAGACGATTCCTATAAATTTTGTCGCCAACTGACAGAAAAGTACGCCAAGACTTTCTATCTCGGCACTTTACTCATGAGTCCGGCAAAGCGTCGAGCTATTTGGGCAATATATGCTTGGTGTCGCCGTACAGATGAATTGGTAGACGGCCCAGCCTCTGCTATTACCACGCCAGAAACCCTAGACCTATGGGAGCAGCAGCTGGAATCTATCTTCACGGGACGCCCATTGGAAAATTTTGATGTCGCTTTGGTGGATACACTCCAACGCTTTCCCATAGACATTCAGCCCTTTCGGGACATGATTGCCGGTCAGCGGATGGACTTATATCGCAGTCGCTATGAAACCTTTGACGAGTTATACCTCTACTGTTACCGCGTCGCTGGCACTGTCGGCTTGATGTCAACAGCAGTTATGGGCGTAGATACCAGGGCAAACACAGCTCCGTGGCACAAGAACAAACAACCTTATGTTCCCAGCAACGAAGCGATCGCCCTAGGAATTGCCAATCAACTCACTAATATCTTACGGGATGTTGGTGAGGACGCCCGACGGGGAAGAATCTATATTCCCCTAGAGGATTTAGCAAAATTCAATTACACTGAGCAAGATTTCTTCCAAGGTGTAGTAGATGACCGCTGGCGGGCATTAATGCGCTTTCAAATTGACCGCGCACGTCAATTTTATCTAGAAGCAGAACGGGGAATTACTTGCCTGACACCTGATGCCCGCTGGCCCGTATGGGCAGCGTCAATGTTATATGGTCAGATTCTGGATGTGATTGAACGTAACAATTATGATGTGTTCAGTCAACGCGCTTACGTCCCCCAGTGGAAAAAATTACGCACATTACCACTGGCTTGGATGCGATCGCAAGTACTGTAAAGGAGTAGTCAAGAGTCAAGGGTCAAGGGTCAAGGGTCAAGAGTCAAGGGTCAAGGGTCAAGGGTCAAGGGTCAAAACTTTGGACTTTGGACTTTGGACTTTGGACTTTTGACTTTGGACTTTTGACTTTTGACTTTTGACTTTGGACTTTTGACTTTTGACTTTCCAAAACAGTTGACTCCCCCAAATAAATCTGCTAACATATATTATCGTGACCGTGGAGAGGTGGCTGAGTGGTCGAAAGCGGCAGATTGCTAATCTGTTGTACGGCAGGCAACTCCGTACCGAGGGTTCGAATCCCTCCCTCTCCGTTTTCCAAACTTTCAAGCCAGTAAAATGGATTCTATCTAAAGATAGATGTTAATGTCGGTGTCAATACCTTGCGCTTCCTCTGGATGATGATATTATTTATCCCTTAGAGCCTGTTAAAATCAAACTTACATAAAAATGTAGTTTGAATCTTACTTTCAGGCTCCTGAACATCAGAGGAGTGAAAGTTTTTATGCAAAGAATTACTGCTGCTTTAGCTTTAAGCGTAGCGACTGTAGCCACGGGTTTGTTATTAGGGGCTTGTAACGATACCACTAACCCCAATAACACAGGCAATACCGAAACTACTGCCACCCCAGCAGCAAACTCAACTACCGCAGCTAGCAGCGCCAAAGGTTTGAAAATTGGTACCCTCCTACCGACAACTGGGGATTTGGCTCCCATCGGACAGCAGATGGTCGGTGCAGTTCCCTTGCTGGTTGAGCAAGTCAACGCTTGCGGTGGCGTCAATGGCGAACCTGTTACCCTCGTGGAAGTAGACGACCAAACCGACCCCAAAGCAGGTGCAGCTGGAATCACCAAACTGGCGAATGTAGATAAAGTAGCTGGTGTAGTTGGTTCCTTTGCCAGCAGCGTTTCCAGTGCAGCCGTCTCCATTGCTGTGCCGGATAAAGTCATGCTAATTTCCCCTGGTAGCACCAGTCCCGTATTTACCGACAAAGCGCAAAAAGGCGAATACAAAGGCTTTTGGGCGCGGACTGCTCCCCCTGATACCTATCAAGCATTAGCATTGGCACAACTTGCCAAGAAAAAAGGCTACAAACGAGTTTCGACAGTCGTCATTAACAACGACTACGGCGTCGGCTTTGAAAAAGCATTTGTCGAAACCTTTGAAAAATTGGGCGGTACCGTAGTTAATAAAGCTAAACCCGTCCGCTACGACCCCAAAGCCCAAACATTTGACACCGAAGCCGCTGCTGCTTTTGCCGGTAAACCAGATGCAGTGCTAGGTGTACTATATGCCGAAACAGGTAGTTTATTCCTCAAAGCAGCCTACCAGCAAGGTGTCACCAAGGGAGTACAAATTCTGCTCACAGACGGAGTGAAATCTGACACATTCCCTGAACAAGTAGGGAAAAGCGCTGACGGTAAGTTTCTGTTAGCAGGTGCTATTGGTACTGTACCAGGTTCCGATGGTAAAGCATTAGACGCCTTAAAGAAACTGTGGCAAGAGAAAAAGAGCGGTACCCCTGGAGAATACGTTCCGCAAAGTTGGGATGCAGCCGCTTTATTAGTATTAGCAGCACAAGCCGCAAAAGAAAATACAGGAGTTGGTATTGCCGGCAAACTCCGTGAAGTTGCTAATGGCGCAGGTCCAGACTCCACCGAAGTTACCGATGTCTGTCAAGGACTGAAGTTACTCAAAGAAGGTAAAAAGATTAACTACCAAGGCGCCAGTGGTAATGTAGATATTGATGCTAATGGTGATGTTGTTGGTGTCTATGATGTTTGGACAGTAGGCGACGACGGTAAACTCAAGACAATTGACAAGGTTAGTCCCAAATAAAAAGTGAGGAGTGCTGAGTGCTGAGTAGATAGTAGAAAGTTCAGAAGTTTTACTTACAGCAATTTTCATCCATTTGAACCACATTCTTTGTAGGGGTTTAGCAATGCTAAACCCCTACCGCTTGGTCTATTTACTTATAAACTGCTCCTAACTCCTAACTCCTAACTCCTTAAAATCCGCCGAAGTTGTAACCGACTCCAAACAACAAACCTATATCTGTTTTGTCGAAAAATCCCGCATTTACAGAAGCTGTTGCTGTAAATTGAGAATTGAGCGGCATATCGACACCACCAGATACTAATACAGCAACTTTAGAGTTATCGCCAGTTTTAATGGCTGCACCTACGCCGAGGTAAGGCGCAATGGGTAATGGTTCGCTAAATGGATCTGCTGCTTGTGGTAAGGTAAAATCGTAGGTGAGGGGAACTAGAAATACTGTCCTGTCGCCAAGGATGGCCGAGGGTCTCACAGATAGATTCTTTGTTAGTCCAACTTTGCTCACAATAGCAAAGTTACCGTCACTTATGGATGAATCACCACCAGCCAAACCTATGTTACCACCGACACCAAGATAGTATTTGCCGCCACGGCTAGGTGTAGTTGGCTCAATATTCGCTTGTGCCACTTTCCCATCTGGTGGTTGATTTGTGGGTTGTTGAGCGGTGGGTTCTGCGTACTGTATGCTTAGGGCTGCACTTGAGGTGGCTACTGTCCCTGGAACCGGTGTGAGAATGGGACTGGTCGTAGGATTGGTCAATATTGGTTTTTCTGTCAATTCTGATACTATTGAATCAGCGGTATTGATGGGAGAAAAACTTTGATTATCTAGTTTCGTCGTCAACTGCTGAGGAGACGTTACGGTTGCAGAAGTTTCGCTTAACTGATTATTGCTCATAGTTTCCACGGTTTGGGCAACAGCAGATAAGCCACCACCCAGGACGGTAACAGCCGCTAAACTTGGTAACCAAAAAACATGTTTACGAATAAAAATAGTCTTCACATTCACTCCTGACAAAATCATGCCATCCATAGTGTACTAGGAGATTACTCTTTGAAGAGCAAATTGCTAGCATTGAACTAAGAGGATGTTTGAAAAGTTTTTAGAGCTTAAACAAAAATACAATCTTTCACTTACTCAGCTAGCTTTTTATTTAACTTGCGATGCCTGCTAGGGCTACGCCATCGCACTTTCCGCCTTGGCATCGCCTGCTTTTAGTCTACTGATTTTCCTCCACCCAATTTCCATAAGCCAGTTGACAAATATCCCCATCATGCCTACGCAACTTCAAAAATTGCACTGTTAAGAGACTCCCATCACACTCAATTACCTCTGCTGGTTTGTTCTCAAACCAGTCAATAAAATTTTTCGCACCCACATCATTTGGCACAACCATCACACCAACGTTCCATCCATGACGCCACCGCTCTGTAGATTCCACTGGGATTGGGTGTGATTGTGGTTGCCATTGACGAAGTAAATCCCTGATAAATAAAGGCAACGGCAAACAAGAAGATTTATATTTCTGCTCTAGCGCCTCACCTGTTTCGGCATCTAATCTAGCAATTAGCGATGCCTTCGGCGGGCGCAGCCATCGCTCCCCAGTTTTTGCTCGTCGCCACTCCAATGCTTTGGGCGCTTCCTTGGGTTTCATGGAAGCTTTGTTAATTGATGACATCTGTGAACGTACCTCTGCTACCGTCAACCGCTCAGTTTTCAAGCGTTCAATTATGACAGAGTATTTTTCAGCACACAGGGCGAAAAGGGTTTTGATGTCGAGGAGTTCTAAATTATACGGATTTACTTCCACAAAGTACTCACCAACCTTGGCATAGGGCGTTGCTGTAGAAGTAGCCCAACCGAGGGATTCATTAGTGGAGCGCCACTGTTTAGCATCGGTCGTCATTTTTTCGACGTATACTGTTTGACAGAAGCTGATGAATACTCGAATTAGATGCGCTGCTTGCTGTTGAATCGCCGGCAGAAAATTCTCTATTTTCTCAAATTCAATTTCTGAATCGAACAGGTCAACCGTTCCAGAAAGTGTCAACGTAGACATAGGTTTTCTGCTATATAAATCCTAGACAAGTCTAGACATTTATTTCTTGCTTCAATGGGAGCATGGGAGCGGTTATCCCTCAGCAAGCTTTCACGCTTTAGCCAAACGTGATAAATTAATCGCTGCGTTTAAGTCCCTGTCGATTGAATGACCACAACTTCCACAGTTGTAGATTCTTTCTTTTAGTGGCATATCTTGAATATGTCCGCACTTAGAACAGGTTTTACTTGATGGAAACCATCGGTCAGCAATTATTATTTGACAACCGAATTTTTTAGCTTTATATTCCAACTGCCTTGTCAACTCATGAAACCCACAATCAGCAATTACTTGAGCTAATTTATGATTAGATAGCATTCCGGAGGTGTTTAAATCTTCTACTACTATTTTTGCGTGGTTTTTGCATAAGAAAGTAGTGATTTGGTGAAGAGTATCCTTTCTGAGGTTAGCTACCCTAGCATGATGTTTCGCGAGTTGTATTTTAGCTTTATGTCGGTTGTTAGAACCTTTATTTTTTCTAGTAAACTTTCTAGATAATCTTATAAGCTTTTCTAGGTGATTTTTGTAATGTTTAGGGTTAGGAAATACAACACCCGTAGAGAGTGTAGCCAATTCTTTTACCCCTAAATCAACACCAACAACATCGTGTTGCTTAACGGTTGGTTCATGTTCTTGATCGTAAGCAAAAGCAATAAACCAACTATCAGCAGTACGAGATATTGTTATTTTAGTGCAGGTTGTATGGGGTAAACCTTCGTAAGTTCTTACCCATCCAATGGTAGGCAGTTTTACAGACTTACCACCCACAGAAATTGGTTTACCACTAGCATCAATAGTGAAAGAATCATGATGCCCCTTCTTTTTAAAATTAGGGTATCCGCCTTTCCCACTAAGGAATCTAGAGAAAGCATCGCCAAGATTATCAAAAGCGTATTGAGTTATTTTCTGACAAATACCCGTTTCTTTAATCCAAGTAAACTCAGGTTTAACGTGGTTGTTAAAGAACTTTTTAAGAATGTATTTGTTAGGCTTTAATCCATCCTTATAAAAATTATTCCAAGTAGCTAAACCCCAGTTATAGGTAAATCTCGCAATACCTGCGTGTTTACATAAGATTATTTCTTGGGCTTTACTTAGTTTTAACTTTGTCTTGATGGATAAAAGCATTGCTCGACCTCAATGTGTGCTATATATATATTAATATATCAATATATAGGAGAAAATGCAATGCCTTTTGAGAAAAAACATAAATTAGGTGCAGCCCCACTTAACGAAGAACCATTTGACCGGACACCCGTTTGTTTCAACGTAAAGAAGGGCATCAGAGATAAACTAAAAACCGTCCCCAATTGGAAAGAACGGTTAAGAGAGTATATAGATAGGCTTATTGAGGATTTGAATGAGTAATATCTGTCTAGTGTTGGCGAGAATTGTCTAGGATATTAGCTACTAGGGCAAGCTCCATCAGCATTTTATCAAAGGGAGTGGGGAGTCGGGAAGGCATTGTCATCTGTAGTAAGTGGGCGATGCCTTTTTGGTTTATGTATAATATGTTAGTACATAGTTAGCACTTTTGTCAAGGTTAGTTAGTACAATTTTTCTTTTTAGTTATTAGCTTTCAGATAAGAAAATGCTATCTTTGTTAGTACAGCATTTACGAAAACTATGGCAGAAGAAGCAAGACTGACAATCCGAATCAACCCAGAAAAGAGGAAAGCCCTTAAGGACAAAGCAGAGTCCGAAGGCAAAAACACAACCGAAGTGTTATTGGAATTCATTGACCAATACCTAGGTATAAAACACATCAACGATCCACTGGAACAAAGAGTTACCAGACTTGAGCAAATCGTCTCCGAAAAACTGGGGGAATTAGCCGCCTGAGAGAAGAAAACGCATCTCTCAGGCAAGTTAAAGAACAAGTAATCAATGCCGTTTTCAAAGAAAAACCCGCCAGCGACTAGGTGGGTGTCGGGTTTTATCAGGGCATTCGTGCTAACTTTTGCATGACCATCTACTAACAAATAGGGGTGTGCAAAAATTATTGTAGGTAGAAAAAGCTTACTCGTTGATGAAATACTTTCTTTGATACAAGTAAGCCAATGGTAGTTAATCTTACAAATGAACAACCGCCTCAGTCACTAGCTTAGAGACAAAGGGCAAAATCTCCCTGTTCTTAGCGTTCGCTTTACCTTCAGTAAATACCACTAAAAGATAGGGAGGCTGGTCTGGTATCTCGATATACGCTGCGTCATGGCGGACTTGACTTGTCCAACCTGCTTTTGACCAAATTTGGGCGGTTTGGGGAAGTCCCCCGCCCAAAAAACCTGTTACCTGGTCTTCTTCGACATCGGTGGGTAAATCATCGGGATTGAGACTACGTTTGAGCAAAGCCATCATCCCTTGCGATCGCCCACTGGACACTGCTACCCCACCAACGATACTATGCAATAATTTGGCGGTGGCATTGGTTGTCAGCATATTGCGATTATCGAGCATTTCTCCATAAAATGCTCTCTCTCGTCCATAGGGACCATCACCCCAGGTTTTTTGACAGACGTTAATTGTCTCCATATCCTCCCAGCCTAAAGACTGGTAATAGCGGTTAACTATATTACGTTGCAATTTCCAGGTTTCAAATGGACCGCTGGGCAACTCTGGTCCAGAGGTAGTGCCGCTAAGAACATCAACCACTAAGCTGGTAGCATCATTACTGGAGTCTACAATCATATCGCGGATGGCTCGCTCTAAGTCTTTCGATGTTTGACTCATGCCTTTTTCTAGCCATTCATTAATTGCGACTAAGTAAAAAAGTTTTACGACACTGGCAGGGTAAATCCGCTCTGTATTGCGATAAGTAAAACCACGCAGATTATGGTTCCAAAAGGCATCTGGAGTTAACGCCCCACCAGTATTTACTAGTACCGGTGGATCATAGACAATCCAAGTCAGGGCAATTTGGTTACGGGCTAACGTTGGAAATGTGTCCCAAGTTGTCTCTAAAATATGTAACCCGATCTCTTCGAGTTTTTCGTCTTTGCACAAAAAAGTCATTGTTACCTATGAACGTTACAAAATGGTTTCCAATCTAAATTCCCCAATCCAAAATCTCCCATCCTCCCAGTACCGCTGTCTGGCTGATCTGAATCTATATGATTCTCCTGAATGTGTCCGCTTGGCGACTCAAGCCGCTTGTGGACGACATTTGCAGGTAACATCAACTCATCAGGATGCAGCGGTTGAGGTCTATTTATGTGAGGATGACTATCCAGGCTGGGTCTCCCTTGCCGATTTGGCTTTATTACAATCAGCTACTTTACCTTATCAAGCTGGCATATTGACTGAATCTGAGATCAAAAAACTACTACCAAAGGTCATCGCTTTTACTCATCAAGCGATGCTACAACCAAATTATTACCTTTGGGGTGGTACGGTAGGACCAAATTATGATTGTTCTGGCTTGATGCAGGCGGCTTTTGTTTCGGTGGGTATTTGGTTACCTAGAGATGCTTATCAGCAGGAAGGTTTTACCGAAGCAGTGGCGATTACAGAGTTAGAGCCAGGAGACTTAGTATTTTTTGGCACTCCCCAAAAGGCGACTCATGTGGGTCTTTATTTAGGAGATGATCGCTATATCCATAGTTCTGGGAAAGATAAAGGGCGAAATGGAATTGGAATTGACGTTCTCTCGGAACAGGGAGATGAGGTTAGTCGGTCATACTATCAGCAACTACGGGGTGCTGGTAGGGTTGTAAAGATTTATGAACCACAGAGACGCTGAGGAAGCACAGGTATATGAGGAGTGGATTGTCAGAAAAGATCATAGAGGAGAATGGGGCAATGTTACCTATTGTCCCCTATGTGTCGGTGGTGGTGCCGATACGTGATGAGGTGGAAAGTCTGCCTTTGTTGGTGGAGGCGATCGCTTCTACTTTATCAGCTAGTCAGTTGAGTTATGAAATTATCTGTGTGGATGATGGTTCGAGTGATGGTTCCGTACAATTCCTGAAGGAACAAGCTCAAATTCGCACAGATTTAAAAGCGGTAATTTTGCGTCGTAATTACGGTCAAACGGCGGCGATGGCGGCTGGCTTTAATTTTGCACTGGGGAAAACAATTGTAACTTTAGATGCTGATTTGCAAAATGACCCGGCTGATATCCCCCTGCTGTTGGCGAAGTTGGATGAGGGTTACGATTTGGTCAGTGGTTGGCGTCAAAAACGCCAGGATGGGGCTTTAAATCGCTTGCTTCCTTCTAAAATTGCCAACTGGCTAATTCGCCGTACCACTAGTGTGAATATTCATGATTATGGTTGTTCTCTGAAAGCCTATCGTGCAGAATTGGCGGCTGATATGAACCTTTATGGCGAATTACACCGATTTTTACCTGCTTTGGCGTATATTGAAGGGGCAAGAATTACAGAAATACCTGTGCGTCATCACGCCCGGCGCTTTGGTCGCAGTAAGTATGGACTATCACGAACATTCCGGGTGTTGATGGATTTGTTAACCATTTTGTTTATGAAAAAGTTCCTGACTCGCCCGATGCATGTTTTTGGGCTATTGGGCTTGAGTTCGATGGTTTTGGGCGGTTTGATTGGAATTTACTTGACTTTTGTCAAATTGGCTTTTCATCAAGATATCGGTAATCGCCCGTTGCTGATTTTGGCGGTGCTGTTACTGGTAACTGGGGTACAACTATTTAGCTTCGGTCTTTTGGCAGAATTACTCATGCGTACGTACCACGAATCTCAAGGACGTCCCATCTATCGTGTGCGGGAGGTTATCGCCAAAAATATTAAGTAATGTAACATAGGTAGAAAACACATTGTAAATTAAATGGCATTTGCCTTGAAAGCTTTACTGAGTTTTGATACCTATTTGCGCCGTAACCTGCTGTATTTATTTACAGTAGGTCTATTTTATTGGTCTAGTATGGGGAGTTTGTTACCAACCTTACCCCTCTATATTGAAAGTATCGGCGAAAGCAAGCAGCAAATTGGTATAATCATGGGTAGTTTTGCCATTGGTTTGTTGTTATTTCGCCCTATGCTGGGAAAATTAGCAGATCAACGGGGTCGCAAAATTGTCTTGTTGATTGGTACAATCGTAGCGGCGATCGCACCCTTTGGTTATTTGGCATTTACATCAATTGGGCTGTTGATCTTAGTGCGGATTTTTCATGGCATTAGTTTAGCGGCTTTTACCACGGGTTACAGCGCATTGGTAGCCGATTTATCCCCCGTCCAAAATCGGGGTGAAATTATTGGTTACATGAGTCTGACGTCCCCCATTGGTTTAGCAGTCGGACCTCTGCTAGGTGGGTATTTACAAGCTACTGCTGGTGACGGGCCTTTATTTGTCTTGGCTGCTGGATTGGCTTTTGTTGGGCTGTTGGGTACGGTAAAATTGAACAATCCATCACTTGGGACGCACACAACAGCAACAGGGAACAATAGCAAATTTTGGCAAATTCTCTTCAGTCCACGGGTGAGAATTCCTACCCTGGTCATGTTGCTGTTTGGTTTGGGACTTGGTACTGTACATACCTTTGTGGGATTATTCATCAAATCAACTAAGGTGGATTTTAATGTCGGCTTATTTTTCAGTGCTGCGGCCATCTCCAGTTTTTGCATCAGGCTATTTGCTGGTCGTGCTAGCGATCGCCTCGGACGCGGGTTGTTTATAAGTTATGGTATAATCGTCTATACCGTGTCATTGTTACTGCTATGGTCTGCCAATAATCAGATGGGCTTTTTGTTAGCGGCAATAGCAGAAGGGTCTGGCGGTGGTACATTAATCTCCATGATGATCACGATGATTGCAGACCGTTCACATCCAGAAGAACGGGGGCGTATTTTTGGTATTTGCATAGCGGGAATGGACTTGGGAATTGCGATCGCACCGCCAGTTTTCGGTTTTCTCGCTGAACAAGTCGGCTATCGCAATATGTTTATTTACTGTGCTGGTTTAACAATGGTGGCATTTTTCATCTTTCTTACCCAGTCCAGCATCAGCTTATCTAATTCCCTGCGCTTTGCTCTCGGTCGTGGTGAAGATCCTTATTCGTTGACATCCGACCACCACTAATTCGGAGTACCGAATATAGTGGGGGATTCCAAAGATCGCTCTTTGGGTTTCCTCTTTCCACGACCCGACTTACTTGGAGGAGTTTCCCCACCCATACAGAGGTCGATGTCTCCAGAGGCGTTAGTTCCGACGTGACCCGCCGTCGTCAAGAAGTTGTACAATAGTGTACTTAGTTGTTGTAAGTTAAGGATGATGGTTTTTAACTCCTCACTCTTAACTCCTAACCCCTAACTTTCATAAAACGGGCGAGGAGGGATTCGAACCCCCGACACCGTGGTCCGTAGCCACGTGCTCTAGTCCACTGAGCTACACGCCCTCAATAGAAATTAATAGTAGCACCTTCTTATCCAATGACGCAAGACCATTTTCAAAATAATTTGGACAACTTAACTCATCTCGATAGTCAGGGACAGGCGCAGATGGTAGATGTGTCCCAAAAAGCGCCGACGGTGCGCCAAGCAGTAGCGGCGGCTAGGGTGCGGATGTTGCAGGCAACTTTTGCCGCGATTCAAGCCGGAAATGCCCCAAAAGGGGATGTTTTGGGGACTGCAAGGTTGGCGGGAATTATGGGGGCCAAGCAGACAGCGAGTTTGATTCCCCTGTGTCATCCACTGCCGTTACAGAAAGTGGAAGTTGAGGTGATACCAGATCCACAACTTCCAGGCTATCAAATTTATGCGACCGTCAAAACTAAAGCGGAAACTGGTGTGGAAATGGAAGCATTAACTGCAGTTTCCGTAGCTGCTCTGACTTTGTACGATATGGCTAAAGCCTTGGAAAAGTCGATGCAAATTGAAGCCATTCATTTGGTAAGCAAGACTGGCGGTAAATCAGGGGATTATTTACCGCCAGTATCATAGCCTACTCGATTTCGCCTAAAGATCTGTTGAGATCGGCTGGGTTGTCATATTCCTCACCATCGTCTGGTAATTGCTCTAATAATGAGATAACCGCCTGGTCAGCACCTTGCTTTCTAGCGTGCTTAATCAATTTTTGCTTATCAGCAGGATAGTCAACACCTTTCAAGTTTCTTTGGACTTCGACGGGATTTGCTTTAGTCATTGTTATCCACCGCTAAAGATCATTTCCATCTTCACAGCCAGAAACCTTAGCTCCCTCTATCAAACAGATGAATCAAGTTGAATTTATGGCATCAAAAGTGATAATCATGGCTAATACATCCGCAAAAAGTTTAAAATGATTAGGGTGTGTCAAATTTGTAATAAATATTTATGCCTCCTCGTTGGCCTACCAAACCCGATCGCAAAGACCCCGCTTACCGTAAGCTAGACGACAGGATGAATTTTGCCGTACATGTGGCGATCGCCGTTACGGTGATTTCTGGGTTGTGGTTTGTCCATAATCTCAAGGCTTTGAACTGGGAGTGGTTACCGCCTTTGAGCATCGGTTGGATAGTAGTATTGTTGCTGCATCTGATTTATATCGGTGCGATCGCCAACTATTCCGAGACACCACCCAAATCCACCTGAAGAAAGACTACAAATGCTAGGATGATTGTAACCTGTCGGTCTTGAGTCATCCTGGATAATTGAGCGATAATAATCTTATGGGACTTACGCACGAGATTCGATTTTAGGTCATTACGTATGCCTAACGGCTCCTAGAGAGCGTAGCGACGTAATCGCAAAGGCTGATTTTTCGTCACAAGTGCGTAAGTTCTATGTTGGATAGCCTGATATTTCTCACTTTTTATTGATATAGGGATATTTTTATGGCTCAGATTAACACCTCAGAAATACTGGAAGCCCTAGGGGCTGAAATCGGTGAAAATGTCTACATAGACATTGCTAAATGGCATCTATATTTATCTGATGCGAAACTGCATACCATTCTCGCCGAACATCTGTATCCCTTGATTACTAGCAATGAGGTTACTGAAGACCGCGTGATTGAAATTTTGGAATCTATCCCAGTTAAAATTGGTGGTGGGAGAAAAGAATTGCCTTTAGTCGATTTACTGCCCCTGCAATCTCAGGTTACTTTGGTAGATATCTTGGAAAAATATCAAAGCGAGATTTAATTGTTCGTAGTTGCGCTTTAGCGCTCTTAATTGTCCGCAGCGCTCAAGTGCAACTACAAACAAAACCATATGTCGATTGCCAAATTATATCATGTTCGGGTAAACAGTTATTATAAAAGCTCACGCATTCGCGCAGCGTCCCGTAGGGAAGGCGCATTCGCGGAGCGTCTGTCTTTGCTACGCAACGCTACCGCGAACGACACGCTACGCGAACGCAGAGAAGGCGCATTCGCGGAGCGTCCCGCAGGGAAGAAGTCTCCCAAGTTTTTATCGTAACTAATTAGACGAACCTGATATTACAGCAATTTTCATTCATTTGAACCACAGATCTTCGTAGGGGCGCAAGGCCTTGCGCCCCTACCCTGTTGTCTATTTACCTGAAAATGGCTGTAAATGACCACTTGCTAAATTAATGTCATTTTTCTACAGAGATGGGAGCGCCAGCAAAACCATTCCGAATAGCATTAGGCGCATTAATAATTAAAGAAAAACTAGGAATAAGTGATAGAGAAACAGTAGAACAAATTAAGGAGAACCCTTACCTAAGTATTATCGGTATAACCCACATTCCGCACCCTAGGGTGTCACATAGTACAATTACTTAAAATATTCTTTTTTAAAGCTATAAATTATGCCTTACAAACATGCTTTATCCGTTAATATAAGGGTGTAAGTATATTAGACTACTTTATTTCCTGATAAAAAACAGTAAAATACGATTGTGACAGTTGAGGGTGCGGAATGTGGGGTATGACGACAATAATACAAAATTATTTCATAATTCATAATTTATGTATCTAGTAAAAAAACTCTTTGCAGCGATTGTCTATGCATTTTTGTTTGCTTTAGTTGGTTCTATTCTTGGTACAGTAGTAGGAGTCATAGTAATAATTACACTTATTATCCCCGGTAGTTTTTTGATAGAGTTAATCTCTACAGGGCATATAAGTGCAGACCTTTTAGTCAAATGGTATTTATCTACTGATAGAAATATACTATATTTTGCGATCATATCTACTTTCGCAGGCATAGGTAACTTCTCCGGTCTATTTCTAGGCTGTATGAGAGCCTTGGAGCCGCGGTATTTCGATTGATGACCGAATTGTCAGTTTAAATCAACCGCATATTCGTCCAATCGTTCGAGGTAAAGCAGTAGAATTTGGCGCAAAACTGTCTCCTAGCTGCTTTGTCAGCAAGCCCCAAGTAGTTTTTGTGGTTAGTCTTGTAAAACCAACGAGCGCGGAGGGATTTGAACCCCCGACCCACAGAACCGGAATCTGTTGCTCTATCCACTGAGCCACGCGCCCTCGTACTTTTTGAGTATAGCACGATATCTTGATAATTATATAGGAATCCCCGTTGATTCGGTAAATTGTTTGCGTGGGCAGGCAAGAGGCAAAACGATTTTAGAACATTCAGATGATGGATTGGCTTGATCAGGGTCAAATGCCGGAATTAGTGGAAAATTAAATTAGAGGCAAAGCTAAAGTTTGTCTGCCAAGTTGTAATACCAATTCAAAAAATCTTTGCAACACATCGATAATCTGTAGGGGCGCAAGGCCTTGCGCCCCTACCCTATCTGTCCCATTCTTTTTTCAAATTGGTATAACATAAAAATTGCAGCCATGTCAGTATTGAGCAATCTCCAGTAAATTTATTCGCTGACAAGTATGAAACTGCGCCAAGCAATTCTCTTCATTACCTTAGTTGTTCCCGGTTTGATGGTCGTGGTATTATCGCTTTATTGGTTCAACCGGGATTATGCAGAACTGGGAAAAGCTGAAAACTATGTCGAACAGCTGGCAAAGACAGGAACCAATGATAGACAGTTAGGCTTTGCCTATCATCGGACCTTAGCCCATCGCATCAATGTATTTGCTGATGGTACCTGGGGATTATTGGGGGGTGTGATCACAGCGGTAGGTATTCATGGTTTGATGGTCAGAAACCCCAGCCCTAAAGGGCGGGGCTTGAAAAAGCCCGCATCTGACCAGATTAAGCCTTAAGTGGCTACGTTAGAGGCAAGAGTTCAAGACCTACCAGGGGATGCGTTGCTAGTCCCCTGCTCTAGAAGCGAACGATTAAACAGGCTTAAAGGGTTAAACCAGTGTCGTTTGCATAGTACCGACCTCTAACATTATCGAAGCTAACATTACCCGCAAGGAGGCACTTTATGTGCAAAGTTTTTGTAATTGATACCAATAAAAGACCACTAAACCCAATTCATTCAGCACAAGCGAGACAATTATTAAAGAACAAGAAAGCAGCCATTTATCGCCGCTTTCCATTCACGATTATTCTCAAAGAATCACGTCCAGATTCGCTCCTTACACCACTGCGATTAAAACTTGATCCTGGTGCTAAAACCACAGGTATAGCATTAGTTAACGATTTAACAGGCGAAGTTGTTTTTGCTGCTGAATTAAAGCATAGAGGTTTTGCAATCAAGGATGCTTTAACGTCTAGAAGACAATTAAGACGTAGCAGAAGAAATCGCAAAACCCGTTACAGAAAGCCAAGATTTATCAACAGAACTAGACTCCAAGGATGGTTAGCACCTAGCCTGATGAGTCGAGTTCACAATGTTGAAACATGGGTAAACAGATTACGTAAATTTGCACCAATCACAGCGATTAGTACCGAATTAGTCAAGTTTGATATGCAATTAATGCGTAATCCTGAAATCGAAGGCAAGGAATATCAGCAAGGTACATTAGCTGGATATGAAACCAGAGAATATCTACTTGAAAAGTGGAATCGGCAATGCGCCTATTGTGGTGTCAAAGACGTACCTTTGCAAATAGAACACATTCACCCCAGATCAAAAGGAGGTTCAAGCTCCATCACTAATCTTACTTTGAGTTGCTGTAAATGCAACGTCAAAAAAGGGACTAAAGATATTAAAGACTTTCTCTCTACGAGAGGCTGCGCCAACAAAAAAGACCCTACTAAGTTACAGAAAATCTTGGCACAAGCTAAGAGACCATTAGCTGACGCAGCAGCAGTTAATGCTACTAGATACAAGCTTTTGGATGTTTTGAAATCTACAGGTTTACCCGTTGAATGTGGTTCAGGAGGTCTAACAAAGTTCAATAGAACTAGTCAGCAATTAATCAAGACTCATTGGATTGATGCTGCTTGTGTTGGCAAATCAACACCAACATTAAATATCAAAGGCATCAAACCATTGTTGATTACAGCCAATGGAAACGGGACAAGGCAGATGTGTGGAACAGATAAATTTGGTTTTCCAAATCGTCACCGTACAAATAAACAAATTCATTTTGGATTTCAAACTGGAGACATTATTAAAGCGGTTGTTGCCAGTGGTAAAAAAGTTGGCGAATATTTAGGACGTGTTTTGTGTCGTGCCACAGGTAGTTTTGATATTGCTACCAAGACTGGAAGAATTTCGGGCATCAGTCACAAATATTGTTCAGCAATTCACAAAAAGGATGGATATTCGTATGGAGTTTGAAACCATCTTGACAGCGAATAAATACGCAAACGCGCCTCACCCCCATGTCTAAAGCCAGGGGCTTCCACGGCGCGAGGACTTTGGTGAACAGACCACAAAAGTGACCAAGCGAAAATATCCGCCAGTGCTGGAAAGTTTCGCTCAGAGCGCTAAAGTTCTACTACAAACTAGTTTTCCAATTTGCTAAGTCGGTTAAGGAGCGATCGCGATAACGTCCATAACGCTCTGGTTTACTTTTGATTTTCATCCCTAAATCTGGAAAAATCCCAAAGTTGGGCGGCATCGGTTGGAAATGTTTCGGTGACGCGGAACTGATAAACTCAAATAATGCCCCCATCATGGTTGTTGGTGGTAGACTCAAGGTTTCTTTACCTAAAGCTAACCGTGCAGCATTAATTCCCGCTAAACAGCCACCAGCAGCTGCTGCAGTGTAGCCTTCAGTGCCAATTAATTGTCCAGCGGCTAATAATGTGGGACGCTGTTTAAATTGCAGGGTAGGATGCATTAACTGGGGTGCATTGATAAAGGTGTTACGGTGCATAACTCCCAGGCGCACAAATTCCGCTGTTTCTAAACCCGGAATTAGCTGGAATACCCGCTTTTGTTCACCCCAGCGCAGATTTGTTTGGAATCCTACCATATTCCACAGTTGACCGGCTTTGTCTTCTTGTCGCAACTGTACCACAGCGTAAGGACGTTCCCCCGTGCGACTATCTGACAAACCGACTGGCTTCAGCGGTCCATAACGCATTGTGTCTTCCCCCCGCATTGCTTGTTCTTCAATGGGTAAACAAGCTTCAAAAAATTTCGCGGTTTCCCGTTCAAAATCTTTGAGTTCGATTTGTTCAGCTTTGCGGAGTTCTTCCCAAAAGTGTAGATACTGCTGTTTATTCATCGGGCAGTTGAGATAAGCAGCTTCACCCTTGTCATAGCGCGAAGCCATAAAGGCAATATCGCGATTAATCGATTCTCCCACAATAATGGGGCTAGCAGCATCAAAAAAGCTCAGGTATTCCATCCCGGTGAAGCGGTGTAAATCTGCTGCTAAGTCGGGACTGGTTAATGGCCCTGTCGCCAAAACCACAATTCCTTCAGGAATGGTAGAGACTTCACCCCGACGAAATTCTATTAAAGGATGGCGCGATACAGTTTCGGTCAAATCTTCGCCAAATTTACCCCTGTCTACAGCTAAGGCGCCACCAGCAGGAACAGCGTGTTCATCAGCTTTCGCAATCACAATCGAACCTAATTGACGTAACTCTTCGTGCAATAATCCAGTAGCGCGATCGCTCGCCATTGCACCAAAGGAATTACTACACACCAATTCTGCCAGATGTTCTGTATGATGAGCGGGGCTGAAGCGTTTTGGTCGCATTTCATACAAAATTACAGGTATTCCAGCCTGGGCGATTTGCCATGCTGCTTCGGTTCCAGCTAGTCCACCTCCAATTACTTGTATCGCTTGTCTATCCATAGTTAAATTTTAAATTCCTGGTTTAGCTAAAGGTAATTTGCTTGTCGGTCAATATAATAGACCTCTTGCAAAATTGTTTCTATGGTATGATAGGTCTTTTTAGATTTTACGTTATTAACCCAAGTTGCTAGTTATTTATTTTGGCGAATTTTGTAGCCGGTAGGGTGCGTCAGAATGGTTAATTTTCGCATAAAGTTACTAATTTTCGACTTCTGACCCACCCTACTTGATCTAACTAGCAACTTACGTTATTAATTTTGGCGCAGATAGAAAAAACGCCGCGCTATCAATTCTTGACCTTTTTGCTGTCCATGTTGATAAATGCTAGATAATCCCTCTTGTGTGGCGCTTGTAAAATCAACGCCGATTTCTTTGGGGTCTACATCTGGGCTAATCACATTAATCTTCACCCCTTGGAAACTTTCAGGAATTGCTTCTAACTCAAACATATCTCGATAGAGTATACCAGGTTCGTTGGCAATGGCAATTACTTCCTGATATCCTGCTTCTACCATTTCTATAGCTGGACATAAGCAAGTATAGGAAGCATCAATGTAAGGTTTTCCATCTATCCAAGCGGGGATATTCCAAGCGTGCAACATTCGCGAGGAAGCATAAGCCACTTCCTCAAAATTGTTGAGATGAAGATGCTGTTCGTCTTTGAGTTTAGTACCAAATAAAGCCTGCTGCAAGTTTTTATTTACCCAACTGCGGTCTTTTTTTCCCGCTGCTACCAATAAACCCCGCCCTAAGCGTCTGGCTTTTTCACCTTGACTTTCAATAGCAGCACTTGCAGAAATTACTGCACTTGTTACTATAAAATATGCGGGTGTATCTGGTGAAAATAGTCTTTCATCTGGTCTAAAATGTGCAATTCCTCCAAGCACTATCTGACTCATTCCTATATCTGGTTTTTTGAGTAATTTTGAGCCAGAAAACCAGTAATTTACGCCTAATTCATTTGCTTTGCCAATGGTAGCCCAAGCCGTGGGTATAACGGAGGAAGACGCAGCAGCATAGGCATTTGCAATAATACCCGCTGCTTCTAAAGCACTTAATACACCGTGAGCAAAAGCACCTTTGAAACTACCAGAAGCACAGGCGATGGCTAATGACTTATTTTTACTTATCATCGGCTTTATTTCCTCGATTTAAATTGCGACTACGCATTTTTACGAACACTCTCACTCGCCGCTTAAATAGTTCAAAATCTTCTAGACTTAGTGCCGTTTTTTGCCATACTGGACGCTCCATTAATCGCTGACGCCATGCATCTATTTGGGGATAATTATTCAGATTAACACCCAAATTAGGTAATGAAGTGATCGCAATTCCCGCAACAATATCTCCTAATGTTAACTGTTCACTACCAAAGTAAGGAGAATCGCCCAATAACTCTGTAAAAAATCCCAGGACTTTATCTATATGCTGCTTTGCTTGTGCAATTTGTGGCGAATCTTCACTTTCATAAATTAGTGTAACTAATTTGGGAAATAATTCATTAGCAGTCAGATTTTGCACCATCCTCACTTTTGCTAAGGCTTGCGGTTCAGTTGGTAGCATTGCAGGTTGAGGATATTTACTTTCTAAGTAGTCCATAATTGCTAAGGATTCTACCAAGCGCAAACCATCATCTACGACAACTGGAATATAATGAAATGGGTTAATTGACAAAAACTCTGGCTCTAATTGATCGCCATCCAATTTCATCATCACTGGTTCAAAGGAAATCTCCTTTTCTAGTAAAGTTAGCCATACACGGCGAGCATTAGGAGAAATGGGGTTGTAGTAAAGTTTGAGCATGGAAAATATCTGATAAATTTGCAAAAAAAGACCCATCTGTTTGTGATTCAACAAAAAAATATGCTTCTATCTCTTCTCCTCAATCACTTGCTGATACTCTAAATATTTCTTCTGTAATTCATCTGGAATTGGCGCAAGATGACCATTTTGTGAATTGACAAAAGCACCCTTTTGTGTTGCTATTGCTGCTAATTGGTTATTAGATAAAATTTCTGCTTGGACAGTCCATTTTAGCCGTCCTAAATTGCTTAACCATAAATTACCAATCACCTGATCAATAAGTTTAATTGGTCGTTTATATTCAATTTCAGTTCGTGCAAGAATGGGTACATATCCTTGCTCAATTTGTTTAGCAAGGTGCAAGTGTTCATCTAAAAACTTTAAGCGCAAATCTTCCAGCCAACGGATATAAACAATGTTACTGACAATTCCTGCGAAATCAATATCATATGTCCTGACAGGTATTGTCAATTCTACTGCTAATGGTCTATGTAAGTTGTCAGTTATAGCGTTTCTCGCCCTAGTGAGGTACATCGGTAAGGGCACGGCAGTGCCGTGCCCCTACATCGCGTGATACAATTTTGTACCTCATCTGAATAGGAAGTGCTATAATCCCATGATACGTCCTCAAATAAAAAAGCGACCATTTGGTCTTTTATTTCTCAAAAAAAATCTAAACTTACACCCGATAGTTCAATATCAATTCGTCACCAGGTAAACCCCTAATCCCCCAGTTAGATTTAGGCGTTTCAAAGATAGTGATTTCAATATCATCTACAGGAATATCAAATGTTTGATGAATATTTTCAATCAGTAACCGCAGTAGTTGTTTTTTAGTTTCTACTGAGCGTCCCTCAAACATACTAATCTCGATAATTAGGTAATTTTCTGACCTATCAATCGGATAATAAAAATCTGCTGATTCCAGCCCAAAAAATCTATGGAATCGTTTTTCAGGTTGAATATTTAACCCCTCAATCAAAGAGGTATGGATGATATTTGATAACTCTGTTTTGATGGGGTTTAGTTTCTCCGCTAAACCATAGACTTTGATTTGCACCATAGATTTAAAGTTGATTTGTGATATATTGATTTAGGTGATTAATTGCCCTTAGCATGTGAATTGAATCTCCATATAACTTGCTCATCATCATCGCCCCTTCTAAGGTTGCAATCATAATTGTAGCCACCTCATCAGGATTCACATCAGAGCGAATTTCACCCCTTTCAATTCCCTTGTCAATAATTAAACAAATTAACTGACGCCAAGAATTCATTCCCTGTTGAGCGCGTTCTCTTAACGCCGGATGAGCATCATCACTTTCAACCGCAGTATTTAGCAGTGGACACCCTCCCCTAATTGGTGGATTATCTAGATAGCTACTAAATACGCCAATGATTGCTTGTAGGCGTTCCACTGCATGGCGTTTAATTCGCAATACAGATCTAGTACGCTGGCTAACACAGGCGATCGCATAGTCAAAAGCCTGTAGTGCTAGGTCATCTTTGCTTTTAAAATGATTATATATGCCCCCTTTCTGCAACCCTGTCACACGCATGATGTCGGAAATCGACGAGCCAGCATACCCCTGTTGATTAAACAGTTCCGCTGCTTGTTGGAGAATTTTGACTTTTGTTTCTTCGCCTTTAGACATCATCTCTATTCCCGACCGATTGGTCTGACAGAGTTAAAAATAACAACTATTTGCCTAAGAATCAAGAGTTTTTTTCCTTTTGCTCAATGTAACCTAATGTACAAAAACCCCACCCACAAAGGGATGGAGCTTTTCATTTTATATCGATCAATCGGAGCGGCGGGATTCGAACCCACGACCTCCACTACCCCAAAGTGGCGCGCTACCAAGCTGCGCTACGCCCCGAACATTAAACTTTAGATTTGAGATTTTGGATTTATCCAATTCTTAACCTAAAACTTATCGAGTCACTTTTACAAATATACCACAAGCTGAAGGAAAAACACAAGCTTTATTTAAAATATTTTGAGCATCTCAGAGGCTTGCAGTAAACCCTCAACAGCGTCAGGATTCCATTTGCCTTCTGCACATCGTCCTGTATTCAGGATAAAGTGCAGACTGTAGGCGTGGGGATAGCCTTCTACCTCCATCCATAATAAATCGCTTTCGGCTGCACAAGCAATTTTCTCTTCATCCATTAATTCTGTTGCTAGTTGCTTCATGGTATCTGCTAGCTCCCTCAACAGCCGGCAAAATTCGTTCAACTCAGCTTCGGTTAACTCAACTGACCAATCATCTGTACCCACTAACCCTTTAAACTCTGGTGCATTGGGGTTCCAGCCAATACGCCAACCAGATCCACTTTTAACCGACTTTCCGCACTTCATCGTCTAATATACATAGATACTGTTTCAATCCAGAATCCCACCGCAACAAAATGGGTGGGAGTATGTTAATTCAGTAATTGGGCGCCGCTGGGTTGGGGTCGCTGTGGCGTAGTTGATTTAGTAGGATTGGTTGTGGTGTTAGGTTTAGGGGTGATGGTGTTCTGGGAATGAGGATTAAAAATGTTGGTCAAAACTTGCACTAAGGCCTCTCGCTGGTGGCGATTCAGGCGTTTAATGGTGGCGCGATCGCCTTCTAGGGGATTTTCCCTTAATGTATCATTTCCCGGATAGGTGGGATCATATATAGCTTCGTTGGCGTCGAGGTAATCGGCTATAGTCAGCTTCCAATCTAGGCGATAATTGGGGGCACGCTCTTTGATATAAATGTGATAGCGAATCAGGCGACTAGCTAGGGTGTTATTTTCGGCAACTTTCCCTGTCTGTTTGCTGAGGTATTTATTTTCTCTGGGAAAATCGGGCAGTTGCTGATAAACTTGTTGCCAAACATCACTTGGACTGATTCTTTGTGCGATCGCAGGTTGAATATTGAGTAAATTTTTCTGCCCTGCTGTACTCAATCCTACAGTCAAAATCAATAAACCAGCCGTCATGAGGGTATTTCGCAGTCCTGAGTTTAACATGGAAATTATAACCTAGGGGATTGAGTGAACTACCTACACCGATTTGGAGTACCAAATACGGTTGCAGCAACTGGTACATTTCGCAATGCTGCCAGAACTTCCTTAGAGGTACTATTAGTAATAGAGTTACCCACTACCGGATTCCCTTTACGGCGTTTTATCGTTGGGAACAGTCCCAGCCCAACGCGCTTTATATTGATAGCTGCATTAACATCCCTATCAACCAAAAGCAATTCTTTTTCATCCCAGTATTTATAGACAGTGAAGAGAAAAATCTGGGCAATAATTCCCATATTTACCCAGATATACACACAATTTATCGAGCAGCTGCTAGCCCTACAGCCTATAACTGAGGATTCACCAGCAGTGTTTTTACAGTTCGCCGATAATCTCTGGTTGAGTCAATTCATCAGACATTTCGATAATTGCTCTGAGGACTGGCTTCATCATCGCATCTTCCCCATTTTCAAAATCTTCATAACGCCGACGCTTGGCACGATTTGCTACCTGAACCGTAATGCGGTAGCGATTTGAAGCTGCACTAATTAGATCTTCAGCACGGTGCATAATCTGAGACTGGGTTGTCTCGAACTTGGAACGCTTTAGCATAGTTGGTGGTTCTTGGGGTGAGTAAAAGTATTGCGAAATACCGACATACCGTGCATTTTATTACCTTGTACCCTACAAATTTTACTGTCCTGGATGAGGTGCTGGCTTATTCGCGCTATCGGACGAACCCGAAGGTAATTTGTATTCATCAAGATGTGCCTACTTACTTTCATGCTGTGCAACGGAGTCGCTTACCAATGATCGCAGTGCCACTGGACACAGGCTTATCAGACACCAATGGGGGTGAAGTTAACCCTGACTATTATACCAAAAAACACAGAATTTGGCGATTCGTGGTGACAGTTCCGTCTGCTAAATCCCCAAAATGCACCCAGTACGTGGGGGAAGAGTCAAGGAAAGCTGGTGAGTTCCTCCTTCAAGATTCCATCTAAACTCAGCATTACCGTATAAAAGCTGGTGGGGTTGAGTCTGCAAATTAGTGAGATTGAGATTCCCTTTGGTCGATGCGGTACCTGCATTAACAGCAATTATCAATTCTTCGGTCCCCAAAGTGCGCGAAAAAATGTAGAGTTCTCCTTGAGCTAAGAAAACTTGATAATCTCCTATACGCAAAGCTGCGTAACTATGACGTAGGGCGATTAACTGGCGATGAGTAGTGAGAATTTCTCGATCCCAGTTAGCTTCTAAGGGAAAGCCACGGCGAGAGTCTGGATCTATAGCACCAGGTAAACCCACTTCATCACCATAGTAGATACTGGGGGCACCGGGAAAGGTGAGTAACAAGAGCGTTGCTAATTCTACACTGGCTCGATCGCCTCCAGCTATAGTCAGCAACCTCGCTGTGTCGTGACTGGCTAGCAAATTAAGTTGAGTTAGCCGAATTTCTGTGGGGTAAAGTTGTAGTAGTTCTTGGATTTTGGCAGCATACTCAACGGCAAACAAGGGTGGGTAAGCTTGATAATCCCGACCTTGGACTTGTTCCAAGACTACGCGATCGCCAGCGGTAAAGGCAATTGTTGGTCCTGTAAATAAATAATTCATCACTCCGTCAAATTGTGTTCCGTCTAGCCACTGTCGGGAATCTCCCCACACTTCACCGACAATGTAGGCTTGGGGATTAATCGCTTTGACTCGCTGACGAAATTCTTGCCAAAAACCAGGAGTTTTAATTTCAAATGGTACGTCTAATCGCCAACCGTCAATGCCGAAATTCATCCAATATTCGGCAATCTCCATAATATATTCCCGCACTTGTGGGTTGTCGTGGTTAAATACTGGCAAGGCACGATTTCCCGCCCAACCAACATAGTTTGCTTTTAATTCACCAGTATAAGGCGCAAGCGGCCAGCCTTCAATTTTGAACCAATTCACCCAAGGTGAATGGGGACCATTTTCTAAAATATCATGGAAAAAGAAAAATCCCCGACTGGCATGATTAAACACGCCATCGATCACAACTTTAATATTACGTTGATGGGCTGCGTCTAGCAATTCGCGAAAAGCTTTATTACCCCCCAGCATCGGGTCTACCTGATAATAATCGTGGGTGTGATAGCGGTGATTGCTAGCCGATTGAAATATGGGTGTGAAGTAAATAGCGTTAAAACCCATATCCTGTATGTAGTCTAATCCCTCAATGATGCCCCACAAATCGCCGCCTTTATAACCTTGGAGTGTTGGTATAGCTTCCCAATCTTCCCAACGGGCGTCATGTAACAATCCTTTTCGTGGCTGTTTACTTCTGGCGAACCGGTCTGGAAAGATTTGGTAGAAAACAGCGTGTTTAACCCAGTCTGGTGTTTTAATTTCCATCATTTGTCATTTGTCATTTGTCATTTGTCATTTGTCGTTTGTCATTGGTCATTACTCATTACTCATTACTCATTACTCATTACTCATTACTCATTACTCATTACTCATTACTCATTACTCATTACTCATTACTCATTACTCATTACTCATTACTCATTACTCATTACTCATTACTCATTACTCATTACTCATTACTCATTACTCATTACTCATTACTCATTACTCATTACTCATTACTCATTACTCATTACTCATTACTCATTACTCATTACTCATTACTCATTACTCATTACTCATTACTCATTACTCATTACTCATTACTCATTACTCATTACTCATTACTCATTACTCATTACTCATTACTCATTACTCATTACTCATTACTCATTACTCATTACTCATTACTCATTACTCATTACTCATTACTCATTACTCATTACTCATTACTCATTACTCATTACTCATTACTCATTACTCATTACTCATTACTCATTACTCATTACTCATTACTCATTACTCATTACTCATTACTCATTACTCATTACTCATTACTCATTACTCATTACTCATTACTCATTACTCATTACTCATTACTCATTACTTTTTGTCCCTAATCCCCAATCCCTAATCCCTAATCCCCAATCCCTAATCTCCAATCCCCAATCTCCAATCCCTAATACGCTTATATGGTTAAAATAAATACTGTATTGACGGTGCATTCATATAAATTGAGGTGAAAATGAGACACGAAAAACTTTCTCCAGGGTTGCTGTTAGCATATCAGAACTACGAAAGTGAAGGCGAGGAAGCTTTAACTAGCCACAGGCGATCGCTTGGTTTAATTCCCCCGAAAAGCGTTGTCAAACCCACAAAGAGTGTTGTTTTTATCTACTGTGATTCTGATGCCGATTTAAGTCATTTAGAACAACAAGGTATTCAAGTCAATCAGAATTCAGGAACTGTGCGGACAGCTTTTTTACCCCTTGAGGGTTTAGATGCCTTATCTGAAGATAATATCATCCAACGCATCAAGCCCTCACGTAAATTGCAGTTGCGGATGGATATTGCCGCACAAAAGGTGCAATTGCCAGATTTTCAGAACAAAACCGGATTAACTGGTCAAGGAGTCGTCATCGGCATTGTAGACAGTGGAATTGATGCCAAACACCCCGCCTTTGAAGGACGTATTCGCCATATTTGGGATCAAACTCTCCCAGGTCCGGGAGTTAAAGAAGGTAACTATGGGGCAGAATTTACGGGGGCGCAACTGACAGTTTCCCAAGATACTCATGGTCATGGTACCCATGTTGCGGGAATTGCTGCTGGTGCAGATGCAACCTATGGCGGTGTCGCACCAGAGGCGGAATTAGTCATCGTTAAGTCTGATATGCAGGATGCTCATATTGCGGATGGCGTCCGCTACATTTTCCGCATCGCCAGTGAGTTGGGACGCCCAGCAGTCGTCAATCTCAGCTTGGGTGGACACGCTGACGCCCATGACGGTACTGACTCCCTCTCCAGAATCATTGACGCCCAATCAGGTCCAGGACGGATTGTTTGCTGTGCCGCAGGTAATGAGGGGAACGACAACATTCATGGTCAAGCGAACATAGTCGCCAACGGCACCGGTAGTATGCGTTTTAATGTGCCATTGAATCAAGTTGATATAGTCTGGTTAAATGGTTGGTATTCTAGTGACAGTGAGTTAGAAGTCTCGCTGCGAACTCCCAACAATTTCGTTACGCCCTACCAAAAAATTATTGCTGGCGGTAATCCCACCCTAAATTATCAATTGCCAGATGCACGGGTGCAAATAGTCACCCCAGGACATGATAAAGGTAATGGCGACCATAATTTCTTTGTGCAAATTCGTGGTAATGGTCTGTCGCCAGTTATGGGAGGTATTTGGCAACTGCGGGTACGTAATGTTTCCCGGACTGACACCCGTCTGGATGTTTGGGCTCTTGAAGATAGGTCATCCGTGCTTTTTACTGGTACTAGCATCCAAGACTCGGTAAAAATTGGCTCACCTGGAGCAGCCAGCAGTGCAGTTACAGTTGCAGCTTATACTACAAGAGCGAAGTACACAGATATTGATGGCCAGGAGAGAGATATGGGCATGGACTTGGATACTATTTCTGAGTTCAGCAGTGAAGGACCGCTGCGGAATGATGCCCAAAAGCCAGATATAGCCGCACCGGGAGCAATGATTATTTCTACACTGTCCGCCAATGCAGGTTTTGGTCGTTCAAGTATGATTAATTCTAAGTTTGTCGCTGACGCTGGTACGAGTATGGCAACACCATTTGTTACTGGTTTAGTAGCACTACTTTTACAGCGTGATCCCAAACTTGACCCAGCGGCGGTGAAAGATTTACTCCGCAAAAATAGTTCTATTCCCGGAAAACCCCCAGGAACGTTTGATAATAAATGGGGTTATGGCGTGATTAACACTGCTAATCTGTAGAAGCAATAGAGAATAGTCAACCAATGCCCGGATTTTAGATTTGCGTGCTTCGCAGCGTAAAGCCTACGGCATAGCGTAGCGTAAAGCGACGTAGTACTCTGTCAAGATAAAAATGATGGACTGTAGTGCGGGCATCTTGCCCGCGTGAGCGAGACGCTCACACTACCAAAAATCCCTCAAAACAAAATTGACAGACTAGTAGGAGCGTCTTTTAGATTTTTACAGACACATGGGGTCTGCAAGGTACCCCAAAAATCTAAAATCCAAAACTTGTACTGAGCGTACCACTACGTGGAAGCAAGCTACGCGCAGCGTCCCGCTCTTAAGTCGTTGGCGTAGCCTCTGTCTACGACACGCACTCGCGTTCGTAGAGAAGTATCCAAAATCTAAAATTCGGAGGGTCAACCTTCAAGACTGAGAAATTTGTTAAGTTGGTTATAGGGCTGGCTCAAAATTGCCTGCCCTTTTTACCCAACAATTACTTATGAATTATCAGAAGCTAGACGCCGCCCTTGCTATGGCGCTGAATGATGTTTCAGACCCTGAAGATTCTAGTTTGGTGGTATTCATCCATACGGAACCCCTTGCTGACCCTGGCGCAGCTGCTGTTTTGGCAAATTTAGGCGTCAGTGCTGTCAACAGTGGACAGGATGTGTTCACCGCTACACTTTCGCCAAATGCCATTTCCCAGTTGTCAGAGGAACCTTGGGTACAGTATTTGAACCTGTCGCAACAATTGCGTTTGACTAGAGTCAAAAGACCAGGATATAGGTAGTCGAGTGTACTGGAAAATTGGCAGATCCATCGTATTATTTAAGGCAATCTATATGAAATAACACAGTGAAAGAAGTATTTTTATTGACAGTAGATACAGCGGTAAGATGGTATACCCGTGGCTGGATTACTGCTAGTGGGCTAATTGCTGTCTATATCAACTGCGGAGGCGATCGCAAATGGTCAGAGGCGAAAAAATATCTGCCAGTTACGGAAGGCACTTACAAGCGGGTAATCGCAGATGTAGAGTCTGGCATCTCTCAGGATACCCCTTATCAAGCTAACAGCGAGGAACTTGTAAGAGCTTACGACAATTATTTACAAGCATTTTTTTCTAGGGATACTACTAAAGTCGAAGAAGCGATTAACATTTTGTCTGATGTCCTACAAGGCTTAAGACCTTTCCCTTAATTCCCCTCCCAATTAATACAAATGTTCTATAAATTAACTGACGAGATTCTGTGATCCCCCCTTACCAGCTGTGGCAGACAGTCATAAACTGAAGGTGAGAGTTGAAAGCCAGCTGGGAGACATCTTGTGAAAAAAGTTTTAGCAATCATTCTTGGCGGTGGCGCGGGTACTCGACTTTATCCGCTAACTAAACTACGTGCCAAACCCGCAGTACCAGTAGCAGGGAAATACCGCTTAATCGATATCCCTGTCAGTAACTGCATCAATTCTGAGATATTTAAAATCTACGTTCTGACACAATTTAACTCAGCTTCTCTGAATCGTCACATTGCCCGTGCCTATAACTTTAGTGGTTTCAGCGATGGTTTTGTGGAAGTGCTAGCTGCACAGCAAACCCCAGAAAACCCCAACTGGTTCCAAGGTACAGCTGATGCTGTGCGTCAGTATCTGTGGATGCTGGAAGAATGGGACGCCAACGAATTTTTGATCCTCTCAGGGGATCATCTCTATCGCATGGACTACCGCCAGTTTGTCCAGCGCCATAGGGACACTAACGCTGATATTACTCTCTCGGTCATCCCTATGGACGATCGCCGGGCATCGGATTTTGGTTTAATGAAAATTGATGACTCGGGTAGGGTAATTGACTTTAGCGAAAAACCCAAAGGTCAGGCTTTGGCTAACATGCGGGTTGATACTACCATCCTGGGATTGACCCAAGAACAAGCCCAACTCCAGCCTTACATCGCCTCGATGGGGATTTACGTCTTTAAAAAAGAAGTTTTGATCAAGTTGTTGCGGGAATCTCTAGAACGGACTGATTTTGGCAAAGAAATTATTCCTGATGCTGCAAAAGATTACAACGTTCAAGCGTTCCTATTTGACGACTACTGGGAAGATATTGGAACAATAGAATCCTTTTATGAAGCCAATTTAGCCCTAACTCAACAACCTCTGCCCCCCTTTAGTTTCTACGATGAAAAAGCACCAATTTATACCCGCGCTCGTTATTTACCCCCCAGCAAATTACTAGATTGCCAAATTAAACAATCCATGATAGGCGAAGGTTGCATGTTGAAAAACTGCCGGATTGAACATTCAGTTTTAGGAGTGCGATCGCGGGTTGAATCTGGTAGCATTATCGAAGATACTCTAATTATGGGTGCCGACTTTTACCAAGCTTCCGTGGAACGCCAATGTAGCTTAGAAAAAGGTGAAATCCCTGTAGGCATTGGTACAGATAGCATCATTCGCCGTGCCATCATCGATAAAAATGCCCGGATAGGTCACGATGTCAAAATCATCAATAAAGATAACGTGCAAGAAGCAGAACGGGAAAATCAAGGCTTCTTTATCCGCAGCGGCATTGTCGTTGTGCTAAAAAATGCAGTAATTCCTGATGGGACTGTGATTTAGTCATTAGTCATTGGTCATTGGTCATTGGTCATTGGTCATTGGTCATTGGACTTTCAACAAAGGACAAAGGACAAAGAACAAAGGACAAAGGACAAAGGACAAAGGACAAAGGACAAATGACTAAACTGTTGTTGCTAATTGGTCTTCCTGGTAGTGGTAAGTCTACTTTGGCAAAACAATTGGTGGCAGAATGCCCCCAAATGCAGCTGATTTCTACAGATGCCATTAGGGGGCAATTGTTTGGTAATGAGGCTATTCAAGGTCCGTGGCTACTGATTTGGCAGGAAATTCAGCGGCAATGGCAGCAAGCTCTGGCGGCGAGGCAGACAGCAATTTATGATGCTACTAACGCCCGGCGAGGCGATCGCCGTGAGGTTATTGCCATAGTGCGCGATTTAGGCTTTACTCACATTACGGGGATTTGGATCGATACCCCAGTTTGGCTGTGTTTGGCTCGCAATAAAAAACGCCTGCGTCAGGTTCCCGAAGAAATCATTTTGCGAATGCATCGCCAACTGCGGGAAGCGCCGCCAACCTTGTCGGAAGGACTAGACCGCCTCATCCGCTGGGACGAATGGCGAAAGTACGGAAATTTCCCTGGTGTGGTGAGCGAGAACCCTACTTGATTTTCTGTAATATTTGTTAATTTAAAACCAGACTCTTGTTGCTTGCTATTATACCTGGCTAAGAGCAAATCTCACATTTATAAAAGAACATAACAGGAATTTCTAGAGGAGGCTAGTTGATGGCTACAACCGACTTTAAAGACTATTATGCAATTTTGGGGGTAACTAAAACTGCCAGTCCGGAGGAGATTAAACAAGCTTTTCGGAAACTAGCCCGCAAATATCACCCTGATGTCAATCCTGGGAATAAACAGGCTGAGGCGAGTTTTAAAGAAGTTAATGAAGCTTATGAGGTTTTGTCAGACCCAGAAAAGCGCAAAAAATATGACCAATTCGGTCAATATTGGAAACAGGCTGGTCAAGGCTTCCCCTCTGGTGGTGGGGATATGGGCGGCTTTGACTTCAGTCAGTATGGTAGTTTCGATGATTTTGTTAATGAATTACTAGGGCGTTTTGGTGGTGGTAGCCCTCGCGGTGCGCGTCAATCTTACTCTTATAGCACTTCTACGGGTAGACCTAGTGGTTTTGGTGGTGTTAATGATTTTGGCGTTCAAGATATAGGTGCTGGTAGTGGACAGGATACTGAAGCAGCGATCGCCCTGAGTTTTGCGGAAGCTTTTGCTGGTGTCCAAAAGCGTTTTAGTTTGGGGAATGAAACAATTGATGTCCGCATCCCTGCTGGTGCTAAATCTGGTACTCGTTTGCGTATCCGGGGTAAAGGTCAATTGAACTCCACGACCCAACAGCGGGGGGATTTATACTTAAAGGTGGAACTTCAACCCCACTCTTTTTTCCAGCTTGAAGGCGATAATCTTGTCTGTGAACTGCCAATTACCCCTGATGAGGCTACTTTAGGCGCTTCTATTGATGTCCCTACTCCCGATGGTTTGGTTAATGTTAAGCTACCAGCCGGGGTGCGTTCTGGTCAATCCCTGCGGTTACGTGGCAAAGGTTGGCCTGTCGCCAAGGGTGGACGTGGTGATCAGTTGGTCAAGGTGGCGATCGTTCCACCTAAAGACCTCAGCCCACAAGAGCGGGAATATTATGAAAAAATCCGGGCTATACGTACTTATAATCCCCGCAGTCATTTGCAACAAGTTAAATTGTAAAATCATGTTTCGCGCATAGACAAATTGGCGTCTGATGCGCGAACTTATCTTAGAGCTTTTGGCTCTTCCGTACTTAGCGTGCTGAATTTGTGAAAAAATAAGTTTAAAACCCTTGACTGGCTCAGATAAAAGCAATTATTTTTTGTATTTGAGCTAGTGTTACTAAAAATTAAATTATAAACGCCCGTAAGCCTTATTGTTAAAGCAATTTAATCGACTTTAATTAATAATTAAGCACGCTACGCACGCAAGAGCCAATTTTACAAGATTAGGTTATACCAATTCAAAAAATCTTTGCAACACATCAATAATCTGTAGGGGCGCAAGGCCTTGCGCCCCTACGCTATCTGTCCCATTCTTTTTTAAAATTGGTATTAGATATTTCTGTCTGTATTCTAACTTTAATTGCCTTCGCTTGTCTTGTCCTAGCAACTGGCGTGCGATTTCTAATCGCCAGGGCTGGTATTAATTTAGACTTTTCAAACAGCCTCTAAGAGGATGTTAAATTGTTCTAACAATGTCTCGACGCTAGCATTATGATCCAAAAAAGAAAATAAATGCCGATAACGCAGTTTGCCATCTTTATCTAATACAAACTGTGCTGGTAAAGGCGCTCCTAATGCTTGTCCCACCCGATATCTACGAAAAACATAACAACCAGGATCACTCAACAGCGGCATTTGTAAGCCCAAATCTTTTACAACAATTTGACTTTGTTTTTGGTCGGTACTAGTAATCATTAAAACTTCTATGCCGCGACTTTTGAATTGCTCATAGTTTTCATGCAAGGCTTTGATATGAGGAAAGCAAAAGGGACAATATTGCTTTTCAGTAAATATCCGAGTGAAAGCAAGTAATACTGGCTGCTTACCTCGATAAGTTGATAATTTTACTAAAGTTCCGTTGGTAATATCTGGGAGTTGAAAATCTGGTGTGCCTATTTCTAAGCGAAAGTAACTTGTGGCTGGAATAGGTAAAAAATTACGGAAAAATCGCTGATTAAATAAGCCAGTGAAATCTGTTGAAGTTAGCATATTTTTATCCTTAATTATTTAATTAACTAAGTCGGCGCGAAAAAACCAAACTATTATTAATGTACCCCCAGAGTAGCTTCTAAATTACCACGATAATGAAAAAACCACAGATACACACTGAAGTTGACACTGATTCATATCTATCTGTGTTCATCTGTGTTGATCTGTGGTTATTATTTATTTTCCTTGAACGCACCCCAACAATAAAGGCAATATAGTTGGGGATTCTTTCGCTAAAAATAGCGTTACCAGAAAAACTGGCGTTCTCAGTGTGTCGTTGGAACTTTTGCCTACGTTGGCGAAGCCTGCGCTCCGCGCATACACTCTAGCAAAAATGTTAGTAATATTAGGAACAAAACTAATAATTACTAATATAAAAATGGTCGTGTCTCCAGGTTTTGCCTTTTACCGTACCAACTGTATTGTACCACGTACCCTGGGTTTCGCTAACCCTACCTAAACTTCGTTATAGGTAGGGACTGCGCTCAACATTTTCCTTCAAATCGAATAAACGGTATTGAAGTTTTCCAGCTAGCCAAATCTAGACAGCAGAGAAGTAAACTTTGGATTTCACTGGGTCAGGATTCATTGTCTTATCTCCGGGCTGCCAACCTGCGGGGCAAACTTCGTCGGGGTTGGACTGAACATGCTGAATTGCTTGCAATGTTCGCAGGGTTTCATCGACGCTGCGACCAAAAGCTAGGTTGTTGATGGTGGCGTGCTGGATGATACCATCTTTATCAATGATAAACAGACCGCGTAAGGCAATACCGGCGGCTGGGTCAAGGACGTTGTAAGCCGCGCTAATTTCTTTTTTGATGTCGGCAACTAGGGGATAATTTAGGTCGCCTACGCCACCAGCTTTGCGATCGCTTTGAATCCAAGCGAGGTGCGAGAACTCGCTATCAACGGAAGCACCGAGGATTTCCGTGTTAAGTTTTTTGAATTCTTCGTAGCGATCGCTAAATGCTGTGATTTCAGTGGGGCAAACAAAGGTAAAGTCTAGGGGATAGAAAAATAGGACAACATACTTACCCCGATAGTCGGAAAGTTTGATTGTCTTAAATTCTTGATCCGCAACGGCTGTTGCTGTAAAGTCTGGAGCCTGTTGACCAACGCGGAGGCATCCTTCTGTTCCGTAAGTGAGGGACATGAACCATTATCTCCTTGATATCCGTCTATATAGCGTTGGAATTTGGGTCAAGTAAAACTCACCCATCCACGCTGTCACAGTTTAATTACGATCTGTTACGACTATATCATACTCATAACGATTTTGAGTAGTAGGCAATGACTGATTTAGATAGAAGAGAATGGTTATTAACCAATGGCTTGGGGAGTTTTGCCAGTGGTACGGTTTCTGATGTACGCACGCGCACTTATCACGGTTGGCTATTTGCGGCTACCAACCCACCGGCTGAACGTACGCTGCTAGTTTCACACCTAGAAGCTAGTTTAGAAGTCCTAGGGACAGTTGTAGCACTGGGAACGAATATTTGGGGCAATGGTCAGATTGATCCGACCGGCTACAAACTGCTGCGCTCTTTTGATATTAACCCAGTTCCCCAATGGGTTTGGAGTGAAGATAACTGGCAGTTAAGTAGGCAACTGGTGATGCCTTATGGTTTAGTAGGGAGAGGGACAGAGGGAGAGGAAGGATTTTTTCCCTCATCACCCGATCCGAAATTCTGCCATCGGCTTTTGATCCAATATCGCTATGAAGGCAGGGATGTAGGTATTTTAAGACTGCGACTGCTAATTGGCGATCGCAATTTTCACCACCAACAAACAGCAACTCCAGAATTACATTTTTCACAATTATTGCTGCCGCAACAAGTTTGTCTACAAGCAATAATGTCTGGGCGGTTTGGCACCCCTTGGCATTTGCGCTGGACAAAAGGAAACTATCAACCAGATGCGGTGTGGTACTGGAATTATGGCTTACCAGAGGAGATGCGCCGGGGACTAGGCGATCGCGAGGACCTCTACAGCCCTGGTTACTTAACAGTTATGCTGCAACCAGGAGATACAGTGACTTTAGAAGCACGAGTGGGATTTCCCGACGCCTTGCAAGATACCCTTAGCCCTGACTGCTTTGCAGAAGCGGTGGAAGCAGAACAAGAAAGGCTCTCGCAGATTTTTGGCTGGGGTCAAGGAGGGACAGGGGACAGGGGACTATTTTCCTCATCGCCTATCCCCAAGACCGAAGCGCCAATTTGGCAAAAACTACTACGAGCCAGCGATCAGTTTATTGTTTACCGCGCCTCGATTGCTGGCCCGACTGTGATTGCTGGTTATCACTGGTTCAATGACTGGGGACGGGATACTTTAATTGCTTTACCGGGGTTGACACTAGTTCCCCAACGCTTCGACTTAGCAAAAGGGCTATTGCAAACCTTTGGGCGTTATTGTCGCTACGGTTTGATTCCGAATGCCTTTCCTGATGAGGGTGGCGAACCTTTTTATAACAGCATAGATGCAGCATTGTGGTGGATTGAAACTTTAGGATTGTATTTGGAAGCGACCAAAGATTGGCAGTTTTTGGCAGAGCAATTTCCCGTGGTGCAGCAAATCTATAAAGCATTTATCACTGGGACGCGGTATAATATCCAGGTTGATGCTACCGATGGGCTAGTTAGTTGGGATGCTCGTGGTGTTGCCCTGACTTGGATGGATGTTGTGGTTGAAGGCCAGCCTGTGACGCCCCGTTGCGGTAAGCCAGTGGAAATCAATGCTCTGTGGTATTCTGCCTTATGTTGGGTGAGTCAATGGGCAGACCGCTTGAGTCAGCTTGAGTTTGGTGATCCGGCGCGTCTAGCGAAACAGGCGCAGCGTTATGCCCAGCAAGCAGAACAGGTAAAAATCTCCCTACAAAAATTCTGGAATTTCCAGATTGGTTACTTGTACGACACCATCGAACCGGATGATCGCCGCAATTCCCAGATTCGCCCCAATGCAGTTTTGGCACTGTCGCTGCACCATTGTGGGTTTTCTGGTCAGCAGGGGCGACAAATACTTGAGGTAGCAACTTCTAACTTGCTGACTCCCTATGGTCTTCGCAGTCTTGATCCTGGCGATCCGCAATACATAGGCAAATATTTCGGCAACCCACAGGAGCGCGATCGCTCATACCATCAGGGAACAGTTTGGAGTTGGCTGATTGGCCCGTTTATCCGCGCTTGGCAGCGTTTTTACCCACAACAACCCTTGCCTTTTGATTGGCAACCCTTGTTAAATCATTTCCTCGCTGATGCTTGTCTAGGCTCGATTTCTGAGATATTTGACGGTGATGCACCCCATACACCCAGAGGAGCGATCGCCCAAGCTTGGTCAATTGCTGAAGTCATCCGCCATTTGCCCTAATTCTCTTTCAGGACTTACGCACTAGGCTATTCGTGGAGATCGGGCATAGGGCATGGGGCATAGGGCATAGGGCATAGGGCATAGGGCATAGGGCATAGGGCATAGGGCATAGGGCATAGGGCATAGGGCATAGGGCATAGGGCATTGGTGAATTTTTCGGTCTGGGCGTCTGTCGCCCGATGCCCAACCCCTTGATTTTTCGTTACTCATGCGTAAGTCCTATCTTTGTTTGAACAAAAATGTTTCGCGCAGTCCCCACCTAAAAATACTATAAAAATATCTACATTTTAGGTGGGGTAAGCGAAACCAGTATAAAACGCGCAGCAACAATTATTCTTTCATGCTATAATTATAATAATTAGTGTTTGCGGTACTGTAAAAGCTTTACAGCCGGAGACATAGACCAATTTCACTAATTGTTTATAACGAGTAAAAAGTCATTATATTAATAATACTTTTTACTAGGGTGTATGCGCGGAGCGCAGGCTTCGCCAACGTCAGCGAAAGTTCTAACGACACACTGAGAACGCCAGTAACCCTGGTAACGCTCAAGAAGTATTACAGCTTCTTAGCGCACGAATCCCCATCTATAATCTTTGATTTAGATGGGGTGCGTTCAAATTCCCCAGTCAAGCTAAAAGGACGAACTTCGGTAATTTTCACCTTAACCAACTGGCCTTTGAGTTCCTGAATATCACCAGTGAAGAAAGTCAGACGATTACCGCCTGTGCGTCCCATTACCTGGGTGGGATCTTTGGGGTTTTGGTCTTCTACCAGTACGAATTCCATGCGGCCAAAATAACGCTGCGATCGCTCGGCGACTTTGATGTTGCCTAAATGGTTTAATCTTTGTAGGCGATCGCTTTTGACTTCTTCACTTAACTGATTGTCCCACAAAGCAGCTGGTGTCCCTGGACGCGGGGAATATGCGGCTGTATTTAACATGTCAAAGCCAATATCTTCCACCAACTTCAGGGTATTTTCAAACTGTGCTTCTGTTTCTCCAGGAAAACCGACAATTGCATCGGCACTAATTGACGCATCTGGCATATATTGGCGAATTGTATCAATAATCCGGCGATATTTTTCGTGGGTATAACCCCGCGCCATCGCTTTCAAAAGTTCATTATCCCCAGATTGAAAAGGTATATGGAAGTGTTTGCACACCTTGGGCAATTCGGCACAAGCTTTAATTAAACGCTCCGTAAAATAACGGGGGTGACTTGTGGCAAACCTCAGCCTTTCAATCCCTGGGACATCATGCACGTAATATAGTAAATCTGTGAATGTGTGCAAATGGCGACCTTCGCTGGTCGTCCCCGGCAAATCTCTACCGTAAGCGTCAATATTTTGACCAAGTAGGGTGATTTCTTTGTAACCTTGTCGCCCCAATTCCTCCATTTCGGCGCGAATTGCTGCCGGTGTCCGGGATTGTTCCACCCCACGCACATTGGGAACGACGCAGTAAGTGCAGCGTTCGTTACAACCATAAATTACATTCACCCAAGCCGTCACTTTGCTATCCCGGCGCGGCTGGGTGATATCTTCCATAATGTGAACCGGCTCAGTGGCGACAATTTGATTACCAGCCAAAACCGATTCCAGCAAATTTTTTAGCTGGTTAGCGTATTGTGGCCCCATCACCAAATCCAATTCTGGCACGCGCCGCAACAGACTTTCCCCTTCTTGCTGGGCAACACAACCAGCGACAATCAATGTTAAATCAGGCTGCTCGTGTTTACGCTTTGCCTGTCTGCCCAGGTAGGAATATACCTTTTGCTCGGCATTATCCCTAATTGTACAAGTATTGTAGAGAATTAAATCAGCATGATTGGGATCTTCAGCAAATTCAAAACCCATGTCTTCTAAAATGCCAGCCATGCGCTCTGAGTCGGCTTTATTCATTTGGCATCCAAAAGTAGTGATGTGATAGCGGCGTTGAGAAGTGGTCATGGGAAATGAAGTTTAATGAGTGTAATGTATATTAGCTTTATCTCAATTCTATTGAAGTATAGAAAAAGCAGCCCAATTTACAAGGCGATCTGGCGCCCAAAGAGTCCAACAAGCTGAACAACGCGCCCAACAATTAGCAGCGCAATTATAGCAGTTTTCAGGTCAATAGACCACGCGGTACGGGTTTAGCAATGCTAAACCCCTACAAAGAATGTGGTTCAAATCGATGAAAATTGCTGTAAGGGACTTCCAAATAAAAAAATATACAATTGTAGGGTGCGTCAGCAGCGATAAACTCAAAACGTAGCTCGAAATTCTTGGTACTGACGCACCTACCCTGGATAATTTAATTTCTGGAAGTCCCTAAGATATTTGGGAATTGATCCAGAACAGTATTTGGGTATACTTAAAGTCGCCTGTGCGGGCTTTGTTTGGCTCTGCAATTTTTTCAAAGCAGTTGTTGAAGGCAATTGCCATTTCTCGTACCTTTAGAGGTTGTTTTCAAAGTGATTAGCTGTCATTTTAAGCACTGCTCGATCCCCCCAGCCCCCCTTAAAAAGGGGGGAAAACTTCTCAAAGTCCCCCTTTTTAAGGGGGATTTAGGGGGATCTAAAACGTTTTGCTACCAACGACAGGACTTTTAAAACAACCTCTAAAGAACGCCAAATCAGATAATCAAATTCATCCTGGATCTGTTTTGCCAGCTTGGTTGCTAAACTTGTCTTACCAACCCCACCCATGCCGAATATTGTCACTAAGCGACAGCTATATTCCAATATCCATGACTCTAACTGTGCCATTTCTTGGGTGCGATCGTAAAACACTGAGACATCAACCGCAGTTCCCCAGTCTTGGTATTTTTTGCTTAATGATTCCTGAGTATGTATAGTTTTTTGAAGAGAAGTAGACTCAAAATCTGGAGTGGAGATTTCTTTCCAATCCAGGTTTAATTTCCGACATATTTCTTCAAAGGTTCCATACAGAACAGGTTTAGCATTGAGGAATCTATTAATTGTGTCTAGGGATAATCCTATGTCATGAGCCAAGGATTTTTGGTTGGGATATCCATTCTCAGACAGTGTAATTCTGACATGGTTAATCCTGGGAATCCTGAAAAAGACAAAACATCTTTAATTCAAGTATGTCTTCAGCCTGGTAGTTCAGTTGGTCAACGAAGCTCAAATTGGTGGCAGAATGGTCTTATCCATGCACCTAATCTAAGTTTAGAGGAAGTTGTGGTTAGAATAACACGTGCTTTGGAATCGAGTTGGGGACGAAAAGGTTCTATTACTTTTGTTGGATGGAAAGCATGTGATAAAATTTCACAACAAGAACGCAATAACTCAATTAATTTTTGGATAAGTCCGGATGCTGATAATAAATCTTTTATTGGTATAAATGTCCGAGGAAGAGATAAAGGTACTCAGATAAAACCTTGGGGTAGTGGGGGTAGTCCAACACGATGATTTCAAACAGTAATTCGCGGAAAAATCCGAGATAAATCTAGAGATAAATCGGAAAAACAAGGCAGAATAACTGACTGATTAGGCAAGAAAATTCGCTTGAGACCATAAGCGAAATTAAGAGTTAATTCTTGATAAGGTTCGCTATAGCATTCTAAATGTTGAGCAACTAAATTAAATATCCAGTAATCGGAAATTCCGGCTTCTGCATAAAGGGGTATTTTCACCTCTTGGTCATAATTCAAAGAAGAATCAGCAATTTCAATTACTAGTAAAACATCCTTTGGGCTGGGATGAGCAGATAAATAATGATCATCTGTAGCACGAGCAATCACAAAATCCGGTTCTGGTTCGCTACCAGAAGGCAAAGTAATGGGATCTTGGCACGGAAGTACAATTAGATGTTTATTATGGTGATGGTGAACAATGTATCCTGACGGCTGATGACCAAAAACTCGATTTAACTGCGTCTTTCTGGCTGTTCCTACACTGAATATGGTACTTTAAAAGCTCAAGTGCGAGACATTTCGCCAGATACCATCTCTCCTGAAAATCAGAGTTCAAACACAGCTACTTACCAAATCACCATCCAGCCAGAAAAACAGGTGTTAATTTCTGGCGATCGCAAATGTGTGATTCAATCTGGTATGGAAGGTAGATCTGATATTATTTCTTCCCAAGAAACATTACTTGATTTTATTCGGCGAAAAGCACGACTATTAACAGATATATAGCGAACAATTGGTAGATATTTGTGAACAATGCCAAAATTTCTATTATCATTCCCACACTGAATGAAGCGGGAAATATTAAACAAGCGATCGCGTCTACTCAACCCAGTACAAATATAGAAGTAATTGTGGTAGATGGTGGCTCCCAAGATGACACTAGAGAAATAGCTCAGTCATTAGGTGCTAAAGTTATCTCATCATCTCCTGGGCGTGCTGTACAAATGAACACAGGTGCTTTGGCTGCTAGTGGCGATATTCTGCTGTTTCTCCATGCAGATACCCGTTTACCAACTGAGTTTGATATCATGATTCGCACAGCGCTACAACAGCCAGGGATTGTAGCAGGTGCCTTTACCTTGCAGATTGATACATCGGGGTGGGGTATCCGGTGGGTAGAATGGGGAGTGAATTGGCGATCGCGCCTTTGGCAAATGCCCTATGGTGATCAAGCAATTTTTATCACTAAAGAAATATTCCAGCAAATTGGCTACTTTCGTGAATTGCCAATTATGGAAGACTTTGAACTTATACGACGTTTAAAACCTATCGGCAGAATTGCTATCATAAAAGTACCAGTTATCACCTCAGCCCGTCGGTGGTTGCAAACGGGAATTTTGAAAACTACGCTGATTAATCAAATAGTAATTATTGCTTATTTACTCGGTGTGTCACCAGCGCGAATTCGTAGCTGGTATCGTCGGGAAAAATTAAGAAAATTTTAAGCTGCTTTTCATTGAATGAGCATATCTTAGATTGAGATAGTAGTTTGCAGGGTGCGTCACACAGGTTAATTTTAGGAGAAGATTACTAATTTTCCAGTTCTGACGCACCCTACTTCTTACCAATGACAAATGACGACCAACGCCAGTACGGTTTATTTGCGCCCACCTACTTATACATGCCGATAACTGAAAATGCACAAACGCAGATTATATACTATACTAAAATTTGCTCTCCTAAGTTGTCTGCTTGCTACCCTGATAATTGTGACCAAACACTTTAATGTTCAGGAATTTTTGCAGACTTCAATAATTTGGATCAACAGTCTTGGTGCATTAGGACCTATTGCTTTCATAGTCGTCTACAACTTGGCTACCTTGCTATTTATACCAGGCTCGATTCTGACTTTAAAAGGTGGTTGTCTCTTTGGTCTATTTTGGGGGTCTATATATGTATTAATTGCTGCAATTATCGGCGCCACTTTGGCTTTCTTGATTGGACGCTATCTTTCACGGGATTGGGTTTCTCAACAAATAGAAAAACATCCTAAATTTAAAGCCCTTGATTTAGCAGTAGCCACAGAGGGATGGAAAATTGTGCTATTAACTCGCCTTTCACCCCTATTTCCGTTCAATTTATTAAATTATGCTTTTGGAGTGACACAAGTTTCGCTGAGAGATTATATCTTAGGTTCAATAGGGATTGTTCCAGGTACGGTGATGTACGTTTACATTGGTTCTCTTGCAGGTAATCTCGCTATGATTAACATCCATCATCAGCCAAGTAATCCACAAAGTCAAATCGCGGAATGGGTGCTACAAATAGTTGGATTAATTGCTACCGTTGCTGTCACTGTTTATGTGACAAAAATTGCTCAAAAAGCTCTCAAACAAACTGTAGCAACAGCAGAAATTACCCATGATACAAATAATCATAACTAATATCATGTCCCAGAAAAACACTAAATATTCTACCTACATCACAATAGGATTTGTATTCATATTTTTGTCACTAATTTGTGCCATTTTTTGGAACACAAACCAGGATTTAGCTCAAGCCTCTACGTTGTTTATCAGCGTCCCAGTTCCCAGCCCCCAGTTCAACCCCCAAGCAATTTTACGAGACGCTTTACAATCGATTAATAGCCTTGGTGCTGTAGGAGCAATCGCTTTTATAGTACTTTATATTATTGCTACAGTCGCTTTTTTACCCGGCTCGATTCTCACCTTGGGATCTGGTGTGATATTTGGTGTAGTTTGGGGTTCTATTTACGTATTCATTGGTGCAACTTTAGGCGCTACCGCTGCTTTTATTGTCGGACGTTATTTAGCCAGAGGTTGGGTAGCAAGTAAAATCACAGGTAACAAAAAATTTGCCGCTATTGACCAAGCTGTTGCTAAAGAAGGATTAAAAATTGTCCTGTTAACGCGACTTTCTCCCATATTTCCTTTCAATTTATTAAACTACGCCTTTGGAATTACAGGAGTGTCTCTCAAAGATTACTTTATTGGTTCTGTGGGGATGATTCCGGGAACTATCATGTACGTTTATATTGGTTCCTTAGCTGGTAATCTTGCCAGAATTGGGACTGAGGCTCAACCTACTAACCCCACTCTACAATGGTTAATTCGCATCCTTGGTTTGATCGCTACCATCGCTGTGACAGTTTTTGTCACCCGTGTAGCCCGCAAAGCCTTAGATCAGGCTGTGAGTAACTAGGGACGTGGGGAGATGGGGGGATCGGGAATTACAGCAATTGTTTAAAATCCGGTAACAGATTAATACCTTTGTAGGGGCGCAAGGCCTTGCGCCCTTACCCCATCTATTATCGCATCACCCTCAAAGCCTCAACTGTCAGCCTCAAAGCTTCAACCTTCAGCCTTCAAAGGAGTGTCAACAATGTCGAATGCGGAATTTGAGAAAATCACAGTTCGCCCAATGGACGAGTATAACCAAAAATTGGTATCTTATGTCCATCCACCAAATTGGATTAATCCCGAACCTGCTGATATTTACGACTTAGTAGTAATTGGTGCCGGTACTGCGGGATTAGTGGTAGCTGCAGGTGCTGCGGGTTTGGATTTAGGATTAAAAGTGGCGTTGATTGAAAAGCATCTCATGGGTGGAGATTGCTTAAACGTCGGTTGTGTTCCCTCGAAAACCATTATCCGCTCATCTCGTGTGGTAGGCGAACTTTGGAAAGCCAAGGATCTAGGAATTAATATCCCCCAACATTTCGATGTGGATTTTCCCACAGTTATGAAACGGATGCGCCAAATTAGAGCAGGTATCAGCCATCATGACTCAGCGGAACGCTTTTCAACCCTGGGGGTTGATGTCTTTTTAGGTAGCGGTCGCTTTGCGAGTTACAATACAGTCGAAGTTGAAGGCAAAATCCTCAAATTTAAAAAAGCAGTCATCGCTACTGGCGCAAGAGCAGTCCGTCCAGCGATTGAGGGAATTGAGAAAGCAGGATATCTCACCAATGAATCTGTATTTTCCCTCATCCAACGACCCCAAAAGTTAGCGGTGATTGGTGGTGGACCGATTGGTTGCGAATTGGCGCAAGCTTTTAGGCGTTTGGGTTCTGAAGTGGTACTGTTCCATCGCGGTTCCCATATCCTCAATAAAGAAGAGAAAGACGCAGCCCAAATTTTGCAAAAAGTCTTGATCAAAGAAGGAATTCGCTTAGTCCTCAATGCCAAATTAGAAGAAGTGGTAACTGTCACCGAGGGTAAACGACTTTACTTTTCTGTCAATGGTCATCGCGATTCTGTGACTGTTGATGAAATTTTAGCAGGTGCCGGACGCGCTCCGAATGTTGAAGGTTTGAATTTAGAACTTGTCGGGGTGGAATATGACCAACAAAAAGGCGTCAAGGTAAATGATTATCTACAGACAACAAATCCCCAGATTTATGCAGCTGGTGACATCTGCATGGATTGGAAATTTACCCACGCCGCCGATGCAGCTGCTAGAATAGTCATTAAGAATACTTTGTTTTCTCCCTTTGGCTGGGGACGTTCAAAACTGAGTAATTTAATTATGCCTTGGGTGACATATACTGATCCAGAAATTGCCCATGTAGGGTTATATGAACATGAGGCACAGGAACAGGGTATTGATATAGCGACAATTACCATACCTTTTAGTAGTGTAGACCGAGCGATCGCCGATGCTGAAGAGTCAGGATTTCTCAAAATTCACCACAAAAAGGGTTCTGATGAAATTGTCGGTGCAACCATTGTCGCTACTCATGCAGGAGATATGATTTCTGAAATTACCACAGCCATTGTTAATAAGATAGGTTTGAGCAAGTTAAGTAGTGTAATTCATCCTTATCCCACACAGGCCGAAGCTATTAAAAAAGCAGCCGATGCTTATCGTCGAACCCTACTCACAGCCAACACTAAAAAACTCTTAAAATTGCTGACCAAATTTTCTTGAATCATTAAATAATAAGTAGGCTGGGCATTGCCCACGCTACAAATACCGTCAATTTTGAGGACAAATGTAACGATTACCCATTATGGCTTAACCGTTCTGAAGACAGAAATATTCAACAACACAGTCTGTCTATAGTTCAAATTCATTTTTTAGTTTAGTTGTAGTTAGGTATTATACAAAATAATTATGCTATATTCAGCGAATTAATTATTAATCAGTTTGGCACGAGAAAACTAAGTCAGTACAAACAATCATAATTAGTTGGTAGTCGCGCTTTAGCGCGACTACCAACTAATTATGATTGTTTAAATAGAGAGAATTCAAAAATATTACAATTCTGATGCTGTCTCTGGGGCAATGATTTCGCCTGTACGCAATTCCAATATCATATCCTGGTCAGTAATCAGTTCGCTGAGTTCTTTAACTTGTAAATTCATTTGCTCACAAGCTTGTCTGAGTTCTCCCGCAAATGTCTTGATATCATCACTATAGCCACATTGATAAGCCGCAGTTTCAATTCCCTGCTTGGCATTTGCTCTAGCACAATCTACTAACTCTGTGCCATACAATGGTGTTGGAGATGCCATAGTTATAGTTATTATTTGTGAGGTGTGTAGGCTGTTTTACCCCGGATATAAGCTCTGCCTTTAAGTTAACTGTTATGTTGATGAAGTTTATCGTTCTCTAGATGTAAACAAATTTCCAGCTGGCTCAATCTTAAGACATAAAATAAATTAATAAGTGTTTCCTCTTTGTCCCTCAGTTGGAGCAAGTAGAGGTGAGTTCAGCGATATCCTAATTAATACATTTAACAATATCGCGTAATTCCCCGTCCCTCTACAGGATACCAATGGCGAATAGGGGGTAACACCTATTTTATCAGCTATGTGAGGACGATTGTTGTTCGGGGCGCAAGGCCTTGCGCCCCTACAAAGTTAAACAGGACGCCAGCGACCGATTGAATTAGTACCTAAATTGACGTAATATAGATTCCCATCAGGTCCAGTTTCCATATAGACAATACCGGGAATACCAGAGGCAAACCGACGGACTGCGGTAACACGATTCTCGCTATTGAGCGTTAGTGCATCTACTGTACCTTCATTCACATCGGCAACAAAGACAGTATCATTGTAAGCACTGGGAAATGTATTGCCGTCGTAGAAGTCGCCCAGAACAATCGCCTTTGCCCCTGCTGAGTGATTCCGCGCATAGATGGGTGCAGTGACAACCTGATCAGGGTTGTACAAAGCTTCGATTGCTGGGATATTAGCCGCATCATATAACGGCTGGCGCAAATTGACAAGATTGACTGCATTGGTGCCACCTTCGTAAGCAGGCCAGCCAAAGTTAGCGCCACTGGTGCCGACATTCACTTCTTCCCATGTGCTCCAACCGACATCGCCAATAAAGGGGGTGCTGGTTCCCGGTTTGATGGTAAATCGGAAGGGATTGCGTAGCCCCAGGTTCCATACTTTAGAGCGGTTGCTATTTGGATCGCCATTGAAGAACGGATTGTCTGCTAGCCCTTGTCCCGTTAGGGGATCTACGCGCAGGATTTTACCAGATAGGCTGTCTAAGTTTAACACAGAAGCAGAGCGGGCATCCCTACCATTATAGGAGGTGCCATCACCGACACTCACGTATAGGGCACCGTCTGCCCCAAAGGCGAGTTGTCCGATAGTATGGGATTCACTATCGGTTTTGATGTAGTCTTGCACGTATCCCCCATCTGTAGTTCTACCTGATTCGGGGATGGAAAAATCAGTGGTGCTGTTGCCATCAGGACGGCTGGTATTCGCCCAGGTACTGTTCTTGCCGACAATCACCACTTGACTGTTAGCTACTGCGGTGCGATATCCATTGGTAGCATCTGCTGTGATTCGCACAACCCGAGCCGGACGGTTGCCAGCCCTATCTGGGTCATCCAGGGTGGTGGTGGGATTGGTATTGAGATAGGCTTCTGGTGGATCGTAGGTGTAGGAAACGTAGATGTAAGGACTGCCATTGAAGAAGTCAGGGTGAATGGCCAGCCCTAGTGCCCCGCGATCGCGCACATTGTTGACATCCTGTCTGAGGTCAATAAAGCGCGTTGCGAGGACGGTGTTACCCTGTGCAACTTTGATGATGCCGGATTTTTCCAGAATATACATCAGGGAGTTATCTGGTGTGCGAACAAACGCCGTTGGTTGGTTTAGCCCGGAGATGAAAGTTTCTCGAATAAAACTTCCCGGATCGTCATCGATGATGGTCACGGTGTTCAGGCTAGTGTCTTGTAAAGTCACTCCTACCAGATTAGTAAACTGAATCGTGAAGGTTTCGTCCGGCTCCCCAATCGTATCGTTAATCAGACCAATTGTAATTGTTTTGGAGGTTTCGCCGTCGGCAAAGGTGAGTTGACCAGAGGTAGCCTGATAATCACTGCCGGCGATCGCAGTTCCATCAACGGTGGTAAAGTCTACAGTCCCGGTGCCGACGCCATTACCCCGTGTTACGGTAATGATTGCGTTGCCTGCATTCTCATTAACCTCCGGTTCGCTGATCGTCAGTACTGTACTTTCATCATCAATGAGGGTGACGCTTGCTGTCCGAATCGTGCCTAAATCTGCCCCTGTGGGAGATTCGATCACGAGGGTGAAGGTTTCGTTCCCTTCTATCAGGGTGTCATTGATGATAGGAATAGTAAAGGTTTTAGACGTTTCTCCAACACCAAATGTCAATGTACCACTGGTTGCCGTAAAGTCTGAATCTGCCACGGCTGTGCCACTATCTACCCGATACTGAACCGTTGCCTTATCAGTGCTATCGTTACTGCGAACAACTCCAATGACTAAACTCCCTGCAGTTTCATTGATAGAATAAGTGTTTTTCTCCAGGGCGAGCGAAGCTGGTGCAACCTCAATAAGGCCGCGACGGACAACTGTTGAGGGCAGATCATTCCACTTCCCAGTACTCCCCCAATTCATCACAGCATAGTTTTCGTTACCACCCCGGTTATTTGGTTCACCTGGTGCCCAGTTGGTGTAGGTGGTGGCTTCTCCATTCACCCACTTAAATTGCCCTTCTACATCTTTATCTGTGAAGCCTATCCAGAACTGCTGATTACTACCAAAGGTCGATTTCAGCCAAGTTTCCTCTGCTGCATCATTAATCGTGACTAAGTTACCGCCTAAACTCTGGGCTTCGGCTTGAGCGTTTTCCCAGGTTTTTGACCCGTTGGTTAATATGTAGTTCTTGCCGTTGTAAATTGGCAAAATACTTTGATACTGTGCGATCGCCTGACTATCCAAAACACTACTTGATTCAATTGTTCCAGTGTTAACTTCTAACTCCCAGTCACCACCAAGGGCAGCATTTCCTGTTAAGTCATTAGAAGCTGCAATATCTGCACCTGTGATTTGGCTCAGTTGCTGGATGAAACTTTGTCCGTCCCCTCCTGCTCCCACGTTACAGCCATATAACAGTACATCTGCATCAGTAGTCAAGGCATGACTCCAACTTTGCAAATCACTGCTATAACTACTGATATTTGCCAAATTTAAATGGCTGTTGCCTAACAACACATCCCCTGCGTTACCGTGAGAGACAATATGTACACTCGCAACATTTTGGTACTGGGCGAGAACATTCGTGATTTGTGCTATACCATCAATGTTTGGATTTAGCAAAAACACTTCTGCATTCTCAAAGCTGCTACTCAAAATGGAGGTTTCGGCAAGGTTACTATCAATAAAAACCAGATTCTGATTACTAGATCCTCCTAGCTGTGTCACTGGTAATGTCAGGTCTCTCTGTATAGATGTGTTGCCAAAAATATCTGATGAGGTATTTGTTCCCAAGGGGAGAGAATTTGTTTCTGCACTCATTGCTCTAGCTGTCTTGTTCTTTAACTTCCGTCTCTTCTAAAAATACTATGTCTTGTTGTTTATAGTTCCAAATCACATAGTCAAACATAGTCAGACTTATGCAATTGGTTCTTGCGTACTTAGCGTGCTAAATATGTTGAAAAATAAGCTTGAACTCCTTGCTGGGATAAGATGACAGCCATTATTTACTGCCTTTTAGGTCTGATGATTAAAATTTTGGCTATAAGCGCCTGTAAGCCTTGATTTTAAAACAAAGTTATCGACTGTAATTAAAAATTTAGCACGTTAAGTACGCAAGAACCAGTCCTCACGACAAACTAGCGGAACCTAAATCGTTTTGCTACTACTAGTATATACTTAATGTATATGAAAAAGTATACATTTTTTTTCTGGCAGTGGGAAATAATATTGGACAATCTTTACACAAACTATATAGTGTTTATTTTAATTGCATCAACCTCAAACCCAGTAACTGCAAGATAACCGTAGTACTAACCCACAATTTTTGCAGCAACAGAACTTTATGGATTTTTCATAAAAAGCCTATTTGATTACCCTGGTAACTCGGACAGTAAGGTGTTGCGCCTACAAGTTGCACTTTGATTTATGGGTCGGACACTGTATGAGTCAAAGAAGTGTTGCACACCACCAACATCTGACTCATTCTTACGATATACCTAAGACATAAGGTTGTCTGGGAATCAAGACAGGGCGGGGATTATGGTAACATTGAATATTTCTGAATTGGAGAAAATTGATCAGTTTCGCCATCTTCAATTAACTTTGCGCGATCGCTGGAAAACTATCGAAATTTTCGATAACAGTGAGGCAGATATTTTAATTATTCCTTCGTTGAGTATCGACCAGCACGAACTCCAAAAGATAGAAGGCTGCGAACATTATGAAGAAAGATTACTTTTTTCCTTGATGCGCTTGCGAAATCCCCGCACTCGGCTGATTTATGTGACATCAATGCCACTGCATCCCAGTATTATCGATTACTATTTACAATTGTTACCAGGTATTCCTTTTTCCCATGCGCGTAATCGCTTACTGTTACTTTCTACCTACGATTCTTCCCTCAAGCCCCTCAGTCAAAAAATTGTAGAACGCCCGCGTTTGCTACAGCGAATTCGCCAATCCTTGAATTTGGACAGAGCCTTCATGGTGTGCTATAATTCTACGGTTTGGGAAGCAGAATTGTCAGTAAAATTGGGTGTACCACTGTACGCCGCAGCGCCAGATTTACAAATTTGGGGGACAAAAAGTGGGAGTCGGCAAATCTTTGCCCAAAGCAGTGTACCGCATCCAGATGGCAGCGCGAGTGTTGGGAATGGCACAGATTTAGCAAAGGCTGCTGCTGATTTATGGGAACGCCAACCGACATTACAAAGGATGGTGGTGAAACTTAATGAGGGCTTTTCGGGAGAAGGCAATGCACTGCTGGATCTTAGACCAATTCTGAGTATAGCACCAGGGCAAGCTTCTCATCACCAACGGGTAGAGGCAATTAGCGATCGCCTCCCAAATATGCACTTTCAATCAACCCTGGAAACCTGGGCAAATTTTTCGGGACGCATCCAGGAATTAGGGGCGATTGTTGAGGCTTTTGTGGAAGGAGAAATTAAGCGATCGCCCAGTGTCCAAGGACGGATTACACCCTCAGGTGAAGTCGAAATCCTCTCCACCCACGACCAAATTTTGGGAGGGAGAGACGGTCAAATTTATCTTGGTTGTCGATTTCCTGCTGAGGAACACTATCGGTTAGAGTTGCAGCAATTGGGATTACAGGTTGGCAAAAAACTAGCCGAAAAAGGCGTATTAGAACGATTTGGCGTAGATTTTATCACCGTTGACCAAGGAAATAAACAGTGGGATATTCAAGCGATTGAAATTAATCTCCGCAAAGGTGGGACTACACATCCATTTATGACCCTGAAATTATTAACCAACGGTCGCTATGACCTTTCCACAGGGTTATTTTACAGTCAACAAGGGCGTCCCAAATACTATATAGCCACTGACAACTTGCAAAAAGACTGCTATCGGGGATTGTTACCCAACGATTTAATGGATATCATCGCCCACCACAGGCTGCATTTTGACAGCTGTACGGAGACAGGTACAGTGTTTCATTTGATGGGTTGTCTTTCCCAATTTGGCAAATTAGGCTTAACCTGCATCGGTGATTCCCCTCAACAAGCAGACGATATTTATAACAAAGTTGTCAAGGTTTTAGATCAAGAAACCCGCAGCGACAATCAAGAGTTTTCCTCGTTCTCAGATTATGCTTTCCACTGCGCGTAATTCGTCATGGGCTACGCCCTGTACTAACTTGAAAAACTCCTGAGTATTGCTAAAATCAAGGCAGCCTTTGTATTAAAGAGGTTGTGTCCCCAATCACACAGACAGCGATTCACTGCATAAATCCTGATTGTCAACGTCCCTACCCCCAACCTTGGGGAAACAAATTTTGCAACAGCTGTGGCGCACCGCTACATCTGTTAAATCGCTATGTCCCACTCCAGCCCCTGGGTTCGGGAGGATTTGCCCAAATTTACACGGTTTGGGATGAAAAAATTCAGACAGAAAAGGTGCTAAAAGTGCTAGTGGAAAATTCACCCAAGGCGCTGGAATTGTTTACACAAGAAGCAGGGGTTTTAAGTAGTCTCATAAATCCGGGTGTTCCCCGCGTCGATGTTGATGGGTATTTTCAACTAAATTTGTCTAATCCCAAATCGCGCCAACTACCTTGTTTGGTGATGGAAAAAATCAACGGGGAGACTTTAGAGGAGATACTCAATAAGTATCCTCAAGGCTGTCCAGAGGATTTGGTGTTGAATTGGTGTAACCAAGTGGTGCAAATTTTAAAGGAATTGCACAAACGCCAGATTATTCACCGTGACATCAAGCCTTCTAATTTGATGCTGCGTACCACCCCATCTGTGGGAGTAACTGGGGGAAATCGGCTGGTGCTGATTGATTTTGGCGGCGCAAAACAATTTGACGCCAAACTGGCTCCGCAATCAAGTTCAACTAGGTTATTTTCTTCTGGTTACAGTCCACCAGAACAAATTATTGGCCGTAATGTCGGACCGGGTGCGGATTTTTATGCCCTTGGTCGAACGATGATAGAATTACTTACGGGTAAGTATCCGCCACAGTTGGAAGATCCCCAAACTGGAACATTGCGCTGGCGTCAACGAGTGAGTGTCAACCCTAAATTTGCGGATTTACTCGATGAGATGGTACAGGAAGATGTGCGATCGCGTCCAGCAAATGCAAGTATTATTCACAAACGGTTGGCGAAAATTTCTCCAGGATCATCACAACAGGGGTTATTAGTCCCAATTCAGGACGCTGTGCGTCAAGGTTTAGCCAATATTCAGCAAGCCTTAGTCCCAGTTACACCGCTAATCCAAGCTGTGAAACAAGCTAATGGTGAATTTAACAAAGCTGTTGGCAAAATTGCGCTTTCGATAGTCAAGGCGATCGCCAAATTCTTACTGGCTTGTTTGACAACAATTTGGACGATGATACTGACGGGAATCGGCGCTTGTTTAGGTACTAGTACTGGTTGGATTTTCGGCTATGAGACAGGCTTGGGCGATCGCATTACCAAATTCATCTTACCTTATCTACCAGACTTAAGTGTAAATACTCAATCTAGCTTGGGCGCAGAAGTTTTGGTATTTGTCGGCGCAGGTCTAGGAACTGCATGGGGACTCACAGCAGCAGGGAGTTTCGGTCAACGACGGCGCTTTTTGCTAGCCTCAATGATGGGCATAATCAGCTATGGATTAGCCTGGTTAGTTTGGCAATTAACCACACCCACAAATAGCAATGACGGCTTGGCGGTCTCAATTGTCTTTGCAGTTTTTCTGTTCACCGTGAGTTTAGATCTTCGTAGCCATCATATAGTTTACGCTGTGATTGCTTCCTTTGCCACCGCGCTCGTCTTTGCGGGTTTAATTCATCTAGGGTTTCTAGATCCAGTTTTACAATTTTCTATTCAACCCGACTCGCAACATTTATCGTCGATGATTGCTTTTTTTGCTTTTGTCGCCATCTTCCAGAGTTTCTGCATGGGGGTGTGTTATTACCTAATCGTCCCTGGGTTGCGCTTTTTAGGATGGCGTTAAGGTTGGGGACACTTCGGCAAGCTCAGTGCATCGCTGGGGACACTTCGGCAAGCTCAGTGCATCGCTGGGGACACTTCGGCAAGCTCAGTGCATCGCTGGGGACACTTCGACAAGCTCAGTGCATCGCTGGGGACACTTCGACAAGCTCAGTGCATCGCTGGGGACACTTCGGCAAGCTCAGTGCATCGCTGGGGACTGGGAAAGATTGACAAATGACAAATGACAAATGACAAATGACAAATGACCAATGACAAATGACCAATGACAAATGACGTTGATACTCCCCACGGCTATAAGCCGGGGGATTCTTGAAGAGTCCACAAACGGATCTTCAAAGGCGATATCAAAGCGCCGCTACTGATTCCACTGAGATTAAATCCCAGCTTTACCGCTACTTTTCTTAAAATATTTGCAGCCCCATTAGCATCGGCATTAATTTTTAAGCCGCTAGAAGCCTGATACAAACCACGACAAACTCTTTTACCGGACTCTTTCCACCCTTCTGGTTTGTCACCAAATACAGGCAGAAAATCGCCATCAATAAAAGAAGCCGAGTAAGTATTTTAAATGCAATCCGTCCACAATAAAGCTAGTATTTGCGTTGCTTACACAAGTTAGCCAATTGTTTAGTCCTGGGTCTATGCCTAGCACTTTTTGAAAGTCTAATTCTACTTTTATTTCTGCAACTGAATAAACAAACTCAGCAGAAAAACATCCGTTGCGAGGTAGAATGTGAATCTCCCTTAATAGTGAATATCTTAAATTTGAGGGCATCGGTAAATAGAATGCATCTATGCCAAACCACGCCTTAACTTTACTGCCTAGAGGCAAGCGCAATTGCCCGTTTTTTAACTTGACATCTGCACGAGAGAAAGTAACTAACTTGAGAGCATTTTTCTTGTAAGTATAGCGTTTCTCGCCCTAGTGAGGTACATCGGTAAGGGCACGGCAGTGCCGTGCCCCTACATCGCGTGATACAATTTTGTACCTCATCTGAATAGGAAGTGCTATAGGTAGCTTTGGGCGTTGTTCGACAGTTCCATTTTTAAAGCCTTTAAGCAATGCAATAAACGACCGAAACGACTCAAACACAGTTGTTAAAGTTTGTTGTGCAACATGGGAATAAAGAGCTTGAAAATGCACGTTAGACTTCAATAGACGATGTAACTCAGATTGGCTCGGTATCTTGCCAGTTTTAAAGAATAACTGGCGAGAATAATATAGTCCGCAATTAGCAAGTTTGTTTGATTGTTCGCAGATAAACTCTAAGATGGCTCTCAATTCTTTGTCTGGACTAATTAAAACTTGTTGGCAACCATAATTAGACATTCTTTGTTATTTGATTTATATTTTTGGTTCATTGTGTAATTATACCGATTCGGGCCAAATAACAAAGTAAAGATTATATAAAGTCATCCTACTATATATCTTTTCAATGCGGCTAAAGCCGCACCCGACTTATCCCCATGTCTAAAGCCAGGGGCTTGCGTCTCGCTTTTTGGTCAAAAATTATGATCCCCCTAGATGGGTTGTGGATCTAGGGGGATCAAATATATGGTAGTCTATAAGTGGTTCTGTATAGTTCGTAACGATTCAATTCTATACCTTAGATTTTTATTTGGGTAGTAGAATTACTACAATTAACAAAATTTTTATATCTTCTTCATCACCTCTTCATTCCTGTTATTTACGGAAAAATTCGTATATGTTTAAGTATGGGACTAAGCATTGAGTTAGTGCATCTGGGTCGAATTACTCATAATCAAACTCACCTACCGCTCCTTTCTCCGCTTGTGCGGATTGATTGGGCATGGGATGATGCAGTGATTATGGGTCTTTAAGGCCACATGATATTATTGTCAACTTTGTAATTATCTCTAAAAAATATGAAACTCAAGATTGTTGCTACCGCCGTTGTGTTAGGTTGTTTTGGTTTTGCAGCCCAAGCGAATGCATTGAATCAGCAAGACTTAGATCAGTTGAAGAAGACAGGTAGCTGTCCGCGATGCGATTTGAGTGGTGCTGACCTAACTCTACTGAACCTGGCTAACGCAAATTTGCGAGAAACTAACTTGAAAGGAGCTACTTTAACTCAAGTCAATCTTACACAGGCAGATCTGACTGGTGCAAATCTGGAAGCTGCGGTTTTAAATTCTGCCAATCTCCGTTACGCTAGCTTAACCGGTGCAAATTTAAAATCAGCATCCCTAGAAAATGCCGATCTGTCTTTTGCGGGTTTCATCAGTGCCTATTTGGAAGGTGCTAACTTCAAAGATGCCAAATTGAAGTTCACTAATTTTCGGGGGGCACATTACCGACTGACAACTTTGCCAATTGGTACAGTAACTTCTGATAAACCTTATGGCTGGTCGTTAGAACGTTCAACCGCTAGAGAGTGTAATAAGTTTAAACCGGAAAATACCCCAGGCTCAACCTGCTATTCACAATAATGGGGTATGGGGTATGGGAACTGGGGGAAATTTTGAATTTTGAATTGTCCATCCCGCCATCTTCCCCTCTGCCCATCCTTTCTTTATGATGAGAACAAAGGCTGTAAACTTGATTTATCGATGCTTACCCAGATTAAAGATTTAGCCACAAAACTAGCGCCCCGCTTAATTGAAATTCGTCGCCACATCCACGCGCACCCAGAACTCAGCGGCCAGGAGTATCAGACAGCTGCTTTCATTGCTGGTGTTTTGTCTTCTAGTGGTCTTCATGTCCAGGAAGGAATTGGCAAAACCGGCGTCATCGGAGAACTACAAGGTGCTGGTCAAGATGACCGATTATTGGCAATTCGCACTGATATGGATGCATTACCAATTCAAGAATGCACGGGGTTGGAATACGCCTCCCACGCTGAAGGGGTAATGCACGCTTGCGGTCACGATGTCCACACTACAGTGGGCTTAGGAACAGCAATGGTGCTGTCTCAATTGACAGAAGAGTTAGGCGGTAAGGTGCGGTTTTTATTTCAGCCAGCAGAGGAAATTGCCCAAGGCGCAAGCTGGATGGTGAAAGATGGGGCGATGGTAAACGTCTGTGGAGTATTAGGGGTGCATGTTTTTCCTTCTATTCCCGCTGGTTGCATTGGTGTGCGTTACGGCGCATTGACTGCAGCAGCTGATGATTTAGAGATTATTATTATCGGAGAATCTGGACATGGGGCACGTCCTCATGAAGCAATTGATGCAATTTGGATTGCAGCCCAAGTAATTACTGCACTACAACAAGCGATTAGCCGCACACAAAATCCCTTGCGTCCTGTAGTGTTAAGCATCGGTAAGATTAATGGTGGCAGAGCTAAGAATATCATTGCTGATAAAGTAGAATTGTTAGGAACGGTGCGATCGCTTCATCCCGAAACCCGCGCCCATCTCCCCAAGTGGATTGAAAAAATCGTCGCCCATGTTTGTCATTCTTTTGGTGCAAGTTATCAAGTCAATTATCGCCAGGGTGTACCCAGTGTGCAAAATGATTATGCCCTGACACAATTATTGCAATCAGCAGCGGAAGAAGCTTGGAGTAGCGATCGCGTCCAAGTCTTAAGTGAACCATCCCTAGGTGCGGAAGATTTTTCGGTTTTTTTAGAACACGCTCCCGGTTCCATGTTTCGCTTGGGTGTAGGCTACACAAATCGCATCACTAATCATCCATTACACCATCCTGAATTTGAAGTCGATGAATCTGCTATTATCACTGGGGTTGTGACAATGGCTTACGCTGCTTATAAATATTGGCGGTAGTTCCGAAGGGCTTTCTTCGGCACTCCCCCCTGATTACAGAAGCCGACACTGTACTTGGTACTCCAAGTCAGTGTGGGTATTTTATCAGGTTTTCCCAGAAGGCGTGCTAAATTGCGTATACAGGAAAACTTTTTGCTTTACTGTTAAAGCCGCAAGAACCTTTTGTGCTATATTCATACTTAAGTAGTACTGTATATCTAACTGAATATTCTTATGTTAGGTTTTTTTGTCTCGAATATCCCCCCAATCACCTGATGATAGCCTTGGTTTGACAATCTCCGGGCTGAAGCCTTCCTCGATCCTACCACCTAGAAACACCACTGATTCTTACAATCAGTGGGAGACTGTACTAGGAATTACTTAGAGGACGTTTTAAAAGTCTGTTCTGATGTGCCCAGTCTCAGAGAATTCTATTCGCCGAGAACTTTTAAAACATCATCTTAATTGAAAATTAATTTTCTTACTAATTTTGAATTTTGAATTTAAAAAAAGGTCAACAACCCACTACTAATTTGACTACCAATACATAGTGGGGGTCTCGTGGGAGGTTTAGATGAAGCTGACAAAGCACAAGCGTAAACGTGGTGTTATTCTTACTCCAGAAGGATTACAAAAACTTCAATCTGCTAAACTTACTGCCGAATTCAACGAAAATTATGGAAACAGGTATACCCTTGAAGATTTAAGTGACCGGATTGGAATCAACACTGCTACGATTTCCAAGGTGCTGTCTTGTGAAGACGGAGTTGATAAACGAACAATTGAGCTTTTCTTCCAAGCTTTTAATCTGAAATTGGATAAAGATTGTTACACCAGTTCTGATCAATCTCAGCACCAAGATTGGGGAGAAGCGACTAGTGTTTCAATTTTTTATGGTAGAACAGAAGAAATAGCTACATTAGAAAAGTTTATCGTTGCAGATCGTTGCAGGTTAGTGGCAATTTTGGGAATGGGAGGAATTGGTAAATCGACTTTAGCTATCAAGGCGATAGAGTGTATTAAAGATAATTTTGAGTACATCATATGGCGATCGCTGCGGGAAGCTCCACCCATCAAAAATATTTTAGCTAGTCTGATTCAGTTTTTATCCGATGAGCAAGAAACAGAAGCTTCTTTACCAGAAGATGTAGGCGAAAGAATATCCCGACTGATTGATTATCTGCGCCACTATCGAAGTCTGCTGATATTAGATAATATAGAGTCAATTCTGCAAAGTGGTAGTCGAGCCGGACTTTACCGCGAAGGATATGAGCAATATGGGGATTTGCTCAGACGAGTAGGAGAAGTAACTCACCAAAGCTGCTTGCTTTTAACAGGTAGAGAAAAACCTAAAGAAGTAGCAGCATCAGAAGGAGAAACATTATCTGTACGTTCATTTCTTCTTGGTGGTTTGCAGGCGGCGGATGGGCAAGAAATTTTGAAAATCAAGGGAGTCTGTGCTGCTGAGTCTGAAGCTAGCAATTTGGTAGGGCGTTATGCAGGTAATCCCCTAGCTTTGAAGGTGGTTGCTACCACTATTCAAGATGTATTTTGTGGTGACATATCTAAATTTTTACAACAAGAAACAACTGTTTTTGGTGATATTCATGAGCTTTTAGAAGAGCAGTTTTTGCGGTTGTCAAATTTAGAAAAGAATGCAATGTACTGGCTAGCCATCAATCGTGAACCAGTTTCGCTATCAGAACTAAGGGAGGATATTGTCTCACGAATTCCGTCACAAAGATTGTTGGAGTCTTTAGAATCTCTAGTGAGGCGATCGCTCATCGAGAAAAGCGAAGGACTATTCACTCTACAACCTGTAGTCATGGAGTATGTGACTCAGCGATTGATAGATCAAGTTTGTCAAGAAATTGCCAGTCAGAATATTGAGTTATTCAGGTGTCATGCTTTGATGAAAGCAACGGCGAAAGACTACGTGAGGGATATTCAAATTCGCCTAATTGTACAATCAGTTATAGATGGGTTGCTGGGTATTTTTAGAAGCAAAAAAAACCTAGAAAATCAGCTAACCCAAATTCTGGCAAATCTCCGAGAAACATCACCTCTAGAACAAAGTTATACAGCTGGCAATGCCCTGAATTTGCTCTGTCATTTGGGGACTGACCTCACTGGCCATGATTTCTCTTCTCTGAGTATTTGGCAAGTAGACCTGCGTTGCATGAAATTGCACGATGTAAATTTTCAAAATGCGAATTTTGATAGGTCTGTTTTTGCTGAAACCTTTGGCGGTGTTCTGTCGGTGGCTTTTAGCGCTGATGGCAAGCTTTTGGCTTTGGGTGATACTAATGGTGACATTCGCTTTTATCAAGTTTCCGATTGGCAACAAATTTTTACTTGTAAAGGTCATACCAACTGGGTTGTGTCCCTTGCTTTTAGCCCTGATGACAGAATCCTTGCAAGCGGAAGTGCTGACTCTACTGTGAAAGTGTGGGATATCAGTACAGGTCAATGCATCCAAACTTTTCGGGAATATAACAATACTGAGGTTTGGTCGGTTGCCTTTAGTCCTGATGGTAAGGTATTAGCAAGTGGCAGTGATGACCACACAATCAAGTTATGGAATATCTGCACTGGTGAATGCTTTAAAACCTTTTACGGACACACAAGTTGGGTATGCTCTGTTGCCTTCAGTAAAAATGGGCAAACCTTACTAAGTGGCAGTGATGACCATACAATTAGGGTGTGGAATATCAACACCAGTGAATGCCTCAAAACTTTCCACGCACATGATGATGGAATACGGTCAATTGCCCTCAGTCCTGATGAGCAAATGGTGGCGAGTGGTAGTGAAGACCACACGGTGAGGTTATGGAGTATTAGTACTGGTGAATGCTTGAAAACTTTCCACGGACATTCTAGTGAAGTCTATTCAGTCGCTTTTAGTTCACAGGGCGATCTCCTAGCTAGTGGTAACCATGACCAGACGGTGAAGCTATGGAATGTTGATACTGGTGAGTGCCTGAAAACTTTCCACGGACATTCCGGTTTAGTATTTTCGGTTGCCTTTAGTTCACAGGGTGATTTTCTAGTAAGTGGTAGTGAAGATCAGACGTTGAGGCTATGGAATGTTGACACTGGTGAATGCCTGAAAATGTTCCAAGGATATACTAATCAGGTACTCTCAGTCGCTTTCAGTCCAGATGGGCAAATGCTAGCAAGTGGCAGTCGTGACTCTTTGGTAAGGTTGTGGGATGTCACTGGAGATCAAGTCTTGCAAACGTTCCCAGGACATTGTGCTGCAGTCCAGTCAGTCGCTTTCAGTCCAGATGGGCAAATGCTAGCAAGTGGCAGTCAAGATTCTTCGGTAAGGTTATGGGATGTTACTGGGGGTCAAGCCTTACAAATATTCCAGAGACATCGTGCTGTGGTCTGGTCGGTTGTCTTTAGTCCCGATGGGAAAACTCTGGCAAGTAGCAGTAACGATCAAACAGTAAAGTTATGGGATATAAGTAGTGGTCAAGTCTTGCAAACATTCCAAGGACATTGTGCTGCAGTCTGGTCAGTTGTCTTTAGTCCTGACGGCAAAACTCTGGCAAGTGCGGCTTTAGAGGAGATAATTAAATTGTGGAATGTCAGCACGGGTGAATGTGAAAGAAGCCTAGAGGGGCATACGAATTGGGTTTTGTCCGTTGCCTTTAGTCCCGATGGTAAACTGCTCGCAAGTAGCAGTTATGATGGAACAATCAAGTTATGGCTTGTCGGCACTGATGAATGCAAAAGAATTTTGCAGGCAGGTACAGGTTGGTTAAAGTCAGTTGCCTTTAGTCCAAATAGCCACATACTAGCTAGTTGCAGTCAAGATAACACAGTAAAGTTGTGGGATCTTAGTAAAGGTGAATGTCTCAGGACTTTGGAAGGACATACAGGCAGAGTTTGGTCTGTTGTATTTAGTCCCGATCATCAGATTCTAGCTAGTAGTGGTGATGATGAAACAATTCGGCTGTGGAATATAGCAACAGGTGAGTGCTTAAAAATTCTCAAAGCTGAGAAACCTTATGAACGCATGAACATCATGGGAGTTACAGGTTTAACTACAGCGACTATTGCTACATTGACATTACTGGGGGCAGATGAATCTACCAACCACTAAATTCGGTATCGCTTGGCAATCCTTGCGCGAATTCATTAGTCATGATACTTTCCAAATCATCAAGTTTGATGTTATTAAACTTCAAGAGATCGAAATCCGCTTCAAAACAGCTACTGGTGAGATCCTCCTCAATAGTTGTAGTATTAATTCGATAGGAAAATTTCCGTGAAAAAATAGTTTCATTGGCAAGATATGATACTACGTTCTCAAGTTCCTCGTCTGAGATGTAGCCCTCTTTGGGTGGGGTAAAGCGTAACAAGGCGGTTTCATAACAAGCTTTGACTACGCGGATATACTCTTGGGGAGCAAGCTGTGCAACAACCTCAACTATCTCCTCTACATGCTTTGCTTCTGCACCAACGCCAGTATGTATACGTAGCCAGCGTGTGGCATGAATACCAGGTGGTAGCAAAGCTTCTACACTCTCAATGTACTCTTCCCCTTTAAATGTTCCTAAGCGTTCACTTGCATAGGAAAGACCAACGCAACTAATTGGATCGATCGCCATTCTACTTTGAGTGAAGTAATCTACCACAGTCATTGCAGCAGATGGAACCAGCACTTTTACGACAGCCTCAGCGTCATATCCCATTGATTGAATATCGAGCAGGGCCAGTTGGTCGTGACTAGCTTCTTCTTTGGCTTTTTGTGCAGCCCACTCTGCTAAATTCTGACGACCAGATGCAGCAAAGCCTCTAGCCGCTTCTTCCATGAGTACTGTAGTATGACGGCTGGAATAGTAAGCACCTGCCATTCGCCATACCCAACGTATAGGGGTCAGCTTTGGTGGTCTGCGATCAGTCTTGACTGTATGCCAAGCATATGCGATCGCCCGATCTAAAAGCTTCTGGGTTTGAGCTATCCTATCTGCATGACTCATCTTTGATGCGGTGCGATGGCGAAGCCCGCCGCAGGCATCGCCACTTACCACAGAAACAGGTTGAGACATTCTATTGCCGTTGCTACGTTTTACCGCTAGATCGAATGGCACAATAGAGCCAAATTCAGTATTAATTACAAAGTCATTACGCATGATTAGTTTCCTCTGTTGTGGTTCATACAGATAGGATGAAACAAAGCCATTACAGTTGCTTAGGCTTGTTATTTTAGGGTTAAAATAACCCGTATAAATTACTCAGGTAAACTTAATAGTTTTACGCAATTGCTTCTAAAAACTTTACAAAAATACATAATAATAAAAATTGTGATACTCAAAAAAATTCTTCTTGAAGAAAATTTGTGATCAGCAGAAAAAAGGGAAAAAAGCTGCTAGCGGCTTTTTTCCCTCACCGGATTTTTTTAATTATCATTTTTATTGACTTACAGCCATTTTCAGGTAAATAGACCACGCTTTTGGGGCGCAAGGCCTTGCGCCCCTACGAAGATCTTTTGACTCTTGACCTCGAAGACAGAAGATATATGTGCCCAGAGAATAGGTATTGAATAATACTTCGACCAATCCAATATCGATGTAGAACACAGATGCCCCATGCCCATTTTCATGCGTCCTAGTGTACACCGCGAATGACAAATGACAGTCTTGCAGCCTTACAAGATTTTGTGAAATGAAGATCGATAACTTAAGGACTAACTTAACAGGATTATGGGTCAATACGGTTCAGGAGATCCAAAACTTTTGAAAAGTTACGAAATCATCAGGGTTTCAGGCGAAATTATGTGAGCTTTCCATGATGACCACCAAGTGTAAGCTGCTTGAAAGAAAATTTTTCGGACTACTGAATCTGTTTTGTCAGCTGGATGTTGCCTAGCAGAGTCCATATGCAAAAGAAATTTGCTAGGGACTTGTGAAATTCCCTACTAAGTTTTTCCCTAAAATCAATATCTTATATGGTAAAAAATGTCTGAAAAGTGAAAACTATATTCAAACGTGATGTGAATTAAAAACATTTCTTATTCTGTAACAGGGCAACCGCATCTAAAAAAGTTAAACGTACTCTGAAAATAAGACAAAGCCAAATTAATAGAAAAGCTAAAGGTAGCAACAATCGTAAAAAATCTGCCAAGAAAGTTGGGGTAACGCACAAAAAGATTGCTGATAAGCGTCAAGCCTATCAGATGTAACTCATATATCAAAAGTACCGATGTTAACCAGAAGACAGTTTATCTTTGCAAGTGCAGGCACTGGAACAGCATTCCTTGCTACTGCCCTACTTAAGGCAAATAGAACTTATGCGAACCTCGCTGGGGAGATAACGAAGTTTACCGAACCTCTACCCATCCCATTTGCAGCTTCGCCACCCAGCACTTTGACGATCGCAAAGAGTTCACACTCATTCCACACCAACTTAGGGGCAGGCCCCACATTGGCTTATGGTGGTTTCTCTATACTTGGACCAAGTATCGAAGTTACAAGAGGCACAGCCGTCAGCATTAACGTGTTTAACAATATTGTGGGAAATCATCCCCTTTTAGAAGCAGTTGACACGGGGTTGCATGGTACCCTAGAGTCTGACAAAACTAGCCCGCGAGTATCCTTGCACCTGCATGGTAGCAACAGCGAAGCAAAAAGTGACGGATACCCAGAGGATACCTTTACGCCAGGACAGACTTACCTGTACAACTTCAACAACAATCAGGAAGCGGCGACCCTGTGGTATCACGACCATGCATTGGGAATGACAGGTCTGAATGTCTTAGCAGGTCTTGCAGGGTTATACCTAATCAGAGACATTGACGATCCTGTGGGTGGCAATGGGCCACTGGGTCTGCCATCTGGAGCGCCCTATGAAATACCCCTGGTAATACAAGACCGTTCTTTTAACGCTGATGGCTCCACCTCTCACCCCAAGCAGCCACCCTGGTTAGTGGAGTATGTTGTTGATGTTGCTACTGTAAATGGTAAGGCTTGGCCGAATCTCAATGTAGACCGTACCCTATACCGATTCCGAATTGTTAATGGCTCAAGCGCAAGGACTTACAATCTCAAGCTGTCCTCAAAGCAGTCCATCATTCAAATCGGCACTGACCAGGGTATGCTCAACGCTCCCGTCTATTTATCCCGTCTGCTGCTCTCTCCTGGCGAACGGGCTGATGTGTTGATTGACTTCTCTAAAAGTCTGCCGGGAGACAAAATTGTCTTAGAAAATGATGCCATTTCACCATATCCATTTGGTAGGGCTAACTCATTCATATTTAATCCCGAATTGCCCGAAATTATGCAATTCACAGTCAATGCGGGTGCTGCTGCCCCCAAGGCAGTTCCTAATATACTGCGACTGTATAAACCACCCATAAAACCAATTGCTGTTAAGCCGATACGGCAAAGGTTCCTGACACTGGTAGAGATTGCTGGACCAGCTGGGCCGATTGTGTTGTTGCTGAACTATCTCTACTGGGATGAGCCACTCAAAAACCCAGAACTGATGGAGCGGCCGAAAGTGGACACCGTGGAGCAGTGGAACATCATCAATCTTCAGCCTGTTGCCCACCCAATGCACTTGCATCTAGTCCCATTCCAGATATTGAATCGACAAAAGATTAATCCAACCAAGTATCTGAAAGCATACTATGCTACAGGTCTACGTACAGTCATATCACATCATGCAACAGGTGGCTCTACTGTGCCAGGTGGGTATCCACCACCTGATCCTACCCCGTTTGCGATCGGCCCGGCAAGACCGCCAGCGGCAAATGAGGCTGGATGGAAAGATACAGTACTAGTCAACCCGTATGAGGTCACTCGTCTGATTGTTCCGTTTGGATCTCAAGCAGCAGAAAACCTACCCTTCGGCAATTCCTTTGTTGGAACCTATGTCTGGCACTGTCATATGCTTGGACATGAAGACAATGAAATGATGTTGCCTTATGAGGTAATAGCCTAGTTAAGAATTTGCTGGATTTCCACGGACATTTATTGACAAACCGCACCAAAAACCTTGCTCGCGTATGGTGCAGACCCTACGCGCTCACAGGGCTTCTGTCACCACATGTTTCAAGAAAATTTACATAAACCTTCTAGACCCACCTGCACTATTTATGTGATGATTTGAAAAGCTTGCCTTACAATTAAATTTGTGTTACTGACTTCTATCAAAACCAAGTTAAAATTGACTGCTGACCAGAAAATTCTGATGTCAAAACATGCCGGCATATCGCGATTTACATACAATTGGGGACTCGCCACATGGCAAGCATTATATCAATCTGGATATCAACCCAATCACTTGATTTTGAAAAAGTTATTTAATAATCAAGTCAAGCCAGTTTTGACATGGATTAAAGAACCAGGCATTTGTCAAAAAATCACAGAATTTGCTTTTGATAATTTAGGAAAAGCTTTTAAGAACTTCTTTTCTAAACGTGCAGAATATCCCAAGTTTAAAAGAAAAGGGAGAAATGAGAGTTTTACAATTAATGCCGGTGGTAAACCAATAAATATCGGTGGTAAACGCATTAAATTACCAACGATTGGCTGGGTTTCAACTTATGAATCTTTGCCTCATACCACAACCACAAAGGTTACTATATCTCAATCAGCGGCAGATTGGTACATTTCTTGTTCTTATGAAATAGAACCAGACATCACTCCTAAAGAACATGATTATGTTGGGGTTGATTTAGGAATAAAAACCTTAGCTACCTTATCAACAGGAGTGATTTTTGTTAATCCGAAAGCTTTAAAAAGTGCCAGGAGGAAGTTAACAAGATTACAACGTCAACTTACAAGGAAAATAAAGGGGAGTAATCGTTATAAAAAACAAAAATTGAGAATATCTAAACTGCATCGACGTATTACTAATATACGTATTGATGCGACTCATAAAGCAACTACATTTATCTGCAAAAACCACGCAGTTGTTGCTTTGGAGGATTTGAATACTTCGGGGATGTTGAAAAATCATAAGTTAGCCGGTGCTGTCAGCGATGCCAATTTTTATGAATTCCGCAGACAAATAGAATATAAAGTAATTAGATATGGTGGAACTGTCGTATTTGTAGATAGATTTTACCCATCTAGTAAAACTTGTGCAAATTGTGGAGAAATTCAAGAAATTAGTCTATCAGAGCGGGTTTACGAATGTAAAAAATGTCAGCATACTGAAGATCGAGATTTAAATGCGTCTAAAAATCTCGAAAAATATGCACGGTTGGCTCAACCGTGTCTGGACGTTAAGGGATAGCCGCTCCCATGCTCCCGTTGAAACGTCAAGTAATGTCTGGATTTGTCCAGCTTTTATGTAGCAGGTAATAGCCTAATACCGCAAGGCGAAAGTCAAAAGTCAGCTTATAGGGCAGACTTTTTGGCTATTTGGAATGGGTGGTTTATTTACGCCATACTGTACTAGCTTCTAGAATACTGATTCAGTAATACTAAAAACCAGACTTTTGAATACTGAATAAGTGTTCTAGCAAAAACAGTTTTCACTGTGTACATTTCATATATAGCAGGATCTAGTTTGCAGGTAAGTTTGATGAAATTACTCCCTACGCTAGCTATTAGTAGCTATTCAATTTCTCTCTATTTTATTACTATTAGTTCACCTGTTTATGCAGGAGCAATAGGCAAAAATAATCAGGATAATAATGATTATCCCACCAAAAACATTCTGTCATCTGCTATCAGTAGTGTAGCGGGACAACTAGAGAATCAAAAAGTTGATTTTTACAAATTTTCAAATTTGGATACTGGAAATTTATTTACTGCAGAGGTAAATTCACAGTCATTCGATCCACTTCTAGGACAGTTGGATGATTTTGGTAAGATCATCGCAATTAACGATGACCAATCTGATAACAATGTTCTACCCATATTAACCGGAGAAATTCCCACTAGTGGTAGCCTGAACTTTGCGGTTTCTGGCTTAAGAGACATTGACCTTAGAGGAGATCACTTTGAATCTGGTTCATATAAATTATCATTAAAAACATTTCCTTTTCCCAGTAGTTCAACTAATGCAACACTGGTCAACGGTGGTTTTGAAAGTGGCAATTTTACTGGATGGACAACACTAGGATCTACTACTATTGAAACCAAAAAATTTGGCAGTAATCCAACACAGGGAAATTCGCAAGCTTTATTGTCAACTGGTGGTGCTACATTTGATGCTCCAATTATAGAAAAATTACTAGTATTAAAAGATACATCTCTGAATAATTTTGGCAAAGGAGGAGTTACTAAAGGCTCCGCTATTCAACAAAAATTCACAGCAAAAGCTGGAGATAGTTTGAGTTTTGATTGGAATTTTTTGACCAATGAGGTATTACCGCCAGTTATTTTTTCAGATTTCTCCTTTGTTTCAATCACTTCCTCAGACAACTCCGTCAATTCATTATTAGAACTAGCAGATGTAACTAAAGCTACATTAGAATTCCCTCAGACAGAATTTTTTAAAGAGACTGGCTTTCGCACTTTTTCCTTCAAGTTACCAACTACAGGAACATACACCTTAGGAGTTGGAGTTATAGATGTGGGAGATAGCAATATTGATTCTGGACTGTTAGTGGACAATTTTAAATCTACCTCTGTTCCCGAACCCACTAATCAGTTAAGTTTATTGGGATTTAGTACTTTATTACTATTAAAATTCTGGAGAAAAATCTATCCCCGGATTTCTCACAAGTAAAAAACTCCATCTCCTTGTGGGTGGAGTTTTAGGGTATGGGGCATAGCTGACATCTTGCACCTTCTCATTAAGGGTAGGGTGGGCAGTGCCCACCCTACGAAAAAATAAGGGTTTCCGGCTACATTTTTCGCAATAAGACGGTGGTGCAAGATATGAGATAGGGCATAGGGCAATACAGTTCAGTTAAGGAAAATTGTCGTAGGGGCACGGCACGAATAAAATTGTCATTAGAAGAAAAAATTTTGGATGTTCCCGTAAGTGTATATCATTCGAGCCTAACATCCCTGTATTGGGGCATAGGGGATGGAGAAAAGCCTTTAGGCTGGGGAGTATGTCAAATGGTTTAAGCTGATACGCAGATAGATTTAATATTCTGGCGAACGGGCGGTATTGAGTAAAAAGTCCAAAGTCCAAGCTAGTCTTTGACTCTGGACTCTGGACTATTGACAACCTTGGCGCGAAATATACAATTTACAGCCATTTTCAGGTAAATAGACCACAGGGTAGGGGCGCAAGGCCTTGCGCCCCTACGAAGATCTGTGGTTCAAATGAGTGAAAATTGCTGTAAATGCGTAACAGCTTAGTAAAGCTTCAGCAATATGTTTGCTAAATTTTTACCTAGCTTCTCAACAGATTCCTGCTGTTGGGGAGCTTTTAAGCTGCCATCGGCGTTGAAGGCTTCGTAAGCTTTGGGTACGGCTACCTGATTGGGAAGTACCAAAACTCCTATGTTGCCCAGGATAGACCGCAGGGGAGACAACCCCCGCAAACCACCAAGAGGGCCAGGTGAAGCACTCATAATTGCGGCAACCTTATCTGTAAAAGCAGCCAATGGAGCTTCATTTGCAGATGGACGGGATGCCCAGTCAATGGCATTCTTCAAAACTGCTGTGAGTGAACTGTTATATTCAGGCGAAGCAATCAGCAATCCTTGATGAGAAATCAGCAAGTCCTTGAAAGTGCGGGCGTTGGCAGGTAAACCTTCTTGAGCTTCCAAATCTTCATCAAAAAGAGGTAGGGGTAAATCGCGTAGGTCTAAATAAGTCACTTCTACTTCTGCTGCTTGAGCGCCAGCTGCCGCAATTTTGACCAATTTTTTATTGTACGAATCAATGCGGGTGCTACCAGCAAAGGCCAGGATTTTAGGTTTAGATGCCATAGGTATTGGTTTTAACAAATTTTCGTGGACTATGGGGGTGTTGATATGGTATTAGGCAGTCGTAATCAACTTCAATAGTTGACTGGGAGCAAAAACATCGCGGTAGAAGGTCAATTGTTCTGTTTTGAGATAGCATCCGCCTCTATGTCCACGTCGAATCCAAGTAACATTTCCCTTAGCGAGTGTTTCGTTGGTTTCATCATCCACACACTTCCATTCAAAGAAGGTAACTTCACCATGAAACATGACAATTGGCCAGCACATCGTCACACCTGGTTGAGCAATTAATGCCCACCAATGCTGTTCGCGCTCTTTTTGTTGTTCCAAGCCTTGATAGGGACCATCCTGACAAAAATAGACCAAATCATCTCGATATTCACCAGTTAATATATCGCCTCGTCCCTGCCTCAATGCCTCACAATGGGTAGGCCACCATTCTTTGTTTTCTTGTTCAATTTGTTCTAGAGTGTAATTAGTGCCAATTTGTGGCAAAGTCCTTTCTTTCATTGCCACAATCTTCTGGGCGTCCTCTATCAGTTTTTGGGCTACATAAGCACTCACGAGTCCTGGGCGAGAATAATCTGCAGCTAAATCTTTGTAGTAGTTAGTGCGTTTATTAATCAATGTGTTGGTTGTATTATTGGTTTGAGAACCATTCGAGTGACCATTTGAGTAAGAAATGAGTTTCTGTTCTAACATAAGACTAACTACGTCCTCCTTGAGTTGATTAGTTGCGCCAATGTTTACAATCAGTTCTGCCACTGTAGAACTCCGCTGACCTGCCAGAGTCATTTTGTTGTCATAAACAAAGGTGTAAGCAGTTCGTTCGGGAAATGGTAAAAGCCGCTGGACATATCTAGCTTGGTCTTTAACAGCGATCGCATATTCTTTGGAAGCAAAAAATGTTTCCATTTCCAAAGGATTAGCAAAGGCAATTTCCAACGCAGCTTGATACTGTTTTTCTGGGGATTCGTAATGAGAAACTCCTGCAGCATCTGGGCGAGAGTTATCTACTTGCTCAAACAAATGTAGGCGGAATTTGAGAACAGAATTACTTTCGATAACAGCTGGTGCAAAGCTATTTGTGAGATATCGGCGAAAATCTTCCACACTCACGGCATCAGATTTTTTTACCATGACGTGAAACTTAATTGCACCTAGTTTACCGTTGGGATCTCCTGTGGGGATACTATCAAAATAAGTTTGAGAATTACCCAAACTAGTGTTGTAACCGATGGCTTTCCTGAAGACGTTATGTTCGTCATCCATGAGGATAGCAGCAGATTTAAACCACAGATCCCGTTCGGTTGCTGTTTCAAAAGTTAATTCGGCAATGCCATTAAATTGATCTTCTTCGGGACAAGTGTATTCAATACCGTTAATGGTTGGCCATAGACCACCTTCATTTGGAGCTAAATGAAACTGCCAGTATTGGTGTTGATTTGGTAGTCTAGCACAAACAGGTCCGTGAACGTCTCTCCAATAGTCATCAAAAAGTTCTAAAGAAATTCCTTGACGTTTCCATAAAAGAACGTAGAAGGATACTTTGCCCTTTTGATCGCGGATTGAATAATCGAAGTTTCTAATTTTTGTTGCGAGCATTACTGCTTTCCTTTGCTACATATGAAAAGACGCTAATTATTATGAGAGTTTTTGGTTTGTTGTTGGATAACTGCAAACGCAATGATCGCACCAAGTGCAACTAAACCAGCACCGAGGTAGAAGACAGACTGAAAGCCTTGGGTTAATGCGCTTGCCAATACCGCTGGCGAGTTACCTTGCGCCGTGACAATCTCTTGAGTGTGAGCGCTGGAAATTGCCACTAGCAACGCCAGAACTATGGCAGCACCTACCTGTTGACTAGTAGCTAGTAAGCCGGAGGCTAGTCCAGCATCTTCATTTTTGACGGACATGAAAGCAGCAATGTTTTCGACATTCATCGATTCTCCCGCTTGAAACATCCGCCGCACAATTTCAGATTTTGTACCAACAAATGTCTGTGAATGTGCTAGTGTCATTGTATTTACTCCCTGGTTATTTTTGCTTTCAATAATATTTTTGAGATGTTGAGCAGCTTGAGCGATCGCTTCTGGTTGAGCAGCTTTAATAAACCACTGCGCCTCTTCTTGTTGGAGAGATGTTTCGCTAATAGGCTGCAAATCTATTGTGTAAGTTAAGATTGGACAAGACCCAGAATTACCATTACTAGGTAGCGTCACTTGATTACTTAGCTCACCTGTAAAAAGTGGATGATCCACTACAGTAAATGTTACCTTCCCGGCTTGCTTATCTACAGTGACTTTTTCTTTCATGTGCATTACCGGCGTTCTAATTTCGCGGAGAATGCCATTTTCGTATCTCTCCAAAATTTTCAATTCTTCAACCACATAAGGAATATAAGGTTGAGGATTTTGCATTTTGTCGAGTAAAATATCCCAAACAATTTCGTAGCTGGCATTAACAGAAGTACTGTATCTAGCGTACAGTTTTTTAGGATTTGATTTTTGTTTTTGGGAATTTAAAAACCAATAATTTGTCCCGTTAGCTTGGTTATATTCTGCTTCGGCTCTTGTGAAATTTTCTTTAGCTTTACGAGTTACTTGATTAAATTCTAGTTGTTCACCGTTCGGACCTTTACAGTAGAATAATGCCCACCCCTCAAAATCACCAGTAAAATCTGTCTTAGCAAATTTGGGGGCAAGTTTTCTCATTTCTTCTGCTGAGTTAGCCTGAATGATGTGGTTAACAACTACTTCAGTCATTCCTCGTTTTTGACATTCTTCTTCTAATTTTTTAGCAAAATCATCAATATCCACATCATCTTTCACATAGAAAGAAAGGTGTGGTGCATTGGTATAACCAACAGAAGAAGGTATTTTTTCAAAGAAATTCGGTGCAGCCAGTGTTAACTTAGCATCTCGGAAATGAATTAACTCAACAACTGTATTACCAAAAGAAATGAATCTAACATCTAAAGACATATCTGAACCATCTCTAATGTTAGCAACACCCAATTTTTTTGGATTAATACCTTTTTCCAGCGCCTCAATTTCCTCTTTCTGAAAGAGGAGATTATGCAATGCTTCACCGTAAAATACATCTCCACCAATAGCAACTTTACCTCCTAACACGTCTAGGTAAAATTCTAGAGATTTTGGCATATCGTAAACTGTTATTCCAAAGTGTTGCACTCCTTGGATGTAATGTCCTAGCCCAGATTTAATATTGTTATTACCATTCATCAGAGAAACTATATTCTCCTGCAATTGATTGGTTGCTCCTGCTTTTACAATTAACTCTGCTACCTTTGAACTCCTTTGTCCTGCTAAGGTCATATTGCTATCATAGACAAAAGTGTAAACACTCCGTTCGGGAAATGAATTGATTTGTTTAACATATTTCGCCTGTTCTTTTACTGCTGTTGCATACTCTTTTGAGTCAAAAAATGTTCCCATTTCTAGGGAATTGGAAAATGCTATTTCAAAAGCTGCCTGATACTGTTGCTGTGGTGGTTCATAATGCACTACTCCTGCTGCATCAGGACGCGAATTATCTACTTCCTCAAATAAATGCAGTCTAAACTTGAGGACTAAATCATTCTTGACAATAGCTGAGGCAAAGCTATCTGTCATATATTTGCGGAACTCCTCAACACTCACGTCATCAGATTTTTTTACCATGACGTGGAACTTCAGAATACCCAGTTCTCCGTTAGGGTCTCCTGTGGGAATGGTATCAACATAAGTTTTGGAATTACCAAAACTAGTGTTGTATCCAATTGCTTTGCGAAATAAGTTATGTTCGTCATCCATCAACACAGCCGCAGCTTGAAACCATGTCTGACGGTCTGCTTCTGTCTCAAAAGTTAATTCGGCAATGCCATCAAATTGATCTTCTGGCTGGGAGTTGTACTCTATACCATCAATCACTGGCCAGAAATCACCCTGATTATGAGCTAGATGGAACTGCCAGTATTGATGCTGACCTGGTAGTCTCGCACAGAGTGGCCCATGAACATTTCTCCAGTAATCATCAAAAAGCTGTAAGTTAATCCCATTTTTTTTCCACAAAAGAACGTAGAATGCTAATTTACCTTTTTGATCACGGATTGCATAATCGGCCTTTGTGATTGCTGAGATCATTTGTCTAACTCTACTTTGTTCAAGAATTTGATTAAGAGTACCAAAGCAACCGGCAACCTTATTGAATCCTGCATAAACACACATGAATAAAAACAGTTCTTCAATCTCCGCGTGAGTCACTCCTTGCTTCAGAGCCATATTCACATGTGCTGAAAAGGGATTTCCTGAACCTACATGGTCTTGATTAACCACATCAACTGCAAGAGTGATTAAAGCCTTAGTCTTTTGGTTAATTAACGGTAAACCCCACGCTTCTCCTGCTACGCGAGTAACAAAATTACCAAATTTGGGATTGATAGCTTCTAAAGCCTCTTGAAGTTCTTTATCATCCAGAACTGAATTTTCATACACTTTTTCATGTGTCATTTTAGGCTGCAAACATTAGCTTTAGTAATTAGTTATGGTCAAAAGTATTAAAATATTAGGTGCTTTTTCATACCAAGAATTTACGTGTGACATTCAAAATGTCTTTATTTATTACACCTAGTCTATTGAACGGTTTCAATATGAACCTATTGTTTACTTTTTTTCAATATTTGAGTAGACAAGATCGATAAATTAAGGATCAATTTAAGAGGATGACTGGGGAGCCTTGTCCAATTTTGGTGCGAGAGCGGAATGGGGCTAAGTACCGCTTTGCGTAAAATCGTGGCGAATTGAGGCTGGAAATTTAAACGCAGAGGAGCGCAAAGGTAAACGCAGAGGGGAGCAGAGAATTCGCTACGAATTAATGAAAGTTTGGGTTAGGTATGGGGCACTTGTACTGAGCGTTCGCGCAGCGTCCCGCAGGGAAGTTGAAGTATGGCTACTGAGTGAGGTCGAAGTATGGCGCATAGGGTAGGAAAAATTAACCAATGCTCTATGCCTACTTCTCCGATCTCCACGAATAGCCTCGCCGCGTAAGTCCTGAAAAGGAAAGTCTGTGCTTAACTGATGAATAAATTATTTTATTTTATGGATGGTGCTTTGAGCAAGAGTATTTTTCCAAAATTATCACTATATATAGTATAAAAGCTTAAAATTAGCCTTAACTTAAAGATGTTAGCTGGTTGATATTATCTGAAATTGTTAAATATGAATCAACAAGCAGGTTTCCTTAATTATTTAGAATGCAGTCCCTCTTGCCTATTGCCTTCTTATGTAAGTAATTTCCAAAATCAAATTAGATTCCAATATTAGGCTAATTATTAGCTTAAATTACTGCCATTACTGCATTCTGAATTTCGTGCTGATTATTTTTTGTTCACGACATATCCGGGATTGCTGTATTAAATAAGCAAAGCACTTAGTGGATGTTTGCATTTCGCAAAAAAATTGCCGTAGAACAGCAAAATTTGTGTAATAGATGGAGAAAAACTATGAGTCAGACAAATCATACAGCATTGGAGCAAAATGGCAAGGCAACACCGTATACAAATGCTGTTTTAGATGATAGAAAACTTCAAGATGCTTTAAATAGTATCAATCCGAAGTTTGGGGATTTTTGTAGTCGTGTCGCCGGTGAAGCATGGGGACTTCCGTTAATCGACCAAAAAACCAAGGCTTTGATAACAATTGCTGTTGATGTTGTCAATCAAGATCAAGTCGGGAGTGGTAGTCCTTTTGCAGCACACGTCAATATGGCTCTTCAACAAGGTGCCACACGTGCAGAAATAGAAGAGCTTCTTTTGTTTCTCTGCGTTTATGCAGGATTTAATAAGGCTGCGGGCTGTTTTGGTACTCTGAATGATATTTTGAATTCAAATGAATAGCAGACTGATGCAGAGCCAAACGAGAAGTTTAGAACAAATTAAACTCCATTTCTGGTATTGAGTTTTTCATTTATTCAGTAAATCTGTTGAAAAAAATGTCGTAAATATTGACAAAGGAGAGATAAAATCATGGTAAATACTAGTACTAAACTTCCAGGGAAAATAGGTGTACTGATTGAAGAACATTTTGATGAAATTGAGTTTCGAGCGTTTAATAAGTTTTTTCCGTTTCATGGATACGAGATAGAGTATATTTCTCATCTTTGGAATCAAGAGCAACTAACCTTTAAAGGAGTTGACTTAACAGAAGAAGTCACTGTTACAGTAGAAGTAAATAATATTGAGCCTACTGATTATCAAGGCATTATTCTCATCGGTGCATATGCAATGGATCGTCTTCGCTATGAAGAGTATCCTCAACAGGGGCAATCCAATCAATCTCCTGCTGTCAGATTTCTCCGCAAAGCTGTAAAAGCTATGGATGCTGGAAAATTAAATATTGGAACTATTTGTCATAGTCTTTGGTTGTTTTGTGCTGATCCAGAACTCTTGAGAAATCGTGAAGTAACTTGTGCCCACAACATTATTTGTGATGTCAAAAATGCTGGAGGTATCATTATCTTCGATGGCGATGGAACTAAGGATATACATATTGATGGCAATCTGATTACAGCAAAACATCCTAATGTAGTCGTCGAGTTCATGGAAGTTTTCTTAAAAGCAATTAATGAGCAGAGATTGCAGGTAGCTACCAAGTAAGCAAGTAAGATGAAAAATTCGAGTCTCTCATGTGGGAAAGAAAAACGCTGGTAATTTCTGACGAGTCTGATTGGATTGTCTGCAATTACGTTAACACTACTAGCCAGATTCAGGTACTTCGGATCGCAAATATTCCTAATTGGTACTTTGAGCGAGTTATTTTCCCAAAACAACTTTTTCATTTTGAAGCACCAGCCGATGCTGAACTAGAAATCCACACGGGCGTTATAGCTAGTGCAATTCTCTCTGATAAGATTCATTGCAATCGCTTACGTATTAGCTAGAACATTGATTCATTATTCAAATACGGCAAAGGAACTGTGTTTATCTCTGCAGCCACACTAAAGCTTAGTTACTCCTATTCTAAAAAACTAGGTTTCTATGATTAATGAATTTATGTTCTAAAAAATATACTACTGACAAAATATTACGGAATTCATCAATCAATTATCAATTAACTTTCCAGGTGAAAAAATAAAAAATGATTGCAACAACATTTAATCAAGCAGAAACTACAACAAAATACCCAGTAGAATTGGGACGTACATATCCTTTGGGTGCAAAACCTGACCAATATGGAGTGAATTTTTCAATCTTTTCAGAACATGCTACATCTGTGGAATTGTTATTATTTGAGATACCTGATGACCCAGAACCGATACAAATTATTCAGTTAGACTCAAAGCTCAATAAAACCTTCTTTTTGTGGCATATTTATGTCAGAGGTTTAAAACCTGGTGCTGCTTATGCTTATCGCGTTGATGGGCCTGAGGATTTACATGGAAAAGGACACCGTTTTAACAAAAACAAAGTACTGATTGATCCTTACTCAAAAGGAAATAGTACTACGCTGTGGAAGCGCACTGATGCTTTAGGGTCAATAGATAACTTGACTACTTCAATGCGTAGTCTAGTCATAGATATATCAGATTATGACTGGGAAGGAGATCGCCCTCTGAACCGACCCATGAATGAAACCATCATTTATGAATTACACGTTGGCGGGTTTACTAAATCACCTTCCTCTGGCTGCAAATATCCTGGTACTTTTTCTGGAGTGATCGAAAAGATTCCTTACCTGCAAGAATTGGGAATTACAGCCGTTGAATTATTACCAGTATTTGAGTTTGATGAAACAGAAGTTCTGCGAGAAGTCAATGGGAACCAACTCAAAGATTACTGGGGATATAACCCACACAGCTTTTTTGCTCCAGAAACTTCATATTGTGCTTCTCCCAACGATAAAAACCCAATCACAGAGTTTCGGGATATGGTCAAGGCCTTACATAAGGCAGGAATTGAGGTCATATTAGATGTAGTCTTTAACCACACTGGTGAAGGAAACCATCAAGGACCAACTATTAACTTCAAGGGATTTTTCAATAGTATATTCTATCATCTTGTACCATTCGATAAACAATACTACATGGATTACTCAGGGTGTGGAAATACGATTAATTGCAATCATCCTTTAATCCAGAAATTAATTGTTGATTGTCTAGAATTTTGGGTGCAAGAGATGCATGTTGATGGCTTCCGTTTTGATGAAGCCTCCATCTTATCTCGTGACCAAAATGGAGATCCAATGGTTCATCCACCCGTAGTTTGGCAAATTGAAACATCCGAAATCCTGGCGGAGACAAAAATTATTGCAGAAGCTTGGGATGCTGCTGGATTGTATCAGATTGGCTACTTTCCAGGCTATCGTTGGGCAGAATGGAACGGACGCTTCCGAGATGACGTTCGACGCTTTATTAAGGGAGATTCAGGACACGTAGGCGCAGTGGCTTGGCGCATGTCTGGAAGTGCTGACCTTTACCAATCAAGCGGACATTTACCAATTAATAGCGTTAACTTTATTACTTGCCACGATGGATTTACTCTCAATGATTTAGTTTCTTACAACAACAAGCATAATGAAGCTAATGGCGAGAACAATCAAGATGGAATCAATGACAATTTGAGTTGGAATTGTGGTGTTGAAGGAGAGACTGATAACTCGCATATTGATGCATTGCGGCGGCGACAAATTAAGAATTTTACAACTATTCTTTTGCTATCGCAGGGCGTGCCGATGATTACATATGGTGATGAAGTCAGACGCACTCAAAAGGGTAACAACAATGCTTACTGCCAAGATAACGAAATCAGTTGGTTTGATTGGAATCTGGTAGAGAAGAATGCAGATATTCACAGGTTCTTCAAACTGTTAATTAGTTTTCGTAAATGCTATTGTCATGAATCATTACACCGTCGCCACTTCTTCAATGGTGAAGTTAATGAGCGAGGTTTGGCTGACATCTCTTGGCATAGCTTACATCTGCATAGACCAGCTTGGGAAGACTCTCACGCCAGAGTTCTCGCTTTTACATTAGCAGGCTTTAAAGGAGCAGCAGATATCCATGTTATGCTCAATATGTACTGGGATACTCTCAAATTTGAAATTCCTCCTGTTCTAGGTAGAAAATGGTATAAAGTCATCGATACTGCTCAATCTTCCCCTATGGATATTATGGAACCTGGGCAAGAAACTTTAATTCCAGAGGATTTCTGTTTAGTTCAAGGTCGTAGCATTATTGTTCTCATTTCCAAATAGTTTGCTAACTATAGGACTAATATTTGATTTTTGAAATATACGTAGGTATGGCTATGCCTTACACATCCAGGGTTTTGCTAGGCATTGCCTAGCCTACAGATCCTGAATTTTTTTCAGAAATCAAATATGATTCGATTCCTATTCTCACCGCAAATGTGAGTAGTAAATTGGACTTTTCAAACAACCTCTTAGTCAATCCTTGTTGCACTAGGCTGACAAGAATTTGACAACTAAGGTTAATGACATCCTTTCTTGGCGTGTAAGGCTTTGGTCATCGACATTAAATTTTGGGAGATAATTTCATGAATCAAGTGACTTTCCCATTTTCAGATTTAATTGCTGGGTATGTTACTAACTTTAATTCTAAAAATGGAGCTTTTGGAACTTTTAACCTGAAAACCACCGATGGTAGAGAGTTTGAGGTGGCACTGTCTGCAAACACCTATGCAGAATTAGTGCGGAACCTGGGTGAGCCTTATTATGATTGCACGCTGCAAATGAGAGAAATGTTGGTTGCAGATCGCTACCTTTTTGTGTATGGCACTTTTTATCCAGAGGATGGTGAACACAAATTTGAAGGTAAACATATTGTGTTCCTTGGCAAAACTGAAAGTGACTATGCATTTGAAAAGCAAGACTGGTGGGTCAATCAAATAATAAATCTAGCCAATTTTTACTTAAAAGTCCAGTTTGAAGATGGGGAGATTGACTACAGAAAATATCGCACTAATTTAGGGTTGGTTGGTACAAAAGAAATCAGTACTCGACAAGAAACTGACACGATTTCGCGTCTGGTTTATGGTTTTGCTACAGCCTACCTGATGACTGGGGATGATCGTTACATAGAAGCTGCTGAAAAAGGCACTGAATACTTGCGCGACCACTTGCGTTTTCTGGATGAAGGTGAAGGAATTTGTTATTGGTATCACGCCATTGAGGTTCAACCAGATGGTAGAGAGCAAAAAATATTTGCCTCAGAATTTGGGGATGACTATGATGCGATACCAGCTTATGAACAGATTTATGCACTAGCTGGCCCGACCCAGACTTATCGAGTCACAGGCGATCCTAGTATCTTGAATGATATTGAATTGACTTTAAATCTGTTCAAACGCTATTTTTTAGACAAAACAGACAAAGGCGGATTTTACTCACATATTGATCCGATTACTCTTAGCCCCTATAGTAGTACCTTGGGTCATAATCGGGCGAAAAAGAATTGGAACTCAGTAGGTGATCATGCCCCAGCATACTTAATCAATCTTTGGCTAGCGAGTGGTAAGCAGGAGTATGCTGATTTGCTTGAATATACCTTTGACACAATTGAAAAGCATTTTCCAGACTACGACTCTAGTCCATTTGTGCAAGAGCGTTTTCATGATGATTGGAGTCATGATACAACATGGGGATGGCAACAGAACCGAGCAGTTGTAGGTCACAACCTGAAAATTGCTTGGAATCTGATGCGGATGCACCATCTTCAACCAAAAGAGAAGTATGTTACCTTAGCTGAAAAGATTGCAAATATCATGCCTGCTGTTGGCAGTGATCAACAGCGTGGAGGCTGGTACGATGTTGTAGAACGCATCCTAAAACCAGGCCAGAAAACACACCGCTTTGTTTGGCACGACCGAAAAGCTTGGTGGCAACAGGAACAAGCCATACTAGCCTACCTGATCCTGGCTGGTTCACTTAACAACTCTGAGTATCAAAAACTAGCGCGTGAATCAGCCGCTTTCTATAACGCTTGGTTCCTCGATTACGCAGATGGCGGTATCTACTTCAATGTTTTGGCTAATGGACTTCCCTACTTGCTAGGAACTGAAAGGGGCAAGGGTAGTCACTCCATGAGTGGTTATCACTCCTTTGAACTGGCGTATTTAGCTTGTGTGTATACTAATTTATTGCTGACTAAGAAGCCAATGGATTTGTATTTCAAGCCAAAACCAGGAGCTTTTAAAGATAATATTCTCCGGGTTCAGCCAGACATTTTACCACCAGGCAGTGTCCAAATTGGCGAAGTTTGGATTAATGGCCAGCCTTATTCCAATTTTGATGCCGAAAACCTGACAGTCAAATTGCCATCGACTCAGGATGAAATCAAAGTTAGAGTTAGACTTCTGCCCACGCAAGTATTTTTCAATGCAACTTTGTTAGAAGTAAGCGGAGGTACTGCCAAACTATCTTTAAGTGGTTTACTTGATGCCAATGCTGTCGGACTATTTGAGGAAGAATTGCAGAAAGCAACAGTCCACTCAATCAAACGCCTAGTCTTGCAACTAGAGGATTTGAAATGTATAAGTGCGACTGGTTTACGATATCTCGTTTTCACCAAGCAAAAACTGGGTAGCAAGGTTGATATCTATTTAGTTGGCGCAAATGAGAATGTATTGAGTTTCTTGAATAAGGGTGCGTTCTGTGAGGGTGTCACTGTTTTAGACCAGTATGACACTGTTGAATTGTCCACCGTATAGGTCAGAGAAAAAACTTTTTGATTTTGCCACTAGTGGACTATGTTTAACAATTAGTGTGATAGTTCACTAGCTGATACCTTTCATTTGCATGAGTAGGTTTGAGCGAAAAAAAATCTATATTACGAAACGTAAATATGCCCCAAATGCTTACCAATGAGCAATGACAAATGACGACCGTAGCCAGTATGGTTCAATAGCAGACCTACTTATTGTATTTCCACAAAAGTTTTGTAGATTGGTTTCTAAAGCTTGTCTATCCTATGCAACTTAAAAATTTATTCCGTCTACTGACAATTTTTTATGTGAGTAGACGGAATAAACACTAAATATAAACTTGGATGTTTCTAGAAGCAGCATTTTTGAAGAACTTATGACTAAACCTGTAATAGTGGCATTGGATGATGATTTGGAAGTTTTGCAAGCTATCGAGCTTGACTTACGTAAAGAGTATGGTGAGCGCTTCCGGGTGGTGCGATCAAACTCGCCTCAGACGGCTTTAGAAGTGCTGCAAAAGTTAAAGTTGCGTAACGAGTCAGCAGCCCTGTTTCTTGTAGACCAACGAATGCCACAAATGAGTGGTGTGGAATTTCTCGAACAGGCGATGGAAATCTTTCCTTTGACCAAACGTGTCTTACTCACAGCATATGCAGACACTAATGCAGCTATTCATGCTATTAACAAAGCCAAGATTGATTATTATTTGTTGAAGCCTTGGAATCCTCCTCAAGAGCGTTTATATCCCATACTTAATGATTTGCTCGAAGTTTGGCAAGCTTCTTTCCGTCCACCTTTTGAGGGTGTGCGCGTTGTTGGTTCTCGTTGGTCGCCTAGATTGCATCAAATCAAAGATTTTTTAGCCCGCAATCATGTTCCTTATCAGTGGCTAAATATTGAGTCAGATGAGGGACATCGCCTTGTTAGTTACACTATTAGTTCTGATAGTAAATGCCAGGCGTTAGTTATTTTCCCTGACGGTTCACATCTTCTAGAGCCAACAAATATCCAAATTGCCGAAAAAATAGGGCTAAAAACACGCCCCAAGATGCCGTTTTATGACTTAACTATTGTCGGTGCTGGTCCTGCTGGTTTAGCAGCAGCTGTTTATGGGGCTTCTGAAGGCCTTCGTACAGTGATGATTGAACGAGAAGCACCTGGAGGACAAGCAGGTACTAGTTCCCGGATCGAAAATTATCTCGGTTTTCCCGGTGGTGTGCATGGGGGGGATTTAGCCCAACGTGCTGTCACACAAGCTCAAAAGTTCGGAACAGAAATTCTTTCACCTCAAGAAGTCACTAATATTCGTCTGAATGGTCAATATCGATTGATCACTTTAGCAGACGGTTCCGAACTTAGCACCCACACCTTGATTATTGCAACAGGGGTATCTTATCGCAAGTTCAACATACCTGGAAGTGAAAAATTGACAGGTGCAGGTGTGTACTATGGAGCGGCTATGACTGAAGCAATTACTTGCAAAGGCGAAAATGTGTTTATTGTGGGTGCGGGTAATTCAGCTGGACAAGCGGCTGTACATCTTTCTAAATACGCAGGCTCGGTTAACCTTGTAGTTCGGGGGGACTCACTGAAAAAAAGTATGTCTCAATATTTGATTGACCAGATTGAAGAGATTGATAATATTAACGTCAAGGTATTGACTGAGGTGAAAGAATTTATCGGAGAAGACAAGTTGGAGGCGATAACCCTTTTTAACTCAATCACAGGTGCAGTTGAAACTATTCCCACCAATGCTTTGTTTAGCTTTATTGGTGCAAAGCCACGTACAGATTGGTTGCAAGATATTGTAGAGCGTGATGAACACGGCTTTATTCTCACCGGATCTGACACAATGCGAAATGGGATGTCACCGAAAGGATGGAAAATGGAGCGCGATCCTTTCTTTCTGGAGACTAACGTGCCGGGTATTTTCGCTATCGGTGATGTGCGTTGTAACTCCGTAAAACGAGTCGCTTCCGCAGTGGGTGAGGGAGCGATCGCAGTTCAATTAGTTCATCAATATTTAGCATCTGTATAGCGATATTTCGGGTAATTACTATGCTTAATAAATTACGTAAAATATCATCGGTTTTTGAACACTTGGCTGAAAATGAACTTAAGTGCTTTCTCAATGGTACTGAATTATGGCTGGATTCAGGAGACACCCTGTTTTACCAAGGAGATCCTGTAGACTACTTCTATGTGGTATTTGAAGGAGCAATCCAGCTTTCACGAGAGATTGGCAACCAAAACATCGTATTAGCTACATACGATACTGGTACATTCTTCGGTGAGGTTCCTATTCTTGCAGGCACAGTTCACCTTGCAAGTGGGAAAGCAGTGCGTAGAAGTCACATGTATTGTCTACACGAGAATGATTTTTGGCAAATGTTCACCATTTGCCCAACGGTGAGAAAAATTGTTCTTGGTAATATGGCTTGTCGAATGCAAGAATTGCAATTGTTATCTCAGCAACACGAAAAGCTCGTCGCCTTGGGTACCTTGTCTGCAGGTCTGGCCCATGAACTAAATAATCCCGTATCCGCAGCACATAGAGCTGCAAGTCAATTGCAGGACTCAGTTAAGTCGTTGGATGCTGTTACTTTCAAATTTATTGGGCAACATCTCACAGAAAGTCAACTCCAACAACTCTTAAGTTTTAGGCAAGATGCTATTGAACACTTTGTACATACTGGTACACAAAATTCTTCTGACACATTGGTTCAGATTGATCAAGAAGATGAATTAACCCAATGGTTGGAGTTACATAATGTGACTGACGGCTGGAAACTTGTTCCTACACTTGTTGCTGCGGGAATCAACAATCAGAAGTTAGAAGCGATTAGCGAGCATTTAACAACTAACACCTTTAGTGATGTGCTGGTTTGGCTGGAAGCAACGCTGTCAACAATCGGGCAGTTAAATGTACTGGAACATGGTACTACTCGTGTATCCGAAATAGTCAAGGCGATTAAAGAATACTCGTACATGGATCGGGCTTCACTATTGAAGATAGATGTACATGAAGGTCTGGAAAATACCCTGACAATTCTCCGCTACAAACTGCGAAAGCATAATATTGTCGTGATACGCGAGTATGAAAAAAATCTACCACAAATTGAAGCTCACGGCAGTGCATTGAATCAAGTGTGGACTAATCTGATTGATAATGCGATTGATGCCTTAGGTGAACAAGGTGAGATTTTAATACGTACTTGCAAAGATAAAGACTATATTGTTGTCGAGATTATAGATAACGGTCCTGGAATTCCGATTGCAATTCAATCTCGAATTTTTGAGCCATTTTTTACAACGAAGGAGGTCGGTTCAGGTATGGGGTTAGGTTTGGAGATTTCATATCGAATTATAGTGACTCAGCATAACGGAGAAATTCGCTGTTTTTCTCAACCTGGCCAGACACGCTTTCAGATTCGTTTGCGAATAGCACTAAGTTAAGATACAGCCGCCCTGACGGGTTAACGAATCGCGGAAGTCCCCACCCTCAACTCGTGAGTTCGGTGGGGATAGGGAGTGGGGGATGAGGATTACATCTGGAATTGATTTTTTACCAGGTAAAAACAAATTCTGGATGGATGACGAATCCCTAGGATTTTCTGCTAATATATTTATTGTCTTGACCTGAAGGGGCGACGAAACAAGCTCAAAAGCTTTGTATGTAAGGAGGGCAACGTTTTGTGGTAGAAAAAGATAGGTCTACTTTTGTCAATAAGACCTATCTAATGATAATGTTACCTGCATTCTACCAAAACCACTTAAAAAGTCAATTAAGTTTAGCAGAATACTTGCTGCTAAAAATTTTAATCCATCTATTACAGTCAATCAAAGAAGTAACTTTAGAAAAGTTAGCAAATGCGCTACCTTTGGCAGTTAAATTTGAGAGTAGAAGAAAGAGAATACAAAGATTTTTATCATTACCAAATCTCACCATTGAGAAAGTTTGGTTTCCCATTATTAAAGAATGGCTGGAAACATACTTCAAAGATGAAAAAATTATTTATATAGCAATTGATAGAACTAATTGGAGTCGGATAAATTTATTCATGGTGAGTATCATTTGGGATAAAAGAGCAGTACCAATATATTTTACTTTATTGCCAAAATTAGGTAATAGTAACATCGCTGAACAACAAAAAATATTGTCTCAAGTAATACCAATCTTTAAAAACTATAAAATCTGTGTATTAGGTGATAGAGAATTTTGCTCTGTCAAACTGGCAAAGTATCTCCAGGGATTGGATGTGTATTTTTGTTTGCGATTAAAAAAGAATGAGTTTTTGCAAGTTGAAAAAGATGTTTTTGTTGAGTTAAAAAATCTGGGTTTAGTACCGGGAGTTTCTTTTTTTATCAAAGGAGTTAAAGTGACAAAGACTCGGGGTTTTATGAGCTTTAATGTAGCGGCTAAATGGAAACGTAAAATCAATGGAGTAGCACCGAAAGAAGGATGGTTTATTTTAACAAATTTTGACGACTTAGAGTCGGCAATATCTGCCTATAAACAAAGATTTGATATAGAAGAAATGTTTAGAGATTTTAAAACAGGTGGTTATAATTTAGAAGAGACTAATGTTGAAGGCAACCGATTTATTTCTCTAGTTTTACTGATAACGCTCGCTTACACTTCTGCCATGATTCAGGGTCAAAAAATTAAACATAAAGGAATACAAAAATATGTAGCTCGTGTTAAAGAGTCTGGTCGCTCTGTGCGGAGACATAGTAGTTTTTATGTTGGCTTGTATGGTCAAACTTGGGTCAATTTCACAGATATTTGTATGGAATTAGTGACAGAATTAATGAGAATTAATCGTAATAAGCGCAAGTATTATCAACAGGGATTGAGGGCTATGAAGCTTATCGAGTCTATGTTTTAGCTTATTTCGTCGCCCCCTCAGTGTCTTGACCATCAATGCCATAAGCGAAAACCAAGCTAATAGGTATATGTTGCCAGAAAAAAATTTGGGTCTTGGGAACCAAGACTCCTGCCCTTGGAAGGAATGTAAGACCAAAAAAAACTACGGAGTTTTTGAGGCTATTCCTGATGAATTGGGAGAGCTACAGACTTCACCCGTAGGCAAGTCTGAGTAGTTCACTCAAATAAATCTGGTTCTTCGCGTACAATCCTTTCATAAAGTGGCTGGAAGCTAAACCATCCACTTACATGTGATCCCACTTGGCTTTTTGTTAAACGAGCAGTTTCATGTTGGATGATATGGGGTTTACCTGCAGCTTCCGCTAGCAGTTGCGCTTGACAGGAGCGCTCTAAGGTAATATACCAATAAGCAGCTTCATCTACTGTGTGTCCTACGGTTAAAATGCCGTGGTTTCGCAGGATGACAGCTTTTTTATTAGCCAAATTTTCCGCAATTCTTTTACCTTCAGAGGTATCTAAGACAACACCTGTGTAGTCATCAAAGACGCTATGGTCTTCGTAAAAAGCACAAGAATCTTGAGTCAGGGGATCAAGGAGGCGACCTAAACTAGACCAAGCTTTACCATAAATTGAATGGGCGTGAGCGGCCGCGATCACATCAGGTCGAGCTTCATGAATTTGGGAATGGATAGCGAAGGCTGCTTGATTAACGGGGAGATCGCCTTTGACAATTTCCCCTTCTTTGTTGACTAACAGCAGGTCAGAAACGCGAATATGACCGAAGTATACACCCAAGGGATTTACCCAAAAATGGTCTGTAAATTCTGGGTCACGAGCTGTAATGTGACCAGCTATACCTTCACTAAACCCAAATCGGCCAAACAACCGAAAGGCTGCAGCTAGGCGCTGTTTGCGGTGTAGGCGTTCTTCTTCAATTGTCTGGAATACGGGCGGTTGTGGTCTACTAAATACTGACATGTTCTTTTTCTTCCTCTTCTTTACACGGAGCATTGGAATAACCAGAACGAAACGATTTCACGCTGTGAGTTTCTGGGATAAACTGATGGCGCCAAATGCACCCAGTATCATTTCCTAGTATATGAATAGATACGGATGCCGTATCAGATATTGTTTTCACGGCGTGAATATCACCATCTGGGGGTAAAAGACGGTAAATATCACCTGGTTGGAGCGATCGCTCTTCCACGATTTCTAATTCGGCGTGTTCTTCTGCATCCCCGTGATCTACACGGCGATAAACTGTTTCTTGCTGATTACCTTGGTATAAACCAATCAAACCCCAAGCCAGATGATCATGGACAGGAGTTGCAGAACCAGGAGGAATCACCAAGCTGAACACTGTCAGAGAACGTTCTTGTGAGCGATAAAGCAACCACTGACCGATACCACCACCCATCCCACTTTTTGGGTTAATTTGGGCGTATTCTGTGGGTAGCCAACTCGGTTGAGCCAGCAATTCTTGAAAATAGGGTTCCAATCTGGAAACAGTTTCTGCGCGGTTCTCAACAGTATTGGCGCTAATTTCCCGCACTGTCGCCACAAAGGAACGCAGTTCTTGACTCTCAATAAACCATTGGTCTTCTGGTAGTGGTTGGAGAGTGCTTTGGTTGGTCATACAATGTTGGATTTTGAATTTTTGATGGGTTTGAATTTCCCTGTACCGATTCTCCTACCTGTGGTGACAACAGCGCTAGGTATTTTGACACCAGGGTTCATCTTGATACCAAGTTGTTCCAGTTTTGCTACAGGAAGACTTTCCTTGAGAATAATAGTGAATGGATATCTCTGGAATACTGCTGCTTTACCTTGAGACAACAACACCCTAGCATGGCTAATGCGTACTGGATACAAGGGTCTTACGGGCGAAGAGTGTAGGAGCAACAAAACCAGGACGGTGCGCGATTAAGAATTTTAATTTTTCTGTTGCCGCAGCCGCAAAGGATGCCACAGTTAAACCATCTGGGCCGGTTGAGCCATAACCCACCAGCACCCGATCAAAGCCCCCATCTTCATGGGCTTGAGCAAACTTGCGAACATAGGCTTGATCTATGGAACCACCAGTGATAGAGATAGTTGGGCTATCCAACTCTGATAACGCTCTAGTTCCAATCATCCCAATCAATTCTATTGGCATCGCGCACCTCCTACAAAGTTACACATTGTTAATGGCAGATTCAATTTGATGAGACTTCTGGCAAAAATCAGAGTTGAGAATTTTTCACCCCAGATAATTCAGAGAAAATCGCCGCAAAACTCCTCACTCCTCACTTAGCAGTAGGACAAATAGCCGTAGCAACATCTACCTTTTTTGGTAAGATTTTTTGCTCTTGCGTACTTAGCGTGCTAAATTGATAGGATAATGCCAAGAAAGTAAAGCTCTAATCTCAAAATTACGAAAGTTTCTAAATCCAAATCCACTTCGCTTTATTAACTTCAGTTTATTATTTATTCCTTCTACTACTCCACTGGTAGTCCTTCGTTCAAAATATCAGACTATTTCTCCAAACCACCGTTTAATTGTCTGCACACTTCTTTGATAATATGGTTCAGCTTTTTTTAACCAATTGATTAATTCTAGCGTTCCCGTTACCACATTTTTATTGTAGGCTTGATTCTACTAATACTTCAGGCAAATTTAGGAGTTGAGTCATTATTCGTTTCATAATTTATTTTATTAAACATTATTAAAAAATATCTTAACATTTTAGCACGCTAAGTACCCAAGAACCAGATTTATTCGATGCTTCACTGAATATAAGATATTTCGGTGAAACTGAAACAGCGGCTTATTACTTTGTGGGACGGCGAAGAGACAGTGTAAAGTTTTATTTGAAGGATGCCTGTCATCTGCGTAAAATTGCTACCGTGAATGACTCGAAACTTATATTTAGACAACTCCTTCCAACTATGGATGTAGATTTTGTCCGCACGGGGCAAAGTACCGTAATCCCTTTTCCGTTTAAGTATATTAGGGAGTATAAGAACTTTGGAGTTGCTCAATAAATGCAGTACCAATTGACTTTTAGGCTATTTGCTACTGTAAAAACAAGCTTTGTTTTCTAGAAATGTAGGATACTAACCTTGTTGCTGGAAATCAAATAATCGATATTACCTATTATTACACTCATTCTTCCCCATTCCCCAGTCGCGGGCGTTAACGCAAAAGCGCTATCACTATAAACAATGAGTAACTCAGCACTTAGTCGTTTGGGCGAACTCGCCAAACTTTTTCTCAAACTGGGTATCATCGGCTTCGGCGGACCGGTAGCCCATATCGCTATGATTGAAGATGAGGTGGTTAAGCGGCGTCAGTGGCTGACAAGAGAGCATTTTTTGGATTTGCTGGGAGCAACTAATCTAATTCCAGGGCCGAATTCCACAGAAATGGCTATCCATGTAGGATATGTCTATGCAGGATGGTTGGGGTTAATTGTTGCAGGTGTAAGTTTCATCTTACCAGCGGTGTTAATTACAGGTGGATTTGCTTGGTTTTATGTTAACTATGGCACATTGCCCCAAGTTGCACCTATACTCTACGGCATTAAACCGGTGGTGTTAGCCATAGTCATCAATGCTCTGTGGGGTTTGGCGAAAAAGGCGGTTAAGACGCGCCAATTGCTAATAATTACCTTGGTTGTTGTGGTGTTGTCAGGACTTTTAAAACTGAATGAAGTAGTTTCCCTATTAATTGGGGGATTACTGGGGATGATTTGGTTGCGTACTGGTGATAAAGGGAACCCACCAGCACAACAGACAAACTTTGTGATTGCTAGTTTAACTACAGGTGCAACTTTGAAGGCTACAGCTGCTAGTGCAACGGTAGCAACTGCAGCCAATGTACCTTTATGGCAGTTGGGTTGGTTTTTCCTCAAGATTGGTAGTGTATTATTTGGTGGCGGCTTTGTACTGATAGCCTTTATTCAAGGAGAATTAGTTGGAGAGTACGGCTGGTTGACACAACAGCAATTACTAGATGCGATCGCTATTGGTCAGTTTACCCCCGGACCGGTGCTTTCTACTGCTACTTTTATCGGTTATGTCCTGGCTGGGGTGCCGGGTGCAATTGTGTCTACACTGGGTATTTTCCTCCCGTCTTTTGTGTTTACCGCTGCACTTAATCCCCTTGTACCTAAGTTACGCGCCTCAAAATGGACGAGTGCATTTCTTGATTCCATCAATGTGAGTGCTGTGGCGCTGATGGTTGTTGTCACCTTCCAAGTAGGAGTAGCCACTTTAAGTTTAGCAAAATTGCCGTTTGTAGATTTCTTTGGTTTGGCGATCGCAATTATCTCTGCAGTTTTAGCTATTCGTTTCCGCATTAATGCTGCATGGTTGGTTTTAGGTGGGGCTATCATTGGCTGGGGTGCTTCTTTATTGGGTTGAATCCCCTCCACTCCCTTTCCCTTAGTCAAGACTAGGGCGTGTTTTCAAAGTCTTATACAATACCATCAAAACGCTGATACATGTAGGAGCGAGTGGGGGCACGGCAATGCCGTGCCCCTACAGCTGGTATCATATCGTGTGGATTTAGGGGTATCTAAAAATTTATGCAGCTAAACAAATAGTTTGAAAACACGCCCTAGGGGCGCAAGGCCTTGCGCCCCTACGCCCGCTTTTATAGGCCCACAAGATAAATTAGAGATTTTTTGATTTGTCAGTCCTAAAGGGCGGGCTGTCCGGCCTACCCTACAAGAGGTTGAGCAAATTTCAATCGACAAATTGATCCCTATCCGGTATCGAATACATCTTTGTAACAAAAAGACTTGATTTTGAATTAACATTAGTATAACGTAGTAACTACGGTAAGTTTATCGAGTTACCGGAGTTAACGGCTAACAGTGGATTTATCACTTTCTTAAAGCATAGTTTGTAGACACAGAAATTTACCCTGATGTCAAAAAACTGCTTTGAGTCTCACTACCGATACAATGCCTGCGGGTGTTCTCCCAGCATGTTTGATGCTGCAATATTTCTGTTTTGATTTAGCAAGGGCTACTGAAATTGAGTTGGCATTGCTCACCTGACTCTTGTCTAAAATTTCGAATGAATTTTGTTTGCTCTGACTAAAAGTCAGGCATTTTTGGGCAGTTAATTCTGTCTTTCTAAACCCTAAAACTTTCCGGAGAGAACATCGATATGGTCAAACCTCAATCTGGCAGAATATTTCGTCGCTTTTCATTGCTCTTAGTACCAGGTTTATTAGCTTTAGGACTAGTTAGTTGCATAGCAGAAAACCAAAAAGTAGCGACTCAATTTCCTGTAGGTAAAGTATCCGAAGCCAAAATATCTAAAGTGTTGGATACCACATTATCTTCGGTATTCAACACCGAAGTAGTTCCAGCATTGGAGACCACAACATCTCAAGCATTATATAAAACAATCCCCAATGCTTCAGTCGTCAAATTAGCTCAAACATCAAACAACAAAACACCTGGAATTAAAACTAACGTCATCCGCATCGGATTTCAACAATCAGGCGATTTAGTCAAGGTTACAGGAGTTTTAGAAAAACGTCTGACACCCTTGGGAATTAAAGTGGAGTGGGCACAATTTGCCCAAGGACCCCAACTGATGGAAGCCATGAATGTTGGCAGAGTCGATTTGGGTTCTGTGGGAGAAACTCCGCCAATATTTGCCCAAGCTGCTGGCTCTCAACTGGTTTACGTTGTTGGTTCGCGACGAACTGCAAATAGTGGTAAAGGAAGCGCGATCGCCGTACCACCAGATTCGGTTCTTGCGTACTTAGCGTGCTTAATTATTAGTTAAAGTCTATAAATTTGCTTTAAAAGTAAGACTTACAGGCGTTCATAATTTAATTTTCAGCAATATGACCAAAAATACAGGAAATAATGGCTATTACCGTATCTCAGTAAGGGTTTCAAGCTGATTATTTAATAAATTTAGCACGCTAAGTACGGAAGAGCCAAACCTGATGACACAGGCTATCAATGGGAATGCGATTGATCTTGCTTCTGGTAGTGAGATTCCGCCAATTTTCGGGATTCAATCTAATGCAGCATTGAGGCTGATTGCTTCCACCAGGGGTCCGACTATTGGTCAAACCTTACTAGTCCCCAAAAACTCTACAGCGAAGACAGTTGCTGATCTTAGAGGTAAAAAAATTGGCTATGTCAAAGCGACTACAGCCCACTACTTCCTAATTAAGATGTTGGAAGAAGTTGGATTGTCGTTTAAAGATGTGAATGCGATCGCCTTGAGTATTCCTGATGGACTTTCCGCCTTTAGAAGAGGGGATTTGGATGGTTGGGCTACCTATGGTTATGCAATTCAACAAGCGAAGAAAGACGGGGCTAGAGAACTCAAGTCAGGGAGAAATATCCTCAGCGGTAACTTTTTGATTTACGGAGCGCCTACAGCTGTTGCTGATCCAAATAAAAGAGCTGCGATACCTTCGGTGAGCTTCGCTAACGCAGATTTTATTTGTCGAATCAAGAAAGCCCAAAATTGGCGCGAAGCTACTCCCAGGAATTTGGACACTTGATCCGCTAAATATGCAGAAGCGATTGGAGTAGATAAAAAGCTGGTACTAGACGAAGCCAACGCCGGGCTAAAACAGCGCCGTTCCCAAGTTTTCCCCATCTCTAAAGAGGCGATCGCTTCTCAGCAAAATGTAGCTGATACTTTTGCTAAGGCTGGCGTGATTCCATCTAGAGTGAATGTAGCACCTTTGTGGGATGGCACCTTCACCGATGCAATTAACAACTGCAAATAGCACATTAGGAGTATTTTTGAACAAGCCTTATCCGCGTTATTATTTGTAGTAGCGCTTTAGCACTAAAGTGCTACTACAAACTGGTTTCTTCTGTACAAATCAAAATTGCTCTAACAGGAGTTGCATCAGCATCTTTAATTTTTAAAGGTAGAGCAATGAGTGTGTATAACCCAGGATCAACATTATCTAAAACCACACCTTCTAAAATCGCCATTTTGTTTTGATAAACAGCCCCATGAGATTCAAGTGCTTGAGATTCTTCAGGATCTATCGAAGGTGTATCAATGCCGACCAAAATCACATTCTGCTGTGCTAAATAATTTATTAATTCTGGTGAGAGAGAATTGAAGTCAGAATTCCATTGTTCAGGATTGGGGAAGGAGCCGGTTTTAAATAATATTCGTTCAGCTTGAATAGTGACGTTTTTAATATCTTCTGGATAAATCCTCGTTCCTGGTTGTTTACTAATATTAATTACTTGACAAAGACCGAGATAATAATCAAGGGAAACTTCAGCAATACTTTTGCCCTGTGGATGGTAATGGCTGGGAGCATCTGTGTGAGAACCAAGATGTACTGTAGAGCTAATTGAAGATAATACTAAATTATCGCCTTTGACAAAATCCAGAGAAATTTCGCGTTTAAAACTACAGTCTCCGGGGAATACGGCGATTTGTTCAGAAATTAGGGGAGAAATATCGATATATTTCATACAGCATATTTCATGTGAGTGAGGTACACAAGGGCGGGTAAGATGCCCCACCCCACAAGAGTTTTATCATTCCCATATTTTCTCTGGTGGGAAAATATAGAGCGGTGCTTCGTCCATCCAATTTTATCCCCAAATGTTGACCTTTAACCCTTGCTCCGGGAAATTTTAAATTTGACATTTGAACCTTGACTCTTATGAAATCATAAAATACGGTATACCGGTAGACTTGAAAAAGATTTTGTATATTGTATGTTATGAATAGTTAGATAACCCCCAATTACAACTAATCTACGAACGATGAATTTCCGATTAAAACAGCCTAATAAAGGTTCGACAGGAAATAATGAACAGTCCAAGCCAAGTATTTTTTACCAGCTATTTCACCTGCTAAAAATAGAGCAGATTATTTCTTTGTCATCGATTTTATTTGTGCTGATTTTATGGAGTATTAGTACTTATTTTAATTGGGTTCAACCGTTATTTTTGCCATCTCCAACATCAGTGTTAACAGCTTTTTTAGAAATTTTGCGAGATGGGTATAAGGGGAATTCTCTAATTTTTCATATTTATCAAAGTATGTACCGATTGTTTGTTGCACTGCTGTTAGCAGTGGTGACAGCAATACCAATAGGTATGTTATCGGGATTTTCTAAATACATTCGTGCCGCTATTGACCCACTGGTGGAATTTTACCGACCTCTGCCGCCTTTAGCTTACTATACGCTGTTAGTGATTTGGCTGGGAATTGAGGATTCCTCGAAAATCGCGCTGCTATTTTTAGCGGCTTTTGCACCACTCTATATTGCAGCGGTGTCGGGAGTACAGCGAGTACCGCGCGATCGCATTAATTGCGCCCTGTCTTTAGGGGCGAAACCTTGGCAGGTTTTTGTCTATGTAATTTTTCCCTCCTGCTTACCAGAGTTGTTTACCGGACTGAGAACAGCCGTAGGCTTTGCTTATACAACATTGGTAGCTGCAGAGATAGTAGCAGCGATTTCTGGCATTGGTTGGATGGTGTTAGATGCCAGTAAATTCCTCAGAAGTGATGTGATATTTGTGGGAATCATCATTATGGGTGCGATCGCCATGTTGATTGATGCGGGTATTCGTTGGATTGAGAAAGTTCAACTCCCCTGGATTGGTTATGACAACTAAGAGAAAAAAGGATGAAATTACTATGTCAGTGAAACGAAGAGATGTACTGTTTGGCTTGATGGGATTAAGTTTACCGCTGATTGTCGCTAGTTGCAGTGGCAATAAATCTGGGAGTTCTTCCGACTCTACACCAACAGAACGCCCCACAAGCGCTGCTGCTGTACCCGAAAAGATTCGGATTGGTTATCAAGTCGTACCTAATGCAGAATTGCTAGCAAAGGCTTTAGGATTAGCTCAAAAAGCATTTCCCAACTCCAAAGTAGAATATCTCAGCTTTGATTCTGGTCGGGATGTGAATACAGCGATCGCCGCCAATGGAATTGATTTTGGTCTGGTCGGTTCTGTGCCAGCTAGCGTTGGGATTGCTCGCGGACTAGCTTATCATGTTTACTTCATTCACGATTTGATAGGCTCTGCCGAGGCGCTGATTGTGAAAAATGGGAAGGCGATCGCTGATATCAAGGGGAAAAAAATTGCCACACCCTTTGGTTCCACCGCTCATTTTTCCCTACAAGCCGTCCTGAAAACCGAGAATATCGACCCGAAAGAAGTCACCATTTTAGATTTGCAACCCCCTGACATTGTAGCAGCATGGCAACGGGGAGATATTGATGGTAGTTACCTTTGGCAACCGAATTTAACTAAACTAAAAAAAGCTGGCGGTAATATTCTGATTACCTCCGCCGACCTCGCCAAAAAAGGCTTTGCGACCGCCGATTTAGGAGTGGTTCGTAAAGAGTTTGCCGAAAAATATGGTTCTTGCGTACTTAGCGTGCTTAATTATTAGTTAAAGTCTATAAATTTGCTTTAAAAGTAAGACTTACAGGCGTTCATAATTTAATTTTCAGCAATATGAACAAAAATACAGGAAATAATGGCTATTACCGTATCTCAGTAAGGGGTTCAAGCTGATTATTTAATAAATTTAGCACGCTAAGTACGGAAGATCCCTTGCACCTTGAAAGGGCTAGTCCTAATAAAAAACTCCATCCCCTTGTGGATAGAGTTTTTGGGAATGGACATGAGGAAGAATTTACCAATGCTCTATACCCAATGTCCCAAGCGATGGGGAGAACAACCTCAACCACCCACAAGGGGATGGAGTTTCCCGTCGCTTTCAATAAATAAAAAACAAGCAACGCTGGTTGCAAAGTCAGCGAGAGAAAACATTAGAAAATTAAAATTAGACTGTTTCTAGAAATCGCCAAAATGAAAGAGTATAAAATATACATCTTCCTTTTGACGTAATTTTAGATGTTGAATTCTTTATTTTGGTATTTTTTATGTCTTTCAAGGCGGTTTTTATGGCTAAAAAAATAAAATTATCAATTTAAAATTTCAAATTGTTTTACAGAAAAAAAGCATAATCATGGATTTTGAATTGATTAGAATATCTTATAATTTGTACAGAAAATTAACTATGACATGCCTTCTTATGCAGCCAGAATAACCGTACAGCAATACATCCAGCCTTAGCGTGACTCTGTATAGTAGTAGATGGGTTGGGGTTGTTTTTTAAAGTCTGAGTAATTTGACGGAATAAATATAATTTGTAATTGGCGTCAAAAGTATGATATTTTTACTTAAGTAAAAACCTGCATAAATCCTTTGAAGCCCATTTAACTCAGAGTTTGAATAGGTAGTGATGTCTTGAGATTTTTCTCAACCGGAATCATGCCATAATTTGTGCTGGTTTTTAATTAGTTAGTCAAGTTAGTCAAGTTGAAAACAAACAAATCACTGGACTTTTGTATGAAGCAATACATGGGATTTACCAAGCATTTTTTAGTATTTGCTACATCTTTGGTAGCTAGTTCTGTCTTAGTAGCTTCACCTGGTCGAGCTGCTACTTTTGCTTTTTCTGAAGGTAATTTTGAGTTTAAAAACTTTAGTCAAAGTCCTGTAGACACTTTTGCTGAAGCTATAATCAATACCCCTTCTACTTCTGGTGTTCAAGATACCAATAATGTAACAACTCTAGCTAATGCGAACGCATCTTTTATCGACAATTCAGGAAAAGCATCAAATTCTTCTTTCGGCGTTGCTATAGGTGCAAATAAAGATTACTTAGGAATTGCGGAAAACCAGTCTACTGTTCAAGGGATATTTGATGTAGAAAAAGACACACTTTTTTCTTTTGACTTTACAGGTGATTTGACTCTAAAAACATCAATAGATAATCCAACAGTAGAGAATGCAAATGCAACGGGAGATGTATCTTTTGCCTTAATAGATACCGCTGATAACAGTATCTTAGATTACTTTACATTGGGGGGTAATTTAACAAAAAATGCCAATCAAGATTTCCTCTCATTTGAAACAAATGGGAATGTTAGCTTAAGTAACCTATTCACTAAGACAGATTTTGATGGTAATCAAAAATCGGCTCAAGGTTCTTTTGATGGCTCTGTGAAACGTTATTTTACTGAAAAAACACGTTTAGCTCTCACAGAAATTAACCAGAATCAAGTGAGTGTTTCAGTATCCGAACCTTCACTTTTACTACCTTCACTTTTCTGTTGTGGTGTAATTGGCGTGGCGCTAAAACGTAAACGCAAAAAACCACATCACCAAGGAAATAATTACGGTATAGGGTGAGGTCTGTATAGGCTTCATCGAATTCATGTAATTTAAATTTATTAATGTTTGTAGTCAGGGTTAAAGTCCTGGCTACAAACAGGTAAATTTGGCTCTTGCGTGTATAGCGTGCTTAATTATTAATGAAAGTCGATTAAATTGCTTTAATAACAAGGCTTATAGGCGTTTATAATTTGATTTTTAGTAACAGTAGCTCAAATACAAAAAATAATGGCTTTTATCGGAGCCAGGCAAGGGTTTCAAACTTATTTTTTAACAAATTCAGCACGCTAAGTACGGAAGAGCCCTATCTATTTAATTAGCTGAAAATTCTCAATTGTGAGAAATATTTCTTCATCAGCTATCTGACTGTTGTAGTCGATATCTATTTGAGTGGGATAGCCAAATCTAGCATTGTATCGCACATTCAGGCTGTATGCTCTACGCTTAATAGCATCCTCAATTACATCAAATAGCTTAGGAATTGTATTGTATGTTTGAAAGAATTGTGGATCAACTGGTTGACCGGTAGCTACAGAAGTGACGGAAACTGTTTGTCCATTCCGGACTTCAATGACTACTGGACCTCTAGCATCGGGAATACAAAAGCAACTATTACTAATTGTGTATCGATAGTTATAGACGTTTTTTTGATTCCATAAACGGCGATTAAATTTTAATTGTCTAACATTTGAGTTACTTTTCGCTGGTGATTCGGCTATCTGACTGATAGACTGAGACATTACTGGTACATTGAAAGCTAATGATAGCAACAAAGTTGCACTAATAGTGGCAAGTAAGCGCATATAAATCTCCATGACTAATTTATTGGAGAGTCTCATCTATCTGAATAAGATACTAAGTAATATTACCACGTCGGAGCATTTACGAATCTAGCGAAGTCAGTAAATCATGTGCGAATAATGTGTCAGCAGCATCTTTAATCATATCAAATGCCATCCCTGACCTTTGGGCAATATCCAGCAGTGTATGATGACCATCTGACAAATTTAAAACCCACAATATTGCCATTTGATGTAGCCTACTATCTTGAACTCCACTGTATGCTTGATATAGGCCTCGTCTTCCCAACTGTGGCTCACATTTTGGGCTTTGATTTAAGTAGAGTTTATTATTTTCCAGTATATTTAATATAGAAACACATTTAAAAAATGATTGAGAAAGATATGCAGGTTTAACAAAGTTTAAATCATCCGCTGATGTGTGATATTCAGGAAAGGAATCGTGAGGCGATCGCATCAAGCAACCCACAGCTAAATTAAACCCTGGTGAGCAGTATTGTCGCTCATCATAGCCATAGGGAAAGAAGTCTATAATTTCATAATCTTGAGCCGAGTTTTTGAGGACGTAAGCAGCTATATCATCAATTTCTGCATTACCTCTGCGGCTTTTTTTGTAAGTAAATTTTCCTGAATCACCTAAACAAGTTAATACCAAACCATGTTTAATCTTGGTGACTTTAGCTTCGTTTAAAGATAACCATGTAATTGAGCCAATAGTTGCGGGAATCCAGATAAATCTATAGGAGTATCTTGGTGTAGTTTGGCTTAAATATTTGGCAATAAAAGTAGCGATCGCAATTCCTGAAAGATTGTCATTGCAAAGTGATGGATGACATGCATGACAAGAAATTAATACTTCATCTGACCTTTCTCCGGGGATAAAATACTCACCATAGGTCAAATATCCTGGTTCCAGGGAGGAATCTATACATACTTCATATTCTTCATCTTGTAGTTCTAAATATTGTTTGTGGCTTAGGCAAAAACCCCAAGTTTCTTTATAATATGAAGTCCGGTAAGGAATCCAATCAGGATATTCAGTAATAGTAAAAAGATGTGGTTTTAATTCTGTCAACGATAGCTTTTTGTGAACTGGAATACTGTAGCTAATAACATGCAAATTCGAGTTAGCAAAATCTACTATTTTATCTCCTTGTGAATTTTTAATATAGGCATCTTTAATATTCCATTCTTTCGGAACTGTCCAATCAAATATTTGAGTACCTGTAGGCACTTCATGAATTGATAAAGGAATATGCTGTTTGATGACTTTCAGGGTTTCTCGAAAGCCATCACCTGTAATACTGCGACATATGGGATATAGCTGGAAAATAAGTTGATAAATTTCCTCAGCAATTTGATTTGATGGTATAGTGATACTACTAAGGCTCATGTTTTTCTGGTTTTCAGCTATTTTGAATTTTGAGCAAATCAGGATTTCAAGAATGGTCGGATGTTGATATCAGTAACTTCAGTAGTTCGAGGTAAACTAAGTGCGTTAATGACAACACTTGCCAAATCTTCTGGTTGCATAAGGTTCTCAGGGTGATAGAGTTTACCCTCAATTTCGTGGATGCTGGCTTGGAGAGGAGTTGCAGTCCGCCCAGGAAATATACTAATAACACGTACCTGGTCGCCATTCACTTCTGCTCTGAGACTGTCTGCGATGGCTTTGAGCGCGTGTTTGGTTGCGGCGTAATGTCCCACACCGGCTTTCGCATTTAAGCCTACACTTGAGTTGATAAACACGATTTGACCCTGGGAGGTTTTGAGTATGGGTAACAAACCTTGAGTCAGGAGATAAGGAGCGCGAACATTAGTGCGGTACTGTTGGTCAAATTCTGCAACGGGGGTATTCTCAATCGTACCCATTGCGAAAATAGCAGCGTTGTGAATCAGGATATCAACTTGTTCAAAATCTTTTTGGATTGAGACTATTAGTTTTTGAATGTCTTCGTCCTGAGTCAGATCAATTTGATAGCTTTTGGATTTAGGTGAACTTTCGCGAACATTTTGGGTGATCGCGTTGAGGGTTTCTAGACGACGCCCTACCAAACAGAGTGTAGCACCTTGTGCTGCTAGTTCCAAGGCGATAGCTTTGCCAATACCGCTATTAGCTCCAGTGATGACTGCAATCTGATTAGCCAGCAGTTTCATAGTTACTCAACCTATTCCCAAATTTTATAAATTTATGATAAAATGACTTTTCGACAGTAAAATGCTTCTGCATAATTGTTCGGTGAATTTGACTCGATAGAGCGAATTCTCAGAATTGACCGAAAAGTTTCTTCCGTAAACCATTGTTTATTTTGCTGTGTTTTAAAAGCATCCATAATGTATTGAATTTTCCGGCGGGTTAAGGCTTCATCTAGATGGACAAAGAAATTGGGAATACCCAAATCGCCGTCATACTTGGGAATCTCATATTCCAGGATTAAATGATTTCTAAAAGTGTTCCAAGTAAAATCAGAAATTAAACGATGATCTTGGTGGCGATCATCTCGATAATGCGTAAAAATGATATCTGGTGAAAATTCCTGCTTCAACTGCTCAAAGCATTCTTTCACCTCGATTCCATGAAAAGGTAAAAAGCCATCTCGGAAATTTTTAATGATAACTTTTTTGGACTGTATTTCTTTTAAGAATACATTGGCGCTTGTAGTTGCTTCCTCTGCTCTTTGTTCATTGGAACTAAAGACAACCCAATATATGATGATATTCTGATAATTTTCTATCAGCTTTAAAATTGTGCCACCACAACCAATCTCGATATCATCACAATGGGCACCCAGACAGAGAATTTTATACTCAGATTCATCGGTTTTGCTCAAGCTAAGTTGCATCATCTAGAAATTACCTCTAGTGTTTTATCTCTCCATACTTCCCAAGGTCTTTCACCTTGAGCATACATATCATCCAACTGTTGCTTTTCTTTAAACGTATCCATAACACCAAAAAAGCCCTTATATTTGTAAGCTATAAGTTCTTTGATCGCAATTAGTCTTTGAAAAGGCTCCAGAACAAGTTCTTCACCATAATTAATATATTCAAAGATATCTTTTTTAAAGAGAAAATATCCTCCATTAATCCAAATCTCTCTTTGTTTGACATCCTTAATATCTTCAACTAAACCATTTTCATCGATATCGACTAAATGAAAAGTTTGGCTTGGTCTAACACACAAAAAGCTACCTATTTTATCACGTTTATAAAATTCCTGAATATAAGTAGGTAGATGCAAGTCTGTCAGTCCATCACTGTAGTTAGCCAAAAAGACTTCTTCTCCTTTGAGATACTCTTCTACTGCTTTAAATCTTTGTCCAATATTTGCAGTTAACCCCGTATCCACAAAGGTAATATTCCAATCTTGGATATCCCGATTAAATAATTTTATATCGCTGCCATTTGACAAAGTAAAATTATTGGATAGCCATTCATTATAATTTAAGAAATAGCTTTTAATTAAATCAGCCTTGTAACCCAAACACAAGATAAAATCTTTGTGCCCATAGTGAGCATAGTATTTCATAACCTGCCATAATATCGGTCGATAACCAATATTAATCATTGGCTTAGGGATAGTCTCTGAATATTCCCTCATTCTGGTTCCTAAACCACCACAGAATAAAACAACTTTCATTTTTAACCTCTACATTGTTAATAATTTATGAAAAAATTGACACAATTTACACAATATTTAAGAGTAAAGCTTGACTTCGGGAATTGGCACAACAAATTGACCGCCCCAATCTCGAATATAGGCTATTTGTGTGATAATTTCGTCCTGCAAATTCCAAGGCAAAATTAACACATAATCAGGTTTAGTTTCTTGAATTTTGTCTGGATGAAAAATGGGAATGTGAGTCCCAGGTAAAAATTGACCTTGTTTGTAAGGATTACGGTCTACTGTATAATCAATAAAATCTGTGCGGATACCGCAGTAATTTAACAGAGTATTTCCCTTACCAGGCGCACCGTAACCCACAATGGATTTTCTTTCGCGTTTAGCTTTAATTAAGAAATCAAGCAATTTAAGTTTGGTTTCTTTGACTTGTTCGCCAAAGGAAAAATATGTTTCTAAGTTTGTAAAACCAGCCGATTCTTCTCTAGCTTTCAGTTCTAATACTTTTTCACTCACTGGCTGGGAATAATTTTCAGTATGACGAGCATAAATTCTCAAAGAACCACCATGAGTGGGTAATTCTTCGACATCAAAGATAGTTAAACGGTGGGTGTTAAAAACTTTGTCTACTGTAATAAAAGAAAAATAAGAAAAGTGTTCATGGTAAATAGTATCAAACTGATTTTCTGCCATTAATCGCATCAAATGGGGAAATTCCATAGTAATTACCCCATGTGGTTTGAGGATAATTTTCATCCCAGCGACAAAATCATTGAGATACGGCGTATGAGCCAGGACGTTGTTACCCAATAATAAATCTGCTCGTTTTCCCTGACTAACGAGTTCCCGTGCTGTATCCTGTCCAAAGAACTTGACAACTGTGGGAATCCCCTTTTTAATCGCTACTTTAGCGACATTAACAGCAGGTTCTATTCCCAATACTGGGATGCCTATTTCTACAAAATATTGTAACAAATACCCATCATTACTGGCAATTTCTATTACCTGACTATCTTGGTTTAATTGAAAGCGTCCTATTACCAAATCAACGTAGTTATTGGCATGTTTTAACCAGCTATCAGAGTAGGAGGAAAAATAGGCGTATTCGCTAAAGATATTTTCAGGATTAATATACTCTTGCAGTTGCACTAAATGGCATTTTTCACAGACATAAGCATGGAGTGGATAAAATGCTTCCATCTCATTGTGCTGTTCTGGTTTGCGATAGCTTTCGCAGGGAGGAGACATTCCCAAATCTACGAATGTGTGAAGTAATTTTGTCCTACAAAATAGACATTCGCCTTGATTTGGGTTTTTATAAAACAATTGTGATGTATTTACAAAATCGTGATTTTGAGTTTTTACCAATGATGAATCTTGCATAATATAGTTGTTACAGAAAAGTTTGCAAATTTGACAATTATTGAACGCCGCAAACTAATTTAGAAATTTTTCGCAAGTTCCAGCTTATAATCAATAAAGCTTTGATACCATTCAATGGTTTCAATTAGTCCCTGTTCAAGGGTATATATTGGTTTCCAATCAAGAAGATTTTGAGCTTTTTGTGTCGAAAGATATTGATGTTTTATTTCGTTATGAGATTGATTTAAAATCACAGGTGTAAGATAACTCTTGTTGATCAATGCTAAAATTTTATTTACCAATTCCAAAACTGAAATTTGTAATTCATTGCTAAAATTAAACGCTTCTCCAACTATCTCACTTCGATGCATTTGTTCGGCAAGATGTAAGTAAGCATGAACCCCGTCTTTGACGTAAAAATAATCACGAATATTGGTGCCATCGCTGCGAATTAAAACAGGTTTTTCCTGCAAAGCCAAGCGTATGGTATCTGGCACAATGTTGTTAAAGTTTAAATCTCCACCACCATAGAGATTTCCACAACGAGTCACGCATACTGGTAAGCCGTAGCTCACATAGTAAGTACGACATATTAGATCCGCACAACTTTTGGAAACATCGTAGGGATGCGCTCCCTGAAGTGGTGCTGTTTCAGAGTAGGGTAATATCTCTTGGTTTCCATAAGCTTTATCGCTAGATGCGACTATGATCCGATTTACTCCTCCTATCTGACTACAAGCTTCCAGTAAGTTCCAGGTTCCTTTGATATTGGTTTCAAATGTTGCTAAAGGTTCACGATTAGCCCAATTAACTATAGTTTGAGCAGCCAAATGAAATACGGTATCAATTTCATATTCATTAATTGCTCGTTTCAATACTTCTAAATCTTCTATCCGTCCGTAAACGGTTGTGATTTTCTGAGATAATCCTTCTGTAAATAGTCTAGACTGAGGCACCCAATCTCGAACTAAGCCGACAACTTTTGCTCCTCTGTTTAAGAGTTCTTGAGTCATCCAGCTTCCTAACATACCTGTACATCCTGTAACTAAAACGTTACGACCTTGCCAGAATGAATTTGACATGAGTACTCCTTTAATTTTAATCTGCTTTGACTAATTTTTTATTGGTTGTAATTTCAGAGAGGGAAAACAACTTTGAAATAATCTCATCTCGGAGGGGAGCTACTTCCTCTTGAGTTAACCACACAAATAACTTGGCTACAGATTCAGGAGAGCTATCGATTTTGAGAATTTCTTGAATCATCCGCAAAGCTCCAGCAAGATTACCAGTTTTGAGAGGTATTGCGGCATGTTTCAGACAATAATTAAAGTTATATATACGAGCATCTGCGAGAACCTGAGAATAAAGATCAGCAGGGATATAGCTCTCGGAAATCTCTAGCCCTTGGCGAATGGACAAAGCCAGAATTCCAGATGATAAATCATTAGATGTCATTCTGTGAGAATGTATACGGTAACGAGCCAAACTTTCTGGTTCGTACCACCAATCATAAAAAACAGCAATGCGTTTATACAATTCCCATTCAGGAGCGCAAATTAACTCCGGATAATAACCTCCTAATTGTTCATGAGTGAGGCGACGAATAACAACCGCAGGTACCTGGAACGGACACGTGACACCAATTTGCTGCAAAAAATTGTGAGGGATACCTTTATGGTCTCCAAACCAATAACTCACTTCCCCTTTTTCAACTAATACCCCTTTTTCATTGAAATATTCAAAATTTGCGAAAGCAGCTCCTACGGAATCTGGACACCCTTGAAGACTTTTCTGAAGATTGGCATAAAAGCCCTCAAGGACACAATCATCATCATGTAGGATATGAATCCACTGACCGCGACTGAGACAAATACCTGCATTGTGATTTGGGAGTACTCCAATATTTTGCGGATGTCTGTAGTAGCGTACTATTCCTCCACCAATACTGTGTACTAGATCAAATAAAGGTGCTGTACTGGCATTATCCATTACCAGAATTTCCATATCCTCAGCCCCAGTCCATTGTACCAAGACGCTAGCTAGACATTCGAGGATATAATCGGTGCGGTTATATACCGGAATCACCACAGTCCAAAACGGTCGAGGTTTGTCAGGGTCTGTTACAGGTGGAATCCGTGGAAACTCATAGGCGCCAACAGTCACCTGAGTTTGGGATATGGGTGGAGTAACTAATATTTCTTGGTTGATTCCAGAATCTTCGTAAGCAGCTACGGCTTTGGCGTAATGGGGATTGAGTAACGTCAACCCCTGACGATACACAGAAATCGCCTCTGTGGTCTGGTTTTGAAGTTGGTAAATCTGACCTAAGCGAGTGTAGATATCCCAATTATAGGGATTGAGTTTTAAGGCTTGGTGATAAGATGCGATTTGTTTTTCCCAGGTAATATTAGGATGCTCGACCTGATTAATTGACATATTTTTTTAGTGCAAAAATAGAATATTTCAGCTTTTGGTCAAACAATCTTTCATAAAGTCATGGAGATGAGCCTTGAAGCAATTTCATCACGCAAAGGAGTCGCTTCTTCCCATGTTAACCAATTAAATAATTTCGCCACTGCTTCAGGGCTGTGATCCATTTTCAAAGCTTCTTCCAACATGACCAAAGCCCCAGCTAAATTTCCTGCTAAAATAGGGGATTTGACCATTTGTAAACAATAATTAAAATAATGAATGCGGGATTTTGCTGTAATTTCAGCACCCTGTTGAGTTGGGAAATAACTGTCGGAAATTTCAATTGCGCGGCGAATTGATATCATCTGCTTTCCAGATAATAAAAGTTCGCTCGTCATATTGTTGCCATGTTCGCGGTAATTAGCCAAAATTTCTGGCTCATACCACCAATCGTAACTAACAGCAATGCGTTTATAAAGTTCCCAATCACTTGTATATGTCAACTCAGAATGATATACTCCCAATCGTTCATGAGCTTCTCTGCGAATTACTACCGCAGGCATATTCAAGGAGTTAGCAACTCCAATACGTTGTAGCCAATTTTCAGCTATTCCTCGCTGTTCTCCATATACTTGTTGACAAAAAAATACTTCCCCTTTGTCGTTGATGTTTTGATAACCTGTAAAAGCTGCGCCAATCGAATCTGCACACCCCTCTAGACTTGCTTGTAACCGAGAATAAAAACCAGGGAGGATATAATCATCGTCGTGAAGTAAATGCACCCAGTGACCACGAGTTAGAGCAATTCCTGCATTCCAATTTTCTGGTAAACCGAGATTTTGCGGATTGCGGTAGTAGCTGATTATGCCTTGGCCAATACTATTGACTATTTCAAAAATTGGCGTTTTACTGGAATCGTCTATAACGATGATTTCCATCTGCTCTTTTCCTTGCCATTGTACTAAGACGCTGGTAAGGCATTCAAGTAGATAATCGATGCGATTATATACAGTTATGACTACACTCCAAAAAGGGCGATCGCCTAGGTTATCAACTACTTTAGGAATGCTAGGAAAATTATATTTCCCTACAATTACCTCAGTTTGAGAAATTTCTGGTGTGATTGGTACCGGCTGAGAAATTTCTGCATCTTCAGGAACTTCTATGGCTTGAGCATAGTGAGGATTAATCAGCTTTAATCCTTGGCGATAGGCAGAAACTGCTGCTGCTAATTGATTTTTTTGTTGATAAATTTTACCTAACTTGAGGTAAACTTCTCCATAGTTGACATTGAGTTCTAAGGCTTTTTGATAACAGGCGATCGCCTCTTCTAATTCGCCTTTTGCTTGCAGCACTACCCCCAACTGATAATGAGCTTCTACAAAATCGGGTTGTAAAATAATTGCTTGTTTGTAATAAGCTAGAGATGTTGCCAAATCACCAGCTTTTTTTCTGGCAAGACCTAGCTGAGAATTTAATTGTGCATAATGCAATTGCTCTGTAGGAGATAGCTGTCCTTGAGCATGTAGTGTATTGCCTAAATTCGCCTCTGCTTCCACAAAATTAGGCTTTAAATCTAGAGCTTTTTGATAATAGTTAATTGCTTGGGCAAATAATCCTTGTTGTTGCAGAGCATAACCCAAATTGTTGTAAATTGCTAGGGAGTTTGGTTTCAGGGCTAGAGCTTGACAATAAGCGATCGCAGCTTCCCCGTATTGCCCTTGTCCTAAACGTAAATTACCCAAACTAAACCATATTGTTGCAGAATCAGGCTGAATTTGGGTAGCAGCACTGAAAAACTCTTCGGCAGTTTTGCTTTGTCCCTGTTGTTGCGCTAATGTACCCATTCTATATAAAGCTTCGGGGTTGTCTGGCTGTGTTTCCAGAATTTGACGATATAATTTTTCAGCTTCCCCTAGGCGACTAGCTCGTTGATATTGGGCAGCTATTTGCAACATTTCAGCAGTATTTACATGGTAATCTGTAGCTTGTGTAGTCATAAGACCTCCAAATTCCACGAACCTGGTATAACGCAAAATTAAGGTTTTTCTCACCTGGGTCGGTAGGTTTTGTTTGCGTGCAAGATCAACCGCGATTTCTCATCCCCAGGGCACATGAAAGCGGACTTTTCCAACAGCCTCTTAGACCGGGAAAGGAATATGAATTAAGAATTATCACTATTGAGCGTTTCGCTTTTATCCAGGCTTTGCTTTGCTTTTAACAGGACTTTTAAATAAGTCAGTTGACTCTTCCAAGCTGAACGCGGAAGTACAGCAATATTCTCTGATGCATCTGGCGATAACTCTAAGCCTGTTGTTTCAGTTTTAATTGTGGCATTTGCTGAATTTTCTGTCATCATTTATTACCTCTCTAAGATGTAAGAATTTTCTGCTTCTTCCTGCCAATTTTGCGACCATTGAATGCTATCAGCACTGAAGCGTAATGGGTCATTTTCTGGCAAAGGTATATCTATAGGCTCAACAATTAACTCAAACTCACCATTGTCAAAAGGTAATCCTTGTGCTTTGATTTTAGGAACAACACGTTCTCTCAAACCACGTTCAGCTTGGACAAGAGAGCGATAATGACAGTAAGGATTATTCCCTCTTTTATCAAAGAAAACATGGGCAGTCCAACTGCAACCCCCACGGCAAATTTCGGCGAATTCGCAAGTTTTACAAAAGCCCCACAAGTGATTTGTACCTTCTGCTGTTCCTGCGCCTAAATTCAAGCGCAACTCTGGGGCATTTTCAATGATGTCATGCAAAGAGCGATCGCGAATATTCCCACCTGTGTAAGCCGTAGTCGGTAATGAGGGACAACCTTTAATTGCGCCGTCAGCTTCAATTCCCAAAGTAGAAAGACCAGCACCGCAACCTTGCCAAAATGAGAATTCATGCTCGTTACCTCGTCCCCGCAACAGCCTTTCATAAGGGCCGTAGTAACCAATATTATTTCCCGCCTGGACTTGGACACCTTCGCGGTAGGCGCGGCGAACAACACGAGCCAGCATCGGGTAAATATCTAGCAGTTCATAGGGTTGGAGCAGAATGTCTGCGTTATCTGCTGCATTCCCCATTGGTACCGTCATCTGAATTTGCCAAGCACGGGCCCCAGCATCACGAATGCATTCATAGATGGAAGGAAACTCTGGCGCTGAGAGGCGGTTAATTTGCGTGTTACAACCAAAAGTAATACCTACTTCTCTCAGATGGCTCATGGTTTTAAACGCATACTTCCAAGAACCTTTTTTTCCCCGCAACCGATCATGGGTTTCCTCCAAACCATCAATAGAAACGGAGACAGTACGAATTCCCGCTGCTTTCATTTTTTGTGCAGTTTCTAAGGAAATACCATAGCCGCCAGTTGTCATACCACAAAGCATCCCCGCTTGAGTAATCGCTTGGGCAATTTCTAGCCAGTCTGGACGCAAAAATGCTTCACCACCAATCAAGGTAACTTCTTTAATCCCCACTTCTGCCATTTGTCTTACCAGATCCAAAGCTTCTTCTGTGGAAAGTTCTTTGGTGCGTTCCTGTCCGGCGCGGGAACCACAGTGACTGCAGGCTAGGTTGCATTTTAAAGTAATTTCCCAAACGGCGTAGCTTTTACGGTGGTATGTCATAGTTCACTCTCCATCTGATTACTTAAATAAATCCCTCTTCGCTGAGGTCTTCAAATTCGCCTGATTCTTTTAATGCCAATATTTTGATGGCAACTGTTTCCCATTCTGCTTGAGAAAAGTGATAGCCTCCATCTGCCATATTTTTTTTGATATCTTCGATTTTATCACTCATTAATTGAGTGCCAAAATCTTCATCTTTGACTAGTTTAATCAGGAAATTCTTGACCTTTTCTAAAATGTCATGTCTAGGGCAATTGTTTTATTTGCTAAAAAAAGTTTTCGATTCATGATTTATAATCCATAATTAACATAACTTTCAATACGGTTCGGTTAAGCCCAAAATCCCGCCCTGCAATAAATTGATTGCTCATAGCTAAACTCAGCTAAAAGCTTACTAGGTAGGCTTTTAACCGATTTCAATCGGTTTAAGCTAAAAGCCAGAAAACAACTACGGCGCTTAACCGAACCGTATTGACATAACTTTCCACGAATTGGGAAAAATTTCTGTTTTCACCTGTTGGTGATTTAGACACCAACAGGTAATTATGAATTATGAATTAGTTGAATCTGATCATTGTAGTTCTTCTGGCGCAACAACTCCGTATAAAGCCTGTACGGGCGGATCAAGTGGATTAATGACTATGCCATATAAGGGTTGTGGTTGCGGCCACGGTTTTGGGTGTGGCTTTGGATACTCTTCAGGAGGCCAATAAATAACCCCATACATTGGCTGAAGACCTTTGAATTTAGAGATAGTTGTTAAACCACCAAAAGCTCCCACTAACTCCTCTTCGCTGAGGTCTTCAAATTCGCCTGATTCTTTTAATTCCAATATTTTGATGGCGGCTGTTTCAAATTCTGCTTGAGAAAAGTTATAGCCCCCATCTGCCATAGCCTTTTTGATATCTTCGATTTTATCACTCATTAATTGAGTGCGAAAATCTTCATCCTTGACTAGTTTAATCAGGAAATTCTTGACCTTTTCTAAAATTTCTAGTGACATGGTATTGTTTCCTCGTTGAATGAGAACAAGTCTATTAGCTTGAGCATTGTGATGTACTACAGCTAGATTTGACGTGACACCTAGAGCTATTACCTGCCGAAACGCTTACATACACTGTTTGACGAATATCACCTTGATCATTGGCAGATGACTTGTCAAAACTTGTAGTTTCGGCTATAATATTTCCATCGTGTGAAACTATCCGTTGAATTACAACTCGATAGTGATCCATGATTGTCCTACCTACTATTGTTTGTTAGAGAAAATAAACAAGTCAGCGGGAGGACAAGGGAGAAAGTGGATAAATAACTATCCTGCCTATTTGAATTAGCTCTGGGAGAACAGAGGCAACTCAAATAGGAGTCTATCCCGGGAATTGCTAACTTTTTTTTGGTAATTTGTTTATGTGTGGGGAATTATTTTTTAATTCCCCACATTTTTATTGTATCCGATTTTGTGTTTAATGAACATTATTTTTCTAGCTAAATTACTAAAAATATATAAGATTATCTCAATATATAAAACCCCAATTTATTAGGTTATATATATAAGCCGAAAGTATCTGGATCTTAATTTTTTAATAATTAAAAGCCAGATTTAATAAGTCCATAGCATTCGCTTAAGTAAGTCGGCGCGAAAAAACAAAACTATATTACGACACGTAAATATGACTGAAATGCTTCCCAATGACAAATGACAAATGACGACCATAACCAGTATGGTTTATTTACGCTGACCTACTTAAGACTCTTTATTTGTTTAGTAATTATGGCTCTTTCACCTAACAGCACTTTTAAATAAGTCAATATTACAAATTTCACGCAATGTGCAACTTTATATTTAGTCCCCTTCTTAGAAAGAAGGGTTAGCGACATTATGTGGGCGGGGTGATAAAAGTACCAGCAGCAAAAGAATTAATGTTAGATGCACTAAATCCTGACACCTGAGCAATCACTTCAAAGTTGTTATTAACTGTAACCCCAATCAGCGTGGTTGGTGTGCCTGTTACGTCATTGAAGGCATAAAATACCAGAGCATCTGGGTTATTCACCTGGATTTTATCTACACCATTCTGGAAGTCAAAAATATCAGCGCGATCCTCAAAACCAGTTAACAGAAAACCATCGCTGAGAAGGAGTTGTCCACCAGAACCACTAGTATAAAAATTAACCTCATTGTCTCCAATAACGAATGTATCTGATTTTGAAGTCAATGGATCGAATCTACCGAGACCTCTAGCCCTCAGAAAATTAGTCTCGCTGAAGGATGACTCTGGTTTACCGTCGCCGTCTCGATCACGGAAGATACCGCCGATTAATATATCGTACTCACCAGGTCCACCACGACCATTAAGGGTGTCGTTGCCGAAGCCACCAACCACGGTATCATTACCCTTACCTCCGAAGAGTTGGTCATTCCCTCCAAAGCCACCAAGGCGGGTATCAATGTCATTAAAAACAAAATTCAAATCATTATCGCCACCATCAATGAGGTCATTGCCCTCTCCTCCTGAGATAGTATCATTGCCACCACCACCAAAGATAGTATCTTCACCTCCTTTACCAAAGAGGTTGTCATTGCCGTCGGGTCTTCCAGAGGTATCCCGATCCCCATAGATCAGATCATTGCCGTCACCTGTGAGGATAAAGTCATTGCCACTCTCCCCTATAAGAGTATTGCCAACAGTTTCATCACCATTATCACCTTCCTGACTAAGACTACCATAGATGGAATCATTACCAAATCCCCCGAATATCCGGTCACTGCCAAGACCCCCAAAGAGCCGGTCATCGCCTTCGCCCCCATCGAAAAAATCATTACCAGAGCTACCGATAGCAAGGTCATTTCCTGCACCGCCGATCAAAATGTCATCGCCAGAGCCACCGAGCAGAAGATCATCGCCACTGCCTCCTAAGAGAGTGTCATTAGCGTCCTTGTCGTTTCCTCCAGTTAGAGTATCATTACCACCTCCCCCCGAAATGATGTCATTACCGTTGCCACCATCGAGAAAATCATTGCCATCGTTACTGCTCTCGGGAGTTTCACCAGTAGAAAGGTTAAAAGCTTGGTCTCCTGAGATGACATCATTGCCCTCACCCCCAGAGATGTTGTCATTCCCTGCACCTCCCACGAGGGTATCATTATCACCGACTGTTCCGAAGCTTAGTTTTCCCCCTCTAATGATGTCATCGCCGTCACCTCCATCAACAAAGTCATTCCCCTCATCGCCATAAAGAAGGTCGTCTCCACCCAATCCCGTCAAGGTATCATCTCCAGCGCGACCGTATATCTGATCAGCATCCGAAGTACCCACCAGATTGGGATCATTTCCGCTGGTTCCTCTAATCAAAGCCATATTATTTGTCTCCTCAAATTTCAAATATTACAAACTTGGAAAAATTTAGAGTTCTTCGATGCCTGTTATGCTGAACTTTTAATTAACCCGTTTTGGTCAAACTGGGAATCAAGAAATAATTGCCCCTATTTTTTGCCTTTAACTGGTGTTAATTGTCATTAATCTCTCCTCCACTCGTTTAAACTTCCCCGTAATTGGGATTGAGTTCTAAGGCTTTTTGAAAGTAAATCTCGGCAGTTTGTAAATTCCCGTTATTTTTACTATTAAGACCCAATTTGTGATTTAATTCTGCATAATGAGCTTGTTTGTTTTTTGAGAGTTTACCTTGGGTATGGAGTGCATTACCTAAATTGACATCTGCCTCAATGCAGTTGGGTTGCAATTCCAAAGTTTTCTGATAGCAATTAATTGCCTCTTCTAACTTACCTTGTTGTTCCAGGGTGTAGCCGAGGTTATTGTAAATTGGTGCTGCATCTGGTCGTAGAGCAATAGCTTTTTTGTAAGCGTCCTCGGCTGCTGGTAACTGTCCATCAAGTTGACGCAAATTACCCAAAGTAAACCAAATTTTGACAGAATCAGGTTGAACTTTTGAAGCTGTACTTAAAAATTTCTCAGCCTCTTGTAACTCTCCCTTTTGCTGCGCTAGCATCCCTAACCCATACAATGCCTCTGGGTGTTCCGGCTGTTGTGCTAAAATTTGGTGATAATACTGTTGAGCTTGGTCGAGGCGATGAGACTGGTGATGTTGCATCGCCAGCCGCAGGGCATCAGCAACAGTGGGTATATTTGTTCTCCTTTGTTTCTGGAAGATATTGAGGAGAAAATCCTCCAGAGCTTTTATTGGTTCGAGATCGTTATATAATTTATGCTTATTATCCGCTATTTGCTGGGAGATGTGTCGGCGATATTCAGCATCTTGAGCGAGACGCACAGCAATTTTGACATAATCCTCCTTACTTGCAGCAATCATCTCTGCGATGCCCATCATCTGCAAAATTGCCGTGGTATGACGACCCCGCATCAACTCTCCTGGTAGTGCAACTATGGGAATGTTGTAGGGAATTGCTTCCAAGGTAGAGTTGCATCCCGACCAACCAATACTATCCAAAAAGATATCTGCAATGGCTGTCACTCCTGCAAATTTTTGGGGTTCCAAAGAAGACAAAAATATGCAGTAGTCTTGATAGTGGAATCCAAATTCCTCAAAAGCATGGCTGAGACGCTGACGAAAAACTTCCGTGACCCATTCACCTTTGGCAAATTTGATAAATACAAATTTACAATTACCTACCTCCTGAGCAATTCTAGGAAATACATCATCATCCTGCGGTAAATATTTAAATAAAGATTGGCAGCACCAGAACATAATTTCATTATCTTTCAGACCGATTGCTTGTTTTTCTATCCTTTCCGGTTGAATTTCTAAAGGAGAGTAATAGATAGATAGATTCGGCAATCTTACCAATTTTTCGGTGTAATGTTGTTGAGCATTTTTGGGTTCCATTAAGTCACTGCTCAAGTAGTAGTCAATTGTTGGTAAACCACTAGTATTTGGGTGTCCCCAAGAGGTAATTTGAATCGGAGCCAATCTTAAGCAACCAAGCTTAACTGTTGTAGTGTCCATCCCCAGTTCTGGAAAAATCAGAACGTGTAAATTGTCTTGCTCAATCAGATGACACCATTGTTCAATTGGCAAAGGACCTTGAATAAATTTGTCAAACGCTTTCGCGGCTTTTACTGTTTCCCGATCCCGTTTTGCATTGGTGTAATATCCAAATAACTCAAATTCAGTTATATCCAGATTTTCTATCCAACCCCTAATGGGAATTCTCCAATTAGAATGATGTTGAAAATATCCAGAAACCAGACCAATACGAATCTTTTCGTTGTTTGCTAAATTAGGAAGAGGAATAGGCTGGCAATTTTGGGTATAGCGACTTGCCATGATCTGACAAATCATTTCCCCATAGCTTCGCTGCAAATCGCGGTCATTTAAGCCTTGATATGCTAGAAAGAAAGGCAATAATGTTCCTACATCTTCCGCCGCATTAGCTCGGTCTTGGGTATTAGCTAATTGATAATAACTAACTAAATTTTCCAGCTGTTGTTGATAATTATTTCGTCTAAGTTGGATTTCCTCAAAGCTGGAATAAATAATTGGCAGTTGACTTATACAAATACCCAATTTAGCCTGAGCCAAATCTGGTTTAAGTGCTAATGCTTTCTGGTAGGATTGGACTGCTTGATCTACCTCTCCTGCTTCTAAAAATGCATTAGCCAGATTGTCATGAGCTTCGGCAAAATCTGGGTTTATTTCTAATGCTTTTTGGTATGATTTAATCGCTGTTTTCCACTTCTGCTGTTGCTGAAATACAGTCCCTAAATTGTTATAAACTAAGGGCAGTCCAGGTTGGATTTCTAAGGCTTTCTGGTAAGACTGGATGGCTTGCTCTAACTTACCCTGTTGTTGGAGTGCATTACCCAAATTGCTATGAGCATTAACATGGTCAGGTTTAATTTTTATAGCTTGCTGGTAGCAGGTAATGGCTTTTTCTAACTGACCCTGTTGTTGGAGTGCATTTCCCAAGTTGTAATAAGCATCAACATAGTCAGGTTTAATTTTTATAGCTTGCTGGTAGCAGGTAATTGCTTCTTCTAACTGACCCTGTTGTTGGAATGCATTTCCTAAGTTTTTTTGAGCCACAGCCAACTCAGGTTCGATTTCTAAAGATTCTACAATATCTTCGTTATTCATAACAATTAAGTTCTAAAAGATTGAGTTGTCTTCTCTCTCTTTCAAGCATTGAAATTATAAATTATCATCACTTACTCCCGAACCGCTGGAAGATTACCGTTAGCGGAGCGTCCCGTAGGGAAATAATTTTGAGCTTCTGCATTCGCGGAGCGTCCCGCAGGGAAGGCGCGTTCGCGTAGCGTCCCATAGGGAACGTAGAGAAGAAGGAAAATTATAGGTAATCTTAGACCGGGAAAGGAGTAATCTAAGTAGCCATCATGAACTGCGTACACCAGAAAACATAAAAAAACTTATTATTCCACTCCTCCCTTGCGTTTAGGGGTTAGGGGTGGGGTCTTATTTTCAAGCTAGGTAGGGGGAGCATCCCTATTTTGCAAAAAAAATACCGAGCGATTATAAATCGCGGCTATACAAGCAAAGCCTACAGACCTAGGCTGTAAGTCGGCGACATCACGCTTGGTTTGTGTAGCCCCAGAATTCTATTCTGAGGGCTAATTTACTTCCAGATGTAAATTATCCTGATGTTTAATGTTTATAAAAGTTGCCCCCACTTGGGGCAACTTTTATTTGAAATTAAACGCTAATGACGCGCCTTGTGGATTTTAAATTAGCCTGTTGCTATTAGTTAGCAGCAGTAACTACCTTCAGACCGATGCTAGCTATTTGTCCAGCAATGCTTAAGTTTGAAGCTTCAACTTCAACCAAACTGTTAGGACCTAAAGCTTCAGCGTCTACCAACAATAGAGTTGAAGTACCTTTAATGGTAGAGTCAGCTTTAATTGTCTTGTTGATATTAGTGTCTTCTTTGATAACGCTAGTGTTACCAAAGTTTATATTGTTGTTTTGGGTGGAACTCAAGGTTTTGGTGAAATTGAAACCACCAACAACTTCTTCGGTAGTAACTTCTAAGTAGTTGATATCTGCAATAATCATTGTTTTCTCCTGAAAATTAACTAGTCTTGTTTTGGTAATTTGTTTGTGGACGCTTTGTTTTTGTCCACATTCATAATATAAAATATCTTTCTCTAAAAGTCAACAATTTTTCCAATTATTTTTGATAAATAAACATGATGCAATATCTCAAATAAATCAAATTAAACTAATCAATAAAACGCTGGATAAAACACAAAAATCTTGGCAATAAACAATCGTTTACTACCAAGAAATTCGATGGGAATTATATACTATTCTAAATATTCAAAACCCTGTTATCTTTGTAAGATAACATCTTTACAGCATTTTAATAAATTAGCAATTCTAATTCATACTGGCATTCAACAAACACAATAAACCACCTATTTATTATTGGCTTAACCAAGTGATTCTAAAATAACTCCACAAATATATATCTTATTTTGATTCTTCGGTTATTTTTATGGAACCCTTGGTTCAAAATGATTGCAACCCAAATCATGTCAGCATTTCCTTTAAAACTTCAGCATAATTCTTTGTCAGCCTTAGAGGATGTTTGAAAAGTTTTGGGCAATGTTGGTGACAACTACACTAGCATTGTCCGCACTTCTCTGCGTTCGCCTAGCGTTTGTCTACGACACGCTCCGCGAACGCAGAGAAATGTGGGTTTTGTCTGTGTAGACGCGGTTTCTAACCGCCAATGTGAGTAGTAAATTAGACTCTCTTTAACCTGCTTTTGTTTTTAGGTTTAGCTTTCAGCTAATCCCCTTGCATCAAGTTTTATATCAAATCCAGGTGATTGCAGATGGTATTTGTAGGGAACACTCCTGTGCCCCTAACGTTTGTCTGTTTATTTCACCGGATTTGATATTACTTAACAATAGAAAGAACGTCAGCGAAAGATTGAGAGCGATTTCCTTCGGTTTGAGCGCCAAAAATAACGCTTATGAAGGTGTCTTTGCCAGTAGCATCAGCTTTAACAACTACTTCAGCTACGTTTCTAGTTACATCACCCAAGCTATTTGTAACGGTATTAACGAAGGTTTGCTTAACGTTAGCCGTAACTTTCTTGGTGGTTGTGAATGTGTTATGGATGTTAACGAGAGAGCCACCAAAGATTTCTTCAGAACTATTTTCCAAGTAATTTAAATTAGAAATGATCATTTGTTTTCTCCTGAAAATTAACTAATTTTTCTTCATTGTTTGTGATCGTTGTGTTTTATTGATCACATTTAAACTATAACTCATTTGTTGTAAAAGTCAACATACTTTTACCAGAAAATACATAAAAACTTTTTATACTAATATCATGAGTAAAATCATAATAGCTCATATTTTTATGCAAAAAAAATGACACAAAAAATATGGTAATAACAAGTAGAGGTTACTACTAAATGCAATATTGATTGCATGATCAATATTGCCTAAGCAGCTAAACACATATGCATATAGGAATCATATTTGATTTATGAAAAAATCCAATTATCTGTAGGTAGGGCTATGCCTTGCTACGTATATTTCAAAAATCAAATATTAGTCCTATAGCAAGGCTTAGGCGAGAGATGCATATTTTATCTAGGGAATTAAGTCATATTTTTCCTATGTTTAATATAAGCATTATTAGACAAAAAAACTTCCTTGATACTAGATAGTAGTGTTAATGAGAAAACTATTTAATGTTGGTGAATAACATGTTTAAGCCTGCTCTAGTAGTTTCTTCTGTGGTGGTACATTGGCGTTTAAGTCTAGCTGAGTAACAATTAACAGACTGTTGACTTGTTGATTTAACCAATTAGAAAACAATTCTGTAATGATTTTGTCGCGTAACTGCTCATCTAACTGCGGTTGAATGACTTCTTCCACCCAAATTAAATAAACTCCCCTGGGAGTTGTAATCGGTTTGAGGATTTCTGGTGGTGTAGCAGCAAATACAGCCGCTGCGATCTCCGGGCGAAAATCTTTGCGGTGTTTAAGTCCTTGATATCCATAAGCACGGCGCTGTTCTGGTTCTTGGATATATGAACGAGCAATTTCTGGAAAATTAATTTCGCCTTCTTCGAGAGCATAAAAAAGCTCTAAAGCTAAGTCTCTATCTTCTAACTGGACTTCATAGGTGACAGCAGCCGTATAATCTAGTTGGTGTTCATAAAAGAACTTTTCAACTTGAGGCGCAAATAGATGATTGGCTAACTTTCTTTTTTCGACGTTATTGTGGACTAATTCTTCAAATTCCTTCACAGATAGATGATGCTTCTCTAGCCAGGTCCAGGTATCCTTAGCTTTGACAAGTTTCTTTTCTAACCGCAGCTTGTCTCCTTCTTCTTGTAGTTCTTCTGGTGTAACTGCAATTCCTGCTTCTTGAACCGCTGCACTAATAATTTTTTGAGTAGCGATGGTGTCCAATACATCAGGAATTTTGCAGGTAAGTTTGAGGCTATGGATAATGTCTGAAGTGGAAAAGGTCACATTTTCTATCATAACAAAATGCCTCCATAAATTAATGGTTATCTAAAACTTAGATAAGATGGAGTTTTGGTGATGTTGTACTTACTATTAAAATTAAAACCTGAGTTTCAAAAAATATCTAGGTCACAATGGTTCTAATACTGCTCGGTTAAGAGGCTGTTTGAAAAGTCGGTCAGGGTGTAAAAAAGCCATCTCAGTATAAGCTGTCAATAGAAAAACAAACCTTACACTGAGAGAGTTACATGAGTAAAGCATACCTCAGCAATTTGACCCATGCCCAAATGAGCCGAGTTTCTCCCGTTTTGTCCACAATGGCTCTATACTAAGACAACAGATAATTCCTTATCAATTCTGGCTGCTAGTTTGTAAGCCATTAACGGGGGATTGCGGTAGTTAGTGGCAGTTTTTGTAAATCCCCAGCGTCTGGCTTCAACTTCTGAAACTCCAAATTCAGCAGCTAACTCGCGGTAAGACCAGCCATGTTTTCTCATTAAGTCAATCGGATGCATAACTTTCTTCCTGTGTATAGTAATGTGTCAAGCTTGAATTAATGGGTAAATAAATTTTGTAATAAGCACTAAAGTGCTGACTACAAAAGATCTCAACCGCCTTTCTGCAGTTTCTTAAATGGATCTAATACAAAGTCAATTACCCGCCGCTGGCGAATAATTACTTCAGCGCTGGCTGTCTGACCGGCGGTTAAGGGAATACGTTTATCGCCATTTTGCAAGTACTGCTGCTCTAAGGCGATTTCCAACTCAAAACTTTCGATGTTTCCTTGGGGTGTTTGGCTGACTTTGGAATCGGGAGAGATCCGAGTCACCTTTCCTGGTACAATTCCATACTCCTGGAAGGGATAGGCATCAAACTTGATTTTGACCGGCATTCCCACCTTCAAGAAACCGCTATCCTGAATCGGTATATTCGCTTTGAGAACAAAGTCAGTATTTTTGGGAGCAATTTGGGCAATTTTCTGACCTGGTTGTACAACTTCTCCCGGCTTGCTGATTGGTAACTCAAAAATCACCCCATCAATTGGCGATCGCACTAATTTTTGCTGCAACTGAAGCTTTAAGGATATGATTTGGCTTCCTGTCTGGGCGATTTGAGATTTTAGCGTCCCAATTTGGCTTTCTAAATCTTTGAGTTGCTGCTGATTTTTAAGAACTGCCAATTTCCCTGTTTGGACTACGCTTTGATAGCTGTTTTCTTCTTCTTGTAGTCGAAGTTTTGCTTGCTGAATATCAGACTCTAATTGATGGATTGTTACCTGTGAACGATTTTTTTCTTCTTGCAGTCGGAGTTCTGCTTGTTTAATATTGGATATGGCTTGTTGATAGAGTCGTTTGCTTTCTTGTTCTTCTTTTCGGAGTTGGTCAACTTGATTCTCAGAAACCGCACCATTGTCCACAAGTTGGCTATAGCGTTGCACTTGTCTAGAATCTATAGTCAAACGACCTTGAGCCGACTTTTGGTCATTGCGCGTGGAGTTAATCTGCTGCTGTAGCTGATTGAGTAATGCCTGTTTTTCTAACTTTTGTAAGTTATAAGTACTTTGTTTAGCATCTAAGTTTTGTTTTACCTGGTTTACTTGAGAGATTTTTTCCAAAGCTTGGGATTGATTTTGTTGCTCCTGAACTCCAAGGGTCAACCGTAGTTGGTTTTTAATCACATCCAGTTGCGCCAATTGATTTTGTAGTCCAGAAAGCTTTGCTTGAGCCTCTTGCAGTTCCGTTCGCAGGATATCAGACTCAAGTTCCAATAAAAGCTGTCCTGCTCTGACTGTAGTTCCTTCTTTTACCCTAACCGCTTTCACACTCCCGCCTGCTTGGGAGTCTAATTTTTGGGTTGAACCTTTAGGTTCTATACGCCCTCTAGCGCTTCCAGTCTCATCTATTTTTGAGAAAATTGCCCAGGGTAAGCCAAGACCAACACAGCCTATCAGCACATATAGCACAATTCGTGTCCAAACCCTAGGTAAAGCATCTAGTAGTTTTTCTGTGCCGTAGTACAAGTCTTTGGTATTAGCTTCTATGGACTGCTCTTCTATCTGTGTAGTTTCTTGCTGATTGCTGTTACTTCTTACATACTCATCCTGCTCATCTTTCGCCAATGCAGATGAGGAATTGGGAGATACATATGGCATAGTTTGATTTCTCAGAATGGTAGATGCACTGGGTGGGAGGGGAGAGAGATTGTCCCCTTGTCTGAATGGCAATAAGTTGAGGCCCCGATGAGGGGAATGAGCAGGAGGATTGTGAATAATTTTCACTACTCCCCATCTCCCTGATTTTCGTGCCATTCTCCCCTTCCAATCTCCAGTCGCTAGACTGCTTGACTAAGTTGTTGTTGATTGAGGTAGTAGTAATGACCCTTTTTGACGATTAATTCATCGTGAGTACCACTTTCCACCAATAGGCCGCGATCTAAAACTAGAATCAAATCGGCATTGCGGACAGTAGATAGGCGATGGGCAATAATTACACTGGTGCGTCCTTGGAGAATTGTTTTAAGGTTGTTTTGAATAATACGTTCTGATTCCGAGTCTAAATGACTTGTAGCTTCATCAAAAAGTAACAATCGAGGATTTCCCAGCAAAGCACGGGCAATAGCTAGGCGTTGGCGTTGTCCGCCGGAAAGCATTCCGCCCCCTTCACCAATTTGGGATTCGTAACCCATTGGTAGTTGCTGAATGAATTCATCTGCTCCGGCAAATCTTGCTGCCTGGATAATTTCTTCTAAAGAAGCTTCTGGGTGAGCGATGGATATATTTTCACGAATAGTGCCACCAAATAGGAAGGTATCTTGATCGACAACACCTATTTGAGAGCGCAGAGATTGCAAGGAAACACCAGAGACATTATGACCGTCTACCAAGACTTTTCCATCTGTCGTAGGGTATAAACCTAAAATTAATTTGCTCAGGGTTGTTTTTCCAGAACCACTGCGGCCTACCACTGCTACCATTTGCTCTGGCTGGATTTCAAAGCTGACATTTTCTAGGACGTTTTTCTCGCTCTCTGGATGATAGCGAAAGGTGACATTCTCAAAGCGAATATTACCACGCAATTTACCTAGGGACTTGCGGGGTTTTTTGTGCAAGTCTTCTTCTGGTTCGGCCTCTAAGACATCGTTAATGCGTTCAGTGGAAATAATAATTTCCTGCAATTCATTCCACAGCATTGACAGCCTCTGAAAAGGACTCAAGACGTTACCTACCAACATGTTGAAAGCAACTAATTGTCCAATCGTCAGTTCGCCTTCAATCACCTGGGATGCTCCAAACCACATCAATGAGGCATTCACAAAGGTTTGGATGACGCCACTGACTATTTGTAAGTTATTAACTATGATCTGAGCATTAAAGCCTTTTTTGACTAAATCATGTAGCAGTTCTTCCCAACGCCAGCGCACTGTCTGTTCTATTGCTAATGAGCGGACTGTACGAATTCCGGTGAGGGATTCGATCAGATAGCTGTTTTCTTCGGCTCCAGCATTAAAAATCTCTCTGGAGATGCGGCGCAAAATATTTGTGCTAGCCAAGGCCATGATAAAAAATGGCGGGACAGTCAGCAGCACAAATAAGGCCATGCGCCAGCTATAGGAGAACATCAGGGCTAGATAGATCACCAATGTCATCATATCTAGGATGATTGAGAGTGTCTGACCTGTGAGGAAGGACTGAATTTTCTGGTTTTCTTGGATACGAGAGACGATATCCCCGACGAAACGGGACTCAAAATATGAAAGGGGTAAGCGGAATGTATGTTTGATAAAACCTACCAGTAGGGAGATGCTGACGCGGTTGGCTGTATGAGCTAGCAAATATTGCCGTACTCCATTCATGGCAATACCGAACAAACCAAAAACGATCATCCCCACACCAACGGCATTTAAGGTACTAACGCTGCGTTGTACAAGCACTCGGTCGAGCAACAACTGAGTGAATACCGGTGTCACCAATCCAAATAACTGAATAAAGATTGAGGCGATTAAGACTTCTAGTAGTACCCAATAGTGAGGCTTGATTAAACTAAAAAACTTCCAGAAGCTTGTACTCTCGTCTTTGGCATCTTTTAGTACGGATGTGGGTTGGAGTAACAATGCATAGCCAGTCCAACCTTGGTTAAATTCGCTTTTTGTTAAGCTGCGTTGACCAAGGGCAGGATCGCAGACAATCACGCGCTTTTTGGTGATTTCGTAGACAACGATGTAGTGTTTACCTTCCCAATGGGCTATCGCCGGTAGAGGTTGTTCTGCCAATTTTTCGAGGGTAGCTTTAACTGGACGGCTAGCAAAACCGAGGTTTTCTGCTGCAGCAGCTAGAGCGCGTAAAGAGGCGCCACTACGGTTGACGTTGGTCATATCTCGCAAGCGATTGACGCTGAAGCGCTGATCCCAATAGTTCCCAATCATTACTAAGCAAGCAGCACCGCAGTCTGCACCACTCTGTTGGGCATAGAAGGGATATTGCTTGGTGAGTCGTCCCCACCAATGCCATATTTGTACTTTTGGGCTGGGGAAGTAAGCATCTAGTTTTTTTGGCTGTTTTTTGGACTCTCTTTCTCGCTCTGGAAAGGGAATAACGTTGGGAATTGGGTTTTGGTGCCCAGGAAAACTCTTCCTTGGTCGAATGTCACTCCTACCTGGTCTTTTGTCCCTGGTCTGTTCTCCCAGTTCCCCTAATTCCTGACAGTGTTCTAGTGCTGTTTGCCATTCAGATTTTTTCAAAATGTAGGCGATCGCTGGTTGCTTTACTTGCCAATTACCCTGTTTTGGCTGTGCATAAATTTTACCTGGGGTCAAAGAGTCAGCCTGAGAATTTACCAGTTTACCTGTGTGTAATAGCCATAACTGGGCATCTTGAGATACTTGCTCGCTTACTGAGCCAATCTCTAGACTGTGCCGCTCAAACATCTCTAAGGCTTTGAGCATTCCTGGAACAAGTGAACTATGGGGCGGAAATTCTGAGTTTTGCCGACATAACATCAGCAAATCCCAAAGTTCTGCCTTTCGATATAGGCGAACGCAGATATCCGTATATTTATTTACTAACCTCTCCAATACCTCCTGTCGGAGATAGCAAAGTTTTAAGTTTGTTGAAGCTCTAGCAATGTAAGGAGTAAAGTGTGATTTGGGAAACAGTGTTTGTTCCCCAAATGATGATTCTGCAGACAGCGTGGTGATTAACCTCTCAGAGCTATCTAACAGTCGGACTTTACCTGTCAGGATGATGTAGATCCCTGGAATCATATCTATAGACTGCCAAAATTGCTTTGCTACTGGCGGCTCTATAATTTCCGCTGCTACCAAGCAACTTTGCAGTTCCCTTTCTGAAAGGGTCTCTCCCAAAACACCCATGAGTTTTTCACCCAGCTGTTGTGGGGAAAATGCTGTGATCATCAATTAACCTCTTTAGATTAAATTTAATTAGAGACTTGCAAAACAGTTGACTGCTAATGGTCAACTATCAACCGTCAACAACATTTATTAGTGGTTATTTTGATTTGTTGGAATTCCCTAACTCATGGAAACTAGCCTGTCAGTTGGATAGGCAATGCCCACCACAATCGCTTTTTGTAAGGCATAGCCCTACTGACAAATACTTAGATATCTTGAGAAATCAAACCGGACTCCTATATAGGACTAGTATTTGATTTGTCAAATATACTACCTACAGAAACTTACATATGTTGATATGTTTAAAAATCAAATCGGATTGCTACTTCAATTAGTTTTCATCCCCTGGCTAAAGTACAAAAAACGCAACTGCGTTACTGTCTGGGTTTTTCAGCATTTTCCTGATAATTCCAGGAAAGCTGATGCGGGAGTCGCAGCCGATTGGATTATGGGGATATTGCTGAAATATGCTGGATAAATTCATAACTTAACCTCAAACAAATATTTATGTCGGTTAAGAGGATGTTTTAAAAGGGTACTTTGCTTTCATACTTAGCACAACCAAGTATCTCAGTAAATGGCTGAAACCTTGATTTCTCCTCGCTGTTAACCCAAGTCGAAGCTGCTCGATTATACCTTCCGGGACTTTTAAAACATCGTCTAAGTTTGGTCACAAAAAAATTATACACTTATTTTTCAGATTGCAACATAGAAGTTCCAATCTGAAAAATAAATAAATAAAAAATAAATACAATGGCTGGTATAGAAATGCGAATTTGATTATGAGAAAGTACATAGGCTTGACATCGAATCAACATGTAAAATTTTATTCATTCCTGACGATTATAAATCGCGAACAAACTGCCTAAACCTGCTTTTACTGGTTATTTTATTAAGTACACGCAGGTGGATTTTGTTTGTGTAGTAGCGATTTATATCGCCAAATTGTCTTCAAATTTCTGATGAATGATTTAGAATTGCGATAAATACTCCCTTCCCGCTAGAAAATTATCACCAATGTAATTTATTGTGTAACAAACAATGTCACATAATCAATTACCTAGATTGTCACCCCACCTCCCTGAGTAGAAAGCGAGTAATGTTTATTCATGTATTCTCATGTAATACATGATAGTTGAAGAAGGCAGCTATGCTGGAGGCAGAAGGTTTCGTTCAGATGGGGAGTCAAAACCAACCATGACCAGAGCCACCAAATTTTCAATTTGGTGGGGGTCTTAAACCCTTGCTCCTTCTAGCTAGTCGCGCAGACGGTTCGGGCAATCTTATAAGGGATAAATCCCTTCTGCCATAAACCTCTGCCCTCTGCCTTTCTTCGATATTACTAGTAGTCTGTCAATTTTGTTTTGAGGGATTTTTGGTAGTGTGAGCGTCTCGCTCACGCGGGCAAGATGCCCGCACTACAGTCCATCATTTTTATCTTGACAGAGTACTAGAGTGTTTTACTTGGTAAATTGTCCTACAAATAGTCAATACTTTTATCACCAAACCAGAATTCTTTACGAAATTCATATATTTTCTATACAGAAAATAAATAAAAAAATCAGACTTATACCAATTGAAAAAATCTTTGCAACACATCGATAATCTGTAGGGGCGCAAGGCCTTGCGCCCCTACCCTACGTTCAAGCTGCGCTAATAGCGCAACTACGAACAACCCTAACCCAAAAACAGCTTGTAAGCAGGATTCTGACTTTCATCCCAATAACGATAGCCGAGGGTATCGAGAAAAGCTTGCCATTCTTGCATTTCTTGGGGTGGTACCTGGATACCTACCACAATTCGCCCGTAGTCGGCGCCATTGTTGCGGTAGTGAAACATGCTAATATTCCAATCAGGACTCATAGAACCGACAAACTTCATTAATGCACCAGGACGCTCAGGAAATTCAAATCTGTAGAGTAATTCATTATGCGCCAGGGGAGAATGTCCACCAACCATGTGCCGCAAATGCAATTTTGTCAATTCATCATCTGTTAAATCTATAGTTTCAAACCCGCAGCCTTCAAAGGTTTGCACCATCTTCACAGCATCAGCGCGGTTTTGAATTTGCATCCCGACAAAAATATGGGCTGTTTTTTGATCAGCAATGCGATAATTAAACTCAGTCAGATTGCGTTTGCCAAGACATTCGCAAAACTTACGCAGACTACCCGCCTCTTCCGGAATCGTCACAGCAAAGATAGCCTCGCGACGTTCGCCAAATTCTGCCCGTTCGGCCACAAACCGCAGACGCTCAAAGTTCATGTTAGCACCACAGGCGACAGCTACTAAGGTTTTGCCCTGAATTTGCTCTCGTTCAGCATAGGCTTTCGCAGCGGCGATCGCCAATGCCCCCGCAGGTTCTAAAATTGATCTGGTATCTTCAAACACGTCTTTAATCGCCGCACAGGTATCATCGGTATCGACCAGAATAATTTCATCTACATACTGCTGGCACAAATGGAAGGTTTCTTCCCCGACTTCCCGCACTGCTACCCCATCCGCAAATAACCCCACCTGGGATAACCGCACCCGTTTACCTGCTTTGAGGGATTGATTCATTGCATCCGCATCCACGGGTTCCACACCAATAATCTTGATTTCTGGACGCAACCGCTTGACATAAGCGGCAATTCCTGATATTAATCCGCCACCACCAATGGCAACAAAAATTGCATGGATGGGTTGCTGGTATTGGCGAAGAATTTCCATACCAATGGTACCCTGTCCAGCAATCACATCCGGGTCATCAAAGGGGTGAATAAACGTTAAGTCCTTTTCCGCCTCCAGCTTCCGAGCATAGGCGTAGGCATCATCATAGGTATCCCCATATAATACCACCTCTCCCCCCCGCGCCTTCACTGCATCTACCTTCACCTGGGGGGTAGTTACCGGCATGACAATAATTGCTCTAGTTCCCAGACGTTTTGCACTGAGGGCGACACCTTGGGCATGGTTGCCCGCAGAGGCAGCAATAACACCTTGTGCTAACATATCAGGAGGCAGGTTTACCATCTTGTTGTAAGCCCCCCGCAGTTTAAAGGAAAACACTGACTGCATATCTTCTCGCTTCAGCAGCAGCTTGTTATTTACTCTCGCCGAGAGATTAGGGGCATATTCTAAAGGCGTTTCTTGAGCAACATCGTATACGCGGGCGGTCAGGATTTGTACCAGGTAATCGCAATACATGGGGTCAACAGGTTGTAGATGCCGGATGGAGATTAATTTTACTTGATATTTGTACCTGTTGGGCGGGGAATGAGTAATGAATAATGAGTAATGAGTAATGAGTGGATTATTTTTTATTTTTATTTCAACTTGTTGATTGAAGTTGTTAATATCTTAATAATTCTTTCAATACTCAATACTCAATACTCAATACTCAATACTCAATACTCAATACTCAATACTCAATACTCATTACTCATTACTCAATACTCAATACTCAATACTCAATACTCAATACTCAATACTCAATACTCAATACTCAATACTCAATACTCAATACTCAATACTCAATACTCAATACTCAATACTCATTACTCATTACTCATTACTCATTACTCATTACTCATTACTCAATACTCAATACTCAATACTCATTACTCAATACTCAATACTCAATACTCAATACTCATTACTCATTACTCATTACTCATTACTCATTGCCACCAAGTCGGCGGGCTATAGTCCAAAAGAACCCATAAGGAGATGGATAAACCGCCGACTTCCCATGAACACAGATCTAATCAATCATCAATCCCATTAGGAATACCCAAGACAGCACAGGGAAAGTTATAACCTAATGCCTTAATTATGGGATGATTGACAGACCTGCAGCCGACAAACAAAATATCAGCAGCTTCTAATTCGACAACTTTTTTCAGTTCTGTAGTCAAATCTCCAAACCGCAGATGAGATTGGAAGGAACCTTGCCATTCTTCAGCCAGACTTCGGGCTTGCCAAACAATTTTATCTGCTTGTTGTAAGGGGGCTAGCAATTTTTCTTGTAAAAGTGGTGTAATCGTGCTTAATTTTGGTTGAGAGAGAACTGTTAAGACAGATTTTGATACATTGCTCGCTGGGCACTCTAAATTTGGCAAATGTTTGGCAGAATTAAAGATTTCTGGATACTCCCTGGTGTAATTTTCTTCGACTACATAAACGCCTTGTACCGTGACTTGGATGTTAGTAGCTAAACGGGTTTGGTGAGCCATCCAAAAGGCGAGATCTAAGGCGGTGTGACTCTTGGGGGAACCGTCATAAGCCACGATTAAATTAACTGAATTTTCTGGTTCAGCGGGTTGAGAAAATGGTTTTTCAGGCTCTGGTAGCAATACCATTTGTTCAACTAAGTCATTGCGACCGATGGCGCTTTGTAGACGCGCTAACATTGGCTTGATTTTCACAGCTTTAACTTCTCTCCTATGAAATGAAGTACGTATGAGAAGCAGGGCAAACAATTTTAGATACTTCGACTTCCCTGCGGGACGCTGCGCGAACGCTCAGTACAAGTTTTGGATTTTGGATTTTGAATTGAATGGTGAAAGACCCAATCTCAAATTGCAAATCTCAAATCTAAAATCGGTAGAGGAAACCCCAATCACAGCTAATAAGTGCAGCCAAAGTTTTTGGGGGTTCCTTCCATTGCCGACGGAGTTAGCTGACGGGCTAAGACTGGAAGGTGTCTCTCATATAGATTCGCCCCAAACGTTGGTTCCTCCGTTTCAAATCCGGTTTTGATGAATTTGAATTAGGCTACCCATTAAAACAGTTATCAGATATCAGTTATCAGGATATTATGTGGTCGTGGTGTGACGAAAGGCCTCCAGCAATGGGTATGATGTTTCACGCCCATTTCGGAAATTGATAAATGTTCACTGATAACTGTTAAAAAAATAATAGTCTATTTTACTCGTCTTGAGTGAAATATTTATCCAAAAAATTTAAAGCGTGGTTACGGAGTTCAAAATATTCTTTTGAGTTTCGCATAGCAGCGCGATCGCGTGGATGAGGAAATGGGACTTCTAAGATTTCCCCAATCGCAGCTGCTGGACCATTTGTCATTAATACGATCCGATCTGACATATATAGTGCTTCATCTACATCATGGGTAATCATCATCACTGCTTGCCGATTGTTCTCCCAAATATCCAAAACCTGCCGCTGTAGTTTACTCCTAGTGAGGGCATCTAGTGCCCCAAAAGGCTCATCCATCAACAGCATTTTGGGGCGAATTGCCAAGGCTCTGGCAATGCCCACACGCTGTTTCATACCCCCAGAAATTTCATCGGGATATTTATCAGCAGCCGCCGTCAAGTTTACCATTGCCAAGTGTTCGTTTACAATGCTAATTTTTTCGGCACGATTGGCATTTTTTAACACTTCATCCACGGCTAATCGGATATTTTCCCGCACTGTTAACCAAGGTAAAAGAGAATAATTCTGAAATACCATCATCCTGTCTGCTCCCGGCTGGCGAATTTCTTTACCCTCTAGCCGTACCGATCCAGAAGTAGCTTTTTCAAACCCACCAATAATTTTCAACAATGTTGATTTACCACAGCCAGAATGCCCAATTACAGAAATATATTCATCTTCACCAATTGTGAGATTAACATTATTTAAAACAACAAAATTGCCTTTATCAGGTGTCGGATAAGACTTGACCAAATTTTCAACTTCGAGAAATCCATTTCGGGTCATAGGTTTGTTGTTGGTATTGGTTGGTAATGAGGTATATTTCATTATCAAATGCTCCTGAGTGTTGTTATTGGTTATTTGTCATGAGGAAATTAACTCCTCAATCTGCTAAGACATGAAAAAGCGCGTCGGAGCGTTGGCTCTAATGGGAAAACTATTCAAATAACCAACAGGATCGCTGGGGTCAAAGCCTTTTTTATCAATGAAGACTTCTGGGGGTTCTACTTTGTAATCGTCTTTGGGAGATTCAATCCCCATTTCGGCAGCAATTTCGCGATAAAGGTCAGTTCGCCAGCCTCTTTCGGCTATTTTATGGGCATTTTTGGGAATTTTTGGGATTTGTCCCCAACGGGCTGCTTGGGTCATCAACCATATACTTCTAGATCGCCATAAAAATGTCCCGTGTTCTCCTGGTTCTTGAGGAATATTTTGCGGCACATCATAGAAAATTGTGGTATCGGCGGCTGGAATGGTGCGGTCTTTACCATCAAATCCGCCGTAGTTGTAGTTGCCGAGAATTCCAGGACCTGTAAACTTAGTAATCGGCGCACCCGGTTTTTTCGGCTTTGCGCCGGTAAAGGAACGGTCGGTTAATAATTCGGCAACCTCTTGACGATTTTCCACTTTACTGCAGTACTGGCAAGCTTCAATCATGGCCTTGACCAGAGAACGATAGGTTTTGGGATAATTATTGATGAACGATTCCATCACTCCCAATAATCTATCTGGGTGTCCTAACCAAACTTCTTTACCTTGGGCGAAGGTAAAACCAATACCTTCGTTACCTTTAATTGCTCTGGTGTTCCAAGGTTCTGCTACCATGTATGCCTGCATTGCACCGATTCTCATGTTGGTGACCATTTGCGGCGGGGGTGTAATAATTACCCGAAATTCCTTGAGAGGATCGACGCCTGCGGCTGCAGATATGTAGCGGACAAAGTATTCGTAAATGGCTGAACTCAGCACCACCGCCCAAACTTTACGTTCTGGGGGTTGGCTGTCAAAGTAGCCGCGAAAATCTTTACCAAAGGCTTCTAATGCACCATCACCATATGTTTGTTGATACTCGTACCACGGACGCAGCCCATAATCCCACATGGCTTTGTTCATCGTCATGGCGTTACCGTGGTGATGAATAGTCATCGCCGCACATAAGGGGGCGTGGCGTGCGCCTTCAGCCCCTATTCTGGCGTTGGTGACGGCACCACATACCACTGGTGAAGCGTCCAAGCGACCAAAAATCAGACCGTCGCGGGAGGTAGCCCAACTGGCTTCGCGGTTGAGTTGGACGTTTAAACCATATTTGCGGAAGAAGCCTTTTTTCCAGGCGATCGCAAATGGGGCACAATCATTAACGGGTACATATCCCACGGTGATGTTGGGTTTTTCTAAATCTTGGGATCTAACTACTGGTTTTACGGCTAGGGCTTCTTCTGTTAATCCCTTAGCAGATCTATCTCCTGAAATAGCACAGGAGGATAGGGCGATTCCAGCGGCTGTTGCGCCCATCCCAACAATAAATTCTCTTCGATTCCTGTAATAATTATTCATTATCTCTTTTGGCTTGTGATTAACTACAAGTCTTAATTTTTTCCACCGCAAATATGCTAGTATTTATTTTTTGAAATACTACTTTGTAGGTAGGGCTATGCCCACCCTACTACTACAAACCCGAAACTAATTTACAGATTTTGGACGATGAGTTACTAATTCTTGAACTTTGCCGACAGCGTAATCTAAAACTAGTCCAGTTAAGCCAATTACTAATACGGCTAGGAATACTGAACTTAAGTTTAAGCGGCTCCATTCATCCCAAACAAAAAAGCCAATCCCAATACCGCCTGTGAGCATTTCGACAGCAACAATTACTAACCAAGCAATTCCTAAACTAATTCGCAATCCTGTAAAAATATAGGGCAAACTGGCAGGCAAAATAATTTTTGTAATCTGTCGCCAACGGGGCATTTCTAACACTCGTGCCACATCTAAATAATCTTTGGAAACGCTAGAAACTCCCAGGGCGGTATTAATAATTGTCGGCCACAAAGAAGTGATAAAAATTACGAAAATCGCTGAAGGTTCTGCCAAGTTGAAGATGGCTAAGGAAATCGGTAGCCAAGCTAGGGGCGATACGGGCTTAAAGATTTGAATAATCGGATTGAATGCTAGCATTGCCGGTTTGGACATTCCAATCAGAAATCCTAGGGGAATTGCTACTACAGCACCCAAGAAAAAGCCCAGTAATACACGACGCAGACTGGCTAACAATAACCAACCAATTCCTAAATTACCAGGGCCGCGTTCGTAAAATGGGTTTAAAATGTAGTCCAAATTAGCTACCAGCGCCTCTGGCGGGGTAGGCATTAATTCATGATTGGCAAGTGCTATAATCCACCACAATATGATGATTCCTAAAAAGCCCACCACAGGCCATAAGAATACATCAGAAAGAATCACAGGTTTTGTTTTTTTCCAGGCCGCTTGTCCAGCAATAGCCACGATTGCAGCTAGATTAAGTTGAAATACCATTGACAACCTCAACAGATTTAAGTGCGGGTACAAAAATATGAGCAGTACCAGCCTTGGAAACTGATGAGATCAGAACATGATTAAAATTCTGTCTCTTCAGTCTCCTCTCAATGCCTACGAAGTTAGCTGACGGGCTAGGGCTGAGAGATGCCCTTCTGAAGAAAGTTATGAGTTATAAGTTAAATATTAGTAACTCCTCACTTCTAACTCCTCACTTTCTGCCAAATACGCCCCAAAAGGTGGTTCCTCCGCTCCAACATTACATTCTATGTTGCGCTGGATTAGGCTGACTTACTCTAATAACATATTAACATTAACAATATAACATAGTTTCTCAGTAAAAACATCTGTCTTGAGATAATTTTTTCTGACTTAAATACCTAATTTTTCTCATTCTCCTGGTTGAAGCAACATCAGATGGAGGTTATTTATCAAGTGAAAATCAAATTTCTATAGGGTGTGTTAGGCAGTAGAAAGGGATGACTTATTTTTTGTAAGTGCCCAAATAAACCAATTTACATGAAAATTTAGATTAGTCAAGCATAAAATGAGTCATATATTTTTCTATTTTTAATATTGTAGGGTGCGCCAGATTTGAGAAATTGGTGATTATCAAGAGATTTTTGACATCTGACGCCCCCTACTAATGCGCGAATTGGGTAAGTACTGTTTACAACAACCCTTTTTTTGTCAATTTAGCTAGTCCATCTTCAGCAGCAGCTTTTTCAGCATCTTTTTTGTTCTTTCCCTTACCTTCTCCATACACCTTGTCACCCACGAATACTTTAGCTATAAATTCTGGTGCGTGAGACACACCGCCTACTTGCACTGTGTCATATTTGGGAGGATTGTTGGGAGTGAGGTTGCGTTGTACCCATTCTTGGAAGCGATTTTTTGAGTCTACATTTGAGCGCACAACAACTATGTTTTCAGGTACAGAATCAAACAATGGTTCGACAATAGCGCGGACTGTTTTAATATCGGAATTATTATCGAGATAATAAGCGCCAATCACTGCTTCAAAAGTACTACTGAGTAAATTAGGATTTTGATAGCCTCCATCTCTTATTGCGCCTTTTCCTAGCCGCATCCTGAAATCTAAACCTACTTCAATTGCAAATTTTGCTAATTGCTTTTCATCTACCAATGCAGAACGCCGTCGGGTTAATTCGTCTTCTCCCTTTTCTGGATGACGATTATAGAGATACTCACCGCTTAAGTAATTTAGTAAAGCATCACCGAGAAATTCTAGGCGTTCATTGGCTTCCCCTTCTCCTGGGTTTTCATGCACATAAGAACGGTGGGTTAGCGCACGGCGTAGAAGTTTTTCATCACGGAATATCAGAAGTTTGTGCATTTTTATTTTGTGTTTTCTAATTTTGCTTGAATGAATAGGGCGGACAGGATGTCCACCCCACAAGATTTGAGCCTGATATAATTGAGGCGTTATCTAGACGCAGTTACTCTTTTTCCCTCCAGGAGGATAGAGACTATTTCCGCGATAGTTGTTACATGAAAAACAAGAAAGTCGTAGGTTTTCAAAAGAGTTAGAACCGCCACGACTCTTGGGTAAAAGGTGCTCAATTGTCAGGTTTTCTTTGGCAATATTTTGCCGACACCACCAACATTCAGAACCATATAAAGCGATGAGTTGCTGCTTCTTGTTGCGCTTTTGTTTAGGATTCATTTTTGCCTAATTTTGATTTGGTGAACTAGGCAGCATCAACAAATCACACATCTAGCAGTAGCATAGCTTTATGCAAGGAAATGATACTCAATTAGTACTTCCCTATCAAAAAACTATCTACCGGCACTCTTTTTGGTTCAAGTCTCAGCCGTAGAATTCCTGGCTTCCTACCAAGCTTCGTGTCATCCCATCCCCTCAACATTCGCCCAAACATCTCATCTTCCACTGAAAGTCTTGTCAATTAGTTGACGTGACATCAGGCTGAATGTTCAGCCGAAGGGATGACATGGAGCTAGGCAGGAAACTAGGAATTCTGCTGCTGAGACAACACCAAAAACCTGCGCTTTAGTAGTGCGGTTATTTTGCTGCCTTAAGTACAGCTTTGCACAAGTAATACTACTTGTCAAGTATCTTACACAAGATTATTCGAGCCAGCGGATTCATGCTGAAGGTTCAGTTAAGGGGCTTACTGTTGGGTATTTTTTAAATTGCAAGTCCCTTGAGAGAGACTTTTACTGTTAAAATTTCAGACATCAACATTTATCTGTTCTATTTGCCTAGCAGCTTTATCCCACAGCTTGGCTGAAGTTTCATCTTGCCAATGATTTCGCAAATTCTCGGCTTTTTTGTGACATATTCGCTCTTGCATCTCTAAGATTGCAGCTAATGTCAATTTGTCGATTAATGCTTCTAAAACATCCATGTATTCTTTGTTCATAACCGATATCTCCCTTGTCGATTGCCAAATTATTGGACTACTTGAGAAATTAATGTCCGCAATTATATTAAGCCTCAAACCATTATTATTTTAGTTGGTGTTTAGCCAGTTAGATACTAACGCAAGGTGAATCTTTGCCATTCTCCATGCTCCATGCCCAGGTGTCTGTATCTTTTTATATTATTTGTATATATTGTATATTTTGTATATATTTGTAGTGGCAATTCATGAATTGCTCCGACGGATGTTTTCACGGAACTTTGAGATTAAATCTTTTGGTTTTTCACCAGACAAAAGCAAACTTGCCAAAAGAGTGAAATCTAAATCGGGTAAAAATTCACTTTTTGATATTTTCTCATACTTATCACCCCGCAGAAAATATAACGAAAATTGATGATTCTGCCAAAACCAAACTTCTGGTACACCCAAACCTTGATAAATTAATAAATCATCAATTCCCCCACTCGTCACAACTACCTCAATAGCCAAATCAGGAACAGATTTTTCCGAATCAAAACAATAACATTCATCTGGTTCAATACCTCTAGCGGCTGCTTCCCTTCTAAAAGTAGTTGAACCTAAAGGATAAAAATCAATATCTTTTTCTATAAAATAGGTTTCTAACAATAAAGCAATAATCTTTTTATCAAACTCATGGCGACGACTAGGAGACATTATTTGTAAAGTACCTTCTAAATATTTAAAGCGATAATGAGAAGTATTTTCAAATTTCTGTAACAGAATCTCATATATATTCCAGTTAATCCCATTCATCAGTAAAATTTGGTCAGAATCAACATTATCTAATGCTGATTGACTTGTTAATTCTTCCCAGCGACTCAACTTTTCTAGTAAACCTAACATTGTCACTGCTCCAAAATTGCTTTAATCTTACAGCAATTTTCATTCATTTGAACCACAGATCTTCGTAGGGGCGCAAGGCCTTGCGCCCCTACCCTGTGGTCTATTTACCTGAAAATGGCTGTAAGATGTAGTGTTTTTAATATCAATTATTAAAAATATATAGAAAGCAAATTTTCTTCGGTATATTGTTCAATTTTCTCCCTAGCAAGAGCTATTTCTTGAGTAAGTAAATATGCGGTAAATCATTTTTAACTACTAGCTGAATCTTTGTGTTTCTCGTTTTAGTAGTTCCTTTTACCTTGTCTTTTTGTGTGGTACAATTTGCGAATTTACAACAAAATAAGCGGGAGATGGGACTCGAACCCACGACGTTCACCTTGGGAAGGTGACATTCTACCACTGAATTACACCCGCGAATAGCAGTTAGCTATAAACTCATAGCCAAATGCCATTATAACATAAATATGGGAATTAAGAAGCAGATTTTTCCCGCTCCGCTGGTAAACTGATGACTTCACGCTCACCAGCGGATGGGTGCGGTGGTTTCTTGCCGAAGCCATAACGCAAGATATTCTTGATCCAGGTTTGGAAGTTGTCGATATAGCTAAATATAACTGGCACCACTACTAGGGTCAGCAGGGTGGAAGTTGTGAAACCACCCATGATGGCGATTCCCATCGGTTGGCGGACTTCGGAACCGACGCCAATTCCCAAGGCTAGGGGTAGGGTCCCAGCAATGGTGGCGAGGGATGTCATGAGAATCGGACGCAGGCGGGACACACCTGCTTCTATCAGCGCCTGACGCAGGGTTTTGCCTTCCTGCATGTTGATGATGGTATAGTCAACTAAGAGAATTGAATTTTTGGTGACAATTCCCAACAGCAGGACAATCCCAATCAGGGCATAGATTCCCAAGGGTTTTTGAGACAACATCAAGGCGACAAGGGCACCGCCTAAACAAAAGGGCAAGGCTGCCATAATGCTTAAGGGATGTAAGAAGTTATTATACAGCAGCACGAGGATTGCATAGATACACATGACGGCTAGCCCTAGGGCGCCAGTAAAGCCTCGGAAAACATCCTGCATAATTTTTGCACCGCCACCAGGTTGCTGTGCTACCCCTGGGGGGAGATTTTGCATGGCGGGTAGTTTATTGACTGTTTCCAGGGCTTTTCCGAGGGCGATACCTTGCAAATTGGCTTCTATAGCCACTCGACGGGCGCGATCGTAGCGACTGATGGTTGCAGGTCCACTACCGAAGCGGATATCTGCAACGGCGATTAGGGGTACTAAGCTACCGTTTTGGCTGGGGACTTGGAGATTTTTCAGGGTGTTGATGTCTGCACGGGCTTTGGGGTCTATTTGGACACGAATTGGGATTTGGCGATCGCTCAAATTAAATTTCGCTAAATTCGCTTCATTATCACCGATGGTAGCTAGGGAAGCGGTACGGGCTATTGACTGTACGGTGACTCCCAAATCTGCAGCCCGTTGGGGGTTGGGAATGACTAATATCTCTGGTTTGACCAAACTGGCGCTAGAAGACACTTCCACCAATCCGGGTATGGTTCGCATCTGTTTTTCTAGTGCGTCTGCTGCTTGGTTTAATGCTTCGGGATTTTCACTCCGCAGAACTATGGATAAAGCCTTGCGACTATCACCGGGAGACTGACTTTCAAAGCTGATTTTGGCTCCTGCTATCTGTTCAAATAAGGGACGTACTTCCTCTTCAAACTGCTTTTGGGAAATTTTCCGTTCTTCCTTGGGCTTGAGATTGACAGTTAGGGTAGCGGTGTTTAATTGTTCTGTGGCTAACACCTGTGCAACTGCAGGGTTTTCCCGGAGTAAATTAGTAGTTTGTGTGACTACCTTGTTCATGTCTTCCAAGGTGGAACCGGGGGGTATTTCAATCGCCATAGTGGAAAGACCAAAGTCACCATCATCGACAAAACCCTTGGGAATCAAGGGAACTAGCATCAGACTAGCAATAAAAAAAGCTAGGGCGATCGCTATTGTTGTTAATCTATGACGTAATGCCCACTGTAGTACAGATTTATACGGCTGAAATCTTTTGCTGACTGGTGCGTGCTGAGTGTGGAGTTGTTTTTTGCCTAGTTTTAATTTAATATTGAAGAATGGGATAATTTTTGGCTTCTTCTGTTCCTGTCTTTTTTGATTTGGGTGGGTCTGTTCTTTATCTTTGAGCAAATATGCCCCCATCATCGGCGTTACCATCCGCGCCACAAGAGTTGAGAAAATTGTGGAAATAGCAACTGTGAAGCCAAATGGTTGGAAAAACTGCCCTGGAACGCCACCCATAAAGGCAACGGGCAGAAATACGGCGATAATCGTGGCGGAAGAGGCAATTACGGCTAATCCTACCTCATCAGAAGAGTCAAAGGCAGCTTCCCAAGCTGATTTTCCCATTGCCATGTGCCGTTCCATATTTTCAATTTCGACAACGGCATCATCTACCAAGTTACCCACGGCTAAGGCTAATGCTAACAAGGTCATGTTATTGAGAGTGTAACCTAAGGCCTGCTGCACCGCAAAGGTGGGAATCATGGACAAAGGTAGGGCGACGGCGGTAATTAATGTGGCTCGCCAGTCGCGCAAAAATAGTAGAATTACTATCACTGCCAGCACCGAGGCTTGAATTAATTCATCAATGGTGCTTTCATAAGATTGACGAACAACGTCGGCTCTAGTAAAAATTAAATCTAATTTGACATCAGGGGGTAGAGTTTTTTCCAGTTCTTGGACTGCGGCTTTGACTCCTGATTCTACCGTCACCATCACACTCCCAGTGCTACGTAACACTTGGAAGGCTACCACAGGTTTGTTATTTAAGCGTGCGGTTTGGCGGATGTCACCATACTTATCTTCTACAGTTCCTAAGCTGGACAAGGGTACTGAACCACCCCCAGGAAGGATGATTTCGTAAGTTTTCAATGTATCTACACTGGCTGCACTACCTAGGGTGCGGATACTTTGTTCGCTACCACCCAATTCGGCACGTCCACCGGGTAAGTTAATGTTTAAAGCGCGGATTTGGTCGTTTACCTGGGTGGCTGTAATACCTAAAGATTGTAACCGGTCGGGGTCGAGATTAATCCGAATTTCTCGGTCAACTCCACCGACACGCTGAATTTGTGCTACACCTTTGACTGCTAATAAGGCGCGGCTAATGGTTTGGTCTACGAGGTTGCTTAATTCTTCAACGGAACGTTGTTCTGATTTAACCACATAGGTGATGATTGCACCACCTGAAAAATCCAGGCGTTTAACAACTGGGTCATTAATATCTTGGGGTAGACTTTGGCGGATTTGGGCGATCGCATTTCTCACATCATTGGTGGCGCGATCGCTATTTGTCCCTAATATAAAACTGATGGTCGTCTTGGAACTTCCACCAGTCACGGTCGAAATCATATTATCGATATTCCCCAACCCAGCGACCGCATCTTCAATCTTTTTCGTCACCTGGGATTCCAATTCCACAGGGCCGGCCCCTGCTTGGGTTACTGTCACCGAAACGGCTGGTACGTCAATGTTGGGATTAATATCAATTCCCAAGGATGTGAACGAGAACCAACCTACTACGGTCAAAATTAAAAATATCACTATTGTGGGAACAGGTTTTTTAATCGACCAAGCCGAGATATTAAAAGACATCGGAGAAGTTTATATTTTAGATTTTGGATTGATTGTCAGTCGTCATTGGTCATTGGTCATCAGAAATCTCAGTTCTGACACTGGCGAATTGGGACGCGATTCCTTCAATATAATGGTAAACGGCAACTTTCTATAAACTGCTGCTTTTCCGTTTCTTAATAGCTGTCTAGCTTGTGCTGAATGAATTGGTTCTAATGGTCTTTTTTCTGTGTCAATTACGAATACTTTGGACATAATATCCCTCCTTGCGGGTAATGTTAGTTTGCTCAACTTTTCTCATTCTTACTCCCTTTCCGCTGGAAGATTACCAAAATAATTTTTATCTCACGCATACTGCAGAGCAGAACCCGCAGGGTAGGCGCATTCGCGGAGCGTCTCGCAGAGAAGGCGCATTCGCGGAGCGTCTCGCAGAGAAGAAGGAAAATTATAGGTAATCAAAGACCGGGAAGGGAGTAATTCCTAACTCCCGAACCACTATAAGATTAACGTTCGCGGAGCGTCCCGTAGGGAAATAATTTTGACTACATTCTCTACGTTCGCGGAGCGTGTCGTAGGGAAGGCGCAAAGTCAGGAAACTTATAGGTAATCAAAGACCGGGAAGGGAGTAATTCCTCACCGAGTTTTCGATTTTAAATTTTGGATAATGGAATTGAAGATTCAAAATCCAAAATTTAAAGCTGTCCCAGAGCCACCGAATTTATTCGGGGAATAAATCTCAAATCCAAAATCTAAAATCTAAAATGTAAAATTGTGTGCCTCCTCCCTATTATGAAACTACTCGTACTTTGTCGCCATCTTTGATATAAGCAGCACCGTCAACTACCACACGCTGTCCTAGTTGCAAACCTTTCCTGATTTCTACTTTATTACCGTTGAGCGGTTCTCCTAGTTCTACTTTTACCGCACGCACTGTGTCTTCGCCCGATAGGGTGAATACTATAACACTCCCATCTGTTTGAGATTGTACTGCTTTTTGCGGCACGGCCATTCCTGTTGTTGTATTAATGGTAATCGCCCCACGGGCGAACATCCCTGGTTTGAGTAGGTTTGTTGGTGGCAAGTCAATTTTTACTGTGGCTTCCCGCCTTTTATCATTAATTTGGGGTTGTATATCTCTGACTCGTCCCTGTAACCGCACGCGGTTATCAATATCAGAAGTAATTTCTACGGATGCATCTAGTTTTACCTGTGGTAGTTGAATTTCGGGAACTTGGGCTTGCAGTTCGAGTTTGCCATCACGGATAATTGAAAACAGCTTTTGCGTCCCACCAATTACAGTACTAACTTGGGTTTGGGGTGGTATACCTGTGACATCTCCTACCCTGGCTAGCTTCTCGGAGACAATTCCCGAAACTGGTGCTAGCACCAATGTTTGTCCGATTTGAGTTTGTAGTTGTCCCACCTTGGCTGTACTATTACGGACATCGGCTGTCGCTCTATTGACATCAGCTGCTGCCTTGGTGACATTGGCTTGGGCGCTGCTGACATTGGCTTGGGCGCTACGGACATTTTCTTTACCAAGACGCACAGCCTCGATCGCAGTTTTTACAGTGTAGGAACGAGTATCGAGTTCTTGTTCACTAATTGCACCTGCAGCGGCGAGTTTTTGATAGCGTTGATAATTCTTTTGGGCTTCTTCCAATTTCGCCTGGGCTTGGGCTAAATCTGCGCGTCTTTGCTGGACTATCGCCTGACTTGCAGCGACAGATGCTTGACTTGATGCTACAGTTGCCTGTTTTGATTCTACATCGGCTTCCTTTGATTGTACATCGGCTTTGGCTTGGTTAATTTGAGCTTGCAGGATAGAATCATCCAACACCGCCAGCACTTGACCTTTTTTGATAAAAGTTCCTTCTATAATATCTTCAGGGATTTTTTTGATTTGTAAACCGTTTGTCTGTGGTAGCACCGGTATTAAATCACGAGCGGCGATAGTCCCTGTGGTGCTGAGGGTCCGGGCTACACTGGCGGTTTCTACGGTGGCTGTGGTGACTGTCATCGATGGGGGAACATTTTTCGCCGATTTATTCGCGATCGCATTTTCTTGACCAGTGGGACGATGATTTAATACACCCATCCCACCAAAGGCGATCGCTACTCCTAAGCCTGTACCCAGTAACAATGGCATCAACCACAGGCGAGACTGTCGATCATCTCGGTTTCTGCCAAAGCCATTATCCTCAAGGGTAACAGGTTCTTGGACTTCGATTTTTGTCAAACTTTCGTCGCTCACCGTCACACCTCCAGTTCCTGTGAATTCAAATAAAACTACTGATATTTTCTTAAGAAAGTTTTAAATTCATTACTTTATATTAACTATGACGCATTTTGGGAAATTATCAACCTGATAGTTCTGGCTTGACAGCCATGAGCAAACTCATGGTTTCATGACCACTGCAGCACTTTCGTTATTTATAACCCTAAAGCTCATTTTGTCAATCAAGATTTATACCTAAAATAACTGATATATCTTAGCATTTAGCTCAAATTCAGTTTGACTCTTCGGTATCAGTTGTCAGTGGTCAAGCCTACGGTATAGCTGCGCTGAGAGCGACGTAGAAGCGTCTTTTAGATTTTTACAGACACCTGGGGTCTTGCTTGTACCCCAAAAAATCTAAAATCCAAAACTTGTACTGAGCGTTCGCGCAGCGTCCCGCAGGGAAGTCGTTGGCGTAGCCTCTGTCTACGACACGCACTCGCGTTCGTAGAGAAGTATCCAAAATCTAAAATTCGGAGGGTCAAGGGTCAAAAATCGAGATTTTTTAGCTTGAACAAAAAGAAGCCTCTCGCTCACTGCGTTCGCGTTAGCGTTCCGAAGGAAAGCAGGAGCGATGAGATGAATTTTTGGGCGATGTTAGCGGAGCGGCACGAAGTGCGGAGTTCCACCCCCGAACAATATTTGATTTCAATCAGATGGGTGATGGGGTGGGCGACTTTTCGCCAAGTTCCTAATGTATTCACGAATAATATCTGTTTTGGTTCTTCCTGAATGCTTTGCATAGCTTTCTAATATTTCCATCTCTGATTGTTCTACACGGATATTTAAATTTACTTTTACCATTACACTGTAATGATATTTCTATTACAATGATACTGGATGGCAAAGCCGAAAATGCTGGTCATTCTTAATCTGAACCTTCTCCCAAAGGGAGAGGCTGCGCCAAGACAACTCAGAGTATGGGGTTCTACCCAGTAACAGGCATTTGTGTGTCGATTCTGTGGGTAGGTAAAACTCTGACAGTACACAGGTGTTGAACATTTTTGTATTGTTCAAGTCTGCGGAGGGGCATCTCGTGGACTCTAAAGTGAGCTCATCGCCTCCTCAGCAATAGCTGGATTGGATGAGAAGCCCACACTGTACTGCTTGCAGTCAGTGTGGGAGTATGTCACACTTGAGACTTTTGATAACCCCTACGAAAAAATATGACACGCAGCTTTAGGGACTTGCAAATAAACAAATATTCCATATTTAGGGTGCGTCAAGAGCGAGAAATTCTTCACATTACCAGAAATTATTGGTACTGACGCACCGGCGGATAATTTATTTTTTGGAGTTCCCTTAGTCGTAAATGTTTACGAATCAGCAAAAAAATTGGCAGCAGTATATTTACTTAATTATTTCATATTTCCGTGATTATTGACTCACATCACCCCCCTTTTGTATTTAGATCACCGCCACCCAGGGAATATTGGTGAAAAACTGATGACTCCGAAGTATATCCACACGCCATAGTCCACATTATGCTCTTATCACGGAAAAAGTAGTGTATACCTTTGCACTTCGATGCCAGCATCGCCTATCCTGTAATCAAGGCATAAAGACAGCTAGCGGCTACACCTAAATCTACGCTAAAAAGGAGAGATATCCATTGTCATCAATTACAGCTAAAGCAAAGCTAATTCGGAAATTTTGAAACCAACCATTAAATCAGTGAACAGTTAACAGTACACCAGTAACAGTTATCAAGCGTATTTTTTCAGCATCAGCACACCAATGAATGGTGTAGTTTTTCTCCGTCAGGGTCATGCGCTTTCTTGATTGATAACTGATAACTCAGATACATAACTGATAACTGCTAAATAATTCTTATTCAGGTGAGTAAACAATATGTTCAATGCGACTGAGATTTTAATAGATGCTTTTGTCAATCAAATTCGAGAAGGCTACCGACGCACCTATGGCTGCTTAAAACATGATTATCAAGATATCATAGCTTGGGCTGGTAGCATGGCTTTAGAAAATATTGCCAATAGTGACGCCCTCTACCACAATGTTGAACACACCGTTCTCGTCACCCTTGTAGGACAGGAAGTTTTACGTGGTAAACACATCCGCGAAGGTGGTGTTTCGAGTGAAGATTGGTTACACTTTATCATTTCCTTAGTCTGTCATGATATTGGTTATGTTAAAGGAGTTTGTCAACAGGATAAAGAAGTCGAAGGCTTTTATGCGACAGGTCAATATGGTAGAATGATTTCTCTGCCTGCAGGCGCTTCAGATGCTAGCCTGACACCCTATCATGTTGATCGGGCAAAACTTTTCATCGATGAGCGGTTTGGCGGACATAAATTGATTGATGCGGATGTAATTAAGAGTAATATTGAATTGACCCGATTTCCTGTACCAGCGGCTGAAGACCATCAAGAAACAAAAAGTTTTGCGGGATTAGTACGCGCAGCTGATTTAATTGGGCAATTAAGTGACCCACGTTACTTGAAGAAAATCACTTCTTTATTCTATGAGTTTGAAGAAACTGGGATGAATAAAATTTTGAACTATAAAACCCCAGCCGATTTACGCAAGAACTACGCCAAGTTTTACTGGAATGGTGTCTATCCCTACATCAAAGATGGACTGCATTATCTGTCATTGACACAACAAGGAAAACAAATTCTCGCTAATCTTTACTCAAATGTATTTGTTGTGGAACACGAAAAACAGCAAGAAGAACAACGGTATTTGGTTGAGAAACTACATGCTTAAGCAAAAAGTTAGGAGTGAGGAGTGAGGAGTGAGGAGTTGTCAATACTCCCCCCCCCAGTCCCCAGCGATGCACTGAGCTTGTCGAAGTGTCCCCAATCCCCAATCCCTAATCCCTAATCCCCAGTTAAACGAGAAAACTATGCGGGGTGAGGTTGGTATCGGTTTTGAATTAGTTGAATAATCGCTGCTTTTTCTAAAATTCCCACTAGCACACCGTTATCACGAATTACGGTAAGTGTAGATAGTTGTTGTTGTTCGAGTAAGCGCATTGCTTCTAACAAGGGTTGATCAGATTTGACTGTGGTAGATTCTGCAATTCGTCCCATGACTTCTTTGACTTGAGTTTCTGACCATTGTGTTGTAGGGATGGTTCGCAAATCATCAGTGGCGATCGCACCTACTAATTGTCCCTCATCATCTGTCACTAAGAAGCGATGCCAGTTTTCCCCGCTCATGATCTGTTGATCAGCAAATTCTCTGAGGGTAATATTAGCAGAAATAATCGGACTATTCGCGGTGACAGCATCCCCAGCTGTTAAACCTGTGAGTTGTTCCTGTACCCTCGCAAATTGTGCTGAATTTCCTGCATTTTGCAGTAAGAAGAACCCGACTAACAAGTTCCAAATGTTCCCAAGGCTACCAAATAATATGACTGGAATTACACCAGACGCAACTGCTACCCAACCAAATATTTGCCCAACTCGACTAGCAAAAGCCACGCCTTTATAAGGATTTCCTGTAATCTTCCACACAATTGCCTTCAGTATATTTCCGCCATCTAAGGGCAAGCCAGGAATTAGGTTAAATAGGGCTAATGCCAAGTTAACAGAAGCTAAAACACTGAGAATCGCTGCTATTGGTCCTGATGCTGCAGTCGCTACACCAACGCCTGTGACGATACCACACAACAGTAAGCTGACTAAAGGCCCGGCGATCGCCACCCAAAAAGCTTCACCTGGGGTTTTCGATTCTTTGTCTAAGCTGGCTAACCCACCAAAAATAAATAATGTGATGGATTTGACATCAATTCCCTGGCGAATAGCTACGAAACTGTGTCCTAATTCATGGGCGACGACAGAGGCGAATAACAACAGCGCTGTCATCAATCCTAGTAGCAACGCTAATCCCCCAGATAATAGAGGAAATTGGGCTGCTAGTCCACTGCTATAACTCCAAGTTACCAAGCCTAAAACTAAAAACCACGATGGATGGATATAGAAAGGAATGCCAAAAAGATTGCCAACGCGTATTGTACCATTCATGTCGTCCACCTTTGATTTGGTCGCCGAGAGGTTTGGTTTCATCTCTCTCGATGTCTCTACTGTAACGAAGTGTTAAGCAATTTTAATCTTTGTGACGGTAGTGGTGTCCGTCAGTTAGGGTGCGGTTATTGGGAATAATCGCGATAGCTTGGGATATATCGCCACTTTCATAAATTCGTGGCGTTTTGGTTCGTAGTTGCGCTTTAGCGCTAAAGTGCAACTACGAACGGTAGACTTTATTTTCATTTCGTTACGAACTTATCCTATGATGTTTTTTGCTTACCTCTTGCAGCGCAAATAGGTAATGGTTGAGCCGATCGCAATACCACCTCCAACAAACCCGGAAAGAGCGCCTCTAAATCCTCTCGTCGCAGGCGATTGATGTGGTGTGTGCCTTCTTTATGAGTCAAGACTATCCCCGATTCTCGCAAAATTTTAAAGTGATTTGACATTGTAGACTTGGCGATCGCAAAATCAAACCCAGCACAACATTGCTCCCCCTTAGTCGCTAACAGGCGCACAATTTCTAGGCGTACTGGGTCGCCCAAGGCATACAGTACTCCAGATAAAGAAATGTCTTTTCTCTCTGGGTGATACAAAAATCTCATGCTTGCATTTTATCCTAGAATGTCGTATATTTCAATTATTCGACAATATCGAATGACCGAATTAAATCAGGAGGACAATTATGTCATCCATTACAAATGTGGCTCTTGCGTGTGTAGCGTGCTTAATTATTAATGAAAGTCGATTAAATTGCTTTAATAACAAGGCTTACAGGCGTTTATAATTTGATTTTTAGTAACAGTAGCTCAAATACAAAAAATAATGGCTTTTATCGGAGCCACACAAGGGTTTCAAACTTATTTTTTAACAAATTCAGCACGCTAAGTACGGAAGAGCCAGAAATTTCGGGGATTGTCGAACAGTATCGCCAAGCAGCAGCAAACGCCCTAGCCGATGGGTTTGACGGTGTAGAAATTCACGCGGCCAATGGTTATTTAATTGACCAATTTCTCCGTGATAGCACTAATCAGCGTACAGATGAGTATGGCGGTGTGATTGAGAATCGCTCCCGATTCCTGTTAGAGGTAACTGAGGCAGTAACCAGTGTGTGGGATACTAACCGAGTAGGAGTGCGTATTTCCCCCAGTGGGACATTTAACGATATGCGTGATTCCCATCCCCTAGAGACCTTTGGTTATGTAGCTCAAGCATTAAACCGATTTAATTTGGCATATTTGCATATTTATGAGGCTACAGAGGCAGATATTAGACATGGTGGAATAATTGTGCCAACTAGTGATCTACGCGATCGCTTTACAGGTACACTCATTGTTAATGGTGGTTATACCCGTGAAAGAGGTGATGCTGTACTAGCAAATCAAGCAGCAGATTTAGTCGCCTTTGGTGTCCCATTTATCGCCAATCCCGATTTACCCCAACGCTTGGCTGTGAATGCACCCTTGAATCCGGCAGATCCAACAACCTTTTATGGTGGCGGTGAAAAGGGATATACAGACTATCCATTTTGGGCTGCTCCTAGCGAGCAACTACTCAATACCTAATTCCCACCAATATAACATAGCCACAACTCATTGAAGGGATTTCCAATTAAATCCTATTTCCAGGGCGCAAGGCCTTGCGCCCCTACAAATGTACAAATGGCTAATCTATTTTTGGGAAGTCCCGTACCCGATAATCAAAAGCACTAAAGTATCATCCCACAATCAGGAGAATCTCATGAATCCGATTACCCAAGTTCAAGCTTTAGATGTACCCAGCGCCATTATTCAGCGTCGTTCCATCAAAAATTTTAAGTCAGACCCCATAGCCCCAGAACTGCTAAAGCAATTGGTAGAGTTGACCGTCGCTGCTCCTAGCAGTTTTAATGTCCAAGCCTGGCGGATTATCCTGGTTCAAGATGAGGCACAAAAAGCCGCACTATCAGCAGCATCTTGGAATCAAAAACAAATTGTCCAAGCACCTGTGACATTTGTTTTTGCAGCCGATCCAACTGCAGGGGAACAAGACTTAACCCCCATTCTGGAGACAGCACTCCAGCTTGGGGCTTGGAATGAAGGTACAGTCAACTACTTTAAAAGTGCCGTTCCGCAATTTCAAGCGGGTCTGGGAGATAAGCGGCGCGAATATGCTATTAAAGATGCTATCATTGCTTCTACGCATTTGGTCTTAGCTGCGGAAAGTTTGGGCTTATCGACTTGCTTTATGAATGGTTGGGTTGAGGAGCAGGTGAAAGCAGTAATCGGTGCGGCGGATAATTCAGATTTAGCGATCGCAGTTTTAGTACCTGTAGGATATGCAGCCGAACCCCGCTTAAATCCTGGTCGCTTACCTTTATCCTATAACGTCTCTGTGGATACACTAGGCAACCCATATCAGGATTAGGGATTAGGGATTAGGGATTAGGGATTAGGGATTAGGGATTAGGGATTAGAATGAAAGTTTTCCCCCAATCCCCAATCCCTGTACTCTGATTAAAACTTGTAACTCAAAATCTGAATCGCCCTATTATCGGGTAACTTATCAGATCTAATAGCAATGGTATCGCCATTACTACGAATCACTGTCGTGTCCTTCATCAAGGTGAGAAAATCATCCACTGTGGAAATACCGCACGCAGCCGGATCTGCCGCCTGTGTACGATAATGGGTGGGAATCACCAGCTTGGGATTTAACACCCCAACCACCTTTTTGGCTTCTTCGGCATTGTAGGCTTTATCACTACCCCCCACGGGGATAAATGCTACATCGGGACGCCCCATGAGGATTTTTTGCTCAATGGAAATCGGTCCTGCTGCTCCTCCTAAGTGAAGGATTTTCACAGCACCTTGTGTCCATGTCCAAGCGGTATTGATGCCAAACTGCTTACCACCTTTGCGATCATGGTCTATAGCAATACCTTGTAACTTCAAGCCTTTGAACTCGTAAGCTCCTGGTTCATATATTAGCTTAGGATTACCTGGTAGTCCTCCCACCTCGCCTTCATCCAGCAGTTGACTGCTAATGAGGACTAAATCAGCCTTCACCTTGGGTGGACGATACCCAGCAGTACAGCCGATGGATCGAAATGGATTGACGAGAACTTTGAGTCCGTTACCAGTAAACAGAAAGCAAGTATGACCCAACCACTGAACTGATAAACCGCTAGATTGTGCGTCAGCCTCAAAGGAACCCCAAGAATTAACTAAAGCTGTTACCAAACCCGCTCCAGCATAGCCCATCAACTGTCGTCGTTTCATGAATTACTCTCAAGGATTTGACATACTCACAGAAGAGAAAGTTCAGGGATTCTGGATTCAAACAGCAACAACAGACAATGCCCTGCCTGTTGCCACTATTGTACCAAAAAGCCGTCATAGAAGCGTAGCACTGAGCGTGCCGAAGTGGACTTGGCTTTAGACCCAATTTTTCGGTAATTGTTCCAGAAAGTTTCGCAGCAAGTGCTTACCTGAAGATGTCAGGACACTCTCTGGGTGAAACTGGACGCCCTCAATATGAGGATAGTTCCGGTGTCGCACTCCCATAATGGTGCCATCTTCAACCCAAGCAGTGATTTCCAAAACATCAGGGCAAGTCTCGCGGTCAATCACCAGACTATGATATCTGGTTGCGGTCAAGGGATTTTCTAATCCTCGGAAAACCCCTACCCCAGTATGAGATACCTGAGAAGTTTTGCCATGCATCAACTCTGGAGCCGAAACGATTTTACCACCGAAAACTTGACCAATACTTTGATGCCCCAAACATACACCCAAAATTGGCAAGGTTGGTCCTAGCTGTTCAATAATATCTAGGGATATTCCCGCATCTTCCGGACGCCCTGGTCCTGGAGAAATAACGACGATAGCTGGATTTAATTCCCGAATCTCGTCTACTGATATTTTGTCGTTGCGAAAAACTTTAATATTCTCTGCTACGGGGAACTCAGCCGCCAGTTCTCCCAGATACTGCACTAAGTTATATGTAAAACTATCGTAATTGTCGATGACTATAATCACAGCTTATAACTCCTGGTGGCGATCGCACATGCCATTTTGTTTTATTTTCACCAAAATTGCACACCGTGAACTACCTACACTGACCTGACGGTACAGTGTAGGCTTCCTGTCCAACAGAAAGCGCAGTAGTGGATTTCTTGCGTCCTCCCTTACTCCGACTTACATCTGGGCAACAGGCTTTATCCCCCGTTCCAGAGGTCAAAATTCGTAGTCCCTCATCTCTGAGGTTAATAGCTGCATTCACATCCCGATCATGCTTTGTATGGCAGTTTTCGCAAGTCCAGAATCTTACATCTAGCGGTAAACTACCGACTTGGTTTAAGCACACATGACAGGTTTTTGAACTGGGAAAGAATCTATCGACTTCCTGATATATTTTTCCTTCCATCTCTGCCTTGTATTTCAGCATTGTGCAAAACATTCCCCATCCAACTTGATGGATGGATTTAGCTAGTTTATGATTTTGCATCATGCCCTTGACATTGAGATTCTCAACCACAATAACTTGGCTTTCGTTCACTATCCTACGAGATAGCTTGTGCAGAAAATCGTCTCGGCAGTTAGTTATTTTTCTATGAACTCTAGCAACTTTTTTCCTAGCCTTGATTCGATTTTGAGAACCTTTCTGTTTTCTAGATAGCTGTTGCTGTTTAAGTTTTAAATTCTTCTCATGTTTGTTGAGTATTCTAGGATTGTCAAACTTAGAACCATCGCTAGTAACAGCAAAGTGAGTCAAACCCAAATCAATACCTATTGCTTTACCTTCTGCATTTGATTCAGGTTTATCCTTACCGTCATCAAACAGAATAGCCGCAAAGTATTGATTGGAACAGTTTTTAGATATGGTTACAGTCTTGACTTTCCCCTCGATAGGTCTATGAATTATTGCTGATACGTCACCTATTTTGGGCAGACTTAAATAATAGCTACACCCAGATTTAAGCAAACCTGTTGTAAACATTGTGAGTAGGTTAGCGTTAACCATTCATACTCTTTCTTTAACTGGGGAATTATCTTTTTTACTGCGTATCCAGACAACCCCTTACCTGTCTGTTTGTATGTTTGGTTCATCAAATTCAGACAGTAATTCCAAAGCCAACGACAACAGCCAAAAGCTTGCGCTAGAGACTGCTGTTGTTGGGCATCTGGATATAACCTGACTTTGACAACTCTTAACATATTAGAGTAAACGACGTTTGCTATAAAAGAGTATAACATAATGATTGCTCGTTTTCGACCTGTTCTGTTAAGAGTTCTCCCTATGCCTTCGGCACGCTCCGCGAACGGGAGAAATTGGTCACAGAACTGTCGTCAACTCAAGCGCAATTCATCTCAACACTTCCGCTTTCCTTCGGAACGCTAACGCGAACGCGGTAAGTGTGAGGCTTCTTGCTGTTCAAGCTAAACATGATCAATCAGCGAAAATCACCAGGAATTTTTTTTGACACAGAGACACAGAATATATATCCAGGCTCAAGCAGCCCAAAACCTAGCACAGAAATAAATTAGCAAATAAACCTACAAAGCCGAGCTAATTAAAATTAACAGCGGCGGTAGTAAGAGCATACCAGCTACCAGCAGGGCTACTAAAGCCGAAACCAACACAGCACCAGCAGCACAGTCTTTGGCAATTTTCGCCAACTCATGATATGTCTGCTTCACCGTTAAGTCCACCACTGACTCCAGGGCTGTATTGAGTAACTCTAAAGCCAAAACTAAGCCACTTGTTACCCCAATTACTGCTATTTCCACCGCTTTGAGATCCAAAAAAATACTTAGGCCGATTGCCAAAGTACAAACACTTACATGGATGCGAAAATTTCGCTGCGTTGTAAAACAATAGCTGATTCCAGCCCAAGCATACTTAAAACTAACGAATAAATTGGACGCTACTTGCCAGGACAGTTGTCGTTCTTGAGTCACAATTGTTGGTAAGCCGTTTGACGTTGGTGGCGGGGACACTTGTTGAGACATAGGCTTAAAAATCCAAAAATGCAGTTGTTAAGGTGGTAATATGAGCTGATTTTAATCGCCTAATCAACTTTGAGGCAATTTTCTACAGAACTATTATAAGAAAATAACTAAAATTTAAAACTTGTAGATACAAACACCACTGTTATTCTAAATTAATAGAAATACTGATGCAATCCAGCAAAATTACTTGCTTTTTTAACATTTTCATCAAGCTTTCTTCATCAGGATGATCCCAGCCCAACAGATGTAATAACCCGTGAGCGCTTAACCAAGCAAGCTCTGTGGGCAAACTATGCTCCTGTTCTTGAGCTTGACGTTGTGCTGTATCTATAGATATTACTATATCTCCTAGATATAGTGGTGTGGAGGTCAGCATTTCTTCACTTTGAGGACAATCTACCTCTAAAGCCGCAAAAGCTAAAACGTCTGTCGGCTTGTTTTGGTGACGATACTGAGCGTTAAGCGCCTGAATTTCAGCATCGTCAGTCAAACGTAGCCCGATTTCGTAACTTGACGCCGGTGGGAGGTCAGATTGAAGCAATTCCAACCAGCGATAAAACCAATCTTCCCAAGTTTGGGCAGAAATTCGAGCATCAGCGTCCCCAAAACCTACAGATTTTTCTGGGGATGACTCGTAAAAACAATCCTGCACATCTAGTTCAACTTGCACCACCAATGAAGTCTCCTAGGCACTTGGGGTTGGGAACAGTTTTAGTTTATTGTCAGTGAGTTAAATAAGCAAGGCCGACGAAGACAGCTAACAACCCTATCGTGGTCAGCGCAAAATGCTTCAAAGAGGTGCCACCCTTCCGCACCATGTTTCGCATGGCGAGTTTGACGTAGCTAGGTTGAGGTTCCGGTGAAGGAGAGTTGCTCATAAATTGGGGATTGGGGATTGGGGATTGGGGATTGGGGATTGGGGATTGGGGATTGGGGTGACAAATGACAAATGACAACTGACAAATGACAAATGACAAATTAGGCGGGGGTACTGTCTACTAGCTGGTTTTCTTGCCGCAGATAGGCTTGAATGAAGGTGTCAAGGTCGCCGTTCATGACATCGGTAATAGCTGTTGTTTCAGTACTTGTACGTAAATCTTTCACCATTTGGTAAGGGTGGAACACATAGTTACGGATTTGGTTGCCCCAAGAAGCTTCGACCATATCACCGCGAATTTCGGCAATTTCTTGGGCGCGTTGTTCTCGGGCGATGACTAACAGCTTTGCTTTGAGGCGGGTGAGGGCTTTTTCTTTATTTTGGAGTTGCGATCGCTCTTCTGTACAGCGCACAGCCAGACCAGTGGGAAGGTGAACTACCCGCACTGCTGTTTCTACTTTGTTGACGTTTTGCCCACCTTTACCACCTGAGCGAGTTGTGGTGATTTCCAAATCCTTATCTGGAATTTCCAACTGTACAGAATTGTCTATTTGCGGCATTACTTCCACCCCTGCAAAACTAGTTTGGCGCTTACCGTTGGCGTTAAAGGGTGAAATTCTGACTAAGCGATGTGTACCCATTTCTGAGCGCAAATAACCATAGGCATAGCGACCTGTAATTTCCAATGTAGCCGACTTGATCCCCGCTTCATCACCCTCTGATTCTTCAGCTAAGGCTACCTTGTACCCGTGGGATTCTGCCCAACGGGTGTACATTCGCATCAGCATAAATGCCCAGTCTTGAGCATCTGTACCACCGGCACCAGCGTTAATTGTCAGCACTGCCCCTTTATCGTCGTAGGGACCAGATAGTAATTGTTGTAACTCCCATTGATCAAGTTCGTGATTGAGCTTGATAATGGTAGATTCGGCTTCTTGTAATAAAGATTCGTCAGTCTCTAATTCTAACAGATCAACAACAGCCTTAGTATCTTCCAAACTGGCTTGCCATTTATCATATTGCTGAATGTGGGCTTTGAGATCATTCAGTTCTTGCAGCGTTTCTTGGGCTTGGGTTTGGTCATTCCAAAATTCTGGCTGGGCTGAGATTTTTTCCAGGTCTTGAATTTTGGCTGTGAGTGCAGGTACGTCAAAGATAGTCCTGGGTTTTACCCAGGCGGCTAGACAACGTTTCGATTTCGCGTTTGATTTCTAGGACATCCATAATGCTTGCTCAAGATAAAGCGTTTTTGATTATAGGCATTGACGCTAAGACGTGGCTGCACGCCAAATATCGCTCTTTGATTTTAACTGTAGTTGGGCAAATTCTTTCACCTACTTAATAATAAGTTAAAAAACATACCTGGATTGTCAACTATGAGAATTGAAAGATTCAGATCCCCGCTCAAAGGATACAGAATGGCGCATGGTAAAATCAGGGTTTTTGGCTTCGTTGAATGATCTTCCGGGGCGCAAGGCCTTGCGCCCCTACCCCCTATCGTCCTCACATAGCCAATCAAAAGTGTTTAATCACGACTAAGGAACAGAATCGCCAATGGTAGGATTAAGCGGTAAAATCAGGGTTTTTGGCTTCGTTGAATGATCCTCCGGGGCGCAAGGCCTTGCGCCCCTACCCCCTATCGTCCTCACATAGCCAATCAAAGGTGTTTAATCACGACTATTGATAGCAATTAACAACCGCAAAATAAAAATAAATAGGTTGATGTAGGTGAGGTACATTGACAAAGCGGCGGGTAAATACTGGTCATTCCGATAAGTACGTGGCAAGATGTAGAAATCGACGACGGATGCACCAGCAAATAGAAATACTCCTAGACCAGAAATAGCGATTTCTAACCAAGTTGGTGTATAAATACCAAATAAAACAAAGACAAATTGAGTGAGACAGACAACCACTAAGGCGATAATGCCAAGACTGATGGTTTTCGTCAAAGCCAAACCATCTTGTTCCGAAAGATTTGAACCAATTTGACGGGCAACTATAAAGGTAATACCACAACCAAGGGCTGCTAAACCAATGCCTTGAATACCAACACCTTGAGTTTTTAAAGCTGCAAATATCAAGCCACTAAGTGTATATCCAGACAAGAGACTGTAGGTAGCCAACAGGGGTAAAGCTAGTCCCTTATTACCTTTTTCGGCAACATTTTGAGCAACAAAGAACAGAATTAACTCAAAAATGATTGCAACAATGAAGGTGGATAAGAATAATTCGGGATTGTTGCGGATAACTCCCAGTCCACCGTAGCTACCCAATGCTGTAAGCACAAGACCGCCACCAACATAGGGTAGCGCATTGGCAATGACATTGGGACCCAGGAGGGCTTGACTTCTAGCCTCACGAATAGCGTCACGAAAATTGCTGGTATTGCTCATGATTCAAAACGGGTTTTTTAGATAAGGGTTCAGTTCATTTCCATTTTTACCCATGTTAGCTGCTAGAAACCAGAGAATAATTTCCCTGGGTAAAAGATTAATAGAGAAAAAAAGCATACTTTGTCCGGCTCTAATTGTTATTTAGAAAACAAAACTATCCAGCAACAGATAGAGGCAAAAAATCATGCGTGAAAATACTGAAGACTAGAGTTGCTCCAAGATTAAGTTCAGTATAACAACTATGGTTTAATCAGCCTTGACTAAGGAAAATAATGACAGCTTTGAAGAAAGAAAATATACGCAACTCCATTCTTTTACGAAAAGGAGTTATAACAAAGGAATTGTTATATGGCAGCAAGTGAGTCCTCTGTGCGAATTGATGGTATAGAGTTATTGCACTTATACCACCAAAATCCCTCCATTAAACTACGTAATCAACTGGTGCAGTTACATACTGGCTTAGTGCGGAAGATGGCGCATAAATTTAGCCATCAATGTAATGAGCCTTATGAAGATTTAGAACAAATTGGTTATTTTGGTTTAATTAGGGCCATTGAGCGCTTTGACCCCAGCCAAGGATATGCTTTTAGTTCCTTTGCTGTGCCATATATTCGTGGTGAGATGCTGCATTTTTTGCGCGATCGCAGTACACTATTAAAAATTCCCCGACGTTGGCAAGAACTGTATAATGAGGGGCAAAAGGTTCGCAAAGAATTGGCAATTGCTTTGGGTCGCGCTCCTAAGGATGCAGAAATTGCTAAAATACTTCAGGTATCATTGCCTGAATGGCAAGAAACCAAGTTAGCAGCTCAAAACCGAATGCCTTTGAGTTTAGATGCTACTGCATCTCACTATGTTGATTGTCAAATAACTTTAGGTGAAGCCCTTGCTTGTCCCCGTTCTCTTGCTTTTCAGCAACAAGAAGAAGAACGTCAACAACTCCAAGGGGCAATTAATTTGTTAGAAGAAAAGCCCCGCCAGGCTGTAGAATTGGTATTCCTCAAGGAACTTTCTCGCAAGGACGCTGCGAAGAAAATCGGTACCAGTCCCATGACAGTAACGCGCTATCTGCAAAAAGGAATTCATGATCTCATGGGTTATTTGCAAACACCGGCTATGGCTACTGGGTCGTGACATCTCCCACCACTGAACGGAGTACCGTTTCAGTGGGGGCTTCCAATACAATCCGGCTATCGCTTAGGAGGCTATTGGCTTTTGAGGACGGGATGACCCTCCGCCCTTTTTCTGATGTTTATCGCTGCATTATGATCGCGGTCAAGACTACACCCACAACTAGGGCAGTCATGCCATCTTTCATGCAGCTTTTTGGGAACTTTCACCCCACAACTAGAGCAATCTTGACTTGTGCTAGATGCTTTAACTAGGATAACACATAATCCAGCGTTTTCGGCTTTGATTTGTAGTATCGACTATTGCTTGACCATCCAGCATCAAGTATAGATTTTGCTAATCGAGTACGCGCAAGTCCTTTTACATTCAAATCTTCAACCGCTATAACATCGTATTTTTTCAATAGATTGTTTGCAGTTTTAAAATGAAAATCCTTCCTTTTGTCTGCAACTTTTTTGTGCTGTTTACCTAATTGCTTGATAGCTTTTTGCCTACCAACGCTCCCCTTTTTTCTACGGGATACTCGTTTTTGGATAACCCGTAAACGTTTCTGAGATTGACGATAATACTGCGGGATTTTGACTACATCTCCACTGGAAGTAGTCAAAAATTCTTTCAAGCCAACATCAATTGACAAATGACAAATGACAAATGACAAATGACAAATGACAAATGACAAATGACAAATGACAAATGACAAATGACAAATGACAAATGACAAATGACAAATGACAAATGACAAATGACAAATGACAAATGACAAATGACAAATGACAAATGACCAACTATCGAGATTTTAAATCAGCGATCGCACCTTTGGTCATGGCAGCTATGGCTTTATCGCTGGCTTTAGGCAAATGATAATATTTACCTGCGGCTGTTTGTGCTAGTTCCTTGGCAAAGCCAGTGGAGACAAATTTACTCTCTGTATCAATCACCAATAGCTGCATTCCCAATGCACGTAGTCTAGCAGCAATTTCTAATAGTTCGCCTTTGATATCTGGCTTTTCTCCTGGTTCTTGTGGTTCACCTAGGGAACGTCCTAATGGAATATTACCCCGTCCATCGGTAATTGCCACAATCACCACTTGCCCAATATCTCCACTCATTTGGGCGTTTAAGCCGACGCGCACTGCTTGGGTTAAACCATGCGCTAAGGGTGAACCACCACCACAAGGTAATCTTTCTAGGCGGTTACGTGCTAAAGCAATGGAACGTGTTGGGGGTAATAATACTTCCGCCTGTTCTCCTCGGAAGGGAATTAATGCTACTTGGTCGCGATTTTGATACGCTTCGGTCAAAAGTTGCATTACTGCTCCCTTCGCTGATTGCATTCGGTTTAAAGCCATAGAACCAGATGCATCTACTACAAATACTACTAACGCCCCAGCTTTACGTACCAAGCGCTTGGCGCGGATGTCTCCTTGTTCCACAATGACTTTTTTATTTGGATTTCTTTCTCGCCGTGCTTTTTGATACGGCGCGGCGGCTCTTAATGTGGCATCTACGGCTATGCGGCGTACCTGTCCTTTGGGCAACATGGGCTTAATATAACGCCCCCGGTCGTCTGAGAAGATGATACTGCGGCTACCAGATTTACCCTGACGCTTGGCCATCTGGGCAAAATAAAGCACAGTGTCATCAAGAATTACCCCTTCTGGATCAAAGATAAATTCTTCTGGAATGCTGGGTGGTTCTTGTTCTTGCTGTTCTTGCTGTTCTTCTGGTTCTTCTTGTTCTTGCTGTTCTTCTGGTTCTTCTTGTTCTGACTCGTTTTGATTTTCTGGTGGTGGTGGTGGTGGTGGTGGTGCTTGTTCTGGTGGTGGCGTCTGGACGACTGTCGCCCGTGGTACAATTACAAATTCGACTGCACGGCGTAAATCTTCGGCATTGACGGTGTTGCGTCCTTCTAAAGCTGCGGCGGCTTTGGCTACTCGCACTGCAAATAACTCGGCGCGATGTCCTTGTACTTGTCCGCGTATGGCTTCATTGACAAGATAGGCGATTTGGTCATGGGTAATGGTGACATCTTTTAACCATTCCCGCGCTAGGAGAATTTGGGTTTTGAGGGAGTCGATGTCTTCGCTGTATTGCTGGAGAAATTCTTGGGGAGAAGTGGAGTAGGCGATCGCTTGTTCGACTGCTGCGACTCTTTGATCTAGGCCTAGAACTCCGTCGGCACAGAGGGCGATCGCAATTCTATCAAGCAAATGCTCTCTTAATGCCCCTTCTTCTGGATTATAGGTGGCAATAAACAGCGATTTACACTGATGCTGAAAGCTGATTCCTTCCCGTTCAATTTGGTTACGGCCTTCAGATAATACAGTTAATAGCTGGTTACTAATTTGCTCATCTAATAAATTAATTTCATCCACATACAACACACCTCGGTTGGCTGTTGCGAGTAACCCCGGCTGAAATACCGTGTCCCCTTGTTGTACGGATTTTTCCACATCCACAGAACCCAAAAGCCGGTCTTCTGTCACACCGAGGGGAATTTGCACAAAGGGTGCGCTGATGATTTCTGTCGGAACCCCTCCCTCCCCGCTTGGTGAGAGGGAATGGGTAGGGTAGTCAGCCAAAAGTTGGTCATCCCAGTCTTCTGGGTGGTGAGGATCGCAGTTGCTGAGTGAACAATGAACAACTTCAATGGGTGGAAGTAAGGCGTGGATAGCACGGGCCATTACTGATTTTGCCGTACCGCGACGACCTGCGATCGCCACTCCTCCCAAGCCGGGATCTACTGCTGCTAACAGCAAAGCTAATTTAATTGCTTCTTGTCCGACTACGGCTGTCAGGGGGAAGGCAGTGATTTTTGGGATAGCAACTGTATCGTAATTTATAGACATATCTGTACATCTCTGCTTGTTTAGGTAGTTTTCACGAGTAGCTATAACCATCCTTGCGGTGAATCGCTTTGACAACATATTCGAGTTTGATGCCGATACGTTTCTTTCCACTTACAGGGTAAATCTCGCCGTTTCCGTTGGTGTATGGGCAAAGTCGGGCTACATAAGTTCCTACATTTACACCTTTGCTAATAACTGTTTTCACGACATCGCCTGTCGAAAAACCATGAATGGGACGCAACGGACGGTATTTTTGTGGATAACCCAATTTGTCAGTCTGACATCGCTGTCTACCACCAAAACCAGTGGCTTTTACTGTCAATATTTTTGTAGTTAGTAGTTCTAGTTTTTCAACTTTGCCTACACAAGCAGCATCAATCCAATGAGTTTTGGGTAGGTTTAACTTGGTTCTATTAAACTTAGTCAATCCTCCAGACCCAGTTGTTACAGGCAATCCAGCCTCTTTTAAAGTTTTGAACAGTGCCCAACGAGTTGAATTTACAGCAGATACATCCTTCAACGGTCTTTTAGCTTGAGACAATATTTTATTTAAAACTTCTGGCTTTTTACCTAGAAACTTTTCTATGTTTTGTGTCCCTTTTTTCTGATTACACTTCTCACAAGCTAGGCAGAGATTGCTGATTTTATTGCTTCCCCCGTTGGCTTTTGGGTGAATATGTTCAATTTGTAAAGGGATATTCTCAGCACCGCAATATGCACATTTTCTATCCCATTTTTCTAGTAAATACTCCCTAACTTCGTAACCTTGTAACTCACCTTGTTGATATTCAACACCGGATATTTCGGGATTTTCAATTTGCTGTAAATCGAATCTTACAAGCTCTTGAACAATGTTAGAAATTGGCGCGTATTTACGTAAACGTTTTACCCAGGTTTCTGTTGTTAAAACACGATGTCTTAACGATGGAGCCAACCTACCTACAGGACGTTTACGATTAAGAAATCTAGCTTGGCGATATCTCGTATTACGAGCGCGTCTCCCTCTCCTGACAGACTTTCTAGCTTCTAAACTATCTTTAATCGCTTGACCTCTGTGCTGCAATTCCATTCCCCAGATACCCTGAGCGAGATTATTTACTAGTGAAATGCCAGTAAATTTAGAACCTGGGTCTATCTTCAAAGTAATGGGATAAGTAATGATATTCTCGACTACACGATTCATGATTAAAACGAATGGGTAGCGACGAAACACCGCAGCTTTACCAGAATTTAAAAGCTTCTTAGCTTGTGCTGGATGAATTGGATTCATCGGCGTAATGTTTGCATCAATTAGAAAAACGAAGTTCGACATTTGATTAAATTTGGTCGGTTTGACCAGTCCTTTTTCAAGTAATGTTTGCTTCGACAATGCTAAAAAGGTTTGTCACGCTGTATCAGAGGGCTTTCTTTGATGTCTCGCCTTTTGTTGATGTCAGCCTCAGAGCTTGGAACTAGCGGTCATTCCAAGGTGAGATAGCCTGATTAGCGTAGCCAACCTTATCAAAAGACAGGTAACTCTTTTTTATGGCTGAGTCATGCACACTCATCCCATCTACCCAGATTGTTAAGGTCTGGGTAGCTTTGGGTAGACATTAATGAGCGGTGATAGTAGGCGCAGGCATGGTTGACATTATAGCTAGTCTCGGCTTTTAGCATATCAATTTATGGGCGTTGTTGAGTCAAAGTTTATTTCTGTGAAACATCCGGCGCTTGGGTTCTTTTTTCGGCTCGGTTGTTCGCAATGGCACCACTTCGGCTTCATTACTTTCCCGCGCTACTCTAATCAACAATCCAGCTGCCATCAAACTGGCTATCATGGAATTACCACCATAACTAAACATGGGTAAGGGTAAGCCTGTGGTTGGTAGGGCACCTGTAGCAACACCAATATGCAGTAATGATTGTCCTACCATGACGGTGGTAATACCAATCGCCACAAGTCGGTGTATTGGATGTTTCGCTTTTAGTGCTACCATGAACCCTAGGGTGGCGAATATGGCTAACAATGCCAATAACACTATGCTGCCGACAAAGCCAAATTCTTCGGCGAAGACAGCGAAAATAAAATCTGTGTCTTGAATTGGTAGATAAAACAGCTTTTGTTGGGAAAGTCCAAACCCAGCACCGGAAACTCCCCCTGAACCTACTGCTAGTAAACTTTGTACTAGTTGGTATCCGTCCCCTGTGGCGTCAGCCCAAGGATTGAGGAAGGACATCACCCGTTTACGTTGATACTCTTTGATACTAATACTCAGGACGGCTAACATCACGCCACCGATGGCTGTTCCGCCCAAGTATTTGTATGGTAAACCAGCAGCGAGGGCGATTAACCAAATAGTCATACCGCAGAGTGCTGTTGTACTCAAGTTAGGTTGAATCAGAATTCCTAAAAGTACAAGACCGAAAATTCCCAACCAAGTCAAGCGTACCCGCCAACTTAATCGTTCCCATTGACCAAAAAGTCGGGCACTTTGCAGGACTAAAAATGGTTTAATTAATTCCGAAGGTTGAATGGGAATCGGTCCGATAGCTATCCAGCGTGCGGCATCAAAAGCCTTTTTTCCTAATCCTGGGACTATGGTAGCGAAAATTAACAGCAAAAACACGATTAAAAACCAATGGGATATCCCCAAAATTTTCTGTAGGGGGATATTCACAATGATGTTGAATATGATTAGGGAAACTAAGACCCACAGAATTTGACGTTTAAAGTAGTACAGTCCATCATTTTGTCGTGCGTCAGCAACTGCATAAGATGCTGAAAACAGCATGATTAAGCCGACAAACAGCCAAATCAATGTTAACCAGCGCAATAACCGCGCTTCTAAAGCCCAGGTGGAGACGGAAGGATCAAAAATTGGTATTAGGCGACGTAGGTTCACGATGTGTAAAGTTAGGAGTTAGCAGTCATAATATAATGGAGTGCTTGCACAGCACCGTTTATATAAGATGGCACATATGGTATGGTTGACGATTTAGCTTTCCCGACAGAAGCCCCACGCTCACTCGAATGAGCGTGGGATGAATGGCGCGTGAGTGACGAATTGACCAACGAGCGAAATTGAGCATAGCGAAATCAGCAATGTTGGTCGGTGAGGAATGAACACTTTCTTGTTTTTTTTCAAAATATTTGATATAATTTTAACCAGTAGGTGTAATCCAATTAAATGCTGAAAAGCAGCCTATTAAAATAAAAGCTAATTGTTTGGCTTAACCAAAGAACCGTGGGTAGCACAGTCTTAAAGCTCAGTCAATGTCTTCATAGAAGAGTCGCACAGAAGCCCACACTCACCTGAAAGGGAGTGTGTGGAGTACGTCACAATTTTGAAACAATTTCAGGACTTACGCAACAACTCTCTGAAACTCTTATAACTTCGTGTCTTTCTCTACGTTCCCTACGGGACGCTACGCGAACGCGAAGCTATACCGCAGGCTTTACGCGGAGCGTGTCGCAGAAAGTGTCAAGCGAACAGATCCTGACAAAATTAATGAAACCCGTTCGCGGGATTGAAACAGCATCAGTATCCAAAGTAGTCATGACAAATGACAAATGACCAATGACCAATGACCAATGACAAACAACAAAAAAGAGGTCTTTACCGACCCCTTAAAAATTAAATAAAATATTGATTGGTCTATAGTAATTAAGACAACCCGGTATTAGCACCTTGCTTACCAGTCGCCAGTTCAACTTTGATGATTTTTCCACCAGCTTTTTGAATGCGTTGCTGTTCACGAAACCAGTTTTCGTAGGGAACTAACTTGGTGAAGTAGGTGTTTTGCAGTTCACGCTGGGTACGAATTCTGGTTTGGCTGGGAACAAGAGCAGTAACTTTAAATAACCGGGACATGATGTGAAATCTCCTTTAGTGATGATGAAAACTTTTTTATTTCAAAATCTTGAGTGCAAATCTTTAAAAACTAATCATTCCCAGGCTGGAAATCAAACATCAATACCAGACCGCTAGCACTCATCAGTGAAAAATTTATTTAATTCCAGATAAGCAATAGAACGTCCTAGCACTCACACTTGATTTCCAGACCTTAATCAAGCCGCACCTAAATATTAAATTAAGTGCAAACTAGCTATTAGCTCAAGCCAGAGGAGATATAGTCTAAGTAAGTACCCATTTCCTTACCGGCATCAGAACCGACTAAGCTAGCGGTTACTTCTTTGATTGCTTGGATAGCTTGTACGGTAGAACCGACAGGTACACCCAAGGAGTTATAGGTTTCTTTCAAACCATTCAATACGCGCTCATCCAGGATGGAAACATCGCCAGCTAACATAGCATAGGTAGCATAGCGGAGGTAGTAATCCAAATCGCGGATACAAGCAGCGTAACGGCGGGTGGTATACATGTTACCACCGGGACGGGTTACGTCAGAGTATAGCAAAGATTTTGCTACAGCTTCTTTAACGATCGCCGCAGCGTTAGCGCTGATGGTGCCAGCAGCACGTACACGCAGTTCACCTGTAGAGAAGTAAGCTTTTAACTTGTCTAAAGCATTCTTATCAAGATACTTACCTTGAACATCCGCAGAATTAATTACAGCGGTAATTGCGTCTTGAGCCATGTTGTTAATTCCTTATTTCCAACCGTATTACAATTGTTTCAGCAGGGAAACGGCTTCACCCTACGATAGGGCGCCAATTACATAGTCAAAGTAAGCACCAGCTTCAGCTGCATCTTCAGCAGACAGCAAGGAAGCAGCAGCATTCTTCAGACCACGGATACCTTCGGTAATACCTTCGATAGGAGTACCCAAGGACTTGTACATTTCACGAGCGCCGATTACACCGATTTCTTCGATGGGTGTAACATCACCAGATACGATTCCGTAGGTAACGAGGCGGAGGTAGTAATCCAGGTCACGCAAGCAAGTAGCGGTCAATTCTTGACCGTAAGCGTTACCACCAGGAGATACAACATCAGGACGCTTTTGGAACACTTGTTCGCCTGCGCTCTTAACCAAACGCTCGCGGCTGTCGGTCAAAACTTGAGCAATGCGAAGACGGCGCTCACCAGTGGAAACAAAGCTCTTGATCCGATCTAGTTCACCGGGGCTGAGATAGCGGGCTTCTGCGTCAGCATTCACGATCGCTTTCGTGACGATACTCATTAATGGATTCCTCCAGTACAAATGAAACCAGAATTTAATTAAACTGGTGCGACTTTATTGTTAGTTAACTGAGTTTTTTTCGTTTTTTAGACAAAACACTTGACAAAATGTTTTGAATATGAATTACGAACTGCTTGCCTTAATATCAGTAAACAAGCTCAAAAAACTCAATTACCTTCCGCAAAACATTCTCCGGCATTATGTTGAGCATTTATGACTGTTCTTAACACTTTGTAATATTCCCTTTCAGATTTACGTAATTTCGGCAATCTGAAACCGATGTTACGAAAGGTTGCGATGGGAGTTAGGAGTTACTCCCGAACCGCTGGAAGATTACCGTTCCCTACGGGACGCTACGCGAACGCGGAGCGTCCCGTAGGGAAATAATTTTGAGCTTCTGCATTCGCGAGTGCGTCTATCTCCGACACGCTTCTCTACGAACGCGAGTGCGTGTCGTAGACAGAGGCTCCGCCAACGCGTTCGCGTAGCGTCCCGTAGGGAACGTAGAGAAGAAGGAAAATTATAGGTCAATGTAGGGGCACGGCATCCAAAATCTTTTCTTCTAATGACAATTTTATTCGTGCCGTGCCCCTACGACAATTTTCTTAACTGAACTGTATTGAATTATAGGTAATCAAAGACCGGGAAGGGAGTAGGAATTAGAAGTTGTCCCCCAGTCCCCAGCGATGCACTGAGCTTGCCGAAGTGTCCCCAGTCCCCGAAGGATGGAGCGTGAAGTACTCCGGCAAGATCCGCTGAAGCAGGAGCTTCAAAAGAAACAACCATCATCGTTTCGCGTCTCGTTCGCCGTTGCTCTGTTGGGCGTACTCATGACTGAGGAAGCGGAACCAAATCCGGTCTAAGTCTTACACAGCGTCTCTGGTATTTCTACCTTTATCTTCTCAAGAGAGAACCCGCGCAGCTATCCGCCTTCCGCAGATAGTTTGATTACTTTTCGTCTTACTCGCCTTGGATTTACGACAATGGTCAACCAGCTAGGTTTTCAGCTTAAGCGATCTCTGCCGAGTACATACTTTATACCCCAAGGGTGGCCTCTTAGTCATTCGGGTGGGTCAACGACCATCAATATTGTCTCACAAACTATTGACGATTCCTCAACCATCCCGATCTCTAATCAACCTGGCGGTTAATGTCGGCTCAAGATGTTTTCGTCATCGTCCACTGTCCATCCCCACCTTACTTCGTTGAAGGTGGGGACTTCCGCGATTCGTTAAAACCCAGTTTTTCGGTAAGGTACCACGTCTTCACCGAAGTAGCGGGTATACTCTGGACTATCGACAATTGCCTCGACAGCGGCTGTTAAACCGCCATCAGCCAGTAGCTGGCTATAGGCGCTGATTTCGCCCTTGGTGGCGGGTGCGCGTCCCAATAGGTGACGGAATAGAAATTCAATCACTTTGGTGTTGGGATAAGGCGTATAGAAGCGTTGGCGATAGATTTCTGAGCTGGCTAGTTGACGCACAAACTCACGGACGGAAATTTCCCCATTCCGCAATTTGCTGTCTAGTTCGCTACTGCGGACATCACTGCTAAATACATCCAACACCTGCTCATAAGCAGCGTTGATGATCTGTTGTTTGTCTGCAAGGGTGGTTGTATCAGTCCAGCGGTAAATCCGGGCTGGTTTACGGCGGGTTGTATCCACACCAACTTCTACCAACTCTCCCAGTCCATTGTTAATGGAACGAGCTACTGCAGTAAACGCTGGCTCGGTATGGTCGAGGGCTGCGTCATTAATGCTGTCATATTCTATACGCACTTTTACAGGCACAAAGCTAGGTACAACCACATCATCATTTTGCTTGGTCAGCTGGTTGTAAAGCTTTTCAGTATTGGGGAAGTTGGCTGCTGGTAAGGCTGGGAAGCGACGGTAAGGAACTGTATCTTCACCAAATACCTGGCTATACTCCGCACTGTTGAGCAGGCTAGCTATAAAGGCACGAATACCTTGAGTTGCCAAAATCTGGTTATATTTGCGGATTTCTGCCTGGTCTAATGGTGCCCGTCCTAAGAAGTGTTTGGTTCCTAGTTCAATCACCTTGGTGTTGGGGTAGGGTGTGTAGAACTCTTTCAAGTAGAGGTTCGAGTAACCCAAAGCTTCAATAAATTCCTTGACGGTGATTTCGCCATTCCCCAGCTTACTTTCTAAACTTGAGAATTCGTTTTTGGCGATGTATGGTGCAACATCTCGTTCAAAAATCTGACGATAAGCCGCGCCAATCAAAGTTTTCACAGCCACTTTGTCGCTGGTATTCGCCACCAACTTGAAGATTTTTGTTTGTTCCCGCTGCTTACTAACACCTTGGTTGATCCGGAATTGAATATCTGGTAGACTCCGATCTGCTGTAACTGTGCCCAGTTCGACAAAGCGTGGTGTTTCTTGTTTTTGGACTTTTGCACCAACGTCTTCGCGAATACTACCAACCCGCAAGCGTCGCTTCGCTTCACCAGCCGGTGTCAGATACCGTTCGTAAGGAATGGTGTCTTCACCAAAAGCCTCGGTGTACTCTAGACTGTCAATGATCGCATCGACTACGGCATAAAAGCCCTTTTTGGCGGCGATGTCAAAATATTTGTTGATTTCTTGACGACCGTAGGTAGGACGACCCAATAAGCGACGGTGGATGTATTCAATCGCTTTACACACATACAGCGATGACCAGTACTGATTGCGGAATAGATCCGACTTAGCCAAACCACGGACAAATTCCCGGACAGAAATTTCGCCGTTTTCCAGCTTAATTTCCCATACTTTTTGGCGCTGACCTTCGTAGACATCGCGACCAAAAACTTGCAAATAAATCGCTCGAATCACGGCTTGCGTGGAAATTTCGGAGAATTTCACGCTCGTACCCTTACCAGTCTTCTTGTTGAAGGTAGCAGGAGTTTGGTCTAATTTGAACACCTTTGGTCCCAAAGAACCGGGTGCTTCACCCCGTGCAGCGGGATTGCTATTTTGGTTATTAATCCCAGCCCCTTGGTGAATCAGAATCCGCTTAGTATCTTTACCAAAAGGTGCGGGACTGGTGCTGGGATTGCGAGTTTCTTTCGGGAAAATCGCGCCAAACTGAATTTCCAGTGGGTCATTACCAGAACCGTAGGGATGTTGGTCTGGTAGGGGTTGCTCGTAAGCCGCAAATGTGGTAATAAACTGAGGTATTTTCCGGAACGGCGCACTGTAGTTAAACAGGTCTTGCTGCGGTCCCCAGTTGCGACATTCTTGTGCTTCTTGACCCAGACCCCGCAGATAGGGTACTGTTTCTTCCCCAAAGTAGTCGCCGTATTCTTGAGAATCTACCAAGGCATCAACTAAAGCTGGTAGACCACCGTTAGAAATAATCGCAAAGTATTTTTGTACTTCTTCGCGGCTACTTGGTCCACGTCCCAAAATATGACGGAACGCCAACTCAATTACACGGCTGTTAATAAAAGGCTGGTAAAACTGTTTTTGGTAAAGAGGAGATTTTGCTAAACGACGGACAAACTCTTTCATTGAGATGTCGCCGTTCTTAACCTTAGATTCCAGGTCAGATATCGACAAGCTATAAGCACGGGTAATGTCGCGCTCAAAAATTTGCCGATAAGCTGCTTTAATTACCTCATTTTTTTCAGTAGCCGACAACCCAGGCTTCATGACAAACTTAGGACGCCGTTCAGCCGCTGTAAAATAAATCTGGGGTAGTTGTAAGCCTTGTTGGTCACTAGAAGGACGTTGGCGCACCTTATTGGACGGTGTAGGCCCTTGGAATTCTGTCAGCAACACATCCATGTATTGAGACACAATGTCTGTAGCTTCAGCATCTTTGCGGAAATAAGAAAGGGCTGCTGCTTTAATTTCTTGTAAAGCCACAATTGTTGCTTCACCAGAGCAAGCATTTTCGATAATTTCCCGCAAACCCCTTGTATTCACGGCGATAATGCTGGGGTCCCCTGCCACGATCGCATAAGTAGCATACCGCAAGAACCACGATAAGTCCCGCAAGCTCTTAGCCATGTTGCTAGGACCATAACGGGCAATATTTATCGGTCTAAAGCCAGGAGGTGTCGGTCCGCCGGCAGAAGTATTAAAGATTGAACGCAAATTTTCTAGGAATCCACCCCGACTTTCAACGTAGGTTACGGTTCCCAGCTTCATTCCTTCTGCTACATTTGTGCTGGCGCCGACCATAGCCAATTCTGCTTCTTTGGGCTTTTCTAAAAAAGCCATTGGGGAACCGCCAACAAAAATTCTGTTGGCAGCCCGAGATACAATCACCTCAGAATTGTCTGTGAGAGTCTGGGCAATTTCTAGACGCTTTGCACCAGATGCAAAATAGCTGGCTAATTCATTTAGTTCACCAGATCCCAAAAAGCGGTCTTGCTGTTCCGCTTGGGAAATTCTTGCCACAGCTAGGGTTTGATATAGTTGCGGACGCGCAACTGAGCTTCCACCACTTGCCTTAACACTCATCGGATTTGTAAAACTCCCATCATAAGTTTATGTCTTAAGTCTGGGTTGCTTTGAGGCTTGACACTTTGGTGTAGTTATGCATTATAAGTGTTGCCTGCAAAACTGCCAGTAAATTAATCCAGTCAGCTTTTAGATTAGAACGTTTTGAGGTTGCACTGTTAATTTATTAAGAAGTATGTAGAACCTGTAACGTAGATCCGCCAATTTTGCAAATAAACATTTCAACTTCTCTGAGATCAAATCTAAGTTTTGTATCTAAAAGTTACAAGTGGGATTGGGGATTGGGGATTGCACTTCTGGTGCGGACGCTACGCGTAGCTTGCTTCCACGTAGTGGTACGGCTCCGCTCTGTTACCAGGGATTGGGGATTGGGGATTGGGGACTTGTACTGAGCTTGTCGTTGGCGTAGCCTCTGTCTCCCACACGCACTCGCGTTCGTAGAGAAGTATTGGGGATTGGATTAATTTACTCATTACTCATTACTCCTTACTCATTACTCATTACTCATTACTCATTACTCATTACTCATTACTCCTTACTCCTTACTATTGGGGATTGGGGATTGGTGCCAAACCAATCAATGTGACCTTTGATAGGCATTTTCCGTAAACCAGGACTAAAGCTGCATGTCACAATCAAAATATATTGTAGGCTGAGTCAGCAGCCAAAAATCTGCTAGAAGATTGGACTATATTACCCTCATAACTATGTAAAATTTTATTATCAAAAAAGCTTTTTATCGTGTAAATACGTAAGTCAAAACTAAATCAAAACCGGATTTATGTCTCAAATACAAGCATTTGAAGTCAATTAATCAGCCTATGCGTGATTTCTACATTTTCGGATTAAACGTCACATGTTATACCAATATTTATGTATGCCTGATAAATCGAAGCATCGTAGTTTGAATGGTAGGAGTCCCCGGTGTGACGCCGCAATCAATCGCGATTACACAGCACGGGTGCATTAGGACTGCTCCTGTGGATGGATGATACCCTTTAAGCGATCGCCTACGTTAGGCACTTCGTAACATCACATTTCACTGGTAAAACCAATGAGTAACAACCAAATCAAAGAGCAACTCAACGTAGCATCTGACGGTTTACTTTTTATGAGTGAAAGTGACTATCCCCTAGAACCATTCTTGTGGGAAGTTACAGCACCAGCAACATCTGAAAAAGTTCTACAACAGACTCATCAATCTAACGATACACCACTTCAAGTTGTCACAGTAGATGATTTCTTCAGTGTCGCCACAACCCCAGAAGACTGGTATGGTGATGAAGAAACAGAAACTGTCACACGATATCAAAAGCTAGTACATATCCTCAAACAAAATTTGAGCAATTTGCAAGTGTATCGTCTCGGAAAAATTGAAATTGATGTGTATGTTGTCGGAGAAACCCCCACAGGAAATTTAGCGGGACTTTCCACTAAAGTTATCGAAACTTGATTGGATTATACAGTATCTGTAGGGTGGGCAATGCCCACCTATCGCCCGCCAATTTGGGGCTTCGTAGGGGCGCAAGGCCTTGCGCCCCTAAGTCCTTGCGCCCGCGCCCCTACGATGAGATATTTTTTTATTGCAATTCCCTAAATGTAGAACAGCCGATTACAGATTATCTACCCGACTTTCAATCACTTCCTGAATATTTGGAGAAACATTAGAAATAAAATCATAGCCTGTAAGTTCTTCTAATTCGTCAACACTGACTGTATAATTCCTCCAATCGTTGTCCACTACTTCCTCATTAGGAACATTAACTGCAATAACGCGAGTATTAGCAGTAATTCCTTTGAGCCTAGAATTGAGCCGGTCTAAAACCACCACAATCTTCCAAGTGGATTCAGGAATTGTCACCTTATCCTTCAGAGGTTCGTCTAGACTACCAGCAGGTCCTGCGATAATATAAAGTTCTTTACCCTCACGCACCAAGTCTCGTGAATATTCTTCTAAATTAGCCCAAGTGTTTCTATTATTATCTGGTGTTTGAGGCATCATATTAGACATCAAGAAGGTAGCAGCATTATCCTCTTTTGTCTTAGTGCGGTCTGCCGATGGTGCAAGATGACCTTTGTCGTAACCTGAACGAGAGTATATACTTGGAGTTATCCGCACAAAACTTTCAGGCAGCGAGCTGTCAGGGCGAAAGTCATTTTGGCGCTCTACTTCACCCAGCCATGACTGATTGAGTTGCCAACTCACCCAATTAGGTGTGCCTTTGCTATTGTTGTAAGATAGTGCATACTGCGGCTTCTTCACGAGGTAGTTGTCTAAATTATCAGTGTTCTCAGTTGCATTGCTGGGATTTCCCAAAAGTAGGTGAATGCTAGTTGAGGTTCTAGTAGGTACAACTGGTATTTTTTCTAATAGTTTTTCTGTTGTAAATGCTTGGGACGGGAGCGCTGTTGAACATCCCAGTAATATAATTACCAGCAAGGCAACAGCCATATTCCAAAAGCGACTGATTATAAGCATAAATTTCATTAAAATCGGCTTTTTGGTGTAGTTTGTCAATAAACGTCAAATTGTTTCTGGGAAATAGGTTACAAGTATCCCAGGAGAAAGCCCACCAGCAAGACCCTGAAATTTTTTTGGGATTTCAGGGTCTTACGTCCTTAGTAAATGACTATTTGCCAAGATTACTGTTTCCAGGCTAGACGCCATTGGTATCAACTTACAGCAATTTTCACGCAATCACCACAAACCACAGTACCGGACCTAGGCCTTGCGCCCCCCGAAGATCATCAGTACCGGACCTAGGCCTTGCTCCCCCGAAGATCATTTGACATACTCCCTGATCTGAAAGTTCAGGGATTCTGGATTCAAACAGCAATAGCAGGCATAGCCCGTCTTACATTACCGAGCAACGACAGACAATGCCCTGCCTGTTGCCACTATTTTACCAAAAAGCCGTCCTAGAAGAACGGCGGCTCTAGACCCAAGCTTTCGGTAACGACACCAAAAAACCCTGATTTTCCCGGCGATGAGGCGTTAAACCTACCATTCCCTCTTGGTATCCAATTGGGGCAGGATTTTGAGCAAACCCTACGCAGTATTACTCGTGATGTTTGTTGCACAAATTAGTATTAAATAATACTTTTTGCGTATTGTTAGCTCGTCCGAACTGAATTTTAAGTGACACACATAATAATACACAGTGTTTAACCCCCCATTTACCAGTAATTTTCTAGAAATGGTGGATTGCATTACTTGTTTTTTATTCAAAAAAGGTAAAAAAATTTACTTTATTTGAATAAAAAAACTAGAACGAAATTGCCCACATTCTTTACTTGACAAGCATTTTTTAATATGTATACCGCAAATGTATTCTTGTATACGGTATATCTTTATGCATTCTTTACACATAAGCTAAATACATGAAGATTCAGTCAAGAAGCTTTTTCTTCGTACGTATAAAATAAAATATCCCATACACTATTCTTAACTCGCACCAGAGTTAATACTTAAAGATTCACATTCTAATTTTGGAGAATATCTGATGAAATTAGCTACCAAGCTAGGAATTGCTACTGTCGGTGTAGCTCTGTCTTTTGCTGCCATTGGTACACAATCTGCACAAGCTGCATCTGTAACTTTCCGTCCTGCTCTTAGTTCCGGCGATAATTACACGTTTGGACTAGACCTCGCTCCTGGCGAAGAGCTAGGTGCTGGTACAACATGGAAAATTTTGACTCTCTTTAAACCAATTACTGATTCCTCCGCAGGCTCCGTTGTGAATAACCAAGGCGTTACGTCACTATTCGGCGGCGTTCTGACTTCTGCTAAATTTGAAGCCCTATTACAAGTAACTCCTGCGAACGTTACAGATTTCGACGTTACCTTAACCAGTGCGAATAATATTGGTAACGGCTTTGGTTGGGACTTAACCAAAGTTGCTCCTGCTCTTATTCCTTCCACCACTCCCATCACTCCCAGCACAAGTAGTTCAGCAACTGTCCCCGAACCTATGACAGTTGGTGGTTCATTGCTAGCTGTTGGCTTTGGCGCTTGGATGAAGCGTAAGAAAGCAGTAGCTGCCTAAAATTACGAATGGTGGGTTTAACCCATCATCGCACGGGAACATCAGGGTTTTTGGTGTTGTTGCATAATCTTCCGGGGCGCAAGGCCTTGCGCCCCTACCCCCTATCTGATACGGAGTCGCGAATGGTGGGTTTAACTCATCATCGCACGGGAACATCAGGGTTTTTGGTGTTGTTGCATAATCTTCCGGGGCGCAAGGCCTTGCAGCCCTATACCCTATCGGATATCCCTGGGGAAGAGAATTTACGGCTAACCACAATCTTCATGACACAACCGCTCGCTATTACCTTCAGTAATAGTGCTGAATGCGCGTAAGTTTTATATAAAACAAATCATTTTAGGGGGTCAGAACACCATTAAGCGAATTATTACAACGTCAAGTTGACTTTTAATAACACGTGCCAGTATTATGCTTAATCTTTTAGTATCTTATTTTTTATATATTTATAAGTAAAAATACTAAAAACTTTAACTAATTTTTATATAACCACAAAAAATAACAAGATTTCGTTAAGTATATTTTTTTGCTGAACAAATAAAAATAATTAAGATTACATTTGAAAAAGTTCACGACAAGAAGGCAGTAAAAACACTCATTCCTTCTATGGATGGGCTTAACAGACCCATGAGAAATTTTTCATGGGAACGCTGTCCTCACCTTCAGTGGTCAATTGTTTTTCTGGCGATTGACCACTCAAGTAAAATCCCACCCGTTGCTGGGGTGGGATGAGCTTACGAGTTAATAGTGAACTCTTAAAATTCTAACCTTGGAGACTCATTCAGTCAGCAACCCAGTCCTAAAGGACTGAGCTTGTAAGAGAAATCAAGCAAGCTGTGCTGACCAGACCACTCGGTAAAACGGGTAGCCGTTATTTGAGTCACGACACCTCGGAATGCGAAGCTAGTTCCCCGCCCTGTCGTTAGTGGTTAAACAAAACCAAGGTCACTGGTTTAGTGCCGCTAGCCTAACAAGCTCTTATAACCGGTCGAAGCTAACTTTACCCCGAAAGGGAGGCTCCTAGGAGCAAAACCGTTATGCGTACAGGATTGGGAAATTTGAAATGGTAATTGTCCCATTGAAAGTGCAATACAAAAGCACACCAAATTAAACAATCCCAAGGCGGTAATGGATCAACAAGATTGACTGCGACTAAAGTCGCCGAGTCGCTTCCCTCTCAGCACTAAAGTGACTGAGTTTCCCGCATCCCACGAGGTTCTATGAAATTAGCCAAAAATCTGAGCATTGCTGCTGCTGGTCTTGCTTTGTCTTTCGCTGCTGTTGGCGCTCAATCGGCACAAGCTGCAACTGTCAATTTTCTTGGTCAATCTGGTGGCGCGTATAACTACAATGTAGTTGCCACTCAAGCCAACGAAATTCTCGGTAAGTTCAGCTTGGTCGCGCTTACAGGTTTGCAAGGTGTAACTGATGTCATTCCTGGTTCAGCATTTACCTCAACTTTCAACCCATCATCGGTTACTTTGGTAGCTAACAGCGATACAGCCCTAACTACACCACCGACCTTCTCTGTCATCAGTTCTGCTGATCCAGGCAATGTCAATTTCGCCGCTGTAAACTTCAAAGTTTTCAACGCCACTACTGGTACAGTCACAGGACCGGCTGCGGTTCCCGAACCAATGACAGTAGGTGGTTCTTTGCTAGCTATTGGCTTCGGCACCTGGATGAAGCGTAAAAAAGCTGAATCTGCTGTCAAAGCTTAAATAAACCCTGACCACTGATAACAGCTAGTAAAAAATTTCTCAAGTTTATTTGGTCGGAAAATTAAATTAGTGCTTGTAGTTCAGTTATAGCGCAAAGGCGCAACTATTGAATGTGAAAGCGACAAATTTCACAAAAAATTTAACTTCGTCGCTAATTACTTAGCAAAAACCCTTTAATGACTACATTATTAGTCAGTACCCCTAGAGCTTGTCTACGATGCGCTCTCAGGGGTACTTATTCTTTGGGAAACTCTAGGTTAGATAAATTACCCAATATTTGAGTACTTAGGGTGCGTCAATACCAGTAATTTTTTGCCTAACCCAAGTTTTCTCGCTGCTGATGCACTACAAATTAGAGATTTTTTTAATTGTCAGTCCCTAAGGAAACTCAAGACTTGCAAAAAAAACTCAAATATAGCAGATAGATTTATCCCCCCATTTTCTCCATCTGCCCACCCCTCACCCCGCCTGTAAGCCGGGGGGTGACAAGTTAATTGTTTTTTCCTAAAGTATTGTTACCGCATCGTGATATGATTCAACTGGCTGAATGTGCAGTCAACATAATTCACTGTACTGGTTTCAAGTCCTGTGAGCTTGTCAGACGAATCGATTGATCCCACGCCAACAACAAGACAAGATGCTCAACCTGGTTTTGCGGAACCAGAACCAGTTAACTCGATGCAAGAGTTTTATCAACTCTTCGAGAGGTTGTTGAGAATCACACTTGTCCTAACGGGGATTATATTTATCTCTGTGTGGATTTTTTATTCCCTAAACATAGCCCTGAATTATTTGCTCGGGGCGTGTGTAGGTGTGGTTTACTTAAAAATGCTAGCTAAGGACGTTGAGCGGCTCGGCAGCGAAAAAACCAGTTTGAGCAAAAATCGTTTTGCTCTGATTATTGGGCCGATTATAGTAGCAAGTCAATGGCATGAGCTACAAATTCTGCCCATATTCTTGGGATTTCTCACTTACAAAGTGACGCTCATCGTCTACATGTTGCAAACTCTGTTCATTCCTGATTCTTAAAAGTCAGGCTCACTAAAGACAATCCTCCCCTACTCGCTTTTTGGGGAAAAATCTTGAAGAATGCAAATGCTGAGTGTCTTAAACGCCTTTAATTCTTTTCCCCTCGCCGAATTGGAAGTAGGTAAACATTTCTACTGGCAATTAGGCAATCTCAAAATCCACGGGCAAGTTTTTCTCACTTCATGGTTCGTGATTGGTATTCTAGTAGTAGCTTCATTAGCTGCGACGCGGAATATCCAGAAAGTTCCTGGGGGCATCCAAAATTTGATGGAATATGCCCTAGAATTTATTCGGGATCTCGCGAAAAACCAACTCGGTGAGAAAGAGTACCGTCCCTGGGTGCCGTTTATTGGGACATTGTTTTTGTTTATTTTCGTATCGAACTGGTCTGGAGCTTTAATACCCTGGAAGCTGATCAAGCTACCTGAGGGGGAATTAGCAGCACCAACCAATGACATCAATACGACAGTAGCATTGGCATTGCTGACTTCTTTGGCGTACTTTTACGCCGGATTTAGCAAGAAGGGTCTGGGCTACTTTAAGAAATATATAGAGCCAACACCTGTCCTGTTGCCGATCGCAATTCTGGAAGATTTCACAAAGCCCCTCTCCCTAAGCTTCCGTTTATTTGGAAATATATTAGCGGATGAGTTAGTAGTAGGGGTGCTAGTTCTCCTGGTGCCTTTGTTTGTACCTCTGCCTGTCATGGCTTTAGGGTTGTTTACCAGCGCCATTCAAGCCCTGGTTTTTGCTACCCTAGCCGGAGCATACATTCATGAGGCACTAGAAGGGCATGGTGGAGAAGAGCATGAGGAAGCTCATTAGAGTGCCTCAGTTGATGTAATGTTAGATTTTGGATGGTCATTTTGGATTCAATTCCAAATCTAAAATCGGAAATCTAAACACAAAAATTGTTCGTTTTGTACTCAAGGTCAGGAAAATCGACATGGTTCCAGTAATTTCTGCTTCTTACATTTTGGCTGCAGCCGCAGGCATTGATCCATTAGTTTCTGCTGCTTCAGTTTTGGCTGCTGCTTTAGCAATTGGTCTAGCTGCAATTGGACCTGGTATTGGTCAAGGTAATGCTGCAGGTCAAGCAGTAGAAGGTATTGCTCGTCAACCTGAAGCAGAAGGAAAAATTCGCGGTACTCTGCTGTTAACCTTGGCGTTCATGGAATCACTGACCATTTACGGCCTAGTTATCGCTTTGGTGTTGCTGTTCGCTAACCCCTTCGCATAAGACCTAAAAGATTTTGTTAGTGTAGAGACGTGAGAGATGTCTGGGAATTCTCTGCTACCCTGCGGAAAAGTCCTAACTAGCCGCTACCAGTCTCAAAGGACTAGGGTAAGCAAATGAGAGTCTCAACATCTCCCCGTCTCTACATCTGACAATTTTCGGGTGGCTTTGATTCGTGCCCATGTCATACCAATTGGCAAAAAGATGGGGGTTTGACAATCCCAAATCTAAAATCCAAAACGGTATAAGTTGACCCCGCTTCGTGATGGGGGTTACAAGAAATATCAAGGTTGGATGAGATTGCTGGCCATATAAACTGCTACTCCAGCCAAAGAGGAGAGAAATGTTTGATTTCGATGCTACCTTGCCTTTTATGGCATTGCAGTTCCTGCTGTTGGCAGCTTTGTTGAATGCAATTTTCTATAAGCCGCTGACGAAGGTACTGGACGATCGCGATAATTACATCCGAACGAATAACCTTGAAGCGCGTGAACGCTTGGCTAAAGCTGAACGCTTAACTAAAGAATATGAGCAACAGCTAGCACAAGCCCGTAAACAGTCACAAGCTACTGTGGAAGCCGCGCAAGTTGAAGCTAAGAAAATTACAGCCGAAAAAATTGCCGAAGCGCAAAAAGAAGCTCAAGCTCAACGCGAACAAGCTGCTAGCGAAATAGAGCAGCAAAAGCAGGAAGCATTGCTTACCTTAGAGCAACAAGTTGATGGTCTCAGTAGACAAATTCTAGAGAAACTATTGGGACCTACTCTGGTGAGATAGGGCGATACTAAAGTCAGTGAACAGTCAACAGTGAAGAGTCATCGGTTATTCTAGCGGATGGCGAACCACCACCAAAGCTTTCGATGGAATTGGTGTAGTGTTTCACCCAAAAACGAAACTGAAAACTGATAACTCATAACTGTCAACTGTGAACTGAAAACTGATAACTAATTCACAGCAAGCGAGCAGCGCACGTCTAGATGGGTATCATGGGGACATTGTTATTACTTGCCACAGAAGCCGCTGTTCAGTCAGAAATGGCAGAAGGGGCAGAAGGTGGTTTCGGTCTAAACCTAGACCTGTTTGAAACCAACATCATCAACCTGGCACTTCTGATAGGCATATTATTCTACTTTGGACGTAAGGTTTTAACCAACATCCTGGATCAGCGTCAGTCAAAAATTGCTGCCGAAATTCAGGAAGCAGAACAACGCTTGAAAGAAGGACAAACGGCTTTAGCCCAAGTGCAACAGCAGTTGGTTCAAGCGCAAGCAGAAGCCGAACGCATCCGCCAAGCAGCCCAAGAAAATGCCGAAGCAGCTAAAGCAGCAATTTTGGCGCGGGCGGTTCAGGATGTGGAACGCTTGAAAGAAACAGCCGCAGCTGATTTAAACGCCGAAAGAGACAGAGCGATCGCCCAGTTGAAACAGCGGGTAGTCGCTCAGGCTTTGCAAAAAGTCGAGTCAGAACTCAGAAGCGGGATTGCGGACGATGCTCAACAAACTTTAATTGAACGCAGCATCGCACAACTGGGAGGCCAGGTATGACAAGTCAGATAGCAACAACCGAAGTAGCCCAGCCTTACTCACAGGCTTTATTGTCAATCGCCCAATCCAAAAACTTAACAGAACAGGTAGGCGTTGATGCGCGGGTTTTGCTGAATTTACTCTCAGAAAATAGCCAGCTGCGAAACTTTATTGCTAACCCCTTTATTCAAGCTGAAGACAAAAAAGCAGTCATCAGACAAATACTGGGTGAAGGCGTTAACCCCAACTTACGCAATTTCTTGCTGCTGCTGGTAGACAAACGGCGCATAATCTTCTTAGAAGCAATTCTGAAGCAGTATTTAGTGTTGTTGCGGCAGCTAAATCAAACCGTATTAGCAGAAGTGATTTCGGCTGTTGCTCTGTCAGAGGCTCAACAGCAAGCAGTTATCCAAAAAGTCATTGCCATCACTAACGCTCGTCAGGTAGAACTAGAAACCAAAATAGACAGTGATTTGATCGGTGGCGTGATCATTAAAGTAGGCTCACAAGTAATTGACGCCAGCTTAAGGGGTCAATTGCGCCGCCTTTCTTTGCGCTTAACTAGTGGCTAGAAAATTAGGAGTTAGGAGTTAAGAGTCGGGAGTTAGGAGTTAGAAGTTAGAGTTAGGAATTAAGTAAAAAGTAATTTATATTTAACTTTTAACTTCAATATTGTTAACTCATAGCTCATAACTCATAACTCATAACTCATAACTCCTAACTCTTAACTAATTACTTCCTTCTTCTGACTCAAAAGCAATTAAAGATAGATACATGAGCATTTCAATTAGACCAGACGAAATTAGCAGCATTATCCAACAGCAAATCGAGCAATACGACCAAGATGTCAAAGTTGCTAACGTTGGTACAGTTCTCCAAGTGGGTGATGGTATCGCCCGGATCTATGGTCTAGAAAAGGCTATGGCTGGGGAACTATTAGAATTTGAAGATGGCACAGTTGGTATCGCCCAAAACTTGGAAGAAGATAACGTGGGTGCGGTGCTAATGGGTGACGGTCTCAATATTCAAGAAGGTAGTTCCGTTACCGCTACTGGTAGAATTGCCCAGGTAGGTGTAGGCGAAGCCTTGATTGGCCGAGTTGTAGATGCTTTGGGTCGGGCGATTGATGGTAAGGGCGAAATCAAAACCACCGAAAGTCGTTTGATTGAATCTCCCGCACCTGGTATCATTGCTCGTCGTTCCGTACACGAACCGATGCAAACCGGGATTACCGCTATTGACTCGATGATTCCCATCGGTCGTGGTCAGCGGGAATTGATCATTGGAGACCGTCAAACTGGTAAAACGGCGATCGCCATTGACACAATCATCAACCAAAAATCAGAAGATGTAATTTGTGTATACGTCGCTATCGGTCAAAAGGCTTCCACCGTCGCTAACGTGGTGCAAACCTTACAAGAAAAAGGCGCACTAGATTACACTATCGTCGTCGCTGCTAACGCCAGTGACCCAGCTACCCTACAATTCCTAGCACCCTACACAGGCGCAAGTATTGCTGAGTACTTCATGTACAAAGGCAAAGCTACCCTAATTATTTACGATGACCTCTCCAAGCAAGCTCAAGCTTATCGCCAAATGTCCTTGCTGCTACGTCGTCCACCCGGACGGGAAGCTTACCCCGGAGACGTATTCTACATCCACTCCCGCTTGTTAGAAAGAGCAGCCAAACTGAGCGACGAATTGGGTAAAGGTAGCTTGACCGCCCTCCCAATTATCGAAACCCAAGCCGGTGACGTTTCCGCGTACATCCCCACCAATGTAATTTCGATTACAGACGGTCAGATCTTCTTGTCTTCTGACTTGTTTAACGCTGGTATCCGTCCCGCTGTAAACCCCGGTATCTCCGTATCCCGCGTAGGTTCAGCAGCGCAAACCAAGGCAATGAAAAAAGTTGCCGGTAAAATTAAGCTGGAATTGGCGCAATTTGACGACCTGCAAGCCTTCGCGCAATTTGCTTCCGACTTGGATAAAGCCACCCAAGACCAGTTGGCACGGGGTCAACGCTTGCGGGAACTGCTCAAACAGCCGCAAAATGACCCACTCTCTGTATACGAACAAGTAGCAATTCTCTACGCTGGCATCAACGGGTACTTAGATGATATTGCGGTAGACAAAGTTACTACCTTTACCAAAGGTCTGCGGGATTACCTGAAGACCGGTAAACCCCAGTATGCTCAAGCAGTGCAAGCTTCTAAAGCACTGGGTGAGGGTGAAGAAGCAGCCTTGAAGGAAGCACTAATCGAATTCAAGAAAATCTTCAAAGCAGCGTAATTAGTCAAGAGTCAAAAGTCATTGGTCATTGGTCAATAACTAATGACTAATGACAAAGGACAAATGACAAATGACTAAGGACTAAGGACAAAATTATGGCGAATCTTAAAGCAATACGCGATCGCATTCAGTCGGTCAAAAACACCAAAAAAATCACAGAAGCCATGCGGCTAGTAGCTGCAGCGAGAGTGCGCCGCGCACAAGAACAAGTGCTAGCAACTCGCCCATTTGCTGATAAATTAGCACAAGTTTTATACGGTCTGCAAACCCGTCTGCGGTTTGAAGAAGCCAACTTACCCCTACTGAAAAAGCGGGAAGTGAAGTCAGTAGGTGTGTTGGTGATTGCAGGCGATCGCGGTCTGTGTGGCGGTTACAATAGTAACGTCATCCGTCGCGCCGAAAACCGTGTCAAGGAACTCCAAGCAGAAGGTGTAGATTACAAGTTTGTTTTGGTAGGGCGCAAGTCTATCCAGTACTTCCAACGCCGTGACCAACCAATTGATGCTACCTACAGCGGTTTAGAACAAATTCCTACCGCAGCAGAAGCTACAAAAATTGCTGATGAACTACTGTCTTTGTTCCTCTGTGAAAGTGTAGACCGCATCGAGTTAATTTATACCAAATTCGTCTCCTTGGTTAGCTCTCGTCCTGTAGTCCAAACCTTACTACCTCTTGACCCCCAAGGTCTAGAAGCAGGGGATGACGAAATCTTCCGCTTGACAAGCCGTGGTGGTCAATTTCAAGTCGAACGGGAAAAAGTGACTACTCAAGTACGTCCCCTCGCCCGTGACATGATTTTTGAGCAAGACCCAGTGCAAATTCTGGATTCTCTATTACCTTTATATCTGAGCAACCAGCTATTACGCGCACTGCAAGAGTCAGCAGCCAGTGAACTAGCTGCTCGGATGACCGCAATGAACAACGCCAGCGACAACGCCGGGGAATTAATTAAAACCCTATCTTTGTCTTACAACAAAGCGCGTCAAGCTGCAATTACCCAAGAACTGCTTGAGGTAGTTGGTGGTGCTGAAGCACTGACTTAGAAATCAATTGTAGGGGTTTAGCACTGCTAAACCCCTACGAAAGATGTGGTTTTTCCATTTAACCTCGTGACACAAAAATACGCGCTACTTCACAGGTAAAATTAGGCAGTAATGGCGACGTAATCACATCATTCACCAGCAACGTAGTTACCAATTGTAACTGAGCATTGTCCCGTCGATAAATTTCAATCCTTTGAGCAATGCGATCGACAATCCAATATTCCTGCACTCCCTGAACTGAATACAATTTTAACTTAGCTAATCGATCACGGTCTTCATTGGCTTTTCCCAAAGACAGCACTTCCACCACCAGTTCCGGCGCTCCGCGAAAATGCCCAGCTTCATCTTGAATTTGCGCCAATCGTTCATAACTCACCCATACCACATCAGGAGCGACATTATCGGAGTCCGAAAAAATTAGTCCTGGCATAATAGAGGGTTCTCCCAAACCACTATCTATCGACCAAGTGTTTAGGACTGAAAAGATACATCCAATCACGTGCTGATGTTTATGGTGGGGCGATCGCGTCATCAACAATTCTCCATCAATAATTTCATAACGAATCCATTCGTTATCAGGTAACGCTGCCACATCTTGAATTGTCCAACGAACTCTGTCTGTAGTCTGGCTCATGACATTTAAGGGTGGGGAATGAAAGTTGCATATTTCCTTGTCATCTTGTAACACATTTCCTAAATATGGTACTATAATATAGATATACAGCACATGGGTCCGTCACGGTTTCGACAGGTTGGCGAACGCTACTCTGTGATTCAGGTCGAGAGTGAGTCTCCTCTCGCAAATCAAAGGCTCAAAACAAAAGTAAATGCGAATAACATCGTAAAATTTGCTCGTAAGGATGCTCTAGTAGCTGCCTAAACACCTCTTATAGGTTCGAGCGTCTTTGGTTTGACTCCGTTAAGGACTAAAGACCTAACCCCAACGGATGCTCTAGCAAGTGTTCTCTGGTTGGCTTGCTGGCTAAGATTTAATCAGAGCATCCTACGTTCGGGATAATGAACGATTCCCGCCTTGAGGGTCAGAAAGGCTAAACCTGTGAATGAGCGGGGGGTCAATACCCAGACTGGACAGCAGTTCGACTCTGCTCGGATCCATTAGTAATAACTGACAAATCCATCTTACACTTTTATGTGTGGGTGGATTTTGTTTATTCGCCGAATACTTTTCAAACATCCTCGTAGTACTCTGTCAAGATAAAAATGATGGACTGTAGTGCGGGCATCTTGCCCGCGTGAGCGAGACGCTCACACTACCAAAAATCCCTCAAAACAAAATTGACAGACTAGTAGGAAGATCCTTCCCACTTAAAAGACATAATTCGGAGGGATGATTTTTCTGCTTTTTAGTATATAATTTAAAACATCCCCAAAATCATACAACTCTTGGCATCGAGCGGTAGGGGCGCAAGGCCTTGCGCCCCGGAGAATGCCTTGCGCCCCGGAGACTATCTGTGGTTCAAATCAATGAAAATTGCCGTAATTGTGATTGATTTGGTGTTGTATTGCTGGTTTTCCCAACGCTCTCCTTTGTTTGAGTACCCGTCTTAGTCGGTCAGGACTCAAATAAACTTGGCGTTCTGAAGCGAGTTTTTGTGCTAGTTGTTGGAAGTTATAAGTTCTTGACTCTTGATTTAAACAATTTTCTACATAAATCAAGTCTAGTTCTGAATATCGACATTTTCCCCCGCGACCTGGAGCATCCCACAATCCGACTAATCCCAGTTTTTTCCAGCGATGAAGAGTTTGACGTACTGTTGAAACCGCCCAATCTAAACCTTGAGCAATGTCTTCATTTTTTAAACCACGAGCATTCAGCAGTAAAACTTGAGCGCGGTCTTTGGTACGTTGAGGAACATCTTGAGATCTCCTCAATTGTTCCAGGGTTTGTTTTTCTAGTTCTGTTAGAATAACTCTCAGTTGGCATCTCATAGGGTAGAGCATCCACATTTCAATAGGTTGGACATTGTTATGTCTCTTCTTCCGTATCTACCTACTGCTCTGCTCAAGTCTTACTCTCCATAGCCTTTGGTTTACTATGCGAGAAGTATTGGCTTGAAGAACATTCATCAAAATTTGTAGTTTACTAGGGGTCTAGTAAAGCTGTACATTTAATTGACGTAGGTATTTTATATTGCTGAGTTTTTATAGAAAAGTAGTCAGATTATCAAACTTGTTGGCATGGCGACTACAGCCAAGGCGCTTGGCTTGTAATGCTATTCAAATTAGGGGTATAAATCAACATACACCAATCAGTATACATAACTTTTAGGAGTTATAGCATAAAAATTCTCTTTGATAACTAGAATATTGTCTTATCAATTCAAATGTATCAAAATATAACAAAGTCGATTAAACATAGCATTCACAACAGAGTTAAACATTGAAATCAAAGTCTTTTGATTTTTAATTTTTAATTTGGAATTCTGTACAGTGGTAGTAGTACTCTGTCAAGATAAAAATGATAGACTGTAGTGCGGGCATCTTGCCCGCGTGAGCGAGACGCTCACACTACCAAAAATCCCTCAAAACAAAATTGACAGACTAGTAGGTACTTAATAGTTCCAAATCACATAGTCAAACATAGTCAGACTTATGCAATTTAGCTTTAAGCGACTCTACTTTCAGCATGGACACGCTTAAATAGTGGAGTTATCCGCCTTGGATGTACTACCAGACACCCCCTATCCCTTAGAACAGACTGGAGACAGTCAAATCCTTCAGGATTACTTTTTCTGCCGATGTTGTAGCCTGCGTTCACGTCAGCATGAATCTTCAAACCATCTTTACTGATATACCACGCACGTTTGACACGTTTTCCTGAGAATACATGCTTGATCTTGTTGTTAGGTTGATAAGTTGGGATGATGTCCCAATCAATCGCTGAAGCCTTACTTGTGTAAGATTCTTCTGCTACCTTAACGGTAATACCGACTCTAACTAATTTGTAAGTCAGCATTTCGATAAATTTAGCATGTGGTATTTGAGTAAAATTTTGGTTTGTACGTTTACCTAAATTAAGACGTGTTTTCCATTGTTCGTTTTTCCCGATTGAGGCGTGAGTTACACCAAGAGATAGAAGTTGATCCACAATCATTTTTGTGGATTGATGCAAATATGAATCTATAAATTGATTACGGTTGCGGACGATATTTGCGATTCGCCTTGATTTAGCTTTACCATGAGGCAGAAAACCTCGAAACTTGGCAACCTGCTTGTTATAAAACTGGTTGGCTGATTTCAATGGTTTACCATTTACAATAATTGGTTGTATTGCTAGATCATTGAAAACAATCGTCGCTAGATTATCTAAACCAATATCTATCGCCGCATTCAGTTCAGGATTCAAACTACAAAAAAACTCTGACAACTCGGTAATTTCATAGACTATTTCGATAACGAAGCATCCAGTTTTTGGGATAATTCGTACCTCACACAAGTCCTCAAACTTTAGTCCAGGCTTTACTGGAATCCTGATTGGCGACATTGATGGGATAATGAAACCTTTATTAAATTCTCTTTTACCAATTGCTTGATTATTGAATTTCACTAAGTTTTTGTCATCAACATAATTAGGTGGTTTTGGTCTACCAGTGAACTTAGTTGGTTCAAGTTTATAAGCCACTAATGCTTTGTAGTAAGCAATCCACGCATCTGCATTCTGTTTTAATACGAGTTGAGCTACTTTTGCGCTTATTGCTTTGTAATTCTCATTTTGTTTAAATAAAGTGTCTAAGCTAGCTTGTAATTGAGTTCCCCATCCGTAGAAAAAACCTTGGCGTTGAGTGAATTGAGCAGTGTTATAAAGCTGTCGAGAAATAGTGGTAATGTCACTACAATAATCAAACCAGTCATGTCCTTCTTTGATTATGTGCTTTTCTACTTGACGCATATTTATACTGAGCGTAGTCAAAGTATTGATCAACTTTGGCAATGAAATTAGTATATCATTCAAGATCCAGTAAGATATGCTTGACTAGAAAACTTAATCAATCTGTTGGAGAATTTAAGGCTTCTACAATTTTTTCGGTTTTGCGCTTTGCCCTGATATCTTTTTCGGGTCGTCATCAACAATTACCGTACCCGTGGGAAGTTGCTCTGTTGGATATGGTATTTTACCTGCTTTGTCATGTCGCCAAGCGGTAAGGTACGAAATCCCCAAGGTTTTAGCATAATCAGATAATTTCATTAGGACTGTCTTTTAGACTATATCTGACTATGCTAGACTATATTTTGTTTAAAGTTTTATCATACCAATTCAAAAAATCTTTGCAACACATCGATAATCTGTAGGGGCGCAAGGCCTTGCGCCCCTACCCTTGACTGTTGACCTCCAAGACAGAAGATATATGTGCCCGGAGAGTAGGTTCTGGATTTATTGCTGAAGATATCCCCGTTTTATTCCCATGAACGTGCTATTACCTACAGATGCATATTTGTGGTTCACGCCTAATTGGGGATTCCTATCTACCGCTTGCTAAATTCGTAATTCTCTGGTAAAGTAATTATATAGATAATCTGAAAGCTGAAAAAAAATTCGCGGACAGCGCGAGAGGGTTAAGAAGGGCAAAGAGAAGAAGGGCAGAGGGCAAAAGTGCTAAAGGGCAAAGGGTAAGGAATCCTCACCCCACCGCGACAGCCACAACGCGAAAACCAACATTGACGTTACGATCCCTGCGTGCGAGCCTAACACGAATGGCACAGCGACAGTACCTAGCAAGGTAGTTCCACGAACCGCCACGCAGCAGCTTTTTCTCATTGTCTTTACTAGTTAACCACGCACTTCCATCTTTCGGTGCTAGCTGGTAATCCTCGTTATACACATCTTCGCACCATTCCCATATATTACCATGCATATCAAATAAACCAAAGGGGTTGGCAGGAAATTTTCCTACTTCTGTAGTTTCTTCACGATATTCACCTTTGGGTGCAGAGGCGTAGCGATAGTTACCGTTGTAGTTGACTAAATCAGTCGTAATGGTTTCCCCACAATAAAACGGGGTAGTCGTTCCCCCACGACAAGCGTATTCCCATTCAGCTTCACTTGGTAAGCGATAGACTTTTCCAGTCCTTTTAGATAATCGAGCGCAAAACTCAACTGCATCATCCCAAGAAACTTTTTCAACAGGACGATTCGCACCTTTAAAATTGGATGGGTCGGGATTTAAATCAATATTTATTTTACCAAAAGCCGCAACAGCTCGCCATTGAGCTTGGGTTACAGCAAATTTACCCATGAAAAAGGGTTGAATGGTGACGGTGTGCTGTGGACTTTCATCACTTTTTCGTCCTTCCTCATTCTCTGGGGAACCCATGAGAAATTTTCCGCCAGGAATGGCGACCATATCGATCATAACACCATTATCCAGGTTTTCGCTAAAATACTCAGCGCGTCCGCGTCTACGGTTAATTTCCCAAGTTTTTCCTATCCCTAAAAATCCTGAGTTGTTTACCGTTAGAGTAGCGGTTTCAAATTCAAAAGGCTGAGTTTGAATACCTGGAGTCGATTTTGGCGGAAAAATCGGTGTAGGTGATGGCTTTGGCTGTGGTTTTTGGGGAAAAACCCGTGCTTGGATCGCGACGATATCCTCATCGCGTAATCCTAAATATTGCTGATACTCTTGTAAATCCTTTTGCGTCGCTTGATTAAAAGGATATTGTTGATTAACCGCGTCAATCAACGCTTGTTCATATTCCTGTAACTTCCGCTCATACTCCCGATAGGGTTTGAGAACTTGTTCGTGAATTTCCCTCGCTTCATCTGGAGATAACCCCAACTCAACCCGCTTAGATTCCAATATTCTCAAACCAAAGACCGAAAAATTTCCCTGTCCTTGTTCGGCGCGAGTTGTGGCTTCTTGAAGGTATACTTCTTTGGCAACATTAACCACAACTGTGGGTGCGATGGGCGATAATTGTGCTGATGTGAAAGCTTGCTGTGCCTCTGTTGCTTGAAGATAGCGCAAACTGAAGTGACGACGCACCATTTTAGTTAACACTTCGGCTAAATGATCGCTCACCTGTGCTTGGTCGCGCCAAATAATTTCACCAGTCAACGGTTCTTCTTGTAAATCAAAAGGTAAAACGCCGGTCAAAGCTTGAATTACCGTCATCCCCACAGCATAAACATCACTAGCTAAACAAGGTTTACCATTTTTTTGTTCATTAGGCATATATCCAGGTGTCCCAATGACAACGCTGGATGCGACTTCACCTTGAGTATTCACCATCAACGTTCCCAGTTCCTTCACCGCCCCAAAGTCAATCAAGAAAATTTTACCATCAAGATGGCGGCGCATGAGATTTTGGGGTTTGATGTCGCGGTGAATTACTCCTTGACTATGGACAAAGGACAAAACTTCCAAGATATCTTGCAATAATCTGGTCGCATATTGCTCACTCAATCGTTTACCTGGAACGATTTCTTTACCCAGGTCTTGTCCTTGAATAAACTCTTGAACAATATAAAGATTTTGGTTTTCGCTAAAATGTGCGAGTAATTGGGGAATTTGCGGATGTTTCCCCAGTCTTTCCAAAATAGCCGCTTCTTTTTCAAAGAATTCGACAACGCGGGGATGGGACTGGTTAGGACGTAATTGCTTAACCACACACAAAGGTTTACTGGGTTGCAGAATATCACGTGCGAGGAAAGTAATTGCAAATCCCCCACCGCCTAATGTCTGAGTAATTTCGTAGCGTCCAGCCAGTATACTCACGATGACTGTTAATCTCCACAAACCTCATGAATTAGAGTATAACCGTTACTGGCTGTGTGTGAAAAGACAACGGTGATACTAGTCGATTCGTGATTAATTTAAGGGACTTCCAGAAATTACAGCGTTTTTGAGTTACAGCAGTTTTCAGGTATTTAGACCACACCCCGATATCTGTATTTCTTTCTTCCTTCCCTACGGGACGCTCCGCGAATGCGCCTTCTCTTCGTTCGCGTAGCGTGTCGAAGACAGACGCTCCGCGAATGCGCCTTCCCTACGGGACGCTGCGCGTTCGCGGAGCGTCTCGTAGAGAATGCGTGAGATATAAAAATGTGGTTCATTTACCTGAAAATCGCTGTAAATATAGCGTTTCTCGCCCTAGTGAGGTACATCGGTAAGGGCACGGCAGTGCCGTGCCCCTACATCGCGTGATACAATTTTGTACCTCATGTGAATAGGAAGTGCTATAAACCACGTGGTAGGGGCGTAAGGCCTTGCTCCCCTAGGAGTATCTGTGGTTCAAGGAAATAAAAATTGCTGTAAATTATCCACGGTAGGTGCGTCAGTACCAATAATTTCGCGCTACGTTTTGAGTTTCTCGCTGCTGACGCACCCTACGACTACAAATATTAAATAATAGAATCGGGGTCAACGCCAAGCGATCGCAATTTTTCGGCTAATAAGAAAGCGCGTTGCTGTGCTTGTTTTGCTTGTTCTTCTGGGGTTAATAATCTTTCTCCTTGTTGATTGTACCAATACACCCACTCCCGCGTAATGCCTTGATATGTTCCCCGTTCGATTCCAATTCCCAAACCAATGTCACCCAGCCAAACGGGGTTTCCTTCCAGGGTTTGATACTCGCCATTGATGAGTTGGTAAACTTCTAGATGTGGTTTGCGGCGGCGTGTGGGATTATAGACGATATAATATAGAATACCCAAGTCGGCATATTTGCTTTTTTTCGTGGAATATTCACCGCGATAGTTTGGCGATACTACTTCTAGGACGAATATCGGTAGTTTTTCTTCTTCCCACAACACATAACTGGGGCGGAGATTTTCATCATAAAATCGTTCTACTCCCAAACTCAAAAATCCATCTGGGACTATAGCTGGGATTTCTGGGTCATAGTAAATCCCCATATCAACGCCAAAAAACCAATCCATCCGGTCTGCCCAGACAAAAGCTAATATTGCTTTGAGTAAACCGGGAATCAAATCTTGTAATTCGTTATCCACTGGCGTTTCGTCAGAGTCTGGTAGTTCCTCAGATGAGGGTAAGCAGGTTTGAAGATTATATTTAAGTACCATACTTTGTTCTTTTATCGGTCACACAACCAATTCCCTGAATATAGATCCTTCTTCCAGAATTAACTAATCCTTCGGCGATAGTTCATAAACTACCTCAAGTTGTGTTAGCAAAGAGGCGTGAAAGGTAATATTGTTTCTATTTTGGAGTTGATCTGGAATTAGACTATATATATGGGCGCACTATATCCCCATTATAAAAATAGGATATCAAAAAGCAGAAGATTTTGCAAGGGGTTTGTCTGACTGAGGCGCCCTACAAATTGGAGATTTTTTAAATTTGAAGTCCCCCAGGCACACATCATCCCACTGCGAAGTCGGTATAGTGTCGCATTTTCGGAGGGTCAAATCCCAAAACAATATCCTGACAAGAAACACCGAGTTCTACCAATTCATTAGCAATGCCAACTTCTGTACCATCTTGCTGAATCCAAATTTTGCCGTCGATAATATCCAGATGCAGGACAGTACCATAGACTCGCTGGGAATCACGCCAGCCAACGTACACTAATTGGTAGTGATCGCGTTCGGTATCGAAAATTGTTTGGGCTTGTATGCGCTCGTCCCACACTAGTCTGGCGTGTTCGTTTAGCAATTTTTGGATATATTCTCGATATTCATTGATGGTAGCCATCGTTCAATTACCTCCCCATCAATATTGTAGATTAACAACAGCATCTGGTTTTGCTCAATCAGTCCCTGAATGAACGGAGTGATAAAAAATCCCTCGTAAATGTTGCTGGAAATGGCTAGATACAAAACCCGTTTTGTATCTTGGACGCCAAGAGCAGCCCTATATGCTATGAATTGTCCCAATGCTCGGTAAAATTCCGAAATCTTCGATGGTCCGAGAAAACTTTTGATTTCTACAGCTATTTTCATTCCCTCTCTCTCGGCTGCAATTACTTTTTCTGCACCGAGGTCAATCGCTAAGTCAAATGTACCCGCTTGTAGAGGATAAGGGTCATGGGTAATCAACCACCCATCTCTCTCGAGAGCGCTTTTGACTACTTCATGGAAAGCATCTTTAGCAGACACGATGGAAATTCCCGTTATATATATGGGCGCACTATATTCCCATTATAAAAATAGGATATCAAAAAGCAGAAGATTTTGCAAGATGTTTCTGACAACATTTTCGGGTCAATAGACCAGGCTTGCTTATATACAGGACTTACTTGGACTACATTTAAATAATGGTGCGTGACGCCACAAGTCTTGTGACTGTGTACAATATTTATCGCTGCGTCACGCACCCTACGATTATTAATGTGCCCGGAGAGTAAGTCCTTATATATATGGGCGCACTATATCCCCATTATAAAAATACTATATCAAAAAACTAGCGCCTTGTCAACTACTACTCAATGCCCCATGCCCAATGCCCAATGCCCTGTTATTTATGCTTTTTGTTACGAAATGATTGTCAAAAAACAGAAGATATGTATGATATTTGAGGGATTTTAAATTATGCCAAGAAACATTAATATTTAAAAGTAATACTTTTGACACATTTAATTGCTGAGGATTTTTTTTTGTGAATCAGAAAGTGAGCAAAAAAACAGCAATAATTGATACAAGTCGAATTTTGAGAAAAATAAAATTGATTACAACTTGAAAAAAAAATTCTAGGCACAATAAGGGCAGAAAAACAATAAAGTTTATTTGCGCTCGGAGACGAATAATGGTAGCGATGTCTACGACTGGCAATGCGAATACAGAGAACGTTCAGCATCGGCTAACTATACAAACTGTAAAAATTGCCCCGAATACAACGGCGATTCGCTCTCTTGATTGGGATCGCGATCGCTTTGATATCGAATTCGGATTGCAAAATGGTACAACTTACAATTCCTATCTAATTCAAGGTGATTTGACAGTTTTGATAGATACTTCTCACCAGAAGTTTCGTCATCTGTATTTAGAAACCCTGAAAAGCTTGGTTAATCCCAAGGCGATTGATTACATAATTGTTAGTCACACAGAACCAGACCATAGCGGATTGGTTGAGGATGTATTGCAGTTAGCGCCTAGAGCGACTGTTTTAGCGTCTAAAATTGCGCTGCAGTTTTTAGAAGGCTTGGTACACGATCCATTTTCTAAGCGGATTGTTAAAAGTGGCGATCGCATAGATATCGGTAAAGGACACGAAATCGAATTCGTGAGTGCGCCTAATCTACACTGGCCTGATACTATCTTCAGCTATGACCGCAAAACCGAAACCATCTACACCTGTGATGCTTTTGGGATGCACTTCTGTGATGACCGCACTTTTGACGAAGATTTAGAAGCGATTGAAGCTGACTTTAGATTTTATTACGATTGTTTGATGGGTCCCAATGCTCGCTCTTTGCTAAATGCAATGAAACGCATGGGTGATTTAGGGAAAATTAAAATAATTGCCAACGGTCACGGGCCATTACTTTACCATCATCTCGACATTCTGACACAGTGTTACCAAAGTTGGAGTCAAAGACAAGCCAAAGCAGAAACTGTCGTCGGCTTGTTTTATGTTTCCGAATACGGATTTGGTGATCAACTAGTTCAAGCGATTGGGGAAGGAATCCAGAAAACTGGAGTAGGGATTGAAATGATCGATCTCAGTTCCGCTGAACTCCAAGAAATTCAAGAATTAGCAGGTAGAGCAGCTGGTATCGTTATTGGTATGCCACCAACTACAGCTGTTGCAGCACAAGCTGGTATCAGTTCCCTGCTATCTGTCGCCAAAAATAAACAATTTTTTGGCTTATTTGAATGTTACGGCGGTGATGACGAACCGATTGATACTATCCGCAGAAAATTTATCGATTTGGGAGTCAAAGAAGCCTTCCCAGCAATACGGATTAAAGAAGCACCCACAGCCGCTACATATCAATTATGCCAAGAAGCGGGGACAGACTTGGGACAAGTGCTGATGCGCGAACGCAACAAGCAGCAAATCAAGTCCCTCGATGTGAACATGGAAAAAGCCTTGGGTCGAATTAGCAGCGGATTGTATATCGTCACAACCAAAAAAGATGGTGTTAGCAGTGCTATGCTGGCATCTTGGGTAAGTCAAGCGAGTATGCAACCCCTAGGATTTACCATTGCTGTTGCTAAAGACCGCGCCATTGATGCTCTCATGCAAATAGGCGATCGCTTCGTTCTCAATGTCCTAGAAGAAGGTAACTATCAGGAACTGAAAAAGCACTTCCTCAAACGCTTACCTCCTGGTGCTGACAGATTTACTGGCGTCAAAACCCAAATAGCCAAAAATGGTTCGCCAATTTTGACAGATGCTTTAGCCTACATGGAATGTGAAGTGCAAACCAGCATCGAATGTAGCGACCACTGGATTTTATATTGTACCGTCCAAGAAGGACGTGTTTCTAAAGCCGATGGACTCACAGCTGTTCGTCATCGCAAAGTAGGGAATTATTACTAAGTGGGTCGGCTATTAAAGCGTACTTTGGTCATTTGTCATTGGTCATTGGTCATTGGTCATTTGTCATTTGTCATTTGTCATTTGTCATTGGTCATTTGTCATTGGTCATTTGTCATTTGTCATTTGTCATTGGTCATTTGTCATTGGTCATTTGTCATTGGTCATTTGTCATTTGTCATTGGTCATTTGTCATTGGTCATTTGTCATTGGTCATTTGTCATTGGTCATTTGTCATTGGTGGGGATGAGGGGATGAATTTTCAGGTTGTGAGGCTCAACTTTCAGCCTCCAAACCTAAAATTTTCCTCCCGTACTCCCAACCTTTGCGCCTCTCAATTCCTAACTTTTACAGCAATTTTCATGCAATAACCAGAGATTCTCGTAGGGGCGCAAGGCCTTGCGCCCCTACCGCGTGGTCTATTTATTTGAAAACTGCTGTAACTCCCAACTTGTAACTACTAACTCCTCATTCCTCCCGTCGCAATTTTTACCCAAAAACTATGAGCAATTCCAAACCCCGTGACGTACAAGTTGTACCCATCGCTACAAATACGAAGGTTCTCAGGGCGCGTAGTTGGTCACGCCTAAGGTTTGAAATTGAATACGCACTTGAAAGGGGTACAACCTCCAATTGCTATTTAATTGAAGGCGATAAAATTGCAATTATTGACCCACCGGCGGAAACTTTTACCGAAATTTATCTAGAGGCGTTGCAAAATACTTTAGATGTCAAACGGTTGGATTATGTAATTTTAGGTCATTTCAATCCCAACCGAGTGACAACTTACAAAGCGCTTTTAGAAATAGCACCGCAAATTACCTTTGTAACTTCCCTTCCTGGTTTGGCGAATTTGCGGAATACTTTCCCGGAAGATAATCTCAATATTTTGGTGATGCGGGGGAAAGAAACTCTAGATTTAGGTAAAGGTCATGTTTTAAAATTCTTACCTACTCCGAGTCCCCGTTGGCCGGAAGGACTTTGTACCTATGATCAACAAACGCAAATTCTCTACACAGATAAGTTATTTGGCGTTCATATCTGTGGTGATGAAGTGTTTGATGATAACTGGGAAACATTTAAGGATGACCAGCGCTATTACTATAATTGTTTAATGGCGCCGAATGCACTGCATGTAGAAGCTGCTTTGGAGAAAATTTCCGATTTGCAGGTGAGAATGTATGCAGTTGGTCACGGACCTTTAATACGCACTAGTTTAATCGAACTGACCAAAGGTTACGCCGAATGGAGCCATGCTCAAAGAACTAGGGAAATTTCCGTAGCTTTATTGTATGCTTCAGCTTACGGAAATACAGCCACTTTAGCACAGGCGATCGCTCTGGGACTGACCAAAGGTGGAGTAGCGGTCAAATCGATTAACTGTGAATTTGCGCCCCCTGATGAAATCCGCAGCACCGTAGAACAGTGCGATGGTTTTATTATTGGTTCACCTACGATTGGGGGTCATGCACCCACCCCCATTCATACCGCTTTGGGGATTGTGTTAACTGTTGGCGATAACAGTAAACCCGCTGGGGTATTTGGTTCCTATGGTTGGAGTGGGGAAGCCTTTGACTTAATTGAAGGTAAACTCCGGGATGCTGGGTATAAATTTGCCTTTGACACTTTAAAGGTCAAATTTAAACCTGACGCTGTGACTCTGAAATTTTGTGAAGAACTCGGCACAGACTTTGCACAAGGATTAAAAAAGGCGAAAAAAGTGCGCGTACCGCAACAAGCTGCTACACCTGTTGAACAAGCCGTTGGGCGAATTGTTGGTTCCATTTGTGTGATTAGTGCCAAGCTGGGAGAAGTCTCTACTGGGATGCTCGGCGCTTGGGTATCACAAGCTACGTTCAATCCACCTGGATTAACAATTGCGATCGCTAAAGAACGGGCGATAGAATCTCTGTTATATCCTGGTGGTAAATTTGCCCTGAATATCCTCCAAGAAGGCAATCATGTAGATTACACCAAGCATTTTCGCAAATCATTTGCCCCAGGAGAAGATAGATTTGCGAGTTTCTCGACTACAGTAGCAGATAACGGTTGCACAATTCTCACCGATGCGATCGCCTATCTGGAATGTGTTGTTAACCAACGTTTAGAATGTCGTGATCATTGGGTTGTTTATGCAACTGTTGATAACGGTAAGTTGCTCAAGGCCTGATGCTGTAACTGCTATTAACCATCGCAAGACTGGTACTCATTATTAGACCTGACAATATTTGGGCTGATTAATGGGATGAGTTTTATCTCACGCATTCGGCGAAGCCGTTCCCGCAGGGTAGGCGCATTCGCCGGAGGCGTTCCCGCAGGGTAGGCGCATTCGCCGGAGGCGTTCCCGCAGGGTAGGTGTTTTTGATGTTTTTGCGTGAGACGAAGATTACAGCTATTTTTGAGACCTAGGAAAATAATTTTCGTCAAATTCCGTAATTTTGACCAAGACAACTGAATATAGATGCAGCGATATTTAAATATATATTCAGTATCGGGCAGAGGTTATAAGCTAAAACACATCTAATTTGTATATCTCATATGCAAACTAAATATGGAAGTGCTAATTACTGCCAAGACGGGTTTATAATATGTTTTTCCTATGAATACAGAACACAACAAAATTAAATTTCCTCTTTGGGAGTATCTCAATCAACCGTTGTTTAATCGTGAGACGGAATTGATAGTGAATCCCCGACGCTTCGCTGCTATTTGGCGAATTAAACTTTTAGAACGCTGTTGGACTAAGGAATGTGACGCCAAGGGACCGCAACAACATTAGATATTTAGGCGTTTTGATGTTTCCACTGTAACTATTGATATTTCGCGCTTGGGATTCCAAATTTCGCAAACTACGCTACTCTAAGATCCCGTTGGTTAAAAAAATCCTGCTCCCTCAGGTAGACCAGTGGAATACCTCTAGAGATGTTGTTGGCTTGTGTTTGGAGTCCTATATGTCCTTTGTTCCTTTACATATTCACAGTGATTACAGCCTACTTGATGGCGCCAGTCAGTTACCAGAGTTGGTGGATCGAGCGATCGCTCTGGAGATGACGGCGATCGCTCTGACGGATCATGGTGTGATGTATGGTGCGGTGGAATTGATTAAAATCTGTCGCAGTAAGAATATTAAGCCAATTCTCGGCAATGAAATGTATATCATTAATGGCGATATCGAAAAGCAAGAACGCCGTCCTAAATATCATCAAGTTGTTTTGGCTAAGAATACCAAAGGGTACAAAAATTTAGTCAAATTAACTACGATTTCTCATTTGCAAGGTATTCAAGGTAAAGGAATTTTTTCCCGTCCTTGCATTAATAAAGATTTATTAAAACAATATCATGAAGGTTTAATTATCACCAGTGCTTGTTTGGGTGGCGAAATTCCCCAAGCAATTCTCAGTAATAGACCAGATGCAGCGCGAAAAATTGCCCAGTGGTATAAAGATGTATTTGCTGATGATTATTATTTAGAAATTCAAGACCACGGCTCTCAAGAAGACCGTATTGTTAACGTCGAAATTGTCAAAATTGCGCGGGAACTAGGCATTAAAGTTGTTGCTACTAATGATTCCCATTTTATTTCTTGCTTTGATGTAGAAGCACATGATGCTTTGCTCTGTATTCAAACTGGTAAGCTAATTGTTGAAGAAAATCGGATGCGTTATAGCGGCACTGAGTATCTGAAATCTGGCGAAGAAATGAAGCTGCTATTTCGTGACCATTTAACTGATGATGTCATCGCTAAAGCCATAGCGACTACTCAAGAAGTGGCTGATAAAGTTGAGCCTTACAATATTATGGGTGATCCGCAGATACCCACCCCACCCATTCCTTCTGGTCATACTCCTGATACCTATGCTGAAGAAGTAGCTTGGCACGGACTTTTAGAAAGATTAAATCGCAAATCCCGTAATGAGGTCGATCCAGTCTATAAGGAAAGATTGGAATACGAACTCAAAATGATTCAACAAATGGGTTTTTCTACCTATTTTTTAGTTGTGTGGGACTATATCAAATTTGCTAGAGATAACAACATTCCCGTGGGTCCAGGACGCGGTTCAGCCGCAGGTTCTTTAGTAGCTTATGCGATGCGAATTACTAATATTGACCCTGTGCATCATGGGCTACTATTCGAGCGATTCTTAAATCCAGAACGGAAATCTATGCCGGATATTGATACGGATTTCTGCATCGACCAGCGCGATAAAGTAATTGAATACGTAACTGAGAAATATGGGAAAGAGCGAGTAGCCCAAATTATTACTTTTAACCGCCTGACATCTAAAGCTGTCTTAAAAGATGTCGCCAGGGTATTAGATGTTCCCTACAGAGACGCCGATGAAATGGCGAAATTTATTCCTGTAGTTCGGGGTAAACCTACAAAATTGAAGGTGATGATTTCTGATACAACCCCGGAACCAAAGTTTAAAGAAAAATATGACACAGACCCCAATGTCCGCCGTTGGATTGACATGGCTATACGAATTGAAGGGACTAACAAAACTTTTGGCGTCCATGCGGCTGGGGTGGTGATTTCGGCTGAACCTTTAGATGAACTTGTACCACTACAAAAAAATAATGATGGTTCAGTTATTACCCAGTATTTTATGGAAGACCTGGAATCTTTGGGATTGTTAAAAATGGACTTTCTGGGTTTGCGGAATCTCACCCTGATTCAAAATACTATAGATTTAATTGCCCAAAATAAAGGCTATCGTCTAGACCCCGATGAAATTACCGGTCAAGAAAGAAAGGCTCAGAAAATTCTAGCCAAAGGCGAACATACTGTTTTACCAAAAGATGTGCAAAAATCTTATGAACTTTTAGAAGCTGGGGATTTAGAAGGGATATTTCAATTAGAATCATCGGGGATGAAACAGATAGTCCGAGATTTGAAGCCTTCAAATATTGAAGATATTTCTTCTATTTTGGCATTGTATCGACCAGGCCCTTTAGATGCAGGACTCATCCCCAAATTTATTAACCGCAAACATGGAAGGGAGAATATCGACTATGAAAGCGAGATCCTCGAACCGATATTAAATGAAACCTATGGCATCATGGTCTATCAAGAGCAAATCATGAAAATTGCTCAAGATATGGCGGGATATTCACTGGGACAAGCTGACTTACTACGCCGCGCAATGGGTAAAAAGAAAGTTGCAGAAATGGAGAAGCAACAGGAAAAGTTTATCGATGGCTCAACAAAAAACGGCGTGAAAAAGCAAGTAGCCGAGCAATTATTTAAGGATATGTTGAAGTTCGCGGAATATTGTTTAAGCTATGATACAGAAGTTGTCACAGTAGAATATGGCGTGCTTCCCATTGGCGAAATTGTGGAAAAGAACATTGAATGCAATATCTATAGTATTGATAAATATGGGAATATTTACACCCAACCTGTAGTACAGTGGCATCATCGCGGTCAACAGGAAGTATTTGAATATTGTTTGGAAGATGGTTCAGTAATTCGGGCGACTAAAGACCATAAATTTATGACTACTGATGGGGAAATGTTGCCGATTGATGAGATATTTGCACGGGGATTAGATTTACTGCAGGTGCATGGGGTACCGGAATAATAACCCCAACCCTAACCCCTAAGCGCAAGCGAGGAGGGGAATACTCCCTTCCCTGTCTAAGATTACACTTATTTATGTACCGTTTTGTAATCTTTACCCACATTACCCCATATCAGTACCTATAAGCAGGTATGATAACGCTCTAACTTTAAATTAGTTGACAAAGGCGGTGAAAAAATGGGTCGCATAAATCCTTATACCCTACAAATGCAGATTACCCGGATGTTTGAACAAGGACAATCATTTTTTGCCACCACCAAAGTGCAGGAATGGTTAAAAGAACGCAATCATAATCCAGAGGAATACAATATTATTTTCCATAAAAAACCCGCTCCCCCAGGTTCCAAAGAAGTGATTGCAGTAGAAATAGAGTTACGCCGCAAAGATGGACAACCTGTAGACCCGTGGTTACAAGAACAAGCTAACTTACATGCCTAATTTAGGCGCTGCTAAACTCGCAGGGTGCGTCATGACTAATTATCAAAAAAATTCTCCCGACTCGTTAACGAATCGCGGAAGTCCCCACCCTCAACTCGTGAGTTCGGTGGGGATAGGGAGTGGGGGATGAGGATTACATCCAGAATTTGTTTTTACCAGGTAAAAACAAATTCTGGATGGATGACGAATTCCTAGGATTTTCTGCTAATATATTTACTGTCTTGACCATCAATGCCATAAGCGAAAACCAAGCTAATAGGTATATGTTGCCAGAAAAAAATTTGGGTCTTGGGAACCAGGACTCCTGCCCTTGGAAGGAATGTAAGACCAAAAAAACTACGGAGTTTTTGAGGCTATTCCTGATGAATTGGGAAGCTCAGACTTCAGCCGTAGGCAAGTCTAAGTAGTTCACCTGACGCACCCTACACATGGGATATTTTGTTATCTCATGTTCGGTTGATCGCTGATAAAATGTCATCGCGTAGCCTTCGGCGCTCGTACGCGATGACAAGTATTTATCCGAACATGATATTAATTATCAATGCCTAAAATTCACATTAATGAGCTAAATCAGCGCAAGCTCCTCGCTTGCGCTTAGGGGGTTGGGTTCTTGTACCTCACAGGCATACTTTGGCAGTTTTTCCAGATATCTATTACTTTTAGTATAAATTGGATAGATTGACATAATAATTTATTTCTTGATATGATTTTAGACTTTAATTTTATGCTATAGTGAATAAGCATTGTAAGTGTTAAGGGAGTTAGGTATAGCAGTATCTTTTTCTTTTAGCTAACCCAATTTATTGATGAGGTTGAGTAGAAATTGAAAATTAAAGCATTAGATATCAAGGCTGGTGATCGTATCATTGCCTACTGCAAGAACAAAAGGCAAATCTGCAAGGTGAAACAAATTTTAGATCCCGGTCAGACCAATATCACACTTTCAGTATTCACAACTGAATATTACCGTGGCTGTTCAGTCTCATGCGTAGTCCGGTTTAAATGGGATGCTGCAGTTGAATTAGTCAACTAAAAACTTTGTCCAATAATTTTCATAATTCCCCAAAAATTGTTCACTCTAATAGTAATTCTCTGAGTTTACCTAGGCGGCTGGTGTGAAAGTCGTGTTAACTGGCAAACTGGAGTAGTAGGATACCTGTGAGTAGTGTTTTGTGACTAATCAAATCAACCTCTGGAGTTCTGCTGACCATGCTTTACGCTATCTGGCGAAAGCAGATAAAATACCTCATCGCACCGAAGGTGAAGCAGTCTTGCTAGAACATGTCCCCAAGACTGTAAAGCGGATTCTGGATTTGGGAACCGGAGATGGTCGCTTACTCGGATTACTGAAAATTGACCGTCCCCAAGTTGAAAGCGTGGCTGTGGATTTTTCCCAAACCATGCTCGATGCGGTAAAAACTCGCTTTGCACAGGATGCAACGGTGCAAGTATTAGCACATAACTTTGATGAACCCTTACCTGAATTAGGTTTTTTTGATACCGTTGTCTCTAGCTTTGCTATCCACCATGTTAGCCACCATCGCAAACTTTCACTATATACTGAAATCTTCCAAATACTAGAACCTGGGGGAATTTTCTGCAATTTGGAACACGTTGCTTCCCCAACTCCCGCGCTACACGAGCATTTTTTGCAGCAACTCGGTATTGTACCGGAAAATGATGACCCCTCGAATCAACTTTTAGACGTAGAAACACAACTGGGTTGGCTACGACAAATTGGCTTTAATGATGTGGACTGCTACTGGAAGTGGTTAGAATTGGCGCTATTGATTGGGATAAAACCTAGCTCAGGGAACTCCAAAAAATAACTAAATTATCCGCAGGTGCGATAGGGTAGGGTGCGTCAGTACCAATAATTTCTGGCGTTGTCTTGGATTTCTCGCTCCTGACGCACCCTACATATGGAATATTTGTTTATTTAAAAGTGCCGAAATTTCTCCCATAATATTTTGTCATAGGGTAGTATTTGATACGACCATAAAACAAATTTCTATGATAGCGGTGCTTGCTAGTAAATTTCGCCAAATCATTGCCAGACTGAAAAGACCAATTGTTAACTATTGCTTTTATGACAGCAAACATCTAAGCTGGCGTTTCCCTGTATTGCATATCTTTCTGGGTTTAGTCAGCTTGATGCTAGTGCTGTTACTGCTGGAGTCTCCAGGGATTAGCCAACAACAGCCACCAACGCCATTAGTGCAAGTAGGGACACGAGTCATACCACCCTTCGTGATTGAGGATAAAGGCGAACTGTCGGGATTTAGTATTGACCTCTGGCGTAACATTGCCCGTGAAATTGGGGTTTCATCTAAGTTTATTGTACATCCAACAGTGGTAGATTTGCTCTCTGCGGTTGAGCAAGGTAAGACAGACTTCGGGATTGCAGCTATTTCCATCACAGCCGAACGAGAACAGAAATTTGATTTTTCCTACCCCATGTTTGCAGGGGGGTTGCAGATTTTGGTACCAACTCAAAACAAAAGCGGTAGTGTTTTCCCCAATCTGCTGCAGATGTTTTTCTCACCTACCCTGTTGCAGGTAATTGGTATTGCCTTAGTGCTAATTTTAATCGCCGCCCACATTATTTGGTGGTTTGAGCGTGGTCACGCAGACGGAATGATTCCTCAATCATACTTTCCCGGCATTTTCAAAGCCTCTTGGTGGGCGGCTTCGACCCTAGCCACCCAAGCTGATGAGATGCCAAAGGGGCCTATGGGACGGGTAATAGCAGTCATCTGGATGTTTATCGGAGTGCTGTTTGTTGCCTACTTTACAGCTACTATTACCACCTCATTGACAGTGCAACAGCTTCAGGGAGATATCAAAGGTATAGAGGATCTCGCTGGTAAAAAGGTGATGACAACTGCGGGTAGCACGGCGGCGGAATATCTGCGTGAGCAGAAAATCAAGGTATTAGAAGTCCCGAAGATTGAGCAGGCATACGAAGCTTTACTGACGAAAAAAGCTGAGGCTGTAGTGTTTGATGCACCAGTATTGCTTTACTACGCCGCCAATGCTGGCAAGGGTAAAGTAGAGGTGGTTGGCAGTATGTTCCACGAAGAGAACTATGGTATTGTTTTGCCTAATAACAGTCTCTACCGCAAGCGCATCAATAGTGCGCTGCTGACTCTGAAAGAAAAGGGCATCTATCAAGCCCTGTATGACAAATGGTTCAATGGCAAAAAAGACGATGTAGTTAGTATGCCAGAATCAAGGGTCAAAAGTCCAGAGTCCAAAACATAAATATGGGGACTTCAAGCTGATCTAATTTTCTCGCCAAGTCTTGACTCCATCCCAACATTCCCCTGCAAGCCACCGGTATGTATCAACAGCAGGCGATCGCCTCTGGGAAAAAATCCCTGCTGTAGCAAATCCATCACACCATAAAACATTTTTGCGGTATATACGTAATCAAGGGGTATGCCGTGTTCCTCTTGGAATTGCTGGCTGAACAATAGCAGCTCATTGTTGACCTTAGCATAACCGCCCATGTGGTAATCACACACCAGTTCCCAGGGTGCGGGCAAACCTGATTTGGGGTAATTTGTCAGCAGGCTGTGAATTTCCTGTTCCAGAAATGCCCCGCCTTTCAACACCCCAAAGCCGATAACTCGCTGGCTTTGATGTAATGAAAGTGCGATACCTGCTAGGGTTGTACCTGTGCCACAGGCTAAACATATAGTATCAAATAAACTAGCATGTGTAACTATCTCTGTGCAACCACGCACACCATTAAGATTACTGCCACCTTCAGGAATCACAAACACTTCACCGAAGCGTTGCTGCAAGTCTTGCTGTAAGGCTGTTGTGTGCCGCTGTCGGTAGGTCTGGCGGTCGAGGTACACAAGCTGCATACCCTGTTGAACAGCAAAACTCAATGTGGGGTTGAGGGGTAGTCTCTCTTCGCCACGAATCAAGCCGATGGTGCCCAAACCGAAAAGATTGCCGGCGGCTGCAGTGGCAAAGATATGGTTAGAATAAGCACCCCCAAAGGTAAGTAAAGTTGTGAAATTTTGCTGTTTGGCTTCTAAGAGGTTGTACTTTAGCTTGAACCATTTGTTACCGTTCACCCACGGATGCATGAGGTCAAGGCGCAGTACGTAAATTTCTACACCAGCACGGCGGGCGATTTCGCTGTTTATTTGCTGTATGGGTGGAGGTTGAAAGGTTGAGGAGTGAATCAAATCACCTTCATTTTTTGGGCGTTGCATATTTGTGGTATAGCAGGGGACTGGGTTACAAGTCTGATTGTGTCTAGGTTTTATCATCAGTTAATGTCCTAAGCACTTTGGCGGTTGCTATAAAAACCTGCAAGAAGGGGTGAGATATAAAAATGTGGTTCATTTACAGGAAGGTGCTGTAAATCATCTTGGCGGTTGCTATAACCCACATTCCGCACTTCAAATTTAAATCTTCGGCTTTTATTCCTGAGCCTAATAAATATTCTATGGCTTTATCTTTAAAGAATTGAGGAAATAAATATAATGGTCTTGATACAAAACCGAGTCCATTCAGAATGATTGCTTTGACTAATTCTCCTGTATTTACTTTCTCTCTGATATCTACTAAGAATATCTCATTAATTTTTTCTACTATTCCTATTTCATCTATTATTCCTGCTATTATTCCTAAGTGATCTAAGTTTTTACTCTCAATTTCTTCTTTTTGGTAATTCATATTTCTGGGGATTTTTATTTAATTCAGATTCATTTTCTCATTTTTGCTCCTGAATTTATTGTCAATACCTGATGAATTTCAATTTGTTGGCAATTTTATATTACTGCCTATATTTATTACTCACCTAATTAAGTATTTGTGCTTAAGTATTTTTTGCTATTTATTACACTTGTATTTGTACTACAAAATGAAGTGCGGAATGTGGGATGAAAAAACTGCCATTGATGGTAGTTCAGAAGTCCGTTAATGACAATAGGATTGCACATTGAGTAGCCGTGTGCGGTCAAAGTCGCAAGCACGGTTTCGGAAGAGAGAGGTGGAATGGCACCCCTCGACTCTAACTCTCGGCGGCCACCCTTGTAGCCGTTCTTGTGTCATTGCTTTTGTTGCAGAAGGGAAATCAACCTATCTCTTTGGCGATTTACCAGTTGACGGCTGTGCATCTGCTGTACTGAATTGTGCAACTGAATATTATACTAACCCTGATGGTTCATTACCTTGGTCGGAACGCCCCGAACCTCTAAAAAAGGGTATTTTGGCAAGTATTCCACCACTGAGCAAGTGGACAAAATTACACTTACATAGTTGTTAATTGCTCAGTGGGTAGCATCAAAACTATCTTGTTGCCGGAAAAATTTCATAATTTAGCAAGCTGTGTAATAATAATTATTATTATCATATAAACCGCTACGGCTTTCTTCTAAAGTCGCCATCATTCCTCCGCCCTTGCACAAACGGAGGCAAGTTTCACTATACTTGTCCTCCTTTTGCTGAATTAAAATCAGCTTTTGTTTTAGTTATACAGGTTGTTTAAATTACCAATGTCTAGTAATTCTGCTTCAAAATGGGGACTTAAAATTGTTGTGTCTAGCTTGATATTTACCCAGGGGATACTATGGGAAAATCAAAGTACCAAAGCCATAGAAATTCTAAAAATATCAGAATTTTCCCAACAGGAAGATTCAGCCAAAGACTTACAACCAATATCTCAAAATACAACAGAAACAGAACCAGATATTGAACTGACAGTCATCGACAAGCTATTAAATGAACCTGTATTTTCACCCTTTCGCCGCGAAGGGACAGTGAAAGATTCCACCCGTCCCGTTTACGTGATTACAGGTGAAGAAATGGAAGCGCAAGGTGCAAGAACTGTCAAAGAATCACTGCGATTTCTTCCTGGTATCTTGGGTGATGGTACAGTTGGCACAGAAGTTAATGCCTTGAGTGGTCAATTTATTCGCGGTTCTAATACCGGTCAAGTATTAATATTGCTTGATGGTAGACCGATTAATAATCTTGGTGGCGGTGGTTTTGACCTCTCAGAATTTACCACTAATAATATTGAAAGAGTCGAAGTATTACCAGGAGGAGGTTCAACTCTTTATGGTTCTGATGCGATAGGAGGGGTAATTAATATTGTCACCCGTCGTCCCACAGAAAAAATTACAACAGAAGCCAAAATCAATATTGGTGCTTATGGACTAAACCAACAAAGTATTCAAAATAGTGGGAAAGCAGGTGTAATTTCTTGGGTTGTAGGTTACAACCGTACCCAAGCAGAAAATAATTATCCTTTCACAATTACTGAAGCCAATTTTACGGGAACTAGAACAAATAATGATGCTCTATTTAACAACTTTAATGTCAAACTAGAGGCAGATTTAGGAACACGCAATACCTTAACTCTCTCAAGCCTATACTTAAGCAAAGAACAGGGAGTACCAGGAGGTGTTCCAATTCCTGAACCACAGTTTGGGCAAGGTTTTTTCAATTCTATCACCGAGAATAATCGTAAATACACAGACCAAGTTCTCACTGATTTAACCTGGAATTCCAAATTAGGGAATGGTAATGATTCACTTTTAACAGCCAGAGTTTATACTGATTTTCTCAATACTCGTTTTGATAACCGTAGTGGCGCACTTTCATCTCAAAATCGGTTTGATTCTAACCAAGTTTCTTACGGTATTCAAACCACACATAGTTGGAATCTTACCAAAAATCAGATTTTGGTTTACGGCTTTGATTACCGGAATGTAAATGTGCGTAATACAACGTTTAATTATGGTAGTAATATCAATAGAGAAAATTACGACAACGGTATTAGTCAAGGAGCCATTTTCGCTAAATATGAAAATAATTTTACTTCTAGTTTCAGTATCAATTTAGGAGTACGCCAAGATTTCAGTAGCTTGGTAAATGGTTCATTTACATCACCATCTGTAGGTACAAAATTAGCAATCTCTGACTCCACAACACTCAGAGCTAACTATATCAGAAATTTCCGAGCGCCAACCATTGCTAATTTATTTAACAATAATCCTACTAATATTGGTAATCCTGAACTTAAACCAGAAAAGGGTGATAGTTTTGATATTGGCATTGACCAAAAGTTAGGCAATTTAGGCTTATTACGCTTGACGTTCTTTAGTAATACAGTATCAGATACAATTGCTTTTAAGCGGTTGACACCACCCGTGAATGGCAATACAGGTACTTGGGAAAATATCGGACTGGTAAAAACTACGGGAATTGAAGCTTCTTTAAACTTACAACTAGCGAAAAACTTCTATGCTTTTGCTAATTATACAGCTAATGATCCGCGGATTTTAGAAAGTTATAATCCGGCGGAAGTTGATAAAGAGTTGCGTTTTGCAGGTGCGGATAAATTAAATTTGGGTGTTTCTTATGAAAATCCTCAAGGTTGGTATTTAGGATTGCTTATGAATTCTTTGAATGGGTATCCAACGAATAACGATAATACAGAGTTTTTGTCTGGTTACACTACTTTAGATTTCAAACTTCGCGTCCCTTTAAGTGATAGTTTGATACTGACAAGTAGTGTAGATAATATCTTTAACCAGCGTTATCAGTTGTTTCCGGGTTTTCCTGATGGGGGGAGGGTTTTTCAGGTTGGGTTGAGTTCTAGGTTTTAAGGTTAAGAGTTTTTTCACGCACAGGAGAATTGAAGATGAGTGAATTTAATTGTTTGGTTACACCAGTAAATCAAGTTTTGACTGAGGCGTTGTCTACAGGTGGAACAATTGAGTATGAATATTTTGATTGTGGAAGTGATGTTTTGTCATCGTTACTTTACACCTTATTTGAGCAAAATTGGCAACAGGTAGGTGTGGGGCATATTGTTCAAGGTAGTGTTTTGGAATTAGAATTTAATGCTGCACCAAAACTTTGTATTCTCTACGATGGATATTTGACGGTAGCGACTGAAGGTTGGCATTTACATTTGTGTATTGATACTAATTTTGGTGGGCCTCTTTGTAGAACCCCTGTAGAAGTCAGGAAGCAGCGTCAAGTTAGTCGTGCGGCTTTTTATCGTCGGTTGAATGCAGAAGGCCATCCCAGAAGTTGGGGAATTCAATTTTGGAATGGTGCAGATGAACAATTAATGACGATTTTATTACCTAATCCTTTCGTTGATGGTGAAAATTTATTACCAGAAGGTAAACCTGATTTATCAAAGTTAGCTTTGTATCAGGAATTAAGAGATATTTATGTATTGGGTATTCAACCAATCCCGTTTACCAAAAATCCTCTGAAGCATTCTTATATCTCAGTTTGTACTTCTACTCGCTGTCTTCCTTCGCGCAAATGGCAACCCACATTTGATGCTTTAAAATCAGCAGTTGAAAATGCAGGCTTAGACATAGAAGTGAGAACATCTGGCTGCTTGGAAGTTTGCCAACAAGGTCCCGTAGTATTTTATTCTGATGATAGAACTTGGTACACTCGCGTTAACTCAAATATAGCTGAAACTATTGTCAATGAACATTTGCTAAAAGGTAACAAAGTTATTGAACATTGCTATCCACCAAATTCCCCATAAATTCTATATTTTAAAAATCTCACGCGAAGACATAAACCAGATTTTATATAGTTCATCTTCTTTTCCTTTCTTCTCTAACTCTCTGCGCCTTTGCGTCTCTGTGTGAGAAAAATTATCTTTCCTCAAACCCCATGAAATTGGTAAAACTGACTCACTCAAAACCCATTATTTTTCTATGTCAATTCTTCTTAATTACCATCTTAATAATTGCTTGCAATAATACACCGATTAACATACCTACCAATAATAACGCCTGTATTCAAAAATATGACCCCAATACTGATTACTTCCCTAATAAAATCAAGATTACTCACGCAACAGGCTTCGCAGTAGAGTATCATAAACACTACAAAATCGTCACTATAAAAAATCCTTGGCAGAATGCCAACACGAAGTTTCAATATGTTTTAGTCCAATGTGGAACTCCCACGCCAAAAGGATTTAATAAAGCGCAGGTAATTACAGTTCCCATTAACTCCATAGTTTCTCTATCTACTACTCATTTACCCCACCTAGCCAAATTAAGTGTAGTTGATAAACTGATTGGTATTAGTAATACTAAACAAGTCAATACTCCTGATGTAGTCGAGAAAATTAAAGCCGGGAAGATAGCACAAGTAGGGAATAATTCTAATGTGGATATAGAAAAATTATTAGAATTAAATCCTGACTTAGTGACAACTTTTGGTACTGGAAATTCCCAAACTGATAGTTATGCCAAACTCACGGAGGCGGGTTTGAAAGTGGGGATAAATTCTGAATATATGGAAGACACACCACTGGGAAGAAGCGAATGGTTAAAATTTACTGCTCTGTTTTTTAATAAAGATGAGCAAGCAGAAAAAATATTTAGTGAAATTGCCAATAAATATGCACGAGTAGCTGAAAAAGCTAAATCTGTAAAAAATCGTCCAACTATATTTGTTGGGTTCAATCTTAAAGGTACTTGGTATATGCCTGGAGGTAAAAGTTACGTAGCTAAATATCTGGCTGACGCAGGAGCAAACTATCTCTGGAGTGATGATAAATCCTCTGGTAGTTTACCTTTATCTTTTGAAGTTGTTTTGGAACGTGCAGCCAATGCTGACTACTGGTTAAATTTTAGCCAATCTTGGAAGAATTTAAAGGATTTAGTCGCAGAAGATAATCGCTATGCTGATTTTAAGGCTGTGAAAACAGGCAATCTTTACAATAATAATGCTCGTGTTAATGAAAGTGGAGGTAATGATTACTGGGAAGGCGGAATTAGTAACCCAGATATGGTTTTATCTGATTTGATTAAAATACTACATCCAGAGATATTACCTAATCATAAGTTATTTTATTACCACAAAGTTAATTAATAATGTTAAGCAAAAAATATAAATTTAAAATTCCCCTACTAACCCAAAAAGCTCCGCTTTTCAAAACCATTATTTTCTTAATTATACTTATAAGTTTAATCTTGGCTTTTTTATTAGACTTGGCTTTAGGTTCAGTTGATATCCCTATTCATGAAGTAGTCAAAATTTTGCTCGGACAAGAAGCAGAAAAAGTAACATGGATTCATATTATTCTCAAATTTCGCCTACCTAAAGCTTTAACTGCAACTTTAGCAGGTGCAGCTTTAGGTGTGAGTGGCTTACAAATGCAAACCCTATTTAAAAATCCCTTAGCGGGGCCTTTTGTATTGGGTATTAGTTCTGGTGCAAGTTTAGGTGTAGGGTTAGTTGTGTTAACAGCAAGTGCTACGACACCAACATTATTAGCAGATTTGGGAATCATTAGCGATTTTGGTTTAGTCATAGCAGCAAGTCTCGGCGCAGCATCAGTTTTAGGGATGATGTTAGTTGTTTCTCGCCGAGTGCAAGATACTATGACGTTACTAATTTTAGGTTTATTGTTTGGCTATGCTACTAGTGCAATTGTTAGTATTTTGTTGCAGTTTAGCTCAAAAGAACGCATTCAAAGTTATATTATGTGGACATTTGGAAGTTTTGCTGGGGTGACTTGGAAACAGTTAGTTGTTTTAATTCCAGTGATACTTTTGAGTTTATTGGGAGCAGTGCTGCAATCAAAATCGTTGAATGCACTTTTACTAGGTGAATCTTATGCACGTAGTCTAGGTTTAACTGTACAGAAAACTAGATTTTCTATTATTACTAGTGCATCTATATTAGCTGGAGCAATTACCGCTTTTTGTGGTCCCATCGCATTTTTAGGTGTAGCAATTCCTCATCTTTGTCGTAGTCTTTTTAATACTTCCGACCATCGGATATTAATCCCTAGTGTAACAATGATGGGTGCAATTTTAGCATTGTTTGCAGATTTGTTTTCTCAACTTGCGGTAAGTCAGATGGTTTTACCTTTAAATGCTGTTACTGCTTTAATTGGAACTCCTGTTGTTACTTGGGTAATTCTGCGACGTAATTCTCGGAAGTCTTTTTAAGATTTTTGAAACGCAGAGGTACGCGAAGGTAAGCGCAGAGGTACGCAAAGTGTTTTTAAGGTGAAGTTTCTCATGAGTAACTCGATTTTAACAACTCATAACTTGACTATCGGTTACAAGACATCCCGAAAAACTGTTCGGTGTGTTGCATCGGATATTTCTGTATCTCTGCAAGCTGGGGAACTGGTTTGCTTACTTGGCCCTAATGGTGCGGGTAAATCTACATTACTGCGATCGCTCGCCGGAATGCAACCCCCAATCGCGGGTGAAGTGCGACTCTTAGGCGAAAATATTTACAAGTTAGCACCACAGGAATTAGCCAAACGTCTGAGTTTGGTACTTACCGAGAAAGTTGATGTCAGAATGCTATCAGCTTACACCTTGGTGAGTTTGGGGCGATATCCTTACACTGATTGGTGGGGAAATTTGACACCCGAAGATGAAGCAATAGTACATTGGGCAATAAAATCTGTAGGAGCAGTACACTTAGCACAACGTCAAGTTAGCGAATTAAGTGACGGTGAACGCCAAAAAATCATGATTGCGCGTGCTTTGGCTCAGTCGCCTATTGTGATGTTACTTGATGAGCCAACAGCATTTTTAGATTTACCGCGACGGGTAGAAATTATGCAGTTATTGCGTCAGTTAGCACGAGAAACCAATCAAGCGATTCTCCTTTCTACCCACGATTTAGATTTAGCTTTGCGTCTTGCTGATAAGGTTTGGCTATTAACAGCTAATGGTATTTTACACGTTGGCGCACCAGAAGATTTAGTGTTAAGTGGTACTTTTGCTGATAGCTTCCGCAGTGAAGGTGTGGAGTTTGATATGTTTTCTGGTGAATTTAATCTCCATACATCCCACAGGGGAGACATTAACTTAATAGGTGAGGGTATCGCCTCCGTGTGGACTACTCGTGCTTTAAAACGTGTAGGATTTCAAGTTTATCAAAGTAAAAATGACTTACCAACTTCAATAGAAGTAATATCAAATTCAAAACAATTTCTGTGGAAAATTACCAACAACCATAATATATATACTTATAATTCATTGTCCGAAATAATTAAATTTTTAAATTTATTATACAGCACTTCCGGCAGCTATGAGGTACATCCTAAAAGCTGAAAGCGATGATAGGAGAGGGTAAGGAGAAAACTATATTACCCACATTCCGCACTTCAACAAGTAGCATAAATAAACTACATTGGCGAGCAATTCAAAACTATAGTTTTCAAAAATAAAATAACCATCCAAAAATAAATTATGCACACCAAAATTCGGCTCTTGCGTGTATAGCGTGCTTAATTATTAATGAAAGTCGATTAAATTGCTTTAATAACAAGGCTTATAGGCGTTTATAATTTGATTTTTAGTAACAGTAGCTCAAATACAAAAAATAATGGCTTTTATCGGAGCCAGGCAAGGGTTTCAAACTTATTTTTTAACAAATTCAGCACGCTAAGTACGCAAGAACCGTTTTTACTCTCAATTTCTTCTTTTTGGTAATTCATATTACTGGGGATTTTTATTTAATTCAGATTCATTTTCTCATTTTTGCTCCTGAATTTATTGTCAATACCTGATGAATTTCAATTTGTTGGCAATTTTATATTACTGTCTATATTTATTACTCATTTAATTAAGTATTTCTGCTTAAATATTTTTTGCTATTTATTACACTTGTGCTTGCACTACAAAATGAAGTGCGGAATGTGGGCTATAAGTTATTGACACGTCATAATGGTACAATTATACTATTGAATTGCAGAATTCAATGCTTGATCCGGTCAGGCGATGGTGACGAACAGCGTCCCAAAGGATGTTGTTTACTGCCTTCGCTTGATTTTTATGTTACAATTGACTCAAAATAGTATCTGTACGTAGAGCATTGCCGACCATAGCCAAGATTTGGTGGGCATACCCCTAACTAAATGTAATTTAAAAATCAAATAGTAGTCTTATTATATTGATTGGCACTCATTAAAAATCCATCTTTTCCCACTCAGCACTCAGCACTATTTTCGATTTAGGAGTAATATTATGAACAGCTGCGTTTTGATGGCAGAAATCATTCAAGAGCCACAACTACGCTTTACAGCGGATAATCTGGAAGTTACGGAAATGCTAGTGCAGTTTCCCAATTCCCAGAAACCAGAGGATACACCAGCGACCTTAAAAGTTGTCAGCTGGGGGAATCTGGCGAAAGAAATTCAACAAAACTACCACCAAGGCGATCGCGTGATTCTGGTAGGACGTTTAGGTATGAATACCATTGAGCGTCCAGAAGGATTCAAGGAAAAACGTGCTGAATTGACCATACAACAAATTCAGTCTGTAGGAAATGGTTTCAATCTGACTTCATCAGCATCAGCAACTAGAACTCCCACAGAGACTAACTCACGCCAATCGCCTCCACCTGTAGCATCCCGTCCCCCTGAGACCAATATTCCCAGTTATCAGTCATCCCGTCCCCCAGCTACCCCACCTACAACTAATAACGTCATTCCCCTGGGGACAAACCCCCAACCCGTACCCCAACCAAGCAATTTTGAACGCACTACCTATCAGCCAGTGCAGGAAGAAGAACCGAATATAGATGATATTCCGTTTTAATGGTCATTGGTCATTGGTCATTGGTCATTTGTCATTTGTCATTGGTCATTGGTCATTGGTCATTAACCGCTGATTCCACGGAAAAATCAGCGTTTTTGGCGTCGTTAAATGAACTTTCGGGGCGCAACGCCTTGCGCCCCGAACGACTGTTAAAATTCAGATAATTTTCCCTAAACATCTAACCCCGATTCCTATGAGAGAAACTGTCCTAGAAGTTCGCAATCTTCAAGTAGAATTTTCCAGTGATGGCAACATAGTCAAGGCTGTAGATGGTATTTCTTTTGGACTGTATGGAGGCGAAACGCTAGGAATAGTAGGAGAGTCTGGGAGTGGTAAATCGGTCACAGCCTTAGCGGTGATGGGTTTGTTACAGAGTCCTGGTAGAGTTAGTGGCGGGGAAATTTGGTTTCGCCCCCAGGAGAATGGTACACCCATCAATTTATTGGCGTTACCCCCTGAGGAAATGCAGTTATACCGAGGTGGCGATATCGCCATGATTTTTCAAGAACCGATGAGTTCCCTCAATCCGGTTTATAACATTGGGTTTCAGCTAACAGAAGCGATCATGCGACATCAGAATGTGTCAGCGGCCCAAGCTCGAAGAATTGCGATCGCTGGTTTGCAAGAAGTCAAACTCCTCCCTAGCGATGAGCAGATACAACAACAGTATCTCGAAACTGAGAAGCAACAAAATGGGCAAAAACTGGTACAGTGGGTGCAGCAGCAAAAGGAAGCTATGCTGGAGCGTTACCCCCATGAGCTTTCTGGTGGTCAGTTACAGCGGGTGATGATCGCAATGGCGATTTCTTGTAATCCATCGCTGTTAATTGCTGATGAACCAACTACAGCTTTAGATGTGACGGTACAGGCAACAATTCTCAAGTTGATGGCAGAATTGCAGCAAGGCCGCGATATGGCAATGATTTTTATCACCCACGATTTGGGATTAATTTCGGAAATTGCTGACAATGTAGCGGTGATGTATCGTGGTGAAGTTGTAGAATATGGCACGGTGGAGCAAATTTTTAGTAACCCCCAACATCCCTATACTAAGGGTTTGGTAGCTTGCCGTCCCACACTCACCCGTCATCCACAAAAATTACTCACGGTTTCTGACTACATGAGTGTGGATGAGAATGCAACTGGAAAGCCGGTAATTCAGGCGAAACAACCGCTACAACCGCCGGAAATTACCAGTGAGGAAATAGTTGTAAGATTAGTAAACCTCAGCAGAAAGACACCTCTGTTAGAAATTCGCCACCTCAAGGTAGGCTTCCCAGTGCGGGGCATATTGGGTGGTACAAAACGCTATAATATGGCAGTTAATAATGTTTCCTTTGATGTCAAACCAGGGGAAACACTCGGATTGGTGGGAGAATCTGGTTGCGGTAAAACCACTCTTGGGAGAACCTTGCTGCGATTAATTGAACCGATGAGTGGTCAAATTATCTTCGATGGGCAAGATATTACCACACTCAAAGGAGAACCGTTGCAAAAACTGCGGCGAGAAATGCAAATAGTCTTCCAAAATCCCTTTAGTTCCCTCGACCCACGCATGAAGGTTGGGGATGCGGTGATGGAACCCTTGGTAATTCACTCAGTTGGTAAGACGCCACGACAACGCCGAGAACGGGTAGCCGAACTTTTAGAACGGGTGGGATTGACTGCAGATGCGATGAACCGCTATCCCCACCAGTTTTCTGGCGGTCAACGTCAGCGGATTTGTATTGCGCGTTCTTTGGCATTAAATCCTAAATTTATTATATGCGATGAATCGGTTTCCGCGCTAGATGTTTCTGTACAGGCGCAGGTATTGAATCTATTGAAAGAATTGCAGTCAGATTTTCAATTGACTTATATCTTTATTTCCCACGATTTAAGTGTAGTCAAATTTATGAGCGATCGCATTCTAGTTATGAATCGCGGTCAAATTGTTGAAGAAGGTACAGCAGAAAGTATTTATCGCGAACCCAAAGAAGAATATACTCAGAAATTAATTGCTTCGATTCCTACTGGTAGTCCCGAACGCAGGAAAAACGGACTAGGACAAAGCTCAATTAATGATTAACCTTTGGAAACCAAACTTCTAGCTTTACGGTAATGGGGATGTAGAAACCCCATCTTCAACGTTCGCGTAGCGTCACGAAGTGAAGTAAGATGGGGTAGTTCATAGCAGCGTGGGTTTGCTTGAGGGTTTAACTTCCCTATCCCACCCCTGGGAATTGACTTGTCTTGGTAATTCGACGCAGAAAGTGGAACCTTCACCGAGTTTGCTGGTAATATTGATGGTGCCTTGCATGATTTCAACTAATGATTTGGTAATTGCTAGCCCCAAACCAATACCGCCATACTTGCGGGTATTACTTTGATCAACTTGCCGGAATTGCTCAAATATTGTATATTCTAGGTCAGATTCGGCGATGCCGATGCCAGTATCTTGAACTGCGATCGCAATTCTCTCACTGGAGATTTCCCATACTTTGACTTTGACGCTACCAGTTTCTGTAAACTTAATAGCATTTAATAATAGCTTGACTAAAACCTGTTTGACGCGGGCGCTGTCATTGACTACGAAGGGACTAGTAAGATTGACTTCTACTTGCAAATCTAATAACTTGTCCTCCGCTAGGGAACGGTGTTCAGCTACGGTTGTTAAGATTAAAGTAGTTAAATTAAATTCCTCAACTTGAAATGACAGCCGACCTGCTTCGACGTTACCAAAGTAAAGCATATCGTCAATGATTGTTAACAGGTGATTGCCATTATTGAGAATTCGTTGCACCATATCTACTTGTGACTCAGATAAGGTGGAGAGTCGTTGGCGCAACAACACTTGTGATAAGCCTAAAATCACATTGAGGGGGGTGCGGAGTTCATGGGATGTAGTGGCTAAAAATTGGGATTTTAGCGTCGCTGCTTCTAAAAGTTGCAGGTTCTGTAGTTGAATTTGGTGTCGGTTTTTTTCTAGTTCACGATTTTGCTCTAGCAGAATTTCGTTTTGTTTGGCTAAGAGTTCTTCTCGCTCTTCCAAGGCTTTGATCATTCTAGCATTATTAATGGCGATCGCCGCCACTTCCCCCACTGCATCCAAAAGGTTCTGCGTAGTACTATTAAAAGCATCGGTATTTTCCCAGTTACCAATTGCGATTACTCCCAATCGTCCTGCTTGTGCAGACTCTATGGCTACAACATACGCTGACGAGGGGGTAAACCCACTACATATCTGGACAGAGGGAGATGGGGACGATGGTAATTCCTCTACCACAGAATCTGTTTCTTGTCTAGTCCCATGAAACATCTGGGAAACACCTGTGGTAAATACCTGGGCTAGTAAATCTGTATCGGTGTGGAGCGATATTGATTCTTCTGACCAACGCCAGAGGGGATCTCTAGCTTCCAAATTACCATTCAGGTTGAGGAAAGGTAATTTTTCGACATCTAGTCCCGCTGTGGCGGTTAATTCTAACTTTTGGGTTTGGGGATGAGATAAGGCTATCAGACAAAATTCTGTACTTTCAATACCATCGCAAATCTCCTCTACCATCACTTTTAACAAGTCGGGTAAATTCGTCAGACGCTGGTTGGTCAGGTTAGTTAGCCGTTGGAGTATCCCCAGTTGTTGAGGTAGATGGGGGGAGATTGATTGTTCTCCCATATTGCTGTGCTGTTGTTGAGTTACAATCATGATTGCCTGACGGCGATTTTCTCCAATATCAGTTGTGCCTTGTTGTCCATTGCTGATATTCAAAAAGCTGTCTTGAAAATAAGGACTAGGAACTGGGGATAGGGGACTAGTAGTTAGTCACACCAACTTTTCTGAGTATCGGGATTGTGTCTACTTCATTAGAGTATACCCATTGAATTTTGTCAGTTTGTGATCTCCCGCTCATTTTATCAATATTCTTGCTATGCATACCTTAGATTTTTCTGCGTATAACTACTGGATATTTATATAAGGTTTCTTTATTACTTCTCAATGTTCAGTTTATAATTTTTCTGTAGCTCAATCCACAAGGGGATGGAGTTTTGTTTTCAAGCTAGGTCGGCTATTAAAGCATACTGGCTTTGTTTGTCATTTGTCATTTGTCAGACGGTTGACGGTTGACGGTTGACAGTCAACCGTCAACCGTCAACACCCACCAATAAGTATTTTTACAACTTTATCAAGGGTATTTACTTACATTTTGCCAAGGCTGGACATCTGGTGATGGGAGAGTTTCCAAAGTTGGTGAATCAGGCGATCGCAAATTGGTTAAAAGTCGAAGTTTATAATTAAGATCCATGAACTACAAACAATCTCAAATTCTAGTGTTGGCTTCCCTACTGACCTTAATTAGCTATAATTATTCCCAAGGTGTAGTCGCCAAACCGCCACAAGCGACGCCAACGGTTTCTCCTGTAACCCCTACTGACCTCACCTACAAGTTAGAAATCTACAACAGTCAAGTTATGGGTGGAGAACGTACCTATGGAGTTTCCTTACCCCCTGGCTATGAGAAAAATCCGGTTCTTGCGTACTTAGCGTGCTTAATTATTAATTAAAGTCTATAAATTTGCTTTAAAAGTAAGGCTTACAGGCGTTCATAATTTAATTTTTAGCAATATGATATAAAATACAGAAAATAATGGCTATTATCTTAGCTCTGCAAGGGTTTCAAGCTGATTTTTTAATAAATTCAGCACGCTAAGTACGGAATATCCCAATAAATCGGTTGACGAAGCTAGGATATCAGGCAGAATTTTACAAACCCCCAATCGCCGATGAATTGTTGCGCCAACTCAAACCTGTGAGTGATGAATGGCTCAAAATGGTAGAAGGTTCAGAAAAGAAATTTTCTTTGGGTTGGTTTGATGAAGTATATCTGCGAGAGAGTGAAATCGCGGTAGTGCATAATCCTGAAGGTCAAGTCATCGCCTTTGCAAATATTTTGTCAGAATACCAGCTTAACGAAGTTACCAACGACATGATGCGCCATCGTCAATCAATTGAGAATGGGACGATGGACTTTTTATTTACTTCCTTGTTACAGCACTATAAAGAACTTGGGTACGACAGCTTTAATTTTGGACTCTCAGCCCTAGCTGGCGTTGGTGAAACCCCAGAATCACGTCGCTTAGAAAAAGTATTGCATTATCTTTACGAACATTTGAATCGTTTCTACAACTTCCAAGGCGTACACGCATACAAAGAAAAGTTTCGCCCTAGTTGGGAACCACGCTATCTAGTTTACCCCAGTTTCACCGCCTTACCAGAAGTAATTGTCGCTTTGATTCGCGCAGATTCAGGCGATCGCCTCCTCGACTATTTTAAACCAGGAGCGTAAGGGGTCAGGGGTCAAGCGTCAAGCGTCAAGGGTCAAGGGTCAAGCGTCAAAGGTCAAGGGTCATATCCTTGTCTCCCCTGGGATAGTTGACAATTTACTAGTACTAATGTACTATATAAGTATAAACATTCGATGAGTGGTAAAGCAAATGGCCAAGGGATGCACCTTATTTGCAATTGTTAAACGCCCTTAGCACTGACTGCGTGAATGCAAATATCTCTACCCAAAATGTGTGAATCCTATGCCAATTTTAACATTGATTTGGCATTAATTGTAATGCTAATTTTTGAGGCATCGCAGAATATGAATTATTACAACTTCGTCACTCAAAGCTAACTCTCCTCTTACTCTTTGCGCCTCTGGTTACTGAGCGCAGTCGAAGTATGCGCCTCTGCGTGAAATCTTCATCCATTTATTCAGCAACACCAGTTCGTGTATAATTACCCTCAAATTTTCCGAGGGGATACAGATGAGTCGTGACCTTGATTAGTGAAGGTGGAAATATGTTCAATCAAGTAAAAAATCAGCCTGTAAAGACTTCTGTCAAATCTACCTTTAATAATAGAACAAAATTCACCCTTTACAACTTAGCAGGTAAAGAAAAAGCTCACTATTTAGTCGAAGGATTTAATGTAGAAATCCTTGAGGGTGAAGTTCCCCAAAAACAGGTAGCTCATAGCATCATTATCATCGACCGTTCCGGCTCGATGTATTATGATATCGCCGCCTTAAAGGACACATTAATCAAGCTTTTGACCCTAGATGAATATCTTAACTTCCAATTAGTTATCAGCCTGATATCCTATTCTTCTCTTGGCGATGTCACCTGTCACTTCCAGAGAGTTCCAATTCAGGAAGTGATGCAGCAAAATTCTCCATATTTGGCAGAAATTAAAGCGATTCAAGCGAGCTATCTTACCTGCATATCGCAGTCACTAAAGCTAGCAAAATCCTTAATTCAAGCGGGAGAACTAACAGCCATAACTTTGCACAGTGATGGCTATGCTAATGATAGCAGCCCTAGTGCAGAAGCGAGAGCGATTGAAAATATCTGTGAAGAATTAAAGCAGATGGATGTTTTTGTCAACACCATCGCCTATTCCAATGCTTCTGATTTTAAACTGCTGGCTAAAATTGCTAATACCGTCTCTGGTTGCTGCATCAAAGCTGGTAACGTAAAAGAAGTTTATGACGCTATTTACAGCACGGCTAAATTGTTAGGTGCTGCTGTGGCTTTAGCAATAGAAGAACCTTTAGCGGCTGATTACAGTTATCAATTGTTCTTTTCGCGGAGTGGTAAGAAAATTAATGGGACAAATCAGACTCTGAAAATCTTTGGACTACAGCCAGAGGATGAAGGAATTATCTATAAATATAAGCAAATTAGTCCAGAGGTTTATGAGCAAATGAAAGATGTAGGTGTTGCACAGAATGATGAATCTGTGTACGCCTTTGCTAAAGCTAATTTAGCTGAGGGAAATTTGAATACTTCTAAGTATGCCATAGCCAGCACATTTGATGTAACTTTGACTGAAAAACATGCTAAAGCGTTGACGAATCAGGACATAGCTAACTTTGCTCAAGATATTGATATTGCCCTCTTTTATCCTAATGTATTGCAGGAGCATGAAATTAGCGAACAAGTGAAGGTCAATAACAAAATTTCTCTTTTGGAACTAATTAAAATCTTTGAGGAATATCGCCACAGCATCATCATTAATATCAAACACCTGCAAGATAATTATCAGAGAAAAGGTATCAAACGAGTTAAAGGGGTTAGAGATGAGAATGGTGAACTCGTCAGACCTTGGTTGAGGACAGAATATATTGATATTGGTGAATATGTGGGAATGGGTGGATTTGAAATTAATCGCAACACCGCTACCATCAATATGCTTGTCACCCGCAAAGTTAAGCTGATTAAAGCTGAAGATAAAACCCCAATTATTGAAGTTGCAGGTTTATTGGTCAATGACTTAGCTACCTTTAATAATTACACGATTGTCAGTGATGGTGAAATCAATGTCAAATCTTTACAAGTCAAAATCAGCAATAAAAAAGCCTTTGATTTGCTCAAGCAAACAGGTGTGTTGTCAGGCGATGAGTTTGACTTTCATGCTGAATATACCATCGAGTTAGATAATTTGCCCTTAGTACCGTTTGATGGAAGTTATAGCAGTATTGATGGCTTGTTCAATGAACTTGCGGAAATCAAAGTACTTACTAGTATTATTTCCGCACATTTACGAGAAGAATCTGATGTGTTTATCGCGGCTCAGTTAGATGAGTTGAAAAAACACTATCTGTCCAAAAACCTTTACCTGAATTTCCCGACAACCAACGAATATACTGACATCAAAGAAGCTCTAATTAATGGTACACTTGACTCACGAGTGAGCTATAAAATCGACATTGGCAGTCAAGATATTCTCAACCTCAGCAAGTTACCTTCTGCTAATAAATTCCTGGACAGAATGTATCAGGTTTATGACAAAGAAACTGGGGAAATTTTCACCAAGCCTAGCTTTGATATGGCTTTGAATGAAAATTACGCCTTTAGACACAAAGCCCTTTCCTCCAGAATCAAGATTACCAAAGTTGATGATTTGATGAAACCAATTTTTGATGATTTTCTGGGATTAGAAAAAAATGGCATTGTTGTCAAAATTCTTGCCAAAGTCGGTGCTGAAAGTTTGGCGCGGTTGTTGGATGATCAACAAACTGGTAAGCCTGTCAGCAAAGAAGAAATGGTGACAGCTTTGACGATAGCGAATACCAAACTAGAGCGATATGCAGAGAGAATTTACCAAGAAAATATTTCTCCTTTAGTATTCTACATCGGTGCCACTGGACTTTTACCAGATGAAATGGCAACGCCTGCTATGACTGCTGAGGAACTTGCTGCTAAATGTCCGAATTTGCAGTTTTCTAAATATGAGCAAGAAGGTACATTTTTTGTAGTTGGTGATAGCATTATCAGCGTGTATGCACAAACTGAATATTACAGCAAAAAGGTAGCTGTGGGCGTGGAAGATTAGTATTTATATATAGCGGTTCTCAGTGACGTACAATCGACCACCCCCAACCCCCTAAGCGCAAGCGAGGAGCTTGCGCTGACAATACGGTATATTACCTCACTAGACCGGGAAACGCTATAGACGCAGCGGTATTAATTTATTGCTACAGGTTCTTGAGTATTTGTTGACTCTGTGCTGACTTTGCCTATTTCTTCTTCTAAAATTTGAATTGCTCCACTAATTCGCAATAAGGTATCACGCAGATTTGCTTGTTTCGCCTCTAAATCAGCCATAACTTTTTGTCCTGATGCAAATTCGGCTTTGAGTTCGGCGAGGCGCTTTTCGAGTTGTTCTTTCATTTAGGTTCCTTTGACTTTTAAATTCACGGAAATAAATGTACCATTACCGGAATATTGGGGGGTATTATCAGGAATAGGACTGGGTGCAGAAGGTTGTTGTGCGGGAACTAATACTGTAAATTTTGCCTTGAATTGCCCTCCTTTGAGGGTTCTTGCGTACTTAGCGTGCTTAATTATTAATTAAAGTCTATAAATTTGCTTTAAAAGTAAGGCTTACAGGCGTTCATAATTTAATTTTTAGCAATATGATATAAAATACAGAAAATAATGGCTATTATCTTAGCTCTGCAAGGGTTTCAAGCTGATTTTTTAATAAATTCAGCACGCTAAGTACGGAAGAGCCCAATTTGTTGAATAAACTGTCTTTTAACCTCTACCGCCCAATCGTCCCGTAAACTCAAGGATACCCAACCTGCTAACCAAGGTAAAAATTCTTCTGGAGTGTCTTGAGGATTGAAATAAAGATGAATATCATCAATAATTTCTTCTAAACCTGGTACATTTTCAGTCTTGGCTGTTTCCGCCGGTTAACGGATGGAGAAAGGCTTCTAAGCGTTGTCTAACGTTGTTTCTCACAATGTCCGCGTTTTCGAGGGACACCGGAGTTATGGTTGCAGTAACGGTGATTTTTTGCCATTTTGGGGCTGTCACTACTAAATCTATCGTCGCTTCACAACGCGAACGGATGTAGGTTTCGACTTGCTCGATTAAAGCTAAACTAGGGGTTGGTTGGCGATCGCTACTATAGGGCAAGTTTAACTTGTCCTGCACGCTTGTTAATTTCCTCGATTTTTTTGCTAATTTCTGGCGATTCAGCTGCAAATGATACATCTGCTTTGGTAGGATCGGTTCTTGCGTACTTAGCGTGCTAAATATGTTGAAAAATAAGCTTGAACTCCTTGCTGGGATAAGATGACAGCCATTATTTACTGCCTTTTAGGTCTGATGATTAAAATTTTGGCTATAAGCGCCTGTAAGCCTTGATTTTAAAACAAAGTTATCGACTGTAATTAAAAATTTAGCACGTTAAGTACGCAAGAACCGAAATTCCTTGATGCACCAGCTCAATTTTCTCCACAGCAATTTCGTCACTACTAGCATTCAATTGTGGACCTTCCCATTTGACGGGATATGCTTTTTTAAACGTCCACCACATCACCGGAATTTGCTGACTATTAAGTAAGAGAATCGTACCGTTTAATTGTTGAATCCACCCTTGACTAGTTGCTTTATACCAGATATAAAACAAATCGATGGCGTTCATAATTTAATTTTTAGCAATATGATATAAAATACAGAAAATAATGGCTATTATCTTAGCTCTGCAAGGGGTTCAAGCTGATTATTTAATAAATTCAGCACGCTAAGTACGGAAGAGCCGCAAAACTTTACCCGCGATCGCTATTTGTTGGTTAACTATAGATAATTCGAGCATCGCTACTCCTAAAATTAAGACTTCGGTTTATTATAAAATCCCACCAATGGCACTTCTTCCCCTACTTCATCTACAGGAACAGAAATAGTCACAGTACAATGCAAGACAACCTTGGGTCTAGTCCCTTCCTTCCCCCCCATTGCTTGCCAAAATTCCCCAAAACTTTTTAAATTACTCGGACGTAAACTAATTAGCTTCAGCGGGAGTTCTTGTCCTGCAAAATTATCCGCCACAAAATCTTCGGGAAGTTTTCGATAGCGCAGTAACACCTTCATGACTTCTCCTAAAAGTTGGTGTTCTGTTTTCACATCATCCTCATTTTGCGGCCAAGCAGTAATTAGATATGAACAATCCACCCTCGCCGGCGGACGTTTTCTCATGGCTTTACCATTACTTTGGCGTTCTACTGACGAAGTACTGCTGCGTAAATCCAGATTCTCCTGTACATCATACAAAAATAAATTAATCGCTGGCTTTTTTTTAATTGCTCCTTGATAAGGCGTGTCAAAACTGATAGAAACTTCCGTCTCTGTTGAAGGAATATCAGGTGGAAGTTCTCGCTTCAGTAGCAATTCTAAGGTAGTGTCTAGACCATCTAACATAAATCTAATTAATGGATTGTCTATTTTGTGACACAGTACATCTTGATAGCTTTTAGAGCATAGACCTCTTGCAAAAGTCCCCTAACACCCCACTCCTAACACCTTGCGCTTAGGGGAGACTTTGACGTAAGTCGAAGGCGCAGTGGGGTTCTTTGGTTTGATTTATGCAAGAGGTCTCATGTTTGAAAAGTTCTCGGCGATTAGAAATCACTACTACACAAACATAGGCGCAGCCTTAGAGTTGGCGTAGCCTCTCCTAGAGAAGGGTAGTCCACCTGCGTGGACTAACACAAAATCAAGGTTTTTCTAACCTGAGTCGGCAGGTTTTGTTTGTCTAGCCGCGATTTCTAATCGCCAGGGCACATGAACGCGGACTTTTCAAACACCCTCTTAGAAAGAGACATAACTGTTTGTTCAAAACACAACAAACACTGTAGTATGTTTTCACGCTTTTAATACATTAACTATTGTAAATAAATATTGCGATGTGGAAGGAAAATTCTCAAGATGCACTTAAGTTGGTTGGGATTTTTGGTGTGGTTGCCAAAATATGCAACAATACAGCACTTTCCTGAATCATGAAGTACAGTAGCAGCAGTTAGCAAACCAATTTCGCAGATGCATAGGATTGATTAGATTTAAAGCAATTGCAATCAATACATCTACCATTTGAGTAGTTTTTGGAGAAAATGTTTTGATAAAAGCTTTAAGCTGTGACCACCAATGTTCAATGGGATTAAAATCTGGTGAATAAGAAGATAGATTGATGACACTGGCACCAACAGATTCAATTATGGGCGTAATTTCATCGATCTTATGGGCAAATAGGTTATCCATTATGACAACTGCACCTTTCCATAATTGAGGCACTAACAACTTTTCTATAAACACGCGAAAAGCATTACTATCCATTGAACCATCTAGTGTCATCACAGCCAATACTTTATCCATACTGATTGCGCCGATAATAGTGACTTTTTTACCTCGATAAAATGGTTTTACATCATATACTCTACTTCCTTTTTCACTACGAGCTTTTGGACGCATTAACCCAAGCAGTAAGCCTGCTTCATCCAAAAAAACCAGATTTTTCGGCTCTATATCTCTGACTTTCTCTCTGTATTCACACCTGAGCAATTGAACTCTATCGGTAGCTGCCTGACTGCTGCGAACCGTTTTTTTTTACGAGTTAGATTTAATTTTTGCAATTCTCTACACATCATGCTGGAACTCACTAGTTGCCCCTCAGTTAAGAGCCAATATTCACAATATTCAGAGAGAGTTGCATCTGGATACTTTTTTACCAATGCAACAAGTTGAGCCGCAGAATCTGCTAATACCGCTTTTTTTCTTGTCCCTTGCTTACCAGGATTAACATGTCCTTTCTCTTTATACTGTCTCAACATTTTTTGTACAAAAGCTTTACCAACACCAAAGTTTACAGCTAACTTTCTAACTGAAATATTTCCTAACTGATAAGCATTGACTATTTTTTCTCTCAGATCGACGGAATATGGTTTCATAATAATAATTTATCTATCTTACATATTGTACTTCACATTGCTGGAAAGTGCTGTAATAATGTAGGTGATGTATACAATATACACGCGAAATTTTTAAGCATCTTACAGGAATAAGTATATATTTAAGCACCATTTTTTATTCAAATTCCACCTTGTCAAAAGGAGATGACCCATGTATTTCCAGCAAATATCTCAAAAAGCTTCACCATCAATTCGGTCGAGGTTATTCAGTTTGCTAATCCACATTATACAGATCATTGGCAGCAACGACATCACGGAGGAGATCAAGAATGGGTTGAAGCATATGCTCAACAAATAGCAGACTTCATCGAAGGTCATGCAAGACGTAACAACATTGGCAATGATACCAAGTACGTCGTCAATTATTCATTGGGTCAAAATAGATATTTTGTCGTAATTGTGTTTTATCGAAGTAACGGAGATGTTCGTTTTCACTCCTGTCGTCGTAGCCCAAACAGAGGCATAAGGGAGGCAGAAACAGATGTGGTCTTAACTAGAAACTGGCCGGCACAATGGAATTGAAAAGTCGGTTCAATTCTGGGACGACGATCATTCTGAAGCAGATATGACCTTACTAAACTGAAAAGTGCAATCGCCTGATCTTGTAGGATGCGTTAACAGGTATGGCACCATCTATATGCTAATTTTCCGTGCCGTACTCTCAGAGCTAACATACCCTACGTTTATCATTGTGCGATCGCCTCCTATTGTAGTGCGATGCCTGGGTTGGGCGTCGCCATCGCGGTTTGGGAAAAACTGGAAGGGCGATCGCTTAATGCAACGAGCTATCCAACACAAATTTTTGGATATTCCCCAGTCGCTTTCCCTACTGCATTTTTTCAAGCAATGCTATATCCTGCCTCAACACATCATTAAGCAATTCACTCAACTCAACCCCCTTCGCTTCTGCCCGCTTGGCAAAAAACTCCACCACCTCATCAGCCAAATAAATAGGCACCTTAAATATCACATCCTCACGGTAAAACTTTCCTCGCTCCGCTCTCGAAAAATCATACTCAGGCTGCATCATACTCCTCCCTCATACTGTTGAATTTCTTGTCGAGTCGCTTTCCGCACGGAAATAATCCGAATCTCTACTCTGTTCTCCTCTACTTGATCAAACGTATGCACCACCACTAAATATTGCCCACCTGCTGTCTGTCCCAAAGTAATCCAGCGATCCTCATCCAAACTGTGCGCCTCATCAAACACTGTCATCATCGCCGGGTCTTTGAATATCTGAGTTGCTGATTGGAAACTGATGCCATGCTTACCCTGATTTGATCTTGCCTTATTCGGATCCCATTGAAAATCGTACTCCATACTTCAACAACAAAGGTGTTGCCCTCTAGTATAATGCGATCGCCGCTCTTGTAGTGCGGTGCCTGCTTGGGCTACGCCATCGCCTCCTATTGTAGGGTGCGTTAACAGGTACGGCACCATCTATATGCTAATTTTCGGTGCCGTACTCTCACAGCTAACACACCCTACGTTGATCATGGTGCTATCTTGTAGAGTGCGTTAACGGAAAGTAGGGCACCAGCCATCTTATTCTTATTGATTCGGTATAATTAAAAAACAACTAACTATGAAAAACAATGAAAACCTTCAGTCAAAATCATTTAAATAATCTTTACGAAATTGATGAACATCTTTGGCTAGAAGAAACGATAAAAATCCTCAAAGAAAATCGATTAGATGAATTGGATCTAGAAAATTTAATTGAGGAATTAGAGAGCTTGAGTAAAAAGGATAAAAACCGAGTTAGCAGTTTTTTAGAACAAATCATTAGACATTTGCTATTGCTTCAATATTGGACAATAGAACAGGAAAGAAACAAGAATCATTGGCGAGCAGAAATTCTAGGCTTTCGGACTCAATTAAAAAAATACCTGACGACTAATTTGCATAACTATTTAGCTGATGAATTAAATGTTATCTATCAAGATGCTTTAGAATATGTTCGGGAAAAAACAGGATTCTCTGTAGATTTTCCTAAAGAATGCCCTTACACTTTAGAGCAACTATTGGATAAAAAATGGTTAAATGGTTAAATGGTGAAAATTTACCTTGAAGTATGCTTTACCAAAATACTTCAATTGCCAGTGCGATCGCGATCTTGCAGGGTGAGCTAAGGCACCCTACGAGCTACGAGTGATATCAATTTGGCATGAATAATGTGTATTTTAAGACAACCAACTCAGCAATGAATACCCATGCCCAATTACCGCCGAGCCAAATGTGATCGCACAGTGCGTAAGTTGGGTTGAAACATGAAACCCAACACCCATAAGCTTTTCGGAACAACCGAAATACAAATGTAATCGTGGTTCTTGCGTACTTAGCGTGCTAAATATGTTGAAAAATAAGCTTGAACTCCTTGCTGGGATAAGATGACAGCCATTATTTACTGCCTTTTAGGTCTGATGATTAAAATTTTGGCTATAAGCGCCTGTAAGCCTTGATTTTAAAACAAAGTTATCGACTGTAATTAAAAATTTAGCACGTTAAGTACGCAAGAACCGCAATAATATGGACAAAGCCTTTGAGCGGCGACTGCGATTTATAATTGAGTTTTCCTTACCGGATAAAAACAATCGTCAGCTAATTTGGCAGAGAATTTTCCCCAAAAATGCCCCCTGTAGCCCCGAATTAGATTTACAATTTCTGGCACAAAATTTTGAGATTACAGGGGCTAATATTCGCAATATTGCACTGACAGCAGCTTTTTTCGCCGCCGATGATAGGGGAATAATTGAGATGGTACACTTAATCCGCGCCATGCGTCGAGAGTATCAGAAAATGGGAAAAATTCTTCGGGATAATGATTTAGGTCAATATGTAGATTTGCGTTGACGTTTTTTGAATTGGAGCGAAGCGACTTGACTCTTGGAAAACCTGAACATATCAAGGTGTTAAAAAATCTAAATGTTCACCTGGTTGCGATCGCAACTCTTCTGGTGTACCCATCATCTTTAATTTACCTTTATCCAAGAACACAATCAAATCTGCACGTTCGATAACTCTGGGACGGTGGCTAATCATAATAGTAGTTTTTTCTTGTCTGTAAAATAATAATTTATCTAAAACCTCTGCTTCTCGTTGCGGGTCCAGGGCGCCTGTGGATTCATCTAATATTAATATGGGTGGATCGGTGACAATTCCTCTAGCAATTGCTAATCTTTGCTTTTGACCCCCAGAAATATTCGCACCAAATTCTCCTAAAACTGTTTGATATTTATCTGGTAATTCGGTAATAAATTCATCCGCACCAGCTATTTGACAAGCTTTGACAATTTGCTCAAAATTTACTTGGGGATAACTAAAGTGAAAATTTTCGATAATGGAACGACTCCAAAAATGTGGTTCTTGGGGAACTAGAACTACTTGCTGTCTTAGACAATCGAGCGCCAGGTCTTGTTGATTATAAATTCCCAGGCGAATATTCCCAGATTGAAGAGTATATAATTGGGCAATTAGTTTTGCAAGGGTGCTTTTACCACAGCCAGATTTACCAATCAACGCAATTACCTTACCACCAGGAAGGGTGACAGAAAAATCTTTCAACAGGTCAGACCTACCTGTGTGATGAAAGTTCAGATTTGTGCAAATAATATCAGCATCCCCAGGAATCTCAGCCCAAGGCTTTTTTTCACCGTTTTTCTCTTCTGGGGTAGTATCAAGAACTTCCGACAGACGTTGAATCACAATTTGGGCTGTGATAAATTCATCAATTAACCCAATTACTGAACTAAGAAATCCGATAAAATTACCACTCATACTTTGAAAAGCCAGCAACTGTCCGATAGTTAATGTCCGATCAATTACTAAATAACTACCCAACCAAAGTAAGCCAATATTTGTAAAATTAGAAAGAATACTGGTAATTGTACCGCTATATAACCCCAACTTCATCGTACTCCAACCCAGCTTTGCCAAGCGACCAAAATTTCTCTGATATTCATCCCAAGCTTGGGGAATGGCTGGAGTAGTTTTCAGGACTTGAACACCGCGAAATGTTTCTACCAGAAAGCCTTGATTTTCTGTACCTAAAACAATACTGGCGCGAGTTTTTTGGCGTAAAGCTGGTAAGAAAATTAAATTAACCAGGGTGACAATTACAAAAGCGACGAGAGAAGCAATAGTGAGTTGGTAACTATAAAAAAGCATAAAACCCAAGGAAACTAGAGCAATAAAAAATTGACTGGGTAATCCTAAAATAATTTGGTGAACTAGTCCATTAATAGTTTTAACATCACCTAATCGACTGACTACTTCTCCACTGCGGCGAGATTCAAAATATGATAGAGGTAAACGCAAAAGTTGTTGACCATATTCCAGGATCAATCCTAATTCCAATCGTTGACCAAAGTAACCTAAAAGATGAGATTGTACCAGCCCAATCAGACTATTAAATAAATTCATCGCCACTACCCCAATAGCAACAGCTGTGAGGAGTTGGGTATCTCCCCGCACTAACACATCATCCGTGAGGATTTGAGTTAGGAAAGGGGAAGTCAAAGAGAGTAACCCCACCGCCAAATTAATGGCTAAGGCTTCCGCTAAAATCCAGCGATAGGGCAAAACTCGCACCAAAAACCGACCAAATCCGCCGATTTTTTCCGATTCTTGGGCATAAAACCGATTTTCGTCAGGTTGTAACAGCAACATCACACCATTTACCCAACCTGCGATTAATTCCTCACGGGTGAGATAACGGATACCTACCCCAGGGTCAGCAACTACATATTTTTTACCCCTTTTACCATACAAAACTACCCAGTGATAGCCTTTCCAGTGAATGATTGCGGGTAGGGGAGTTTGATTAATTTTGCTGAAGAAATCTTCAGATAGTTTAACACCTCTGGCATGAAAACCGAAAGCTTCTGCCCCCCGTTTTAAGCCTAGTAAAGTCGTTCCTGTTTTTCCTGTACCAACAGTTTCGCGAATACGGCTAATAGTGAAGTTGCGCCCATAATATTTAGCAATGGTGGCTAGGCTTGCTGCGCCACAGTCTTCTTCACTGTGCTGGAGAACGTAGGGGTATTTCTTCATATTATGCGAACCAAGTTATCTTTGTACCTATGGTTCCCAATTAAGAGTACTGAGTTAAAACGGAAAATCTATATAAAATGTTTTGATGTTTCTACTAACGCTCAAGCGTGACTTTACCTTTTTTTTAATTGAATTAGACATGAAACTCTGATTACAGAAATTTTCAGGTAAATAGACCACTCGTCCGGGGCGCAAGGCCTTCCGCCCCTACTCAGTAAATATATTGTGTCCTCAGCAAAAATTAATAAATTATTCCGTTGAATTTCTTAATATTTCTGTCCCATGAGAAAATCTAAATAGTTTCATGTTTTAACCTTATTCTGCCAGCATAAAATTCACATTTTATTCCGGGTTTTTGCTGATGAAGAATAGGAATAAATGCGAATAATATGAGATGCTAAGAAACAAAGAAAGGTTTTAATAAATGAGCTTTAAAAATTCTAACTTACTGATGACAGTGGAAGCAACTGACCTGAATGAATATGAAATGGAAGCTATTGTTGGGGGTGTAGTTGTTCCCTGGACACAAATGATTCCAAAAATTTTCCCAGGTGCAATTTTAATTTATGCACAGGATTACTCCGGAGCAGTTAATCTGATAAATGACACATTTAAGGGCGTCAATTGGGCAACAGAAGCAGGAAAACAACAAAAGGAATTTAATACATTTTATAGCAAAACAAAATCTTACCTGCAATTTGTCTGGACACAATATAAAAATTATCCTCAATTAACTGGATTAAATTCAAATATCAAATCTATGATTAGCAAAGTAATCATCTAATCATCATTAGGTTTTAATGTGCTGGCTTGATAAGCTTTTAAACCTATTTGAGGCAACTTAAGACGACCAAATTTTAGCATTGTTATAACATTAAAGCATAAGGGTGATTTAGCATTTTCTAAATCACCCTTTTTCCAATTTAATTACCAAAATTTTTCCTGGCTGTTTTTTCTGCATAAAAACTGGGAATTATATATAAATGCTGCGTATATCTTAATTCTCATGTTCAACGAACCGAATCTAGAATTTCTCCACTCAGCCACTACTGAAGAATTTCTCCCCCCGCTTGGTGCTTGGACAACTATCGGCGGACTTGTTCTTCTTAGCACATTTGGTGCAGCTTTTGCTATTGCGTCTGTCACTCAATACAAAATTGTAGTGAAATCTTCAGCTACAGTTCGTCCTGCTGGTGAAATTAGGTTAGTCCAAGCCGCTACTGAAGGCACAATTCAAAGTATTCTAGTCAAAGAAAATCAGCTAGTCAAACAGGGAGATGTTATCGCCCATATCAATGATTCACAACTACAAACTAAAAAAAGCCAACTGCAAGGAAATATCCAGCAAAATCAGTTACAAATAGCACAAATTGATGCCCAAATTCAGGCTTTAAATGGGCAAATTGCAGCGGAAACTGACCGCAGCAACCGGGCTGTTGCTTCAGCAAAAGCAGATATGAAACGCACTCAACGGGATTATCAAGATAGAAATATAACTGCTAATAGCGATGTTCAAGAAGCTGAGGCAAATATTAAAATCGCTCAGGATGATCTACAAAAAGCGCAAGCTGATTTTAAGTCTACCCAGGCAAATGTTAGAGCCACTGATGCGGCATTTAAGACAGCTATTGTTAAACGCGATCGCTATAAAAATATAGCCGAATCTGGCTCAATTTCCCAAAACCAATTAGAAGAAGCACAATTAGCCGCAGCACAGCAAGAACAAGCCCTTGAATCGCAAAAAGCAGCGCTAGAAAGTCAAAAACAATTAATTGAAAGACAACAGCAAGCAGTAGCTGCAGCAATTGCGAGAAAAAACCGCACCTTAGCCTCTCTAAATCCTACTAATGCGATAGTCGCAATGGCGACAGAAAAAATTGCCGAAGAACGCGCTACTGGTGCAGTTAGTTTAGCGAGATTGCAGCAGGAACAAAAAAGCCTATTCCAACGTAAAATAGAAATAAAAAATCAAATTAACAGCGCCCAAAAAGATATTAAGCAAGTAGAAAAAGAACTACAAAATACTGTAATTCGCGCTGCGGAGACAGGTACAATTTTAAAACTAGAACTGCGAAATTCTGGGCAAGTGGTACGTTCTGGAGAACCCATAGCCCAAATTGCTCCTAGTAATGCTGCTTTGGTAGTTAAAGCCCGGATTGGCGCTGTGGATATTAGTAAAGTCCAAGTCTGTAAAACCGCAAAAATTGCCGATTGTCAACAGGGTAAAGTACAGATGCGGGTTTCAGCCTATCCTTACCCAGATTATGGTACTCTTAAAGGTGCCGTGAGGACAATAACTGCTGATGCTATTATACCACAAAATAATAATAGTAATACATCAGTTGCACCATATTATGAACTAACAATAGAACCGGAAAAATTAGATTTACAAAAAGCCAATCAATCCTATCCCATTCAAGCGGGAATGGAAATTACAGCCGACATTATTTGTCAAGAAGAAAGTGTATTGACATTTATTTTGCGAAAAGCCCGATTGTTAACGGATTTATAGCATAATACAGTTGAGTTAAGTTGACTACCGACCCACAAGACTATCCCGGAAGTTGCTTTTTTAGAGCTTCAAGAGTTGCCCAACGACTATCAACAGACGACTGTGAACTATCAGCAGCATCACTGAGAATACCTGGACAATTGAGATCACATAGTTGGCGCTGGGGCATTTCTAAGCACATCTGTTCATACAGCCATTCAGTGGGATGAAAATAACCATCGGGTGGTAAACTTTCTACCAAATCTTCCATAAAAACTTCCCGTTCTAGAGGATAGTCTTGCGGTTGATTAATTGATTCATCTAACCAGATAATTTCCTTAGTATCAACCACCAAACGCTGATTATATTGTTGTAAGCACCGGTTACAAGTACAGGTAATAATAGCTTCTGCCTGAGCAGAAATTTCTAGATAATTCCCTTGATGCTGCACACGAATAAGACCGCGAACTGGTGTCAAGGTTTCCAGTCCAGGCAAAAAATCCTTAACTTGAACTTCCTCTGTCCGCTCCGGTGCTTTAGTGATCTGCGGAATATAAATTGCGTCCATCAGTTATCAGCTATCAGTTATTAATTATCACTTATCAGTTATTAATTATCAGTTAATTCCCAACTCCTCACTTCTGACTCCCAACTCCTAACTCCTAATTCCTAACTCCTAACTTATTCCCTAAAAGCTGGACGCACAACCAGATGACGGTGTGGTTCTATACCGCGACTAAAGGTTTCTAAATCACCAAATTCCTTCAAGAAGGTGTGAATTTGTCGCCGTTCTGCCGAACTGAGAGATTTGATTTCTACTTCTCTACCCGTAATTCGGACTTCTTGAGATGCTGCTTCTGCCAGAGCCTGAATTTCTGCCTGTCTTTTGACGCGGTAGCCATCCAATTCTATGGTATAAGAAGCTTGTTGATCTGGTGGTTGGTTCAAGTTCAAAACAGAATTAGCTAGATACTGAATAGCATCTAGCACAGAACCATCCGCACCAATTAACAGATGAATCTGTTCTGAACTCAAGTTTATTTCATCAATCGTCAACCAGTAATTATCTGGTTCTTGGGAGTCGCCATCTTGAGGTGGGGCGATTTCTAAGTCGCCCTTAACCTCAGTAGATATCCCAGTAAGCTGCAGCAGTGTTTTTAACCACTGCTGCCCTCGTTGCATGGGATTGTTGCTCATGATCAACTTGTAGCCTTCTTCTTAGAACTTTTTGGCTCAAAGGGCAATGCTTTTTGTTCTGGGCTTGCTGCTTCTTTTTCTTGGGTCTCTACAATTTTTTGTAGTTCCTCTGGCAGGGGTTCGCGTGAGAGAATATAGGTTTGGGCAGTTTGGAAAATATTACCAATCACCATATACATCAACACCCCAGCTGGCAAGGGAAAGAACAAAAACATCCCCGAGAAAATTACCGGGGTAATTTTGTTGACTGTCTCCTGCTGTGGATTACCACCGCTGGAATTTTGCCCGGAAAGGATTTGGCTAACGTAGAGACTGATCCCAAAGAAGATAATCATCGCTACGATATCCCAGTGGATTGTACCGTCTGGATCAATCGCGCCGACTCTACCTAAAGCATCAATGAAGAGAAATCCTTTATCTGCTGCTAATCCGGGAATAGAGCCTTGAATAGTGACATCTCCTGGCTGCAAGGCTTCTATATTGCCCTGAGCATCGATTTTGATCCGGTCTTCCCCTTTAGTGATTTTCCATTCAGGAGTCAACTTATTTTCTGGGTGTTCCGCCAGAAGCACTTGAAATGGTTTGCCTTCAAGAGTCTGATATTCAATCTTGGTTTTTTCTCCCACCGCTAATTTATCGCCTCCGGGGAGGATAGCAGTAATGCGACTGTGTTCCCCATCAGCAATGTAAATGTTTTGGGGAGCAGTAGCAAAGGCTTGTGGTTGAATTCGTTCGATTTGTTCAGCAGGAAAGATTTGCAGGTTAACGCTGTAATTCACCCCAGCAAACGGCGAACCCCGCAAAGTCGCAAACAGCGCCAATAAAACTGGCATTTGCAACACCAATGGTAAACAACCCGCCAATGGGTTCCCCAATTCTTTTTGGGTGTTGACCATTTCCTCCTGCTGCTTTTGCGGATCGTCTTTATAACGCTCTTTGATTTCTGCCATCCGCTTTTGCATCAAAGGCTGAACAATCCGCATCCGTCGCATATTGCGAATGGAACCAGCACTCAGGGGATAGAGCGCGAAGCGGATTATCAATGTCAAGGCAACGATCGCCAACCCATAGCTAGGAACTATACCATAGAAGAAGTCTATGATTGGCAGCATCACGTTGTTCGAGAGAAACCCGATACCAAAATCCATTATTCTGAATTCAACCTGAGGTACTTTGACACACTCCCTGATCTGAAAGTTCAGGGATTCTGGATTTAAACAGCAATAGCAGGCATAGCCCGTCTTACATCACCTAGGCCGACAGACAATGCCCTGCCTGTTGCCACTATTTTACCAAAAAGCCGTCCTAGAAGAACGGGGCTTTAGACCCAAACTTTCGGTAAACTGAATCTACTTTATCTAAAACATAATTTGTCTGGGACTATCCTCAACTACGGATAGCCGCACATTAACACATTAAGACTGTTAAGTGTTGAGTTTGCTGATATGTTACACCACTGCAGTTTTTTCATGTTTCCTGGTCTACGCCGGGAATGATGGCTACTTAGCGACACTGCTATATTCGGGATTTTTGGCAGTGACTCTTTCATTAATGTAGTCATAAACTGCCCGAAAATTGGGAACCGCCCGCAGTTCGAGACGAGTACCATTTTTCAGAGTAATGACCATATCACCCCACAACCCTATTCCACGGGGAACCTTGACGATTTTGACAATTTCTGAGTAAATCACGTCATTGCGATCGCGTCCTTGCCAACCTCCTGTCACAGTTATCCGGCGGTCAGTAATCCGAAAACGCAGCCACAAAGCCCTGACAATTGCCCCTACTGTCAATGGTATACCCACAACTGTTAGCCCAATCAGCAAGTTGAGAATCAAATCGCCAACGTGGGGACCGCCTTCATAATAAATTTCTTCACGAATGCCCATCAAACACCTCGGCTTGTGCCAACAACTGCTCTAATTCTTGCAGAAATTCTTGGCTTCCGCACTCCCGTTCTGCAGCTGTTGCTTTGACAACAACCACTAACCGCCATCCTGGTAATAATTTGGGCAACAACTGATACAAGGATGCTGCTATCTGCCGTTTAATTCGGTTGCGGACTACTGCTCGCTTACTAACTTTTGTGCTAATAGAAATACCAATGCGCGTGCAGGTCAGTGGTATCGAGTCAGTTGCTTGTGTAGTCTTGGTGGCAGTATCCAAAGAAGGCTTTTTAGGATATGACGGTTTTAGCGCCCTCAACGTCAAAAGAGAACTTTGTCGCCGAATTCCTTCCCGGAAAACTGCCTGAAAATCCTTACGCGATTTTAGTCTATTTGCCTTGGGCAAAGCCACATTTGTTCTTTTAGCTGAATTTGCCCTACACGCTCAGACGATGGCGTCCCCTTTTTCTCCTGGCTCTGATCACGTTTCTGCCGGTTGGTGTCTGCATCCGAGCGCGAAAACCAGAAGTTCTTTTTCTCTTGCGATTAGTGCCGCCTAGGGTTCTTTGCATATCCTTCTCCTCTGAGGGGATTTTTTATTTAAAAAGTCACAATCTATTATTGTATCATATGATTGGGGAATAGGGAATAGGGCATGGGGCATGGGGCATGGGGCATGGGGCATGGGGCATGGGGCATGGGGCATGGGGCATAATAACTAGCAGATTGCACCCAACTCCCAACTCCCAACTCCCAACTCCTAACTGGGCGCCTCCTGTACGGGCGGGTTTATGAAGAATGTAGTCTACCCACAGATTTACTCGTTAAACCCGCCCCTACACACTCCGCGCCTCCTAACTCCTAATTGATGCTCAAAATCCAAGTTCCCAGGGAACGTAGTAATGGCACATCGCCAGGGGAGAGAATTTGGCATCTAAAATAGTAAGTACCGCCAAAAGCAGGGTTTTTGACGTTAGATAACACTAACTCAACTCTGCTACCTGCTGGAACTGGGTCTTGGGGAAAGATTTCGATCACGCGGCCTTCTTTATCCCACTTCACCTCAGAAACGGCGACTTGTTTGTCTTTGACCCTGACTTGAATCTTTTTGGGGTCAAAAGTTCCCTTGTAATAATCAGGGTAGGAAATGGTAAATTGAGCAACTGCCAATTTCATTTTTTGGGCGGGAATTCTCAGTATATAACGATCCCAGCTATCGGCTTGTCCACCAAAATCTAATCGGAAGGGTAGCTGATCTTCAGATTTGACACCACTAAACAGTGTAAATCCATTCTGCGCCCAGGTCATGACTGGGAACGCTGTCAGTAAAAAGCCACTTACGGCTAATGTAGAAAGTAATCGTCGCATATTCGGGCTTCCTCCACCAGATAGTAGGTCTTTATATTTGAATAACTCAAAGCTGGTAATCTTAAACTAAACTTTACTACTGACTTCCTGACAATGGACGTTAAATGGCGACAAAAGGTGCCATTTATTCTATATTTTTCTGCTATCAGTAATACTACTTAGCAAAATGTCGTGCATTTGTTGCTGGTACTAAATTACCTTTGTGGGCTAAAGATTTGGTCAACAAATGGCTCTAATAACTACATGGAAGCACCGTCAAGATGAGATTGTGTTTCTAAATATGTATAAATGTATATGAATTGTAAAAAATTTGTTATAAAAATTGAGCAATGGAGTCAGCGATCCCCAGTGAACTTGGGCTAGATTGATGAAAACAAGCGTAAATCTCAAAGTCACAATCATTAAAAATTAATTTGGGAATCGTCCATCTTGGAAAAATTGTTGGATATTGCAGTATGTAATGTAGGAATACCAAAAATTCTCAATCCCTAAAACAAGCTGAAGATAAGGATGCAATATTTAGGAATCAACATAAGATCTGCAATGGCGTAATCCTATTTGCAAGTATCGAGAATTTCGATATGAGTAAGCGGCAAACTTAGGCTTTGTCAACAGAAGTGGAGTCAGGAACCCCACGCCTAAAGGCGGGGGCGCAGAAATTGCCTTAACCTGACCCAACTCACGTTCTTAACTGAACTACGTTAGAGGCAAGAGTTAAAGACCTACCAAGGAGAGTGCGTTCGCGTAAGCGTGTCGTCAGACAAGTTCCTTGCTCTAGAACTGAACGATTAAACAGGCTTAAAGGGGTTAAACCAGTGTCGTTTGGATAGTTACCGACCTCTAACATTGTCTTTCGCGCAGCGTCTCCTCTTAGGAGAAGCTCACATTACCCCGTAAGGGAGGCTCTTGGCTGCGCCACGCTGCGCGAATGGAGCAAAACATTATGCGTACATGGTTGTCAAATTTGAAACGGTAATTGTCCCGTTGAAAGTACAAAACAAAGGTACACCGAATGCAGCAACCCCCGTATAATGTGACTGCGATTGAAATCGCCTGCGCCTTACCCCCATGCATGAATGCAGGGGCTTCCACGGCGCGTTCGCGTAGCGTCACGAAGTGAGGACTTTGGTGAGAGAGAAAAATTAAAAGTTCAATCTACAAGGAAAAGCAAGGGCTGATAGTCCGCGCCCATAGACAATGAGTGCGGGGAATCCCTGCTCAAAAAAATTGCTGAATTGGCACAAATTAGGTATTTATATTTAGGAGAGTTCATGAGAATAGCAGTTCCCAAGGAAATTGAAGTTTGTGAACGTCGTGTAGCTTTAATTCCTGACACCGTAGCCCGATTAGTCAAACAAGGTTTAGAAGTGTCGGTAGAATCAGGTGCAGGAGAGCGATCCTTTTTCAGTGATTCGGCTTATGAAGCAGCAGGAGCCAAAATTATCGCAGATACTGCCACATTATGGGGTGAAGCAGATATTTTACTCAAAGTTAGCCCACCACAAGAGAGAGACAATGGACGTTCAGAAATTGACTTGCTCAAAGCAGGGGCTGTACTAATCAGCTTTCTCAATCCCTTGGGAAATCCCTTAATAGCACAGCAATTAGCAAATCGCCAAGTAACAGCCTTGAGTATGGAATTGATCCCCCGTACTACCAGGGCGCAAAGCATGGATGCTTTATCCTCCCAAGCCTCACTAGCAGGTTATAAAGCAGTATTAATTGCCGCAGCTGCATTACCAAAATACTTCCCTATGTTAACCACAGCCGCAGGGACAATTGCCCCAGCGAAAGTATTTATTATGGGTGCTGGTGTCGCCGGACTGCAAGCGATCGCCACCGCCAGACGCCTAGGTGCAGTAGTAGAAGCCTTTGATATCCGTCCCGCAGTCAAAGAAGAAGTGCAAAGCTTAGGGGCGAAATTCGTCGAAGTTAAACTAGATGAAGAAACTACCGCAGCTGGTGGTTACGCCAAAGAAATTTCCGAAGCCAGCAAACAGCGCACCCAAGAACTTGTCGCCGAACACGTCAAAAATTCCGACGTGGTGATTACCACCGCCCAAGTTCCCGGTAGAAAAGCACCAAGACTCGTAACAGAGGAAATGGTAGCGCAAATGAAACCCGGTTCCGTCATTGTAGACTTAGCCGCCGAACAAGGTGGAAACTGCGCCTGCACCGATCCCGGTAAAGACATTGTGTGGAACGGCGTCACCATTATCGGACCGATCAATCTACCATCATCAATGCCAGTCCACGCCAGCCAACTGTATGCGAAGAATTTAACATCCTTGATGCAACTGTTGATTAATAAAGACAAAGCTTTACAGGTGAACTTTGGCGATGACATCGTTGATGCGGCTACCATTACCCACGCCGGTGAAATTCGCAATCAACGAGTCAAGGAAGCTTTAGCAGCTTTGAACACTCAACAATCACCAGTTAGTTAGGGACTGGGGACTGGGGGAGTGTGAAGTTTCGTGTTCCAAGCTCGAAGTTTCGTGTTCCAAGCTCGAAGTTTCCTGTTCCAAGCTCGAAGTTTCCTGTTCCAAGCTCGAAGTTTCCTGTTCCAAGCTCGAAGTTTCCTGTTCCAAGCTCGAAGTTTCCTGTTCCAAGCTCGAAGTTTCGTGTTCCAAGCTCGAAGTTTCCTGTTCCAAGCTCGAAGTTTCCTGTTCCAAGCTCGAAGTTTCGTGTTTTGAAGTCGAAGTTTCGTGTTTTGAAGTCGAAGTTTCGTGTTCTGAAGCTAAAACTCCTCCCCCAATGCCCAATGCCCAATGCCCAATGCCCAATGCCCCATGCCCCATGCCCCATGCCCCATGCCCCATGCCCCATGCCCCATAATATCGTAAGGAGTTTTCATTTCATGACAGAAGCATTACTTGCTGCTTTATTTGTATTTGTGTTGGCGTCGTTTATTGGTTTTGAAGTCATCAACAAAATTCCGCCTACCCTACACACCCCCTTAATGTCGGGATCAAACGCAATTTCTGGTATTGCGGTACTGGGTGCAATTGTCGCTGCTGGTGAGAGAAACACAAATCTATCAGTAATCCTCGGTTTAATTGGTGTGGTTTTAGCAACCGTCAACGTCGTTGGTGGCTTTTTAGTTACAGACAGAATGCTGCAAATGTTCAAGAAAAAGGAGATTAAGGCGTGAGCGATTTTTTACCAACTGGAATTCAGCTGACGTATCTAGTTGCTTCATCCTTATTCATTTTGGGGCTGAAAAAGCTAGGTTCACCCGCCACAGCCCGGAATGGTAATGTGGTAGCGGCTGTGGGGATGCTGCTGGCGATTGTTGCCACACTGCTAGATCGGCATGTGTTGAACTACGAGATGATATTGTTAGGCTTGGCGATTGGTTCTGCTATTGGGGCGATCGCCGCTTACAAAGTGCAAATGACCGAAATGCCCCAAATGGTGGGTTTACTCAACGGTTTAGGTGGTGCGGCTTCTGCATTAGTCGCCGTTGCAGAATTCTGGCGCTTATTGGATGCTGGCGCCCCCGTACCCCTAGATGTCAACATTTCCATGCTGCTGGATGTGTTAATCGGTGGTGTTACCTTCACAGGTAGTTTTCTCGCCTTTGCCAAATTGCAAGGTTTAATTAGCGGTTCCCCGATTACATTTCCTTTCCAGCAACCATTTAACCTGTTACTGCTGGGTAGTTATTTAGTGGGTAGTGCCTACTTAATCATCACACCCGATAGCTTACCTGTATTTTTAGCAGTAGTTACGGTTTCTTTAATACTGGGTGTCATGTTCGTCATCCCCATTGGTGGCGGTGATATGCCCGTGGTAATTTCACTGTTGAACTCATTGTCAGGTATAGCCGCAGCCGCTGCAGGTTTCGTGGTAATGAACAATATGTTAATCATCGCCGGCGCATTGGTGGGTGCTTCTGGGATTATCCTTACCGAAATTATGTGTAAGGCGATGAACCGTTCTCTATTTAGTGTACTGTTCAGCGCCTTTGGTACTGGTTCTAGTTCTGGCGGTGGTGCTGCTGCTAGTGGTGGTGCAATAGATCAAACAGTCCGCAGCATCGATGCTGAAGAAGGGGCGATGATGTTGGGTTATGCCCGCTCTGTGGTTATTGTACCAGGTTACGGGATGGCAGTAGCGCAAGCACAACATAGCGTCCGGGAATTGTCAGATCAACTAGAACGGATGGGCGTTGATGTCAAGTACGCAATTCATCCCGTAGCTGGTAGAATGCCAGGACACATGAACGTATTGCTGGCTGAGGCAAATGTGCCTTATACCCAGTTGTATGATATGGATGATATTAATCCGCAATTTGAACAAGCGGATGTGGCTTTAGTCATTGGCGCCAACGATGTAGTAAATCCAGCGGCGCGGAGTGATGTTAATAGTCCGATTTATGGTATGCCGATTTTGGAAGTAGATCGGGCGAAGCAGACAATTGTGATTAAGCGCGGGATGAGTACAGGTTTTGCCGGTGTAGATAATGAGTTGTTCTACAAGGATAAAACTACGATGCTGTTTGGTAGCGCGAAGGATATGGTGGCGAAGTTGGTTTCTGAGGTGAAGCAACTTTAGCTTAACCCGGCAGAAGCCCCACACCATACCCGAAGTTGGTGTGGGATGAATGACGGGATAAAAACGAGACGCCCTCTAATTGTTTTTTACCCCAGGTAAAACAGATTAGAGGGCAGTTGAGTTTTTATCAATATCTTGAGATAGGTAATCACTTCTTGCTATTGTATCAGTGACGACAAAGCCTAAAATGCTGGTCTAACATAGTACCTTCTCCCAAAGAACTGTACAAAGATGGATAAAATCAAATCGTCTTAAAGCTACAAAAGTAGACCCAAGAATTTGGCGGAGCAGAAAAAAAGACTTAGATGATTTTTTAAAAGAAAAAAAGTAAAAAGCAATTAAACAGAAATATTAATCGAAATGGCAACAGGAATACCTAGAAATAACGGACGTAATCAGAAAAAACAACATATAATCCCCTTCCGTCTTGAATATGAAGGTAAAATGCCTATAGAAGATATATTAAAAATTAAACCAGCCCAGTTAAATCAGGTGATAAGTGTTGAAGGTTATCCAAGAAATAAACTGATATATGGAGACAATTTAACAGTTCTGAGTTCCTTGTTAAATGATGATAATGTTGCAGGTAAAGTTAGTTTAGTTTATATTGATCCACCCTACGCAACTGGCAGTAGTTTTGAGTCTCGTAATCAAGATCATGCTTACCATGATATAATGGAAGGTGCGGAATATTTAGAATTTTTGCGTCAACGTCTTGTCTTACTAAGAGAAATTTTATCAGATGAGGGTTCTATATATGTACATTTAGATGAAAAAATGGCTTTTGCAGTCAAAATTATAATGGATGAAATTTTTGGAACCAAAAATTTTCGTAATTTAATTACTAGAAAAAAGTGTAATCCTAAAAACTATACACGCAAACAATACGGTAACGTAGCCGATTACATTCTTTTTTATACAAAAACTGATAATTACTTCTGGAATCAGCAATTTGAACCTTGGAATGAGAATTCTATTAAGAAAGAATATCAATATATTGAAGCAGAAACTGGAAGACTCTATAAAAAAGTTCCCATTCATGCTCCAGGGGTAAGAAAAGGAGCAACAGGTCAACCTTGGAGAGGTATGCTACCACCTCCAGGTAAGCACTGGCAATATACTCCAGAAACTTTAGATGAAATGGATGCGCGGGGGGAAATTTACTGGTCTGGAACAGGTAATCCCAGGAGAAAACTCTACTTTGATAATAGTCAGGGGATTACCGTTCAAGATATTTGGCTTGATTTTAAGGATGCTCACAATCAAAATATTAAAATTACAGGCTATCCCACAGAAAAAAATTCAGATATGATTAAGCGAATAATTCTCGCTTCATCTAACGAGGGAGGTATTGTACTAGATGGCTTTGCAGGGAGTGGAACTACTATAGCTGTAGCTGAAGAATTAGGGAGAAAATGGATAGCTATTGATAATTCTCAACTGGCTATTGATACTATGGTTCTGCGTTTAGTTAAAGGAACTGAAGCAATGGGTGACTTTGTGAATGGAATAAATGCTAGTACCAAATACAGACAAATCAATCTAATAGAGATAAATAGAATTTTAAGAACTGGCTTGGATTTGTACATCGAACAATCACCTAGTTTAGACTTTATTCCTGATAAAACTATCAAAGATTGGGCTAACCAACTTAACTCTCCAACCAGTCTTTTGTAAACCTGTTATCTAGCATTTTTAGAGTACAAACCATGACTTTACCTTGTCCATAGTTTTCTAAATTAGCGTAATCATCCCACATAGATCCTAGAAGTAATCCTGGACCATCATTGAGCATAAATACTTTTAACGGCAAATTATAGGTGCTAGCGTAACTCAGAATTTCTGTTATTTTATCTCGATTTCCTCCTGTTCTATCATCTTCCTGAGATCCTCCTCTGTCAGAGTCATAACGAGCAAATCCAACTACCAATGGAGTACCATCTAACCTGGATATCAAAATATCTGCAGGAGTTTTGTTATTCCAGTTATGCAAAACCTCATTCAGCATTACATCTCTTCCTGCACGAACTGGCCCTCGAATTAAATAATTATTGCTAAACACTTTGTTAAACCATAAGAAAAAACTTTCTGTTAAGTCATAACCTTTTTGTCCTCGGTTGCTTTGCTCTAAAAGAATTGCCATCAGAGTTTCATCAGGGATGGGACGGCTTTTCACATTTCTTTTAACTTCTTCTATCTGACGAAATCTATAGCCAAAGTCTCTGATTATATCAGGTATTTTACCTTTCCTCTTGGTCATTTCAACGGATGTATCTGGTGATACATATCTACGAAACACTCTCAGAAGCTGAATTCGCAGAGGATCAGGCTCTTGTGTAATAATTTCAAGTAAATGTGTAGAGCTTGTTGCTGCCTCTACAATTTCTGTAAATCGTACTAATACTTTTTCATAGAGAATATGAGCTTCATCCAAGGAATCTGGATAAAAAGGTGAGTCAAATATAGTAATCCAACTAGATGCAGCTGTTTTGTAAATAGCAAATTTAGTCAACATTAAGTCTTTAGGTTGTAACCACAATACTTTTTAAGTATAAACAACAAAAGTATATAATAAAAGAAACTCAATAATTTTCCCAGATTGGCCGTAAGTGCGATATTTTAGGATTAATGATGAGCAAATTTAAATATCAAATGCTAATTCAATGGTCTGATGAAGATAACTGCTTTTTAGTCGGATTTCCCGATTTCCCTGGACAGCCTTTTCGGACGCATGGTGATACTTATGAGGAAGCTGTGATTGTTACCCAAACCAGTTTGCTGGACGTGATCGACCCGCTACAAATGTATGGGGTAGTGGAAGCTTTGCAACGCAGAACCGGCGAGTTAGAAGCTGAAAAAATACAACTGTTGAAAAACCGCAATATCCAACTAGAGCAGCAAGTCCAGCAACGCACGGCTTCACTCCAGTTAACAATGCATAGAGAAAAATTAGTGGCTGGGATTTCGGCTCTTGCGTGTATAGCGTGCTTAATTATTAATGAAAGTCGATTAAATTGCTTTAATAACAAGGCTTATAGGCGTTTATAATTTGATTTTTAGTAACAGTAGCTCAAATACAAAAAATAATGGCTTTTATCGGAGCCAGGCAAGGGTTTCAAACTTATTTTTTAACAAATTCAGCACGCTAAGTACGGAAGAGCCGATGCTATCATCAAAGTTTCAGAACAAGACCTGAAGAAAGTTGTCCAAGAAATCGTTGATAATGCCTTCAAATTTTCCCAATTTGGTCATCAAGTACGTTTGATTAGCAATACAAATGATCATTTTTTAACATTGTATATTATTAATAACGGTCGGGGTATGACAGCCGCACAAATTTCCCATATCGGCGCCTACATGCAGTTTGATCGTAAACTGTATGAACAACAAGGTTCGGGATTGGGATTAATCATCGCTAAACGCATCACCGAACTATATGGAGGAGAATTTTTCATTAAAAGTATACCCAATATCCAAACAATTGTGCGTATGACTTTTCCTGCTTGGAGCTAATCTTTTCTGGCAAATTTGGAGAATTTGGCATTAGGGACTACCAAAAAATAAATTACCCAATAATATTTGAGTCTTTAGGGTGTGTCAGTACCATTAATATATTGCATAACCCAAGTGTTCTCACACTTGATGCACTGTACCAGTTGGAGATTTTTATTCCTTTAGATATAAAACCATCAATCATAAGCAAAACTAGCGATAGATATATCATCATTTGAATTTTGGTTAAACTAATTTTTAAACTTACAGCAGTTTTCAGGTATTTAGACCACACCTCGATATCTGTATTTCTTTCTTCCTTTGCGCCTTCTCTACGTTCGCGAAGCGTGTCGGAGACAGACGCTACGCGAATGCGCCTTCTCTGCGTTCGCGTAGCGTGTCGAAGACAGACGCTGCGCGAATGCGTGAGATATAAAAATGTGGTTCATTTACCTGAAAATCGCTGTAAAACTTCAAGCCAGTAACTTTTGAAAAGCTAATGAGAGATTGTTTTAATGGCTTCTTATGACGGAGCGGCGCAGGCTATGAGTATAGCTCATAGCTAAAGTAGGGGCGCAAGGCCTTGCGCCCCTACCCAGATACAGTTCAGTTAAGGAAAATTGTCGTAGGGGCACGGCACGAATAAAATTGTCGTTAGAAGAAAAAATTGTGGATGCCGTGCCCCTACAGTGTATATCATTCGAGCCTAACTGAACTGTATTGGCCCATACCCAGGCCTTGCGCCCCTACAAAGCTTACTGAGGAGTCTTTTAACCTATTTCAATGGGTTGAAGCTAAAAGCTAGAAAACAACTACGGCTCTTAACCGAACCGTATTGGGTGGTTAGGATATTCTAAATTGCTAAAACCCTTGATGTGATTCCCCTAACCCCTAGTCCCTAACCCCTAGTCCCTAGTTATAATTACGAATTACGAATTACGAATTATGAATCACATGCGGCTAAAAAATGTAGTAACAGGTACTAATTATCATCAAGTAACCCAGCATGAAGTCCAACAGGGGACAAAAGCCCAAACGGATGGATTAAATATTCCCGATGTCGCGATAGGTTTGACACCAATTGGCTTGATGTTCGGTTGGGTAATTTTTTTTCTAATGTGGCGAAAGCTGAGAACAGCAGTAGACAACAAGATGGTTTTTACCATTAAAAAATTACATAAAGTTCCCTGTAAAAACTGTAAATACTACTCCAGCAACCATTATCTCAAGTGTGCAGTAGAACCTTCTCTTGTGATGAGCGAAGAAGCTAAGAATTGCTCTGAATACTCACCCGAAAATGGCAAGTTTTCTCCTAAAAATCTCTTTGGTAAAGACAGTAACCCCCATTAAGGGACCATTGGTGACAGGTTAAGGTTGTGATGCATTTGTCTATCTATCTATAGGATGAAAAATTTGCCAAATACCCCAATAGAAAACACTGTTTTTGGTTAGCAATTGCCTAATTTTTGTGTTCTCCATTTATTTTTGTGCTGAAACATCAGTAAAAAGCTGGTTTTGATACCGTCTTTTTCCCTAAATTATCAGCATAAATTCTAATTGACAAAAGCAATGTTATCTTAACCTGTCACGAATGGTCCCCAATCCCCAGTCCCCAGTCCCCAGTCCCCAGTCCCCAGCGATGCACTGAGCTTGTCGAAGTGTCCCCAGTCCCCAGCGATGCACTGAGCTTGTCGAAGTGTCCCCAGTCCCCAGTCCCCAGCGATGCACTGAGCTTGTCGAAGTGTCCCCAGTCCCCAATCCTGATTTTCATTTGCTCTAAAACTCAACCTTCATCTATTCTGATCAGAATATGAGGAAAGATGAAGAAAAATGGAGAAGAGCAAAACATGATCCAGATGTTAGCGGAGAGCTTGACTGAGATTGAGGCAAGATTACAGATTAATTGGGTTCTGGTAAATACCTGCTTACAGTTTACCAGTTGGGGATTCTTCTCACTTTTGCTCGCTGAGGTATTAAGAGACAGCTATCATGTTTTGTGTCACCAGGTGAGTTGGCTGTCTAAATGGCATAATAAGCACCATATGGCTTACCGCCGAGATTTATCGATCACATCTTTGAAAATTTACCAAGAGTCGCAGCTTTACCACGACATTGTAGAGTCGAGTCTCTTGGTGCTAATCTTGATGATAATTGCCTTAGTTGTGCAGCAAATGGGTTTGTGGCTGGGAGTCGTCTATGGGTTTACCTTCTTGTATGGTGCGTCCCTACGATATTTCCAGGGGTCAATTGACACAGATATTAACCACCTACCAGGGCCTTTACAGACAACACCATCGGTTTGGTTTGTGAATCGGTCTTACCATTGGCGTCATCATTTCGATGATGTTAATGCCTATTACAGCGGTGTCTTTTCCTTAGTGGATAAAATATTGGGAACAGGACTTTCCCTCAAAGGTAAAACCGTCGCTTTAACTGGAGCATCAGGAACCTTAGGGCAAGCATTAATCGCTGAATTTATCAAGTATAATGTCAAAGTGGTAGCATTGACAACTAATCCAGAGAAATTACCGACACAAGCCGGGGTGACAGTGCTGGGGTGGGAGTTGGGGAATGAAGCCGAACTGAGGTCAAGTTTAGAGAAAGTGGATATTTTGATCATCAACCACGGCATCAATGTCTATGGTAGCCGCACACCAGAGGCTATCAACTCCTCATATCAGGTGAATACCTTTTCGGCGTTACAGTTGATGGATATATTTCTGACAACTGTTACAGGACCACAAGCAAAAGCTACAAAGGAAATCTGGGTCAACACTTCTGAAGCGGAGGTTTCCCCAGCTTTCAGTCCACTGTACGAACTCAGCAAACAAGCGCTAGGAAATATTGTCACCCTCAAGCGCTTGGATGGAAGTTGTGTAATTCGTAAGTTAATCCTAGGTCCGTTTAAAAGTCAACTCAATCCTTATGGGGTGATGTCAGCAGCACAAGTTGCTCGTGGGATTTTGTTTTTGGCAAAGCGAGACTTCCGAGATATTATTGTGACAATCAATCCTCTGACTTATCTGCTTTTTCCCTTGAAGGAAATTAGTACCCATCTGTACTATCGGATTTTTACTAAGTCAGCTTAAGTGAGTTTTCACGCTATGTGAGAACGATTGTGGTTTGGGGCGCAAGGCCTTGCGCCCCTACAGATCATACAACTAGTCCCTTCCCGCTGGAAGATTACCGTTCGCGGAGCGTCCCGTAGGGAAATAATTTTTAGCTCACGCAAAGGCGCAAAGGCGCATTCGCGCAGCGTCTGTCTTCGACACGCTACGCGAACGCAGAGAAGAAGGAAAATTATAGGTAATCTTAGACCGGGAAGGGAGTAGTCCAAAAAACCCGATTTTCCCATACGATGAGCGGTTAAATGTCAGACCTAAAATATGCAAAACACATCATTTGTCTGGTTCACTGATGCACCCTATAAATTGAAGAAAATTGCCGATTTTTTTACATTTCAAATGTCAGTCCCTTAGACACTAGAAGCCAGAGGCGATTTGAGTTTCAGTTTGACTTTTGTGCCTTTTTTCAGAACTACTTCACCACCAGGACTAGACAATACATAAGCAGTGGCCGCAGCACCCCCAGCTAGTCCACCATGTTTTATATTGGCTTTTTTACCGACAAAATGACCTGCAACTGTTCCACCTAAAATAATGCCAGCATTTTGGAGAAATTTGCCTTTAGTTTTTGTCTCTAATTCGGTGTTAACTAAAGCAGCATCAATGGGATAAGTTGTACCATCTTTGAGAGCAATTTCATCAAATACTAGATGCAAACTAGCTTTTTTACCTTTAGCTGCTTTGACTACATCTTCCAAATGTCCTTGAATTTGGGCATCTTTGAAATTGATATTTCCACCCTTGACAGAGTTTTTGACGCGCATAATAAAGCGCTCATCATTAGTGTTTTTACCTGTAGATAACTCTTGTTGGAGAACAGTTTCAAAGGTGGTTCCTGTTGGTAGAATTGCTTGCTGAGTTGTCAGACTACTGGATTGAGTCTGACTAGAATTGTTGCTGGTTTTATCGTTTGGCTTACTACAAGCAACAGCGTTAGTGAGTAAGACTACACTCAATAGTACGGGAATAATTTTCTTCATGACTGGGGTTATTTGTAAAACTAAGTAGACTATATCATTCCTGTTTTATTTGTAAATGATCGCTGATACTTTTAAGATTTTTTTAATAACAAATTATGTCCAAATATTCGCCTAATGTACCAAATTATCTAGTGATGCGTTAGGCGATTACTCCGACTAAATTTAACGTTTTGTAGGGTGCGTCAGATTTGAAAAATTGGTGATTAACAAGAAAAATTGTTCGTAGAGAAGCGCATCTACGAACAACCCATCAAAGTTGCTGTGACAGACAGAGTACTAGCAAATTGGGAATCAGGTTTTACCGGATGGAAGACAGTGATTTAAGCGATTTGTTGATATTCAATACCTTTGGCACCAAAGCCTGTCTCTGTTGGCTCAATATTTTTAGCAGTGTCGCTGCTAGTAATTATCAACTGGGTGGCACCACGGTTAATGAAGAAGGCTTGGTAGGTACGTCCATCCTTGGTTGCAAGATATCCTTCCCAGGCGGTTTTCAGGTCTTTGGTTAATTTCGTCGCCGAAACGCCGCTGAGTTCGGTTTGGTTCGTTTTTTTGTTATACACATTCATGTATATCTTGGCACCCTCCTCATAAACTCTGACTAACCGCTTGTCAGTTTCAAAATATAGCCGCGTGTCTTCGTTGTCGGGATTTTGGCTAGGCTTGGAGGGATTTGGGGGCAATAATTTAATCACGTCTTCCCGTACCCAACCGACATCCTTCTGCTGTTTACCATAACTGACTTTATACCAAGTCCGACCTTCAGCAGATGTTTTATCCAGAATTTTAACGCGAGTCCCCAAAGGTTGCTTACTGACAATATTTGTCTCAGCTTTTGTCGAAGGCGTTGAGCGAATATTGGCTGGGCCTTTACCGTCGGTGACGTTACTTTTGAGTTCGCCGAATTGTTCAGTTATACTAGTCATGAGATATGTTCCTGCACCTAAAGTATAATTCCGGACTGAGTTAATTTATATAATTATTTACCCAAAATCATATTTTGACATACTCCCCGCCCTAAAAGGGCCCAGATTCTGGAGTCAAACAGCAATTGCTGGCTCTTGCCAGTCTAACATCACCTAACCCAATGGTTGATGCCCCAACCATTTTAACAGTGAACAGTTATCAGTAAACAGTTATCAGTTAAATACGAAGGCGAAACACCACACTTTGAAGGTGGAAGGCGTTGGTGGCGGGTCTTAACAGTAAACAGTGAGCAGTAAACAGTTATCAGTTAAATCCTTCATGGGACTGATAACTGATAACTGATAACTGATTTAAATCCCCCACCATACGCCGTCAGGACTGATAACTGATAACTGATAACTGATAACTGATAACTGATAACTGATAACTGATAACTGATAACTGATAACTGATAACTGATAACTGATAACTGATAACTGATTTAAAACCCGGTGGTCTGACTCCTTTCTTATTATGTTTAAAAAATAATTGGTAGGCTTTCTCTATGCGTTGACAGATATCTTGCACTGCTTGAGAACCTATTGATTGCCAAAATTGATGACGTTTTCTCAATTTGGCAATATGAGACTGGAGTTTTGCACAGTTTAAGTGTTTGCCCCACATCCGATAGTACCGTTTATGTAGAGCAATACAATGGTTATAGATCACCCCTGCGGCGTTGATCATCCGTTTCAGGTGTCTATTCCTTTTGTGTTCGTACAGCTTAAACTTTAGTGTAATCATGGGAATATTATATCAAAGTCGCCCTAGAAGGGCGAGGCTTTAAACCCATTTCTTTGGTAAAATTTCGGAATATTCTCAAAATTTTTGCACTAATATAAGTAAAATTCCTAGGCTATAGTCACTAATAATACTGTAATATCTGTTGTTAGGGCTGGGTAGAAATTTTTAACCCCATCTAACCTCATCTAACTCCATCTAACCCCATACTCTGGGCGCACATTAATAATCGTAGGGTGCGTGGCGCTTCGGTAAATATTGTACGCAGCTTACTTGACTTGTGGCTTCACGCACCATTATTTAAATGTAACACTAGCGTAAGTCTTGTTAAAATAAGGAAAATGTCACCGAGCGGAAATTGTCTATAAATGTAATTTATTCTATGTGTACTAGGACTTACGCAACCGGCACTATACCCGGATTTCTCACCAGATTTTTGTGACCGTTGCTTTCTCTACGTCCGAAGTCGTAAGGCCGGGTTCAGCGATATCCTCGTTAATAGTTGATGATCCTGATGAAACCGCCCCTACTTGTGAGAAATGCGGGTATAGCACAATACAGTTCAGTTAAGGAAAATTGTCGTAGGGGCACGGCACGAATAAAATTGTCATTAGAACAAAAAATTTTGGATGCCGTGCCCCTACAGTGTATATCATTCGAGCCTAACTGAACTGTATTGGGGTATAGCAGGGTGGGTCAGATTTGAGTTTTGCGTAATTCTCAACATATTTTTGGCATCTGACGCACCCTACAATATATGTTGATTGTAACGCTTGTGTAAGTTCTGTCTACAAAGACTACAGGTACAGAGCTAGTCCCAGCAGTCTTAATATATTGTAATGCGCCCTTATAAGTGCTTGAACAACTGACAATTAATTTATGAACGCTACACAAGAACAACTAAAAGTGAAATTTGAGCAGGCTTTAATCGCGGCTTTTGGCGCTGAGTACGCTGGAGTCGATCCGATTTTGGTGACTGCGAGTAATCCTAAATTTGGTGATTATCAGGCAAATTTGGCATTATCTTTGAGCAAACGCCAAGGAATGCAACCAAGGGCGATCGCTGCTGCTATCGTGGAAAAATTAGATGTATCAGAAATCTGTGAACCACCGGATATTGCAGGTCCTGGGTTTATCAATCTGAAACTGAAGACAGCATACCTGGAAGCACAACTAAACGCAATTATTCCAGATCCTCGCTTAGGTGTCCCCACGACAAAAACACCACAGCGGGAAATTGTGGATTTTTCCAGTCCCAATATTGCTAAAGAAATGCACGTAGGGCACTTGCGCTCAACTATTATTGGTGATAGCATCGCCAGAATTTTGGAATTTCGCGGTCATAATGTGCTAAGGCTCAATCATGTGGGTGATTGGGGTACGCAATTTGGGATGTTAATCGCCTATTTGCGGTTGGTTTACCCAGAAGCCCTCACCACCGCCAATGCTTTGGATATTGGCGATTTAGTCAGCTTTTACCGCCAAGCCAAGCAGCGGTTTGATGAAGATGAAGCTTTTCAAGAAACCGCACGCCAAGAGGTCGTAAGACTACAAGCAGGTGCAGAAGATACCATCCATGCTTGGAATCTGCTGTGTCAACAGTCAAGGCGAGAGTTTCAGGTAATTTATGATTTGTTGGACATCCAGTTGATTGAACGAGGTGAATCTTTTTACAATCCCTTGCTAGCAGCAGTTGTGGAAGATTTACAACAATCTGGCTTACTGGTAGAAAACCAAGGCGCAAAATGCGTTTTCTTGGACGGGTTTACCAACAGAGAAGGTGAGCCTCTACCCTTGATTGTACAGAAATCTGATGGCGGTTATAACTACGCCACTACAGATTTAGCGGCTATCCGCTACCGGATGCAAAAAGATGAGGCCAAGCGGATAATTTGTGTAACAGATGCTGGACAAGCAAACCATTTTGCCCAATTTATTCAGGTAGCACGCAAAGCCGGGTGGGTTCCCGATGACGTGGAACTGGTCCATGTACCTTTTGGTTTAGTGCTAGGGGAAGATGGGAAAAAATTCAAAACCCGTTCTGGGGATACAGTGCGGTTGCGGGATTTGTTAGATGAAGCGATCGCCCGTGCCCGTCAAGATGTAGAATCGAGATTACAAGCCGAAGAACGCACAGAAACGGCAGAATTCATTAACAAAGTTGCCGAAATCATTGGCATTAGTGCAGTTAAATATGCTGACTTAAGCCAAAACCGCACCAGTAATTACATTTTCAGCTACGACAAAATGCTGGATCTCAAAGGCAATACTGCACCCTATATGCTTTATGCTTATGCACGGGTTCAGGGGATTAGCCGCAAGGGTGAAATTAACTTTGCAGCTTTGGGTGATAATGCTAAAGTTATCTTGCAGCATGAAACTGAATTGAGTCTGGCAAAATCTTTACTTCAGCTAGGTGAAGTTATTACTACTTTAGAGCAAGATTTATTGCCAAATCGTCTGTGTGAGTATTTATTTCAACTGAGTCAAAAGTTTAATCAATTTTATGACCGCAATCTTGGGGTTCCGGTGTTAAATGCAGAAGAACCACTGCGGACATCTCGCTTAGTTTTGTGTGATTTAACGGCGAGAACGCTAAAGTTAGGATTATCTTTGTTAGGGATTGAGGTGTTGGAAAGAATGTAGGAGGTAGGATTTTTTAAACGCAGAGGTACGCAAAGGTAACGCAGAGGAACGCAGAGGAGTAAGTTACAGCCATTTTCAGGTAAATAGACCACGCTTTTGGGGCGCAAGGCCTTGCGCCCCTACGAAGGTCTGTGGTTATTGCCTATTTCTTTGACTATTGTATACCTACAGGACGATGTGGTAGGGGCGCAAGGCCTTGCGCCCCTACGAAGATCTGTGGTTATTGCCTATTTCTTTGACTACTGTATACCTACAGATTGATTTGAGGTTTAAAGTAAATAATAGACTGTGTGCGATCACTATAACTTCCAAGGTTTCCCCAGGAATACTGGAAAACTTTGTCAGGGGTATGATGACACTCATGCCGTAGACCACTAAACTTGCATACTGATGAATTCGTCATTATCTTTTGGTCATGGAGTTTGATATGACTTTAGCTGCTACGCCACAAACAAAGCCTTTAACCGATGAAGATCTGCAGAAAATCCACGCCTACTGGCGTGCTGCTAATTATCTTTCAGTGGGACAAATATATCTCCTCGATAATCCACTTTTAAGAGAACCCCTCAAGCAAGAACATGTTAAACCCCGGCTTCTGGGACATTGGGGAACTACACCAGGGCTGAATTTTATTTATGCTCACCTGAATCGAGTCATTAAAAAGTATGATCTGAATACGATTTACATTGCAGGCCCTGGTCATGGTGGCCCTGGACTGGTTGCTAATACCTATCTCGAAGGAACGTACAGCGAATATTACCCGAATATATCTGCAGATATTGAGGGAATACAAAAACTCTTCAAACAGTTCTCTTTCCCTGGTGGTATTCCTAGCCACGTTGCGCCGGAAACTCCCGGTTCTATCCATGAAGGGGGGGAACTGGGTTACGCGCTAGTCCATGCATACGGTGCGGCTTTTGACAACCCTGATTTAATCGTTGCTGCTGTTGTCGGTGACGGGGAAGCGGAAACTGGGCCTTTAGCCACAAGTTGGCATTCTAACAAGTTTCTTAACCCTGTGCATGATGGTGCTGTGTTGCCGATTCTCCATCTCAATGGGTATAAAATTGCTAACCCGACGGTGTTAGCGCGAATAAGTAATGAGGAGTTAGAAAGCCTATTTATTGGCTATGGCTACAAACCATACTTTGTGGAAGGTTCAGATCCCGCGATTATACATCAGGAAATGGCGGCAACTTTAGATACGATCATTGCCGAAATTCAAGCCATTCAAAGAGAAGCCCGTGTACATGGCTTTACTGAGCGTCCCCAATGGCCGATGATTATTCTGAGAACCCCCAAAGGTTGGACAGGACCCAAGGAAGTAGATGGGAAGAAAACGGAAGGTTCTTGGCGATCGCACCAAGTCCCCTTTAGCAATATTATCGGTAATCCAGAACACCTGAAATTACTGGAAGAATGGCTGAAGAGTTACAAACCAGAGGAACTATTTGACGCTAACGGTAAACTAATTCCAGCATTAGCAGAATTGGCGCCCCAAGGTAAGCGCCGCATGGGAGATAACCCCCACGCCAATGGTGGTATCTTGTTGCGTGACTTGAAAATGCCTGATTTTCGGAAATACGCCGTGGAAGTTCCCCATCCAGGTACGGTGAATGCGGAAGCTACCAAAGTTACCGGCAAATTCCTGCGGGATATCATGAAACTCAATCAGGAAAGCCGCAATTTCCGTATTGTCGGTCCTGACGAAACTGCCTCAAATCGCCTAGACCCAGTATTTGAAGTCACAGACCGCGCCTGGGTAGCTGAACACATCCCCGAAGATGATCACCTTTCACCTGATGGTCGGGTTATGGAAATTCTCAGTGAAACTACCTGTCAAGGATGGCTAGAAGGATACCTGCTCACAGGTCGTCATGGCTTCTTCTCTTGCTACGAGGCGTTCATCCATATTATTGATTCGATGTTCAACCAGCACGCCAAGTGGTTAAAAACAACCCGTCACATTTCTTGGCGTCGTCCCATTGCTTCCCTCAACTACTTACTCACTTCCCACGTTTGGCGACAAGACCACAATGGTTTCTCTCACCAAGACCCTGGTTTTATTGACCATGTAATCAACAAGAAATCAGAAATTATTCGCGTGTATCTCCCCCCCGACGCCAATACGCTACTGTCTGTAACTGACCATTGCTTAAAAAGCCGCAACTATGTTAACGTGATTGTGGCTGGTAAACAACCGGCGTTACAATATCTTGATATAGATGCTGCCATCAAGCATTGTACCAAAGGCATCAGTATTTGGGAATGGGCTAGTAATGACCGAGATAGTGAACCTGATGTAGTCTTAGGTTGTGCTGGGGATATTCCCACCTTAGAAACCTTAGCCGCTGTGGATATTCTCCGCCAACACTTCCCAGAGTTAAAGGTGCGGGTGGTGAATGTGGTGAATTTAATGACACTACAGCCACAAAGCGAACATCCTCACGGTTTAACCAGCAAAGATTTTGACACCATTTTCACCACCGATAAACCGATTATCTTTGCTTTTCATGGCTATCCTTGGTTAATTCATCGCCTCACCTATCGCCATACCAACCATAAAAACCTGCATGTGCGCGGTTACAAAGAAGAGGGAACTACTACCACTCCCTTTGATATGGTTGTCCTCAACGATCTTGATCGTTTCCACCTAGTCATGGACGTGATTGATCGCGTACCCAAATTAGGATATAAAGCCGCTTATGTTAAGCAGCAACTGCAAGATAAGTTGATTGAACACAAGCAGTATATATCCGAACATGGCGAGGATATGCCAGAAATTCGCGATTGGAAGTGGCCGTATTAGTATACACTGAACTACCCCACGGATGAATCCGGGGGCTAAAGTTGCAATATCGGTGTAGGGGCACGGCATCCAAAATCTTTTCTTCTAATGACAATTTTATTCGTGCCGTGCCCCTACGACAATTTTCCTTAACTGAACTTTATTGAAACAAGACCTACGCATCCGTCATACAGCAGATTGCAGGTAAATGAGGTACAGATATTACAATGATTTTTTGGTAAATAGACCATGTGGTAGGGGCGCAAGGCCTTGCGCCCCTACAGATTATCGATGTGTTGCAAACCTGAGTTCGACGTAAAAAAAGACTGAAAAGTAGACAGAGTAAACTTTGTAGCAATATACGGCTGTGTAATTTAATGTCAATAATCTGACAAAAACGAGAATAAGTGCAAATTAAGACACACTCAGTACTTAAAGAGAGGATACTGAATTTGTGATTTAATCAAACCTCCCCAATAATGAAATAATCACACAATGTAAATTAATGAATGTTACAGCTTTGAAGTCTTTCTGCCCAATATGGTACACCAAATGGGTAAACGCGAGAAGTGACTTTAAAAGGAAGTTGTCCTGCAGGCGCAGAAAGTTTATAAGAAATATTGGTTCTTGCGTACTTAGCGTGCTTAATTATTAATTAAAGTCTATAAATTTGCTTTAAAAGTAAGGCTTACAGGCGTTCATAATTTAATTTTTAGCAATATGATATAAAATACAGAAAATAATGGCTATTATCTTAGCTCTGCAAGGGTTTCAAGCGGATTATTTAATAAATTCAGCACGCTAAGTACGGAAGAGCCGTATTTACCATTTTGTAAAGTTTGACCTCGGTTGAAAATCATGGTGCAAATAAAAACCTATATAATTATGGCTTCATGCGGAACGACAAAATAATAGGACTTAAAGTTACCATAATTGACAAGAACAAAAGCATTACTTTTTGTCCTAACGTCGTATTTTCCCATACAAATGTAAAGTCTATACTTATGCCAAGACCTCTGTTTTCTTGAAGCACAATGCTTTGTGCAGTTCCTAAAAAAGAACTATAGAAATCATAAGCTATTGACATCACATGAACTGGTCTTAACCATTTATAATCATCACTTGCATTGGTATCCCAAATTTCGGCTGCATTGAAACTTAAACCTACTATCAGAAGACTACCTACAACAGCAGTTATGTAAACAACTATATTTTGCAGTTGGAAATCAGTGACTCCAAACAGACCAATTATTCCTAACAGACTTGTTACAAAATCCCAAATAGTACCAAGAAAAAATATCCAAGTTAAATAATCTTTCACTTTTTATCTCCTTTAATGTTATCTTAAAATCAGAATGATGAATACAATAATTACTGCTATTACAAAAGCTAATAGTGTCAGATTTTGCGACGAAGATAGCCATGATAAAGATAATTTACGGGGAGAATTAGGTTTGTTTGTCTCTGTGAGAATTCTAGTTTCAATTACATATTTTTGAATTTGCCAATGCTTCAAAAATTGCTGTAAATTTGGTTCTGATATCAGCAAATTTAAGTCTGGCTGTGGAATGTTGGATGAATCAATAATAAATTCATACTCAACATCAATCAACACATCAATCAACAATTGTGGGTGCGAATTAAGTTCTTGGTTCCATTTGCTGGAAAAATTAAGCAATTTTTTTTCTTTTGTGGATATAATTAATCCTTTGATGACCTGATTTAACTCGTCTACAAAATTTCTCTCATTCTGTGGTTGCACTAGCACCGGACCTATCTGTAAAATAATTTTTTTACGCATCAATTTCATACCTCTGGTTCACTACAATTTTGAGATTGTGATTTAGAGTGGAATATATTGCTACTTTAGCAGGCATGTATAAATTTTTAATCTAAAAACAGTAATAAGAAGGTAATAACCTTGTAATATAAAGGTATTTATATAAGTAGTACGCATTACTTAGTAATATGAGATGCATTTTTTGAGGTTAATTCAGATGTTGCACCTTCTCAATCAAGGTAGGCATTGCTTACTATATACAGGATCTAGTGGGCATAGCCCAGCCTACGAGGATTTCACAAATCACATAGGAATTTTTTAGTAGTAAAAGCTGATGAATTGTGCTAAAATCCACCTTGTTCGCTATGCTCTAGGCAAAAATTTAAACTTCATTATCGAGGTAATGTAACGAATGACAGTTGACGAAGCTCTAGAAATTGTGGAAGCGGCTCTAGATTATGAAAGCTTAAACAAAGTTCAAGAGCTTGTGTTTCGACAATCTTGGGAAGGTTTGTCTTATATAGAAATTGCTAGAGCTAGCGGATATGAACCAGATTATATTAAAGATGCAGCTTCTAAATTATGGAAACTGCTCTCAAAAGTATTAGAAGAGAAAGTAAAAAAAGATAATTTGCGGTCAGTTTTCAAGCGACATTTACGGCGACATCAACTGAATTTACAGCGAAATTTGGTTATTGAAGTAAACCTGAGTGGTGCAAATCTTAGTGGTGCAAATCTTAGTGGTGCTAGACTATTTGCTAATTTAAGTGAAGCTGATTTAGTGCAGTCAGATTTAGAGAAGAATACTGAATTAAATAAAGAAAATATCTTGACTGAAGAGGAAGATAATCAGGGTAGCAAGTCTAATTCAAAAGAAAAGATATATGATTGGAATGGCTTGCATTTCTCTTCAGAATCAGAAGTAAAAATTGCCCAAGCGCTGGAAAATGCAGGTGTTCTCTTTTTTGCAAATTCTAAAGTGCGGCTGACAACCCCAGAAGGTAGAAAAAATGAAGAACCTGATTTTCTAATTTTTCACCAAGGTAAGTGGGGGATAATAGAAGTTTTGCACGAAGATGTAGCCAGTAATCAAGAACGCGATCGCATTCTGCAAACTCATGGTATTTCTCTTATAGAATATTATGATGCTACCAGATGCTGTGAAGAATCATATACCATAGTGCAGGAGTTTTTGCAAAAATTACAGCAATTTTACGGTTGATGCATAACATCGTCGGGGTCTTTCCGTCCTTACAGATGAAGCTTAATATTTATTTAATCTCTACAAAAAGCTTCTTTCCTAAAGCCTGGGCATATTTTTCTAAAGTAACAATCCCGACATCTTCAGCATTATCTTCAATATTGACAATAATAGATTCATCTAAATTTAAGCGACGTGCTAATTCTGCTTGGGTAATTCCAGCCGCAATTCTTGCCTGCGCTAATATTACCCCAATTTTAAAACTGACATAACCAGATTCAAAATCTTCAGCAAATTCAGGATCAGTCTGCTTGCGTTTGGTAATATATTTTTCTACGTCACTCATATTTCCTCTACTTTACTTTCGGTTCAAATAATCTCGTTTTCGCTGTTCTGCTAGTTCAATCTGTTGGGATGGAGTTTTTTGTGTCTTTTTGGCAAAGCCGTTAGTTACAATAACCAAATTATCATCATCGAAAAAACCAAGTAACCGAAATGCATTATTGCCAACCTGAACTCTTACTTCCCAAATGTCATCCGTATTGACCAATTTTTTTAAATATTGATTTGGTACTTTATCAAGTTCCTGTATCAACCGTAAAACCCAAAGCACTTTTTGTGCTTGTTTTCCAGATAAAGAATCTATAAATTCTTCAACGGGGCATTTGTCCGTATCTGTGCGATAAAAGATAATTTCTCTCATGCTGGAGAATTTTACTTACTCCTCAGATTAATGAGTTTACGGCCTTCCCATTGTATAGCAAACTTACTCATCGTCAAAAATTTAAGGTGCGTTTACTCTCTGTGACAACGCACCCTACATTGATACATCATATCGCCGGGGCGGGGTCTCCCCGCCCGATCTCTACCGATAATCTTGGCTTTGAATACTCCTTAATCGCGCCGCATCACGCATGTTGTAATCAGCGCGAGTAAAGCGATTTAACTGGCCTTCAAAAAACTCGCGATTCGCTTGTAAATGATGGGTATTTTGGTCATCTAAGGGATATAAAAGTGCAGTTCTTAATGCTTGAATGACCGCTGAAGTTACGTTGTACATTGACCTTTGGAAACTAATTCCCAATTGAATCAACATATCTTCTTCGCCACGACAATATTGTTTGTAGTAATCAACAAGATATTGTGGTAAGAAGTGCAACATATCTTGCATTAATAATGTTGGGGGAATCCCTGCAGTACCTACAGGGAAAACGTCAGCATAAAGAATTCCATAGTGGAAGTCTTTTTGCTCATCAGGTACTTGACCTGCTTGTGCATTATAAGATTTTGTGCCTCTGAAGGGTGCGGTGCGATAAAAAACGGCTTCTACGTAGGGTAATGCTGCTTCATATAGCCAGGTGAACCCTTTGGATTTGGGGATGATTTCGTAACATTTACCGCGAATATAAACATGGTGGTAAATGGGACGACCAGCTATGGCAAATATACCATTGACTAGGAAATTCATGGCATCGGGAACGCCTTTAAATCCACCTTCATCATATATATCTGACATTTCAAAGAATACGGGTGCCATGACTTCCCAGAACAAGCCCAGGTTAGAATAATAAGACATCTGCCGACACTGTTCTAAAAACATTTCTGGGAACATTTTATGCAGCGCCAACATTGCTGGATTGCCTTGGAAATAAGCTTTAATTGCTATATCGGCATTAGCTTTATATTCTTCCGAATCTAGGTAAGCGTCAAATTGATTTACTGGCGCGTACATATGACGGTGCCAAAGCATCGCCCGCATACAAGCTTCAGCAAATTCCATGTTGATGCGATCATGTAATAAATGATGAAATAATCTGGATAATTTGCCTGTTTCACCTTTTTCGATAAATGCCAAAAGTTCTGGATGGGCTGTAGCTTCACCACGCCAAATCCTTAAATCGGCGTCGTCGCCTGCATAATGATTATGTCTGTCTAAATACTCTTTGGGCAAGAAGTATTTAAAGAAGGGAAAGGGGTTTAAAAATTCGCGTTCGGCGATATAAAGTAGGTCGCGCCAGTAGAAATCCATCGGCACGGCGTAAGCTTTATATAAGCCGATGATTTGCATCAGATTTTCTGGCGTATCTGGTAACATCGAACCGCCTGCTTCTAATCGATGAATTACTTCAGCAAATTCATGTGTAGAAGGAGGTAATTTAGTTGCTATTTTCTCTGGAGTTTGTACCATTTTAATTTCCTGAGTAGTGGTAACAGTATTTATTTTGTTTTTTGTAGTTATCCCTGCTGTAAAAATAATGTAGTCAGGACTTTAATTCTGAAAATATCAGGACTAAAGTCTTTACTAAACTACAAGGTAGTTACCTATGTTTACGGCTTCAAGGCTACTTCAGAAGTGATGGTTTTTTCTAAGGCGGGAATTGTCGCTACTATGGCTGTAGTTGTGGGTTCAGTCCAACGTACTAACCAAGTGGGTTGGATTCCTAAAAAGATGATTAAAGCTGCCAAAATCAAAGCTGGGGTTTTCTCAGACGATAGCACTTTGGGATAGTAGGCTAAATTGTTGTCGAGTCTCCCAAAACAGGTGCGGTTGAGCAGGATGACAAAATATACTGCGGTTAGCGCACTCGATAAGACACACAAAAGTGTTGGTATGGGAAAGACGGAGAAACTGCCCTGAAAAACCAGAAATTCGGCGACAAATCCTGTTAAACCGGGAATACCAGCGCTAGCCATTCCACTTAAAACTAGTAGGGCGCTAATGAGGGGTAAACCACGGATGGGACTCATTAAACCATTGAGTTTATCTAACTCACGGGTGCCCACTTTATCTTCCACGATTCCCACTAACAGGAAGAGAATAGCGAGGATGATACCGTGGCTAAACATTTGAGCGACTGCGCCGACAAGTCCTAGAGCGGTGGTGGCTGCACTAGCTAGTAATATATAGCCCATGTGACCAATCGAACTATATGCTACCATCCGCTTGATGTCTTTTTGGGCGATCGCCACTAATGCCCCATAAATAGCACTAACTGCTCCCCAAATTGCTAATGTTGGTGCAAAAATACTCCAAGCTTCGGGGAACATACTCATACCAAACCGCAAAAGTCCATAGGTTCCCAGCTTCGCCAACACGCCACCAAGTAACATCGCCACTGGTGCGGAAGCTTCAACGTAAGCATCAGGTAACCAAGTATGGAAGGGAACTAGGGGAATTTTGATGCCAAAACCCAGGATTATTCCTATAAGTAGGATAATCTGCATTCCCGTTGAGAGGGTTTGAGTCGAGATGGCGTCTAAAGCAAAACTAGAAGAACCAGTTAGCCATACCATACCCAAGAATGTCGCCAGAATTAATGCTCCGGAAACTGCTGTATAAATCAGAAATTTGATGCCAGCATAAGCCCGTTTTTCGCCCCCCCAAATGGAAATTAGCAGATAAAAAGGGATTAATTCTAGTTCGTAAAACAGGAAGAATAGCAGTAAATTTTCTGCTAGAAATGCACCTGCAACTCCACCACTCACTAATAACATCATGGAGTAGAAAAAACGGGGGCGTTCAGTTTCTTTACTGCTGCTGTAAATAGCAATCCAGGTGATTAGACCATTTAAAACCAACATCAATATTGATAGTCCATCAACCCCTAATTGATAACTTAAACCAAGGGTTTCATTCCAAGGAATATATTCTCGAAACTGCATCCCCGGATTGCTAATATCAAATTTCACCAGGATGAAAAGATTCCACAACAGAACTAACCCAGCTAGGGTTAAAGCTGCTAAACGTACTCGACTTGCTTTGACGACGCTACCTGGCCAAAACCCGATAATTGCAGCGCCAATAATTGGTGCCCAGATTAAAATACTCAGCATATTAATTTCGGTTTGGGGAATGGGGATTGGGGATTAGGGATTGGGGATTAGGGATTGGGGATTGGGGATTGGGGCTCAGGGATTAGGGATTGGGGAGTAATGACCAATGACAAATGACAAATGACCAATGACCAATGACCAATGACAAATGACAAATGACCAATGACCAATGACAAATGACAAATGACAAATGACCAATGACCAATGACCAATGATCAATGACAAATGACAAACTTAAAACATCATCTGTAAAAATTGGACTCCCCAGAATGGCCAAGCTACCCACATTCCTAAAACGCTGATTCCTAGAAGGATGGTGAACGCATAAAACTGGGTTTGTCCACTGGTACTGTATTTGAGGCCTTGTCCACCTAACAGTGAGAACAAACCGACAAAGTTAACGATTCCATCGATAACTAAGCGGTCAAGCATATCGGTAAATTTGGAAATTTGCCCAACGCCGGCAACAATTGTGAGGCGGTAGATTTGGGCTGTGTAAAAGTCGTAAGCGAACAAATCTCTTAAACCTTTCCAGGGTAAGCGGATTGGGTTTTGCCATTTTCCTAAATAAATGACACCACTGATGCTGACACCAAAAATACTCGACCAAATTAGCAGGAGTGCAACATCTTTATTCAGGTTTACCCAACTTGGCAGCAATGATAAACTTTGTAATATTAAAGGTAGATGCAGGACGAAGCCGAGTAAAATTACCATTGGTAGTACCATCGGCCAATGTACTTCAGGCGATCGCTCGCTCATCTGTTTGGGTTTACCGCCAAAAATTAGGCTAAATTCTCTACTTAAACTAAAGGCTGTTAAAGCGTTGACTGCAATAACCACTGCTACTAACAACGGTTGAGTTTTCCAAAGTGCATTTGCTAATTCAGCCAAAGCCCAAAAGCCGCCTAAAGGTGGAAAAGCAATTAATCCCAAACCACCGACGATAAAGGCTAATGCTGATATCGGACGACGTGATAATAGTCCACCCAGTTGGTTGATGTCTTGGGTGATGCTGTTCCAGACAATTCCACCAGTACTCATAACTAACAGCGCTGATGATAGCGCATGGGTGAGTACCAACAACAGCGCCACTTCATCTTGTTTCACGCCTACGGCAATGAAAATCAAACCCATGTAGGCACTTACAGAATAGGATTGACACCGCTTAATGTCAATTTGGGCGATCGCAATTAAAGAAGCACCCACCGCTGTCACCGCACCAATCGCAACAATAGCAGAGGAAACTACGGGTGATAGCGTTAACACAGGTTGCAATTTAATCAATACCCATGCACCAGTGGCTACTACTACCGAGTTCCGCAAAATTGTACTGGGAACAGGGCCTTCCATCGCCTCATCTAACCACAGATGTAGGGGAAATTGGGCACATTTACCCATCGGACCTGCGATTAAGGCTAAACCCACCAATGTAATCACTGTTGGGTTAACATTAGCAGTTGTTGCCCATTGCGCTAGTTCTGTATAATTCCAAGTTCCCGCTAGGGGCCATAAACCCAACACCCCCATTAGCAAAAATAAGTCTCCTACCCGTTTGGTTAAGAATGCATCTCTAGCACCAGTTACAACCAAAGGCTGACTAAACCATAAACCTACTAGTAGGTAGGTTCCCAAAGTTAGAACTTCCAAAATTACATAGCTGAAGAACAAGCTGTTACACAGGACTAAAGCGCATAAACCAGCTTCAAATAATCCCAGCAAAGAAAAGAAGCGTCCCCACCCCCAGTCCATTTCCATGTAACCAATCGCAAAAATTTGCGCTAACAAATTTAAGCCGCTAATTACAACCATCGCGCCTACACTCACCGCCGAAATTTCTATAGCGATGGTGAGGTTTAAGCCAGCAGTGGAAAGCCACGGAATAAATATTTCTGATGGTGCTTGATTCCAGGCGATTGGTAAGGCGATCGCGCTATGGACAAACGCCAAAAATGTCATTACCAAATTTACGTAACCCGCTGGTCTAGGTCCGGTACGGCGAATGACTCCCGGAGACCAAGGCACAGCTAAAAGCCCACCCATTAAGGCGTAGCACGGTACTAGCCAAACAGTATCGAGCAGAAACTGAGCCATGAACATACCTCTATATTTGCAGCATAATTTAGGGATTTTGAATTAAAAAATCTTGATCCCCGTCAACCGGTCTCTCGGATAATGGAAACTGATCCTTGATTAATTTTGTTAAATTTAGCTTACCGTTATCTCATCCAAAATGGAATTACTTCATCGAAATAAATGAGCGATATTTGCTCTAATTTATTCTTATATATGGCACGATTTGATTTATGAATGATAACTATTAGTTTTTCTCTATGTATTGATAATGCGATCCTAACTCCTACTCCCTTCCCGGTCTAAGATTACCTATAATTTTCCTTCTTCTCTGCGTTCGCGTAGCGTGTCGAAGACAGACGCTCCGCGAATGCGCCTACCCTGCGGGAACGCCTCCGGCGAATGCGCCTTCTCTGCGAGACGCTGCGCGAATGCGTGAGATCAAAATTATTTCGGTAATCTTCCACGGGGAAGGGAGTAACTATCTTGGCACCGCAACCTGATTCATTACCGACGCAATTACCGCATCAATTTGTAAACCATCCAGCATTGCTTCTGGTTTCAAAAGTAGACGATGACGCAACAACGGCGATGCGACAGCTTTAACATCATCTGGAGTCACAAAATTTCTCCCAGATAACCAGGCCGCAGCCTGTGATGTCTGCAACCAAGCACCAGCAGCGCGAGGCGAAGCACCCAAAGCTAAATCGGGATATTGACGCGATGCTCTGACCAACGCCAGGATATAATCAATAATTGCCTCAGATACTTTAACTTCTTTGACTGCTTGTCGAGCCTGCAAAATTTCGCCTACCGTTGCTATTTGTTTCAGGTGGGTAATATCCAAGCGTCGCGCCGCAAAACCCGCCTGACGATTGAGTAACATTTGTTTTTCGGCAGCTTGGTCAGGGTAATCTACTACTAGTTTAAATAAAAACCTGTCTAACTGCGCTTCTGGTAAAGGATAAGTGCCTTCAAATTCTAGGGGATTTTGTGTCGCAATCACCCAAAATAACTCTGGTAAAGGTAAAGTTTCTCCATCCAAAGTTACCTGCATTTCTTCCATTGCTTCTAGCAACGCCGCTTGTGTTTTCGGGGGAGTACGGTTAATTTCATCCGCTAGCAAAATTTCTGTAAATATCGGTCCTTTTTTCAGGGTAAAACTGCGACTATTCAAGTCAAAAATATTCGTCCCAGTAATATCTGACGGTAAAACATCTGGTGTTAGCTGAATGCGGCGAAACTCCGATTGGATCAACTGCGCCAACACTTTCACTAAAAGTGTTTTACCAGTTCCCGGTACACCTTCCAAAATTATATGTCCACCCGCTAACAGGGCGACTAGCATCTGTTGTACAAGATGGGATTGTCCCACAATTACTTGGTTAAGTCCTTGACCAAGGCGAATTAAAATAGGATGGGTTTCATTCATAATAATTAAGTTATAGGGAATAGGGAATAAGCAATTACTGCTAACAAATGACAAAGAGTAATGAGTAATGAGTAATGAGTAATGAGTAATGAGTAATGAGTAATGAGTAATGAGTAATGAGTAATGAGTAATGAGTAATGAGTAATGAGTAATGAGTAATGAGTAATGAGTAATGAGTAATGAGTAATGAGTAATGAGTAATGAGTAATGAGTAATGAGTAATGACCAATGACCAATGACAAATGACAAATGACCAATGACCAATGACAAATGACAAATGACAACCCTAACCATTACGGTTTATTTGCGCCGACCTACTCAAGCGAATAGTCCGCCATTTCCCCAACCAGCTTAACAGGTCTTGTTCACTCATAGGTTTTTTTCGCAATCGCACCTTGAACACTGCATTCAGTTCTGCGGGATTTGCACCTGTTTTCTCTACCCAAGTATTAATCAAAGCCTCTGGTTCCAGCAGGACTGTCCCTAATCCCAAAGCTTTTTGTAATTGTATTTGTTCTTCTTTACCTACCATCTCGACGACAAAATCGGTGGATTGGGCTTTTTGTAATACTCCTGCTAAGGCTTGAATATATGCCTCACTGTTGTCTACACCTGGTGTATCTAAAGCTACTGCCTTACCAAAGCGCCGATTCTGTGCCCAAATTAGCACCAATAGTAATACACCTGCCTGGAATAATGCGGGCATGATCGGTGTTTTAGTTAAATAACTTAATAAATCACCTTTACCTTCTTTCTCCCTCACATCGCTGTCTTTGTAGCCGTGGATGTATTCATCAACAAAAATTGGGTTATTTTTGTGTCTAACAAAATTAGCTAAATACTTGAAATTACTTAAATAATCTTGGTAGGCATTGGCGGCTAAATAGGGAGTAGTAGAATAAATTACTTTTCCTTGACCGTGCTTTTCTACCCAGACAACAGCACCGAAGCGATCGCCTAAATCAACTTCTGTTTGGTCAGCTTGCTGATAACGTCTTCGCGTGTCAATTTTTACCTTCCCAAAGGGAGATTTTTGCATCGTGGTAAAATTCGCCGCTGTTACTTGATGACGCACGCCCAAAATCACCAAATTATTGCCTTGTTCTACCCATTCTCGCTCTTGTCTATCGAGTGTTGGCGATCGCCAGGTGCTGTAAACTTGTAGCAGGGTGACAGGGCTTTTCTGTGCTGTAATATCACCTGCAGGCTTTTGCCAACGCTGGATAGAAATTCCTTGCTGTTGCATAAAAGCATACCAAGCACCATAGCCATCAGCACCACGGCTATAAGTGGAACCACTAGTAATTGTATTGCTGCTAGGAGCAGTTATTAAGCTCAATAATATTATCACTGCCAGGGCGATCGCTCCTAAAGCAGCCAGGCGATTTGAGCGTTTCATTTGCTTCATATTTTGACACTCCCCATTCCCCATCACTCCGGGAAAATTTCGCGATAGGCTTGCTGACACTGCTCATAATTTTCTCTGAAAATCTCAACATTGCCAAAACATAATTGTTCGTGAGTAGTAATCAAAGTTTCATAAGGCTGTATTTGATTCACAGATAACCTTAGCAATCGCAGATATTCGCCATCAGTGCGGCTGTGTTGGACTGGTGTGATCGCTTTCTCATGTAACTGTTGTAACATTGCTAAATAAATACAACGGCAGGCCTCACGATAGTTAGCCTGACGATAAAATTCTTGCGATCGCATCAACCAACGCTCGCTAGATAATTCACCAGAGCCAATTTTTAGTCCAGCACCATCAAAATTACCTCTTTGAGCTAACCAAGAATACACATAAGGTCTAAATAACCGCCACAATTGCCAAACCACCCAGACCAAGAATAAGCCTAACACCAGCCAAAACAACAAATTCAGCAACTGAGCCAGCCCAGGACTGATTGACCAATTCGGTAGATCCAAGGGAACTTGAGAAAACTGGTATTCTACCCATTCTCCCACTTGTTGCTGCAACTGAGAAAGCTGCCAACTCCAGCTAGTTTTTTCAAAAGCATCTGTGGACATTGGGGAGATGGGGGGAGGAGGAGAATAATTCATGACCGACCAACCTACGATTACCAATAAAGAAAAGAGAATATTTCTGCTTCTACTCAGCACTCACCACTCAACACTCAGCAGATAATAGAAATTGATACTGATATATAAAGAGCAATTTTGTAATGACTATTTATTTTTACAAGGTTTGGCAACCTTATGGCTGTTTTTCTAACTTTTCTCCCCACGGAATCGAAATCCAGGGTACTTACTGGTCAACGGTTGAGCATTATTATCAAGCACAAAAGTTTGTGGGCACTAAAGATGCAGTTATTATACCCGTAATCCATGCCGCTCAAACCTCCGAAGAAGCTGCTGCTTTAGGACGCTGTAATAGCCGCAAAGTCCGTTCAGATTGGGAGGTGGTCAAAACCCAGGTGATGCGAGAAGCTGTCCTCAAAAAGTTTCTCACCCATGCTGACATCAGAGAAATTCTCCTAACCACAGGTAATGAAATCCTAGTAGAAAACTCCCCAAACGATTATTTCTGGGGCTGTGGTATGAATAAAACTGGTGAAAATCATCTCGGTAAAATCCTGATGGATGTGCGTGAAGAAATCCTCAAGTTATTCACCGCTACTGAAACTCTAGAAAACTACAGTCAACTGTCCTTTGGGTAATACCAATTTAAAAAATCTTTGCAACATATCGATAATCTGTAGGGGCGCAAGGCCTTGCGCCCCTACCCTATCAGGGGCGCAAAGCCTAGATCCCTACCCTATCCCAATACTGCGTAGGATTTGCAGGGGAGGCAAAACTCTTCAAGAGCCTCCATTTCTCCCCCTGCTCCAAGAGCTTGCCTCAACCAAGAAATTCCAAAACCTACGCAGTATTTTACCCTATCCGTCCCATTCTTTTTTCAAATTGGTATAAATAATTTTTCTTTAAGGTTGATTGTCAGAAAGGTTACAACTGGTTACTCCCTTCCCGGTCTAAGATTACCTATAATTTTCTTTCTTTGCGCCTTTGCGCCTTTGCGTGAGCTAAAAATTATTTCCCTACGGGACGCTCCGCGAACGGTAATCTTCCAGCGGGAAGGGAGTATCTTGAACACAGAGGGTTAAAATTACGGAACTTTATCAACCGCCAGTGTATCTAATTAAGCAAGCTAAACCGTAGAAAAAATTGTGAGGTAATTAATGCGTCGCCTTGGATTTTGGCTATTTTTGCCCATTACCCTGATAACTAACTGTTTTCAACTACAGTTATCTAGCCAAACTGTAGCAAAGTCTACTCCATCTGTAGCTCAAAAAGCAGGTCCAACTTTGTTAGCACAAGCAAGTTACCTTTCAACGTTGGAAAAACAGGTGATTGATGAAACCAACAAGATAAGAACAAACCCTCAGTCATACATCCCGATTCTAGAAAACTATAGAAAGCGCTTCCAGGGTAAACGAGTCAAAATTTCTAATAATACCTATTTAGTGACCCAAGAAGGAGTTAAACCAGTCGATGAGGCGATCGCATTTCTCAAGTCAGTTCGTCCCGTCGGATCATTGACTGCATCTAAAGGTATGTCTTTGGGTGCTAGAGATCACGTCCAAGACCAAGGCCCCAAAGGTACAACAGGTCACAATGGTAGTGATGGTAGTAACCCCTCTACTCGCGTCAATCGCTATGGCAAATGGCAAACTACCGTGGGCGAAAACATCAGCTATGGCCCGAACACTGCTCAAGATATTATCATGCAATTAGCTTTCGCGCCTTAGCCTGGCACCATAACTGTACTCAGTTTGGTGTCGGGATATAAGGCGATTAATTACGAAACGCCCCAATTACCAATATTAGCCATAGGCTGATTCGGTAATTGGGGCAGTTGAGTAATTAATAATCTTTTGTTTTATTTTGGCTTGTCTTGGGATTCAACATAGTTGACTTTTCCTTCTCGATACTTTATAGTAATAAACGTCAACACTAAATGCAATCAAGTAGGTGATTTCCTTATACTGCTTAACTATCAGTACCGCACTTATCCAGACACCAAGCAAAAAATCCAGCTAAACAATTGGTTAAGAATTTGTCGATACTGGTACAACAGGCAGTTAGGAGACAGGTTCGACTGGTATCAGTATAATCGGACTGCAATTAATTTTTGTCCGTTAATTTGTTCAATACCAAAATTACGAGACAACCCCGACTATTACTCACAAAAAAAACAACTTCCTGTTATTAAGTCCGACTTGATAAAGGTAAGTCATTCTGGTGAACTACTAGACTTTACAAGTGTTCCATCTCAGACATTACAGGATGTATCCAAGCGTGTAGACTTGGCTTTTTCTCGCTTTATTGAAGGTGATTACAAAGGAAATCGTAGTGGCAAACCTCGTTTTAAAAATGCTGCGCGTTATCGCACAATAAAAATTGAAGGTCAAGCTATTACTGTCGAACGTGTTGAGCAAGAATGGCTATTTTTGTCATTTTCAAAATTAAAAGGCTGGGTAAAGGTGCGTTTACATCGCCCATTACCTAATGGATTTATTTTAAAAAATGCTCTTTTGACAAAAAAGGCGGATGGGTGGTACGTAACCATTTGTTTGTCAGACCCAAATATTCCTACCTTTACACCTGATGAAATTGCTCCAACTTGGGAAAACAGTCTTGGATTGGATGCAGTATTACATGAAGATGATTATTTGGCAACTTCAGAGAATACCAAGCTACCATCGCTAAAATCTTTCTCTAAGTCCGAAAAGAGACTAGCAGATATATCCAAACGTAAATCCACCAAGAAAAAGGGCAGTAAATCACGCCGTAAATTAGCTAAAAAAGAAGCAAAAGAACATCAACGTATTGCCAGAGCTAGAATTGACCATGCTTTTAAAACTGCCCATACCTTGCTCAAAACTGGGAAGAAAGTTTTTGTATATGAAGATTTAAATTTAAGAGCTTTATCAAAGAAAAATAAAGCCAAACAAGATGAAAATGGGAAATATTTACCCAACGGTCAATCAGCTAAATCAGGATTAAATAAATCCTGGAACGATGCTGCATTTGGACAATTTTTCACAATCCTAGAATACATAGCCCGAAAAGCTGGAACTAGGACAATAGCAGTCAAACCTGCATACACATCTCAATTGCTTGCGTATCGTGATGAATTTATCTTCACTGATTGCAACATTCGTAATTATTGGGACGAAAAAGAATCGCTTTTGGTTGATAGGGATATTAATGCCGCTATCAACGTAAAGCGCGTTGGGCTGGGACTGTTCCCAACGATAAAACGCCGTAAAGGGAATCCGGTAGTGGATGGTTCTACTACTAATAGTACCTCTAAGGAAGTTCTGGCAGCATTGCGAAATGTACCAGAAGCCTATACCGTATTTGGTACTCCAAATCGGTGTAGGTAGTTCACTGATTGATGATGGCGTACCGTCACGCGGTCATCGAACAAATATTTTTAACGGCGCTTTTAAAGTCACTGGTGTTGCTTATGGAACTCACAAATTATATGGCACTATTTGTGTGATTACATATGCTGGGGGTTATAAAGAAAAGTAGATAGGAAAAGCTGAATCATGGGCGATAGTCATAGGGCTGCTGGTGCTGCACATCTTAACGTCTACGTCCAAGGTCAAGGATTCCCCATCCTCGGACTACACGGTCATCCTGGTTCTGGTCGCAGTCTTTCTGTTTTCACCAATCACCTATCAAAACGTTACCAAACTTTTGCCCCTGATTTGCGAGGATACGGCAAAAGCCCAGTTAAGGGCAATTTTGAGATGCGTGACCATTTGACCGACTTGGAAGCCCTGCTAGACCGCTGTGGGATTGAAAAATGTCTAGTATTGGGATGGTCACTTGGTGGCATTCTCGCTCTGGAATTGGCATTACGTCTCCCACAGCGGGTGACTGGGTTGATTTTAGTCGCAACCGCCGCCAGACCCCGTGGTAATCATCCCCCAATTAGTTGGCAGGATAATTTTTATACTGCTGTAGCAGCGCTTTTGAATTATATTAAACCCAGTATGCAGTGGAATATTGATACTTTTGGCAAGCGATCGCTCTTTCGCTACCTCATCCAACAACATACTCCCACAGCCTATAAATACATCGCCCAAGAAGCTGTCCCAGCCTACTTAAAAACTTCTCCTGCAGCTACTCGCGCTCTCTATAATGCATTACGATTAGGCTACAATCGTATTACAGATATCCAGGAAATTGAATGCCCAACACTGGTACTCGCTGGCGCTGAAGATCGCCACATCACTGCTGATTCTAGCTTAGAAACTGCTCGCCACCTCAAAAATTGTCAGTGGCAATGCTACCCCGATACTGCTCATCTTTTCCCTTGGGAAATTCCTCAGCAGGTACTAAACGACATTGACAGTTGGTTACAAAAGCATCCGATCCAAAAAAGCTAACAAATGCTAACAAATGTCTGCTTTTTCTTCCTGCAACGACTAGGAAGTGTCGGCACTATCCAGTCCACAGGCTAACACGGTCAATCTGACCGCTTCTTTTCTTAAATTAATAGCAGCATTCAAATCTCTATTACACTCAAAACCGCAGTTATCAAATGCCGACAAATAGCCTCGCCGCGCAAGTCCTGATTCATATTGAACGCACCCCATCTAAATCGGAGATTATAGATGAGGATTCTTTCGCTATGCAGCTTTTAGACTACGCAGCGTTCCCAGAGTTACTGGCGTTCTCAGTGTGTCGTTAGAACTTTCGCTTACGTTGGCGAAGCCTGCGCTCCGCGCATACACTCTAGAAAAGGTTTTATCTCCCACAGTTAGACAATACCAATATCTAGCACCGATGTTATAAGATGCTGATAAGTCGCAATTGTATTGCTTGCCACTCTTAAACACAGCGAGAGAATAATTATTTTTATTTCGCTTAACTTTACCGCTGCCATCAAAAGCATAAGCACTGGTATATTTGGGATTAATAGCTTGAACTTGTCCCCCAAATTCAGACCATCTATCTGTGACTATCTCAACAATTTTGGCATGACACCACAGATGAAATTTCTGTTTTAGTAGAGAGCCTTTCTTACCAGCTTTTGCCTTCCAACCAGCTAAACTCTCAATCACAATTACTTTGACGTTATGAGTCTTTGCAAACTCAACAATATCTCTGGCGACTTGGCGGGAGATTTCGGCTCTTCCGTACTTAGCGTGCTAAATTTATTAAATAATCAGCTTGAAACCCTTACTGAGATACGGTAATAGCCATTATTTCCTGTATTTTTGGTCATATTGCTGAAAATTAAATTATGAACGCCTGTAAGTCTTACTTTTAAAGCAAATTTATAGACTTTAACTAATAATTAAGCACGCTAAGTACGCAAGAACCAAAGGGCTTGAGAGCCTCTGAAATACTTGATTTTCTTAAAGGCGGCACCCGGATTTGAACCGGGGGATGGAGGTTTTGCAGACCTCTGCCTTACCACTTGGCTATGCCGCCACACTTACGATTATTCATTATATCAACATTTTACCTCAAATTGCATCTTTTGTGCGGGAAAATTTTTCCCCGTTAATCCAATTAGCGGCGAATATCAAGATTTACGGCGACAACAAATATAGATATGTTGCTCAAAATTAGTATTTGCGAGGCTTTTTTGGGGTGATAAGTATAAAATTTCCCAAAAAAAATAATTTATCTCTTAAGATAGATGTAAAAATATTACTCAGCATTCATGGTATAATATATACAAAATATTGCGTATATCACGTAAAAAATTGCTAAGGTATTGGTGATCCAGTCCTTATTGCCTGATTAATTTTATCAGGGTGAATGTACTAGGTGACTGAAAAAAATAAACACTATTATGATGGTGTTCAGTCAGGAGTAAAGAGTAGAACTAAATAAGGAATACTAGCTGGTGGCGGTAATCGAGAGGATTTACCTTTAGTGATGCCGACTTATTGATCAAGCTAGTTTTGCTACTTGAATGATAAACACTTAGTTGCCCGGAAGGAGAATCAGATATTAAGACGCAAACATTGCTATCAGCAAAGATGAATCCAGTGTTTCCCGTATCTATTGCTCAGGTAACAGATATACATCTGTTTGCTGCGGAAAATCATCAGCTGCTAGGAATGCCTACTATGGAATCATTCCAAGCAGTTATAGCGCGTTTAAAGATTCTACAACCGGAACTGGATTTACTACTGCTAACGGGAGATTTGTCTGGTGATGGGACGGCTACATCCTATGAAAATCTTCAAAACCTGCTGAGTCCGCTACAAATACCAACTTACTGCATACCAGGAAATCATGACTGTGCGATCGCAATGGATGAAATCTTAAATCTGAGGATGTTTTCCCGGCGTAAGTCTTTTGAGCGTGGTGGCTGGAATTTTGTCTTACTCAGCTCGGCTGTACCTGGCTGTGTGCATGGTTATCTTTCAGCTAAAACCCTAAATTGGTTAGACTGTCAGCTAAAAATTCTGCAAAATCAACCTACTATAGTAACCCTACATCATCCACCTTTTCTGGTCAATTCTAAGTGGCTAGATAGCAGCAGTCTGCAAAATTCTGAGGAACTTTTTGCCGTTCTCGATAGACACCCACAAGTCAAATTAGTTTTGTTTGGTCACATTCACCAGGAATTTCAGTACCAGCGTCATCATGTTCACTATTTCGGTACACCCTCAACTAGCATTCAGTTCAAACCTAAAAGCACAAAATTTGCTCTCGATCAAAAACCTCCTGGGCTTCGTCTACTAAAACTTTACCCCAATGGCACTTGGGAAACCACTGTTGAACGAGTTCCTTATTTTCATACCCTGGAGTTAACAGCGACGGGATATTAGGAGATTGAGGAGTTAGGAGTTAGGAGTTAGGAGTTAGGAATTCTGACTTCATCAGCAAAACTACCCCAACGGACAAAGTTAAATGGTCCGGCGATAGACCCCCAAATATGCTCATCGGTTTCTAAATTCCGTCCCCGGTCGAGGCTGATAAATTTCTCTTCGTTAATCTCAAATTCGTTATCTAGATAGGTCTTTTGTCCTTTACGAAAAACGATGCAGCCTTTTCCCGGTTCCACCCTACCTTTGAAGCTATTACCAGTCCACTCAACAATCATGTTACAGCCTGATAATTTTTCCAAGTCATCGGCTGTTAAGGTTTTGAGGAGTTCCAGGTTACGGGATGCACCATAAAAATTTTGTTCTTCCTTGACGGTGTAATTTTCAATTAGGATGTGATCGCCCGCATTGACCAACTTTAGCACCCGCATACGATAGGGGTCATTGAGCATATAGTCATAGGCTTGCTCCAAAAATAAACTCACCCCTGATAATAATTCTACGGGCAGGGGACGCATAAACACGCGAATATGAGCGTAAAAAGGCGGGTTTTCAAAAGCTTGTGCTTGATTGCTAAAGTCAGCTGCCATCCAACGAGCTAAGGTGGCAATATCTGTAGAATGAGTCATGACAAATGATCAACTAGTTGCTTGAAAATTCTCTAGAAGTATTTTCACATACTCCCCGTGCCAAAAGAGCGCGGATTCTGGGCTGCTAACAGCAATTGCAGGCGTAGCCCGACTTACACCACCTAACCCAATAGTTGATGCCCCAACTATTTGACCCTGAGCGAAGCCGAAGGGAAGCCGAACCTTTGAATATTACGTGCGGCGTTGTCGTCCCTCCCGTTAACTATCTGACACAATGGATAACGTCATTCTCTCACTTTAGGATTGCTACATGACGCAAAGAGCAAGTTTACTTCGACGCTGCTATCAAAGCTTTGCCAACATTCCGATACGAGTGTTGCTAACTGTTCCATTTATGTTGCAATTGGTAGGAGCGGTTGGGATAGTCGGTTATTTGTCTGATCGAAGTGGACAGCAATCCGTGAGGGAACTTGCAGACAAACTCACCCAACAGGTGTTGCTGCGGATTAACGATCGCCTCACCACCTACCTACATGCACCCCAAGATGTTGTCGCCGCCAATCATCTGGCAGTAGAGCAGGGAACCTTGAAAATCAACGACTTTGAGCAACTGCGAGAGCAATTTTGGCAACAAATCACCCTGAACCCCTCCCTCCAATCTATCTTCTTTGCCAACGAGCCAGGAGAAGCGATTGGGTACGGACGCCTTCAAAGTAAGGAACTGGTCAAACAAGCCAAAAGGCTGACCCGAAAGGATGCGTCCATCAGTACCCGCTATTTTCATAGATCGAGAAGTAGCGATCCGGGTAAACGGAAATACTATTTGGTTGACGCGAAAGGCAATCCTTTCAAACTTGTCTATACCTTTCCCGTCGATAATCAAAAAACTCCCTGGTATCGCTATGCCAAAGCCACCAACCAACAAACTTGGTCGCCAATTTCTGTTTACAAGGTTGTACCCACATTAGGAATTTTCGCACTCGCTCCCATTTACGATGCTGCTGGAAAATGGCGGGGAGTTTTCGTCTCGGATTTTACCCTGGCGGGAATCAGTACCTTTCTGGAGCAGCTAAAATTCTCAGCATCTGGACAGACTTTTATTATGGAGCGTTCTGGTAATTTGGTTGCCACATCTACGCCAGAGATCCCTTTTGTGAAGAAAGGTTTGGGGGAAACGACGCGATTGTTAGCGGTAAATAGCAAGGATGCGCGAACGCGAGACATTGCTCAACAACTCGCCCACAAATTTGGCAACTTCCGCACCTTGCAAACAACCCAACCACTGACGTTGCTAAGTAACCACGAGGAGCAATTTGTGGTTCTTGCGTACTTAACGTGCTAAATTTTTAATTACAGTCGATAACTTTGTTTTAAAATCAAGGCTTACAGGCGCTTATAGCCAAAATTTTAATCATCAGACCTAAAAGGCAGTAAATAATGGCTGTCATCTTATCCCAGCAAGGAGTTCAAGCTTATTTTTCAACATATTTAGCACGCTAAGTACGCAAGAACCAGAGCTATAGCCCAGTCATTGAACCGGAAGATCGAGAACGGGTGGATCAACTGGTGCAATCCATGACTCCAGCAAATCCTATTATTATAATTGAGAATCGAGTAATTGTCAATGGTTCAGTTCGCTGGACACAGTGGGTAAACCGGATGCTGTGTGACGACCAGGGGAATATCTTGGAGCTTCAGTCAGTGGGACGAGACATAACTGAATTAAAGCACATAGAAGAAGCTTTACGCCAGAGTGAAGAACGGTTCCGCAGCGCCTTTGAAGATGCCCCAATCGGCATGGCATTAGTAACAATTGAGGCTAGATTTATTCGCGTTAATCGCTCGCTTTGTGAGATCCTTGGCTACACTCAAGACGAATTGCTGATTACAACCCTTCAAGAAATTACCCATCCTGATGATCTGGCAATTGATTTAGAGCAGGTGCAAGCAGTGCTGGCTGGTGAAATTCACAGCTACCAAGTCCAGAAACGGTATTTCCATCAACAAGGTAATGTGGTCTGGGTGTTGCTGAATGTATTGCTTGTCCGAGATAGCCGAGAAGAACCTATTTACTTCATTGCCCAAATTCAAGACATTAGCGATCGCTATGCCATCGCTCAGATGAAAGATGAATTTATCTCCATTGTTAGTCATGAACTACGAACCCCGTTGACTGCCATTCACGGTTCTCTCGGCATTTTGGAATCGGGACTCTATAACAACAATTCCGAACGGTTTAATCATCTGATTCAAATCGCCCTGAATAATAGCGATCGCCTGGTGCGATTGGTCAATGACATTCTCGATTTGGAGCGGTTAGAGTCTCGAAAAACCGAGATGGTGATGGAATCATGTGAAGTGACGGATCTGATACAGCAGGCAATTGAAGCGGTACAGGCTCTAGGCGATGCGGCTCTTGCGTGTATAGCGTGCTTAATTATTAATGAAAGTCGATTAAATTGCTTTAATAACAAGGCTTATAGGCGTTTATAATTTGATTTTTAGTAACAGTAGCTCAAATACAAAAAATAATGGCTTTTATCGGAGCCAGGCAAGGGTTTCAAACTTATTTTTTAACAAATTCAGCACGCTAAGTACGGAAGAGCCAAATCTTCTTTTAATGAATGCATTCTAGCTATTAAAGGAGAAGCTTGTTTAATTCTATTTAATTTATCTTTTTGCTTTTCGGTGAGCTTATTCTCGGCTTTTAGAATTGTAAATTTATTTCCTTTTAAACTTTCAAATACTTTTTTTCTTTCCGGGGCATTTAACTCAGATGCTATTTTATTTTCTGCTATCCTAGCTCGATTTAATTCTTCATGTACTAATTTAGTAACATGGAACCTATCTACCGTTACAAGGGCCTTTGGACAAATCTTCTCAATTAAAGATTTATAATTGCCTGTCATATCAATACTTACTTCTTCTATTTGTGACAAAACTTTTTCTCCCCACATTCTCATGGTTTTTTTGATTTCAATTTGTTTTCTTTCTTTTACTAAACCTATCAATTTACCTGAATCTATATCTACTAGCACGACAATAAATTTTCCTTGTCCTTTGACCAAACTAATTTCATCTATTCCTAATCTTCTTAAATCTTTGACATCTATTGGCATCACATTTTTAGCTACATCTTCAAGCATTGATATGACTTATTCATTAGTTAGTCCATTATTTCTTGCCACATTACTTACATTACTATTAATCACTTGTTTGATAATATATTCCGCATATCGGTATGTATACCTCTTTCTTGCTCCTAGAAAATCTAGCTTTTCATTAAATGTTTTTCGGCATTTTTTACACTTGAATCTTCGTCTATTGACATTCAGTATTACTTCAAAATCCCCCATCGGTAAATCTTTCACTAAACATTTTTGATTTTGATGTAAATGTCTTGAGTTTTGACCACAGTGTGGGCACGATGCACTTTTCGCTTTTTTACCTACTGATAGAATTAGGACTTGACCCTCTTGTAGGCTTGATTCTACTAATACTTCAGGCAAATTTAGGAGTTGAGTCATTATTCGTTTCATAATTTATTTTATTAAACATTATTAAAAAATATCTTAACATTTTAGCACGCTAAGTACCCAAGAACCAAAATTCTATTAGTTGAGGATGATCAAGCAATAGCAGCAATTCTCTACGCGAATCTCACTGCCAATCGCTATGCCGTCGATTTAGCAAGCGATGGGCAATTGGCATGGGAGTTATTAATGCATTGGGAATATGATCTGATTTTGCTCGATGTATTAATTCCCAAACTGGATGGAATTAGCCTCTGTCGTCAACTGCGGTCACTCGGTAATCAAACTCCGATTTTGATGCTGACTGCTCAAAATTCCAATGAGAATGTCATCGCAGGGTTGGATGCTGGAGCCGACGATTATGTCATCAAACCATTTAATCCCAATCAGCTCTTGGCACGGATACGGGCATTGTTGCGTCGTGGGAGTAGTGTTACTGCTCCAGTCCTGAGTTGGGGATATTTATGTTTAGATCCCACCTTGATGCATGTTACCTATAAGCAGCAGGAAATCACCTTCAGACCGAAAGAGTATGCTTTACTCGAACTATTTCTGCGAAACCGAGAGCGCATTTTTAGCCGCAATAGTATTATTGATCGGCTTTGGTCGCTCGACCAGTCGCCTTCAGAAGCAGCCGTAACAACTTTGATCAAAGACCTGCGAAGTCGGTTAAAATCAGCAGGAATTACTGAAGAAGTGATTGAGACAGTTCATGGGTTGGGATATCGGCTGAAGGCAGCACCGACGGTTGAAAAGAGCGCAGAGGTGCAAGAGAGCAAAGGGGAGAGGGACGCTCAAACGCACGAAAGAAAGAGTGTTAGTTTCACTGGGTGCTGTAGAAGAGCGATTTAGAGTGTCCTTAGATATGAGGGTTAAAATCTTGGAGGAAACTGAAGTCGCGCTACAGACACAGCAGTTAAGTCCAGAACAACAGGAGCGTGCAAGAGTTGAAGCACATAAGTTAGTAGGTGGACTGGGAACCTTTGGTTACGCGAAAGGATCAGAAATTGGACGTTTAATCGAACATCTCCTGAAAAACAATTCATTGCTAGAAGAACGGCAAGCGAGTCGCTTTTCACAACTGCTAGCTGATTTGAAGCAATAGATAGCACTGCTAGATAAAAGCTGGACAAATCCAGACATTTAATCAGCCGGATTAAACAATTCTACCAAGCAAGTTGCTCTCCTGCCGAATTGAATTCACACTGTTGATGCAACACTAACGCTCAATAACTCACGACAACGAGGGCAACATGACGAAACATATCTTGGTGATTGATGATGAAGCGGACATTCGAGACGTGATACAAATGTCGCTCGAAGGCTTTGGTGGTTGGCAAGTGATGCAGGCTGAATCTGGCAGCGAAGGCTTGGTTAAAGCGAAGGCAGAACCCTTTGATACCATCCTTCTCGATATCTCAATGCCAGATATGGACGGCTTTGAGTGCTTTGAGCAGCTTAAAGCCGATCTAAAAACTCAGATGATTCCAGTTGTTTTGCTGACAGCTAAAGCCTTGCCTAGTGATCGTCGTCGCTTTGCTGCAATGGGGGTAGCCGGCGTGATTATTAAGCCGTTCAATTCAAAACAAGTCTGGAAGCAGGTAGCTGAAATTTTAGGGTGGAACGTTTAGTGCAAATACGCTTCAAGGCATCCTGCCCACAATTCTGACCGCCGTGATGGGGCTACTGTATATGGGTGCTAGCAAATCTGGAGCAAAAAGTCGCCCTTGAAGGGTGAGGCTTTCAACCCATGTTTTCGGTAAAGCTTGGTTATGACCAATGGTTGACACTCTTTAGCCTAAAGGCTAAGGATTCTTGGTTCAACGAGTCCACTTAGCCTAGACCCCTTGCGGTATCTAAGCCAGAGGTGGTTCTCTCCGCAAGCGTTAACTTTTGGTCTGCCCGACCATAGTTGCACATAGTGCAAAATTTGTTTGCAGTTTAATGCTGTTAGTCTAGTACCTGTAAATCTTTTACCTACTTCCAGGCGATACTAGAACTACGAAGTAGAACCCCATAGATTTAGTTGTCTTGGCGTAGCCTCTCCCTTTGGGAGAAGGTGCAGCGTCTACTTATTAGGTAGCAAATGGGTTTTTTATGTGGTTGATTACCCTTCCACAAAGCCTATTATACCAAAAGCCGTCGTAGAACGACGGGGTTTTAGACCCAGATTTTTGATAATCAAGGATGGGGATAATTATCGATCCTAGATGCGTCTACCAAATTGGCAGTTACAGCATCTTCCTATAAATAGACCACGCGTCTGGGGCGCAAGGCCTTGCGCCCCTACGATAGATGTGGTTATTGCCTGAAAACTGCTGTAAGGTTGCTGGGTATAGGATAATTACCAATGCCCAATGCCCAATGCCCAAGACAACTTAGTGAATGCAAGGTAAAATTCCCATGTTACGCCGCTTAAGTCTGTTCATTGCTGCTACTATACTTTGGCAGTTTAGCAGTTCGTTGACGTTGGCAGCGAGTAATCAAGCCAAACAGCCGGATAAATATCCTCCTAGTCCGCTGGAAGTTATCACACCTGATCCACTATTACCACCAATGGTAGACAAACAGCAGTTAACCCTGGAAGAACTGCAAAGGTTAGAGGTGGAACTGGATAAGTTGAATCAAGCAGCTGCGGCTCAACTAGAAGCTGGGAATAAGGAAGCAGCTTTTGATACTTGGAACCGAGAACTGCGCTTGCGGCGCTTCTTGGGTTCATTAGTTGAGGTGGAAGCACTGTCACGAGTGGGTGCGATCGCCTCTAATCAAAATAATCGTCAAGAAGTATTGTATATTACTCAGCGATTGCAAGCAATTCAAAAGCAGAAGCCATCCCAAACCAAAGCTGATTTAGAACTATGGCGATCGCTAGGTGAAGCTTACCAAAAAGTGCGATCGCCTAAACTGGCGCTGGAAGTTTATGACCAAATTTTAGCAGCAGTGCGACAGCAACAAGATGCAACAGCCGAAGTCGCAACCCTCAAGACGATTGGTGAAGTGCATCTGAGTTGGTTTGATTATCCCCAAGCTGCTGCTACCTACCAGGAATTGTTGGGTTTAGCTTCCGCCAAGGGCGATCGCCTGAATGAGGTAGGATATCTAAAAGAGTTGGCGTATATTTATGAGCAAGGTAAAGAACACCAGCAAGCTGTAAATATACTGACTAAACTGGCAGAAATTTACCTCAGTCAAAACGATTTGACACAATTACCCGAATTAAAATTAGCGATCGCCTCAAATTACGAATCACTGGCACGGGCAAATCCCAGTTTACTACCAGAAGCATTTAAAAACTATCAAGAAGCCTATACCACAGCTTGGAAATTGGAGCAGTATCTTAATGCCAGTGAGGCTTTGCAAAAGTTAATTGCATTGTACCGTTCTCAAGGACAAATAGATGAGGCTTTGCAAACTAGCCAAATTTTGCTCCAGACAGAACAAAAAACTGGAGATTTTTATGGAATGATGAAAGTCTACGACCAAATTGGGCAAATTCATCTACAAGCTAAACAGTATTCTCAAGCTAGAGCAGCCTTTCAACAAGGTCTAGAATTAGCGCAACAAATCAAGCATGAAGAAGATTATTTTACTCAGCAAATTGAAAACCTCTCGCAACAAAATTTATAGCAGCAACTAAATTATTTAGCTGCGATTCACATTGTTGAAATACAAAATTTACTGCAGCAAAAAGTTTATCTAGCTCATAGATGGTGCAAGGATTGATATTTCTGGTAAATTTATCACCTTCTAATTTTCCGAATTGCCATGTTACACCATTAGATACAATACCAAAAATAACTATTTGATATTCGCCATTCAGTCTTTGGGCTGCAATCATTTCTGCTAAACATTGCGCCCAAGCTGTTTCAAAGTTATCTTGCTTGGCTTCTACTAAAATAAAGTAGGGCTTATCAAAAACAACTTTACCTAATGGTGAACGTTTTGCCAAAATATATTCGGGAAATCCTGATAATTTCTCGTCATAATTTAATGACTGATGACTCCATAAAATAAAATGCTGACGATAGGTTTTCCAAACTTCTTTAATAACGGGATAAATGAGATTTTCGCATATAGCAAACTCGGAGTTATCAACAACAGCATCCCGCATCATCAGTTCTAAATCTTCGCGGAAATAGTCAGAAACAGTAAAAGCAAGTTCACTAATAAAATTTGCTTCGGTGTAAGTCACTTGAAATGCTTTGAGGACTTCACCGATAGTTTTGAAACTGCTGAAAGCCATTTTTACGTCCTAATCATCATGATAAACGTTTGCCATATCTATGCTGCCAAAATTTGGTCAACTGTCAGCACCATTTCGGCAAAAGTCCGCGATACAATCTTATCAGTACCTCGGTAGGCAGTCCTTGATCATCAAGGGCCAGATGCTCAAGAACAATTCTACAGTCTAATTTACTACTCACATTGGCCCTGAGAAACCGCGTCTACACAAACCAAACCCACCGACCTAGGTTGAAAACCCTTGATTTTGTGTTAGCCCACGCCGAGAACTTTTCAAACATCCTCTAAAATAAATAATTGCGATCGCCTATTCGACACAACTATAGTATAATTTATTTCTTATAGCCTTAATTACCTAGGAAACTTACCAGATGTCTATACCAAAAATTACACAAACCCTACTAGCAGCCAAAAAAGAAAAAGGATTGAGCTTTGCTGATTTAGAAAAAATTCTGGGACGGGATGAAGTGTGGATTTCGGCTGTGTTCTATCGTCAAGCAAGTGTAACCGAGGAAGAGGCTAAGTTAATCTTAGAAACTTTGGGATTAGACCCTATCTATGCTAAAGAATTGACCGAATACCCAGTCAAAGGACTAGGGCCAGTTGTCCCTACAGATCCACTGATTTACCGCTTCTATGAGATTATGCAGGTTTATGGTTATCCCATCAAGGAAGTAATCCACGAGAAATTTGGTGACGGGATTATGAGCGCCATTGACTTTACCTTGGATGTGGAAAAAGAACCAGACCCGAAAGGCGATCGCGTTAAAATTATTATGTCTGGTAAATTTCTCCCCTACAAAAAATGGTAAGTGAGATTTGACCTCTGCGCATCACATCCGTAATCCAAAAAAGTTGATTCTTACATATCTATAAATCTTGAGCGAAGAAGTCATAAAAGTACAAAAAACAATAGATTTTACTCCATATTACACCCAAAATCACGGCGCAATATATCTAGGAGATAGCCTAGAATTAATTAAATCTATTGAAGACAATAGTATTAACATGATTCTAACCTCACCCCCATTCGCACTCACCCGCAAAAAAGAATACGGAAACGAAAGTGCAGAAAAATATATAGAATGGTTCCTACCTTTCGCTTACCAATTTAAAAGAGTTCTAGCCGATAACGGCTCATTTATATTAGATTTAGGAGGTGCTTATCTTCCTGGTAATCCTGTACGGAGTATCTATCAATATGAGTTGTTGGTGAGATTATGCAAGGAAGTCGGCTTTTTTCTCGCCCAAGAATTTTACCACTACAACCCAGCACGATTACCTACCCCCGCTGAATGGGTAACAATCAGGCGGATTCGTGTAAAAGACTCAGTGAATGTAGTTTGGTGGTTATCGAAAATACCTAATCCCAAAGCAGACAACCGAAAAGTTTTAAAAGCATATAGCCAAAGTATGAAACAATTGCTCAAAAATGGCTATAAAGCAAAGATACGTCCTAGTGGACATGACATTTCTGATAAATTCCAAAAGGATAACCAAGGTGCTATTCCGCCAAACTTGCTAGAAATGGCGAATACTGAGTCGAACACTGCTTATTTTCGCCGCTGTAAAGCAGCAGGAGTTAAACCCCATCCCGCACGGTTTCCTCAAGCTTTTGCCGAATTTTTCATCAAATTTTTAACCGATGAGGATGATCTAGTTTTAGATCCATTTGCTGGTTCAAATACCACAGGATTTATGGCTGAGACTTTGCAACGCCGATGGATATCCTTTGAAATTAATGAAGATTATGTTAGGGGAAGTCTTTATCGTTTTAGTCAATCATCAGATTCGCCTGTGAGTGAGGAGTGAAGGCTTAAGACTACAGAGTGATAGATATTCATAACTCCTAACTCTTAACTCCAATCTCCTAACTCTTAACTCCTAACTCCTAACTCCAATCTCCTAACTCCAATCTCCTAACCCCAATCTCCTAACCCCAATCTCCTAATTTTCAATCTCCTGATTTTCAATCTCCTACTTTTCAATTCAAATCTCTCCATTTACTTGCATTTTGTGTACTTGATCTGCTAGCTCTTGACGACTTTGATCATCAAGCTTATCAATTGCTAACATCCCCATAAGAATAACCTCTTTGAGGGTCAAACGTGTTGAATGTGCCTGTTTTTGCACAATCTCTTTAATAATTGGACTGACACCAATCGCTGTACTAGCTCTTGCCACAAAATCAGAAAAAAACATTAATGACTTCGGATAAATCTTAGCACTTTCAACGAGGTTATTCTATATAACTCTAGAACACAATTTAAATAGCCATGACGCATAATTACACGTTTAAGCAGATAAAGTCCTCAATTTTGAGTTTGGTTGACTGAAAAATCTTTTTAGTCCCAGGCTAAAGCGGCCTGGAATAAATTGATTTCTCATAGTATACGTCTAATTGAGTAGACTGGCTATACTTCTGTGTCTACTAAAGTAGACTGATGCGATAAAAAAAGGAATTGATTCCCAAGCAGGACTTTAGCTTCAGACAAGACCTTGAGGACTTTTGTCAATCAAAGAGGTATTAAATAAAAAAAAGTAATTTTTCATCCTCTCTTAGTAAGATGTTTCTGTAAATAGCTGACTAAAAAAAGTGCTTGACGTTGCGGCTGAGTTCTGAGTGGAGGAAATATTTTTCATCCGTTATTGGTGTATGTAGTTCATGATGACTAGCTTGAAAAAATACTGACTATGAGTGATAAATGATGAGTGGAAGCAGTAATTTTTCATGCTTCCTAGTGTCAGCAGTTGATGACGACTAGCTGGAAAATAAGGAATGGGGACACTTCTGTGCGTTCCCTACGGGAGGCTACGCATAAGCGAAGCGTGTCGTAGACAGACGCTATGCGTAGCTGGCTTCCACCTAGTGGTACAGTAAGAGTTCGGCGAGGCTCACTCCAGCACTCCCATGCTTCCGTTGAAACGTCAAGTAATGTCTGGATTTGTCCAGATTTTATGTAGCAGATTCTAAAACTTGGTTTACCCAGCAAAGTTAACTTTGCTGGGTAAAGGAGCGAATGTTGACAGCTGACTGGTAACTGTGAACTATCAACAGTTGCGATTGAATTTGACACTCTCAGGTCTAAAGACACTGAGATTCTACAGACAGAGTAAAACTCTCGCTACGACCGTCAAACGCCGTCTACCTAGTCACTCTAAGTCAAGCTTAGGTTTCTAGCTACTTTTATTTTTTCCCATGCTTTGGTGAATCCATCACTAAGCCAAGACGCGGTACGCTCCGCAACAAGCCTTTATTTGCTCTTTCCTGTCATACTGCGCCAGGACTTAAACCTAACCGTTGTTTCATAGGAGCCGGGATTTCTCCGATACTAGGATGCTTCAACACGTAGATGTTTTTTGTTCTTACTCACGATCTAATTTTAACACAAATACCACTGCGACTGAAGTCGCTCGTGCCGCTGACCACGAGCGGTCTGAAGACGCTGAGTTTCCCGCATCCCGCGTATTCCTATGATATTTTTTATTTGCAAGTCCCTAATCCCAAGTTACGTATGTTAACGGTAATTATCAATTAACTCAAGTTGCTAGTTATTAATTTTGGTGAATTTTATAGTCTGTAGCCGAGAGTAGGACAGGTTAATTTTCAACGAAGATGACTAATTTTCCGTTTCCGGGGCACCCTACTTCATATAACTAGCAACTTACATAATTAGGAAAAGTTTGTTTCTCGTTGCGCTTAAGCGCTACTACGAATCAATGACCAATGACAAGTGAGGACATTCTCCAGTACTTTCCGTGTACCGATCTAGTTAGATCAATTGATTTTCTGTTTAATAAAAGCCACAACCTGAGCTAATTGTTTCTTCAATCCATCAATTTCGGCTTGCATCTTGACAATCTTTTCATTAAGTGCGTTAATTTCTGCTGCAGAATCTGCTCCGCCATTAGAGGTTGCTACCGTAATATTACTACTAGGAGTTACTACAGTGCCATGACTAATATTAGGAGTTGCTACCGTGCCATTACTGGTATTAGGGGTTGTTACCGTGCCATTTTTAGTGGCAATGGCTCCTACGAGAACGGGTTCTGGGCGGGGCTTTTTAGCCTTCGCCATTGCTGACTTAATTGCATTAATGAGTTGTTTCTGGTCAAACGGCTTACCGAGAAATTCAAAATATTCAAGAGGTTCTGGGATTTTCTCCGTGACCTCTTCCTTACGACCAGACATGATCACCAAGGGAATCTTCCTTAGCTCCGGATTGGCTTGAATTTGTTGGAAAACCTCCCAGCCACTGATTTTAGGCAATAGGAAATCTAACATGATCAAGCTAAGTTTTTCCTGAAGGATAAAATTTAGTCCTTCCATGCCGTCTTTGGCTTCTAATACATTGAAGTTACCCGGAGGCAACATTTCTCGTACTTTTACCCTGACAACTGTAGTGTCATCGATCACTAGAATCTTGTTACTTGCCACGACTGATTACTCTAACAGAAACTGTAGGTGTAGATAGCTATTTTGCTCATAGACATTGAGAATGTTCCCACTATATCCAACATTCCTCTTGATTGGGGGAGAGTATATTTCGGTATAAGCGACAATTTTCCACGTGTTTTGCAAAACTAAAAATCATGTTGTTGGTGATTTGTGTCATGGTGATATTTGAGGCAAGGGGAATGAGGCATGGGGAATGGGGACGTACTGAAAAAATTATTCAGCATCCTTATCCTCCTGATCTCCCTCATCTTCTCCCCATCCCCCAGGTTTTGAATTTTGAATTTTGATTTATGAGTTCGCCAGAAAAAGCCCAACTGCAGTCGGAAATCATGGCAATGCCTAGTTGGCTACGTCGCCCTATTGGCAAAGCCAGTGAACTATCCACGGTACAACGCATTATTAAGCAGCGCCAAATTCATACGATTTGTGAAGAAGGGCGCTGTCCCAACCGGGGAGAGTGCTACGCCCAAAAAACTGCGACTTTCTTGCTAATGGGTCCTACATGTACACGCTCTTGTGGTTTTTGTCAAGTAGATAAAGGTCATGCGCCGATGGCGATTGATCCAGGGGAACCACAAAAGGTGGCTGAGGCGGTGCAGCTTTTGGGATTACGTTATGTGGTGTTAACTTCTGTCGCCCGTGATGACTTACCCGATCAAGGTGCTGGACACTTCGTACAGACAATGGAGACAATCCGCCAGTTGAACCCAGAAACTCAAATTGAGGTGCTGACACCAGATTTTTGGGGTGGTGCCGGTATTGGGGTAGAAGGTCAACGCCAGCGGATAGGGATGATTGTCAGGGCACAACCTGCTTGTTTCAACCACAATATAGAGACAGTGCGACGGTTAACAGGACCAGTGCGTCGGGGTGCAAAGTACGATCGCTCACTGGAGGTACTATCCATCGTCAAGGAACTTGATCGCGCCATTCCCACCAAATCTGGTTTGATGCTGGGACACGGAGAAACTACCACTGAAGTCATCCAAGCCATGAGGGATTTAAGAGCAGTAGGATGCGATCGCCTGACTATCGGTCAGTATATGCGTCCTTCCTTAGAACATCTGCCAGTTCAAAAATACTGGACACCAGAAGAATTTGATGAATTTGGCAGCATCGCCACTCAAATGGGATTCAGCCATGTTCGTTCTGGCCCTCTGGTTCGCAGTTCCTACCATGCTGGAGAAGAGGACAGGAAGATGGGGTGAGGAACTGTAACTTAATTACTACCCACATGTAGACATTACTGGACAAAAATGGGGAGTATTTGCTCACGCTAACCGTATTCTGATATTCTGAGACTAGGTAAAGCCGCCGTCAAATCGGATGGTAAGCAGTACTTTATCTATTTTTTAGCCAAGACAACTTCAACAGTTGAATCTATAGGCTTAATCCAGCTAGAAAAGTAATCCCCAATTTGTTTGAGGGGATAGAGGGATTGCCGTTTATCCCTGTAGTTTTAGGACTTTGGACTTTGATTACAAACGTAGTTGTCTAGTATTGTCTATCCTTGGGTAGCTTTGTCCAGATTTCTATGAACGGTGATGGCAATACGGTTCGGATAAGCTCTTGCTTAGAAGGTGACGGCGATAGGGATGTTGAATAATTTTTCAGTACTTCCCTCATCTCCCCCATGCTCCATGCCCCATGCCCCATGCCCCATGCCCCATGCCCCATGCCCCATGCCCCATGCCCCATGCCCCATGCCCCATGCCCTATTCTCTATAATATTTTTAAAGAATTCGTGTAATGGGTACATCAGTTTGGTATTTTGGAACTATTTCTGAAACAGTTCTGAAATTAGGAGAACACCTGATGACTGCTAAAAATGCTAAACCAACCTATACCTTCCGTGCAGGTTGGGCATTACTGTTGTTAGCTATCAACTTCTTGGTAGCTGCGTATTATTTCCACATCATCGAATAGTTAGATGTGGAATGGTGCTGCTTAAATCGTCCCCTTGAATAAACCTTTGGGACGAATGAGCAGCACCAAAATCATAATTAACAGCGCTATACCTTGTTTATACTGTGAACCCAGCCAAGGGGTGCTAATTTCTTGGACGATACCAATTATGAAAGCTGCGGCGATCGCACCGTAAGGATTACCAATCCCGCCGACAATCACGGAGGCAAATAATGGTAAAACTAAGAACCAGCCCATGTTCGGGCGGACAGCGGTAATTAACCCGTACATGCTACCTCCCAAGGATGTGAGCGTGCCAGCAATTAACCAAGTCCAGAAGATAACTTGGTCAACATTAATACCTGAAATTCTAGCCAAGTCCAAATCATCAGCAACTGCTCGCATGGCTTTGCCAATTTTGGTATTTTGCAGTAGGTAGTGTAGCCCCACAATTGCCAACACTGCTAACCCCAGTACCAACAGTTGATTTTGTGGCACTTTTAAGCCCCCGAAGTCTAACGCTGGGGTAACGGGTAGATCATAGTTTTGGTTCTTACCGCCCCAGATCAAGATAATGCCATTGCGAAGGAACAAGGCAAGTCCAATAGAGATAATAATTAGGGTCGTAGAATTAGCCCGGATAGAGCGCATTTTTGACCACAGCAACTTTTCGGACAATAACATTGCTGCTACGGTTCCCAAAGTCGCCAGAATCATTGATAGCCAAATATTGACCCCCATCGTATTTAGGAACAGGGTCAGATAGGCTCCCAAAGTCAGAAAGTCACCGTGGGCAAAATTAGACAACCGTAAAATCCCATAAGTTAGGGTAAGTCCAACTGCTGCTAGAGCAATAATGCTGCCCACAGCGATTCCATTAACAATTAATTGAGCGAATTGTGCATCCATATTGTGAAATTATTATGAAGAATTTTAGGCTGGTGATTTCATACACAATTTTTTGAGATCTGGGTCACATTCGACACTATAGGTTATGATTTACAAATAGCAAATAATTGTGCGCTAATATACATAGAATCCAGTTCGCACTTTTTTGTGCGAAACGAAATTTGTTCAGCGGTCTAGTTGACCATGCAGCAGTATTCAAGCTTACCAGAACAGAACTCACAGATAGATGCAACCCCGACACTTTTGAAAAAAATCCAGCAACTTCGCGCTGAGTTGTGGCTGGAGAGCAGTTTGAACCAGTTGCAAAGTCACCTTAATGATTACCTGCTTTCTGTTTGTACAACAGTGCCACAGCCAGAAGGCACAGAGGCAGAAGTTTGCCAAATTTTGGTAAACGCTCTCCAAAGTGCTTTGAACACCAGTAGGGTGGCGATGGTTCTGGTTCAAGCAGAAGAAAGAGTTGGTCGGGTTTGCTATCTTTCCCGCTTCCCATCCCGCATCTGTCAAGATTCATTCCTAGAAGTGAACCTAAAAACAGGTAAACAGCTAAGTTTGAGATTGCAAGAGGTAATAGCAGTGGAGGATTTGCAGCATCTGGAAAACCAACATCCACCGATTGCTTGGCGATTAGTCGATCATGCTGGTGGCTTGTTGGGCTGGCTGATTATCCCTGTGGCGTCCCTCCGGTCTGATTGCGACTTAATTAAAGCATCACCAGATCAAAGAGCCGAATTAATCACACGGGCTTCCCAGCAGTTTGCTGTAACTCTGGAACAGTTGAGGAAAATACAATCTTGCCAACAACAGTCTCAAACGTTAGCTAGCTCTAATCAAGAACTGGAGCGCACAAATCAACTAAAAAACCAGTTTTTGGCAAATACAAGTCACGAAATCCGCACACCGCTGAGTTCCATTATCGGGTTCACGCACTTGCTCTTGGCGCAAGGCTACGATCCCGCCAAAGAACGCCATCAAGAGTATTTAAATATCATTCAGTCCAGCGGTAAGCACCTGTTAGCGCTGATTAACGATATTTTGGATCTCTCGAAGATTGAAGCCAATCAGCTCGAAGTGCAGTGGGAAACAGTGAATGTGCCTGCTTTGTGTCGTAATGTTTTAGCACTGGTGAAAGAAAAGGCAGCAAATAAGGGATTGAAATTGCTCCTAGATATAGACCCGAATGTCACCAACCTGGTAGCTGACCCCTTGCGACTCAAGCAAATGCTGTTGAATCTCCTTTTTAACGCGCTAAAATTTACTAATACAGGAACTGTTGGCTTAAAGGTCTTTGGTATAGGTGAATTTGTACATTTCACAGTTTGGGATACTGGTGCTGGCATCTCCAAAGAAGACCAGGCTCAACTATTTCAACCCTATTTCCAAATTGCTAACCCCCACACTAGTCGCGAGGAAGGCACCGGTTTAGGGTTAGCGGTGACTTTGAAACTGGCTCAGATTCACGGTGGTTATGTGGAAGTGGAATCGGAAATTGATCGCGGCTCGAAGTTTATCATCGTACTTCCCCTGACGCCAATGGCCGCAGTAGGCGAAAATGAGCCAGATCAATCAGATGGCGAAGCAACTCCCTCCTCATCTTCATCACCTGTACCCATCACCCCAAGTTCGTCTAGAGAAATTTTATTACTGGAAGATGACGTACCCAACGCCAAAATGATGGAAGTTTACCTAGGTAGATTGGGCTATCAAGTGACTTTGGTAGAAAATGCTGCCAAAATGTGGGAAGTGCTGACAAAGTTAGTTCCAGCAGTAATTTTAATCGATGTACACCTGCCAGATGAAAATGGACTCGACCTAGTGCAGCAGCTGCGAGAAAATCAGCAGTATCGGATGATTCCGATAATTGCCCAAACAGCTATGGCCATGAAAGGCGATCGCGAAATTTGTCTGGCTGCTGGTGTCAATGATTATATTTGTAAGCCGATTGATTTACCGCTGTTAGGAAATTTGTTAGCAAAATATAGTCAACCAGTGACATAGGGGATTGGGGATTGGGGATTGGGGGGATAAGTAATGAGTAATGAGTAATGAGTAATGAGTAATGAGTAATGACAACTGACAACTGACAAATGACAAATGACAACTGACTACAATAGTATGTGTTGGGTGGTATAGGGTTTTGGGCAGGAATTTGGAAATGATGCTGACAGAAAAACTTGAAGGACTAAAAGCTTTATTTGGCGAAATGGAGCAGGCGTTGATTGCTTACTCTGGGGGCGTTGATAGTACTTTGGTTGCGAAGATTGCTTATGATGTGTTGGGCGATCGCGCTTTGGCTGTGACGGCTGTTTCTCCCTCGCTGTTGCCAGAAGAGTTGGAAGATGCGACAATTCAAGCCGCGACTATTGGGATTCCTCATAAAATCGTCGAGACTCATGAGATGGAAAATCCCAATTACACCTCTAACCCTGTAAATCGCTGTTATTTTTGCAAAAGCGAATTGCACGATACTCTCAAGCCTTTAGCAATGGAGTTGGGTTATCCCTATGTGGTGGATGGCGTGAATGCTGATGATTTGCACGATTATCGCCCAGGAATTCAGGCTGCGTCAGAAAGAGGTGCGCGATCGCCTTTAGCTGAAATCGGTGTTAGTAAAGCCGAAGTCCGTGAACTTTCGCAACAACTTGGTTTACCTTGGTGGGATAAACCAGCTCAACCCTGTCTCAGTTCCCGTTTCCCCTATGGAGAAGAGATTACTATCGCTAAGTTACAACGAGTTGGTCGAGCAGAAATTTTCTTGCGAAAGCTGGGTGTGAAAAATTTGCGCGTGCGATCCGTTGGCGATACAGCACGAATTGAATTACCTCCAGAACAAATTAAAGATTTTGTGTTAATGACGGATTTAACTTCCGTAGTTTCCGCATTCCAAAATTTGGGATTTATCTACGTAACTCTGGATTTAGAAGGTTATCGCAGCGGTAAATTAAATCAGGTTTTAAATCAAGAAGTTCTGACTCAACCCAATCCCCAAATTAAATAATCTCGGCTTCCACAGGAACGAGAAAGCACCCGTTAATTTTCCAGGTAGCATCGGGCTGTTTTTCCATCAAATACAATCCTCTTACGGGAACTCCATCAGGAGCAAGTAACAACACTGGCTGAGTTACAAATCCCTGAATGGTTGTGATTTCCTCAAATAATACAGACCGAGGACGATAAACCGCCGGATAGCCCAACTTTACCATCTGCAGAAAGTTTTCTGGGCTACGGAATTGCACTTGAATTTCCGGACTAGCAAAAGCAAATGCGCGTACAGAATCGTCCTGTTGAAAGGCCTGCAGTTGGCGTTCAATGACAGAACGGATGGCAATTAAATCGCTATGAGTGACTTTCATCAGAAAATTAAAGTAAGCAGAATGGTTTTACCGGAATGTTTAGAGGCTGTTTGGCACAGCCATTACGAATTAAGGTTTACTAAAGCTTTACTTTTTCAGAATTCTCTCGCCTTCAGGTAGAGGAGTGTCAAAAATCGCTCAGTTTTACCGCTTAGTTAACTTTAATTCCATTTGCTCTAGTGCCGCGCGCCAAACATCATACCCCTCTGGCGACAGATGTAATCCATCTGTGGTTAGATCAAAGCGCAAATTTCCTTCAAAGTCTGTAAACCAATTATGGATATTCAGATAATTAGCTCCTTCTTCTTTGGCGATGACGGCTAATTGTGCGTTAAGATGACGAATTCGTCTATTGGGAATTGTCGGTAGGCGAGTAGGCAAAATTGATTGGATAATAATTTCCGCTTTTGGGTGAGTCTGGCGTAAGCGGCGCATAATCTGGCGATGATTACGCAAAATTACTTCATCAGTAGTACCCTTGCGTAAGTCATTGATTCCCGCCATGATGTAGATTACATCCGGTCGAGTTGCTGAAAATGCCACTAATCTTTTGAAGATACCATTTGAAGTGTCTCCAGATATACCCTGATTCAGCCAAATTTTACCAGCAGGCAGTTTTTCTTTGGGAAACCACATGCTCAAAGAATCACCTACTAAGATGCTGAGATGATTTGCGCCTTGACCTTGGGCTAGTGCTTTGGCTTCCAAAGCTAATAAATTTTTCCAGTCCTCATAGGTTAGTTGACTCTTTTTGCCTGACTCCCATAATGATTGCAAGCTATCATCATCGACACGTTTATAAATCTGACCTGTTTTCAGAGCCGCTAATCTTTGGTAGTAAAGTTGACTACCAGATACCAGTACACGGCTAGATATTTTAGCACTGGGGTTAAGTAATGATGCTCTTGACACTGGTAATGGCTTTAGGGGTTGCAAAGCCTGATTACTCAATTGCGATAATGATATATCCACAGGGGAAATGATTCTCTCACCTATTGTTAGCTGCGAAACCTGTTGGAAATTCGACTGGATTCGAGAATTTTCTGGCAGGATAATCGACAGATGTGGAAGAGTCGATGCTGGTATTGCCCATCCTGTTAACAAACTTGCTGCCAACAGATAAAGGTCCCTCATCGTTTTATTTCTCCTCTACTCACTATTTTTACCTATGACAGTATGAACGGGCTGGATTCAGGAATTTTACTTCGCTGAGATTATTATTCTTATTTACACTATCTAGGTCTGTAAAGCAGGTTTACTGAATTACATTTGAGAATTTACAATTTCTTCAAAGCTGGTCTGGGAATTGGCTTACGTGAATACCTGGGTATTGTTAAATACTTTTAACCCTCAAAACCTACGCAGTATGGTGCGGCTTCTTCTTTTGCCTATCAAAATTGGCAGGGGGTTATAGTCCTAGTACTCTGACAAGTTAATTGTGCGTGGTTTGTGATACTTTGTTGTTAGTCAGGACTTCAGTCCTCACGAAGAACAAAGTATCACAGTTAACTTGCTAGAGTCCTAGATAAGAAATTATCTGTGTAATTACAGTTGCAAAATTATGTATCTATCTAAAGTAATAAACTGAGTAACTAAATATGCAAATAAACTTAATTACATATTTGATTGTTTTTGTCAATATATAAATCCTAGTATATTGAAACCCGCCGTAATATACCTGTAGCGCTTGAGTCGTAGCAGGTTAGGTTAATGATATCAAAGCTGGGAGAATGGGCAAACTAATGCAGGAAAAATACTATACACTTTCCCAGCAGTAGAAAACCGAAAAGCATGAAGCATCCTGGTGTTCATCATTCGCATAAATTACCTTTGCAGCTCATCCTCATTGTCCCCTTTGTCATCCAAGTATTTGGCGCGGTGGGACTAGTGGGTTATCTTTCTTGGAAAAATGGCGAAAGAGCAGTCAATGAGCTTGCTAATCAGTTAATGGTAAAAGTCAACACCCTCGTTGAACAACACCTTGATAGCTATTTAGCAACTCCGCCTCAGATTAACCAGATCAATACCCATGCTATCAAGCTAGGGCTGATAGATTTAAATAACCTGCAAAACACAGGAAATTACTTTTGGAAACAAATGCAGGTGTTTAATATTGGCTACATTAATTTTGCTAATCCTCAAGGAGAATTTATTGCCATAGAACGCCTAGATAATGGCAAACTATTAATTAATGAAGTCTCCGCCAAAAAATCTATCGGTAAACTTTATATTTATACTACAGACTCCCAAGGAAATCGCAGCCGTTTGATAGGGATAAAAAAAATATGACCCTCGTCAAGAAGCTTGGTATAAAGATGCCATAAAAATGGGCAAACCTCTATGGACTAAAATTTATCAATGGGAAGATAAACCAGAGATTTTATCTATTTCTTCTAGCTATCCGCTTTATGATGCAAATAAAAAGCCTCTTGGGGTCATTGGGATAGATTTAATTTTGTCACAAATTAGTAAATTTTTATATAAATTAAAACCTGGTGAAAATGGCAAAATATTAATTTTAGAGCGGTCTGGTTTAATAGTAGCTTCTTCCACTGGAGAACGACCATACAATGTGATTAATGGCAAAACGCAAAGGCTATCGGCATTAAATAGTAAAGATTTATTGATGAAAGAAACAGCAGAATATTTGCTGCAAAAGTTTAGTAAATTTACAGCTATTAAAGATAGCCAAGAATTGAATTTTACCTTCAAAGGTGAGCGGCAATATGTCCAAGTCAACCATTGGCAGGATAAATTTGGTCTGGATTGGTTAGTGGTTGTTGTTGTGCCAGAATCTGAGTTTATGGCAGACGTTAAAGCCAATACTCGCACCAGTATATTGCTATGTTTAATAGCATTGGTATTCGCTATTGTCATCGGCATTTTGACATCCCGCTGGATTACCAAACCCATTTTGGAATTAACAGCAGCAAGTATGGCGATCGCCTCTGGAGAACTAGGACAAAGAGTCCAGATTAAGGGGATAAATGAACTTGAAAGCTTGGCTCAATCTTTTAACAAAATGGCCGCACAGTTGGAAGCATCTTTTGACGAACTAGAAATGCGAGTTGAGGAACGCACCGCTGAGTTAAAAGCTGCGAAAGAAGTTGCTGATAGTGCCAACAAAGCCAAAAGCGAATTTTTAGCAAACATGAGCCATGAATTGCGGACACCTCTCAACGGCATTTTAGGCTACGCTCAAATTCTCCAACGCGACAAAACCGCCAGTCCTAAACAAAAAGATAGCATTCGCATTATTTATCAGTGTGGTTCTCATCTGTTGACCCTAATCAACGATATTCTCGACTTATCAAAAATCGAAGCTAGGAAACTTGATTTATCTTTCACAGATTTTCACTTTGCTACCTTTGTTAAAGGTATTGTAGAAATCTGCCGCATCAGAGCCGAAGACAAAGAAATTAGCTTCACATACCAAGAACTTAATCAACTACCGATTGCCTTATTTGCTGATGAAAAACGCTTGCGTCAAGTATTAATTAATCTGTTAGGTAATGCCATCAAATTCACAAATCAAGGTGGCGTAAATTTTCAGGTCGGCGTACTGATTAATTCCCATAATCATCATGATGATTATCATAACACAATCCCTGATGTATTAACAGGAAATAGCCAAAATCAAAAATTAGCGATAACCAGAATTAGATTTCAAATTGAAGATACAGGGGTTGGGATAAATCAAGAGCAATTAGGCAAAATATTCCTGCCATTTGAACAAGTGGGCGACAAGCAGTATATGACAGAAGGAAGCGGACTAGGGCTTGCTATTAGTCAACAAATCTTACACATGATGGATAGTGAAATCAAGGTAGAGAGTAGCTTAGGAAAAGGCAGCAAGTTTTGGTTTGATGTGGACTTACAAGAATCAGAACAATGGATTGAGTCGGGTGCTAGCAATCCCATCAATAACATTATCGGCTATGAAGGTCAGCCGAAAAAGGTTCTTGTAGTCGATGACTATTGGGAAAATCGCTCCCTCATTGTTAATCTATTAGAACCCCTAGGTTTTGAATTAATGGTAGCAGTCAACGGGCAAGAGGGATTAGAAAAAGCTCATGTTTGGCATCCTGATTTGATCATCACTGACATCGTTATGCCTATACTCAATGGTTTGGAAATGACACAAAAGTTGCGTTCTTGTCCAGAATTGGAGAATCTCATCATTATCGCCTCTTCTGCCAGTGTATTTAACTTTGACCAACAAAAAAGTTACACATCAGGCTGCAATGATTTTCTACCCAAGCCTGTGCAATCAGACATCCTGTTAGAACAAATACAGATGCACTTGGGACTCTCTTGGATTTATGAAGCAGGTAGTGCAACTATTCTAGCAGCCAAGACTGTTTTGAGTCATACTCCTTCGGACTGGATAGTTCCCCCTGCAGAAGAATTGCAAGATCTGTGGAATGCTGCCAGAATTGGCGATATTGTAGGGGTTGAGCAGGAAGCTCATCATATACAGCAGTTAAACAGCAAGTACTTGCCATTTAGTGCCAAACTTCTAGAACTAACTCAAGAATTGGATGAAGAAGCCATTGTCAAGTTAGTTAAACAGTATATTTAACAAATTTAAATATGATTACTGATAAACAAAATTTGATTATGATTGTAGATGATAACGCGAACAATGCCAAAGTCTTGTTTGATTTCTTGCAAGCATCAGGTTTTCGAGTCTTGGTTGCTAAAAGTGGGGAGAGTGCCCTGGAGAAATTACAGGTAATCACCCCTGATTTAATCTTATTAGATGTCATGATGCCGGGAATCGATGGCTTTGAAACATGTCGGCGCTTCAAAGAAAAAGAAGTTACCCAAGATATCCCAGTCATCTTTATGACCGCCCTATCGGATGTAGTGGATAAAGTTACAGGTTTAAGTCTCGGTGCAGTAGACTATATCACCAAGCCGTTTCAACAGGAAGATGTCTTAGCTCGGATCAATGTTCACCTAAAATTGCGTCACCTCAACCAAAAACTAGAACAACGCGCAGCAGAGCTTAGTTCCACCTTATACCAGTTACAACAATCCCAACTACAGTTGGTACAGAGTGAAAAAATGTCTACTCTAGGAGAATTAGTCGCCGGGGTGGCTCATGAAATTAACAATCCTGCTGGCTTTATTCGGGGGAATCTCACCTATGCTCAAAAATATGTGCAAGACCTAATCGAGCATATCCATCTCTATAAAAACCAAGCAACGCCTGTGGAAATTGCCCAACATGCAACCAAAATTGAGTTGGATTATCTCCTCAAAGACCTACCCAAAATCCTCATATCAATGGAATCGGGAGTAGACCGTATCTGTGATCTGAGTGTTTCTTTAAGAAGTTTCTCTCGTGCTGATAGCACCATTAAAATTCCTTTTAATATTCATGATAGCATCGAAAGCACTATCTTAATTCTCCAACATCGATTAAAAGCATCAGATACTCATCCCGCGATTGAAGTCATCAAAAATTACGGCGATTTACCTGAAATAAAATGCTACCCAGGACAACTGAATCAGGTATTTATGAATTTGTTAGCTAACGCCATTGATGCTTTAGAAGAGTCTAATTTAGGGCGGAGCTATCGCGAAGTTGCAGCTAATCCTAATAAAATTATAATTCAAACCTTCCTAACTGAAGATAAAAATCATATTTTAATTAAGATTAAAGATAATGGGGTGGGAATGTCAGAGGTCGTCCAAGAAAAAATATTTGAGCATTTATTCACCACCAAACCTGTAGGAAAAGGGACAGGATTGGGGTTATCAATTAGCCATCAAATTATTGTGCAAAAACATGGGGGTACTCTCGAAGTACATTCAGCAATAGGAGAGGGTTCAGAGTTTACGATTACCATTCCTATAGAGAGTTCTAATTAGCCGTCATTCGCGGCGTACACCAGGAGCCATGAAAATAGGCATAGGGCATAGGGCATAGGGCATTGGTGACTTTTCTCTATGCCCTATGCCTTATTCCCCATGCCCTAAAACTCTATCCCGTTGTGGGTGGAGTTTTTTATATACAAATTCTGTGAAATATTGCTCAACATTTGGGAACTATATTCATGTAGACCAATAATTATCCATCATAATACATGAATTTATGTTTAAAGTAGTAGTAGGTCACAGTAACGATCCAGATTCTCTCTCAGCAGTTGAAGAAGTTGTTCAGCAATGCACCTCGTCTCTAGCAGGCGATATCCCACAGGCGGGGATTTTATTTGCAGCCATTGACTTTGAGCATTCCCTAATATTGCAACAAATTAATCAGGGTTTTCCAGGAATTGAGTTGATTGGTGGAACTACGGATGGGGAAATCTCCTCAGTGTTGGAGTTTCAGCAAGACTCAATAACTTTAATGTTGTTTTGCTCAGATGAAGTGCAAATTCATGCAGGAATTGGGCGCAAAGTTTCTGTTGACCCTATAACTGCAACCAAACAAGCTGTAGAACAAGCAAAAGCAAAAAGCACAGCAGCGCCGCAGTTATGTTTAACTCATCCTGAGAGCCTAACTACTAGTGGTGTGTCCATTTTAAATGGCTTAAAGCTAGCATTGGGTCAAAATGTGCCAATATTTGGTGGTTTGGCGGCGGATCAATCAAGATATGAAAATACATATCAATTCTTTAACACAGAAGTGTTAAGTGATTCTGTACCAATATTGCTATTTTCTGGTGCTATATTGTTTTCCCACGGTATAGCCAGTGGTTGGCGTCCTATAGGTAAACGCAGCAAAGTGACCAAGGTAGATAAAAATATTGTGTATGAAATAGATGGTAAACCCGCTTTAGATTTCTATCATTATTATCTGGGTTCCCTGCCTCCGTCAATGGAATATCCTTTAGCAGTGTTTGCTGAAAATGGAGAAAGTTTTTATATGAGAGCGCCCATTTCTTATGATGAAGAGACCGGTAGTATTGCCTTTTTTGTGGATTACATCATCAAGCCCTTTCAGGAACAGGAAGTCTTAGCTCGGATTAAAACCCATCTTCAACTACGGAATTTAACAAAAACTTTAGAAAAACAAGTTGAAGAAAGAACAGCAGAACTTTCCCAGGCTTTAGAAGAACTACAAAAATCCCAGCTTCATTTAATACAGAAAGAAAAAATGTCTGCGCTTGGCCAATTAGTAGCAGGAGTGGCTCATGAAATCAATAATCCAGTTGGTTGTATTCATGGTAATCTGACCCACGCTGCAGAATATGGTTCTTGCGTACTTAGCGTGCTTAATTATCAATTAAAGTCTATAAATTTGCTTTAAAAGCAAGGCTTACAGGCGTTCATAATTTAATTTCTAGCAATATGATATAAAATACAGAAAATAATGGCTATTATCTTAGCTCTGCAAGGGTTTCAATCTGATTATTTAATAAATTCAGCACGCTAAGTACGGAAGAGCCATTAATCTGTAACTCTGTACCAGGAGAAGGTGCGGAGTTTGTGATCAAGATTCCGATCAAAGCTGAGGGTGTAGATTGAACTACTCAGACTTGCCTATGGCTGAAGTCTAAAAGGATGTTTGAAAAGTCTAATTTACTACTCACATTGGCGGTTAGAAACCGCGTCTACACAAGACTTTACCCACCGACCTGGGTTGAAAACCCTTAATTATAAGTTAATTTTATTTAACAAATGATATTATTTTAATATACTGATGAATCAAATAATAAATAATTGATTAATCATCCTGTAAGCTTATAGCTGATGGTTAAGTTGTCATGCTTCAAAAAACACAGACCTCAGAGAAGGTGACACGCAGATCATGCAACCGTTTGAACTGCCGGACTTTTACATGCCTTGGCCGGCGCGGCTCAACCCAAACCTGGAAGCAGCGCGAGTGCATTCCAAGGCATGGGCACTTGGCTCAGAAGAGGAAGCCCAAGACGAGCCTCAGCAACGCAGCGAGAAAATTCGGGAGTAATAGATATAAAATATGCTACCTTTTGAATTACCGGATTTTTATATGCCATGGCCAGCCCGCGTAAACCCCAACCTAGAGGGTGCGCGCCTACACAGCAAGGAGTGGGCATATAAGGTGGGTATCCTCGGATCGGACGACGATGCAGTATGGGATGAGAAAACTTTTGATAAGATGGATTTCGCCGCTTTTGCTGCAGCCACTCACCCAGATGCACCTGCTCCTGAGTTGGACTTGATCACTGATTGGTATATTTGGGGATGGTTTGTAGATGACTACTTCGCTCAAGCCTTTGAGGTGGGAAACAAGGATCTAGGAGAGGCTAAGGCATATCTCTCTCGACTGCTGTCCTTTATGCCCACCGTTCTAGACACACCCATACCAGAACCCCAGAACCCGACGGAGTTTGCCCTAGTTGATTTGTGGCCTCGTACCGCGCCTACTATGTCTGTGCATTGGCGACAGCGATTTGTAGAACACATACAAATCATGTCTGAGGCCAGCTTGCGAGAGCTGTTTAACAAAAACAAGAACCAGGAACGAATTCTTGATCCAGTTGAGTACATCAAGATACGCCGTATAATCAGCGGGATGATTTGGTCTGCGGATTTAGTCGAACACTCCCTGGCGGCGGAGATTCCACCAGAGATCTACGATAAGCGGCCTATCCGGGTGCTAAACGACATCTTCTGTGACACCGTAGGTCTACGTAACGACATCATTTCCTACCAGAAGGACATCGATGAAGGCAGGATCAATAACTGTGTAATCGTGGCGGAACACTTCCTAAATACCAAAATACAGGAAGCTGTGAACTTCGTCAATGACCTCGTGACCTCACGACTGTACCAGTTCGAGCATACTATGACGATGGAACTCCCTCCACTGTTGGATGAGTATGGGCTGGATGGTGCGGCGCGTCAGCGAGTGTTGCTCTATGTCAAGGCACTCCGAGACTGGATGGCTGGGGATTTGGAGTGGGAAACCCGACCTGGTGGCCGATACCTACCAGGCGAATCGGAGCAAGATGAGGCACAACTTGTCACTAAGCGTTTAAATACTGCCCTGGCGCGTGCTGGCTTATCGCCATCTGCGATGGGATTAAGGGTAAGAACCTATAATTACGTTCCTTTCCAGACTGTGGGGGCAATTACCCTACCAGAGTTTTATATGCCGTTTTCTACAGGGCTGAATCCTCACCTGGATGAAGGGCGACGGACTTCTAAGCAATGGGCTTACGAAATGGGAATGATAGGGATTCCTGGTATCAGTTTTTGGGATGAACGTAAGTTTGATGCTCTTGATACGGCGTTGGATTGTGCATTAATTTATCCGAAAGCTCCCACTGCGGTGTACGATGTGATGACAAAATGCAATGTTTGGGGTTTCTATCTCGATGGTTACTTTGAGGCACGCTACTTAGCTACCCGTGACATAGTAGGGGGAAGAGTGTTCCTTGCTCGACTGTTGGCATTGATATCTAGCGATTCTGCCCCTCTTCTGCTGCCAGCCGATCCATGCGAACGTGGCTTGGCTGATCTATGGCAGAGCATGGCTGGTTCTCTGACTGCTGACACAAAGCAGCAGGTGCGTTGCGCCCTAACAGAAACATTTGAAAGTTGGGTGTGGCAACTCGACAACCAGATACAGAATCGCATCCCAGACCCAATCGATTACATAGAGACACGCATTAAGACAATAGGTTTTGACTTCTTGGTGCTGTTGAACAACAGCGACAAAACACCCCCTGAACTTTATGACACTCCACCTATACGTAGCCTGTACAACGCGGCTGGCGATGTTTTTGGTTTAACCAACGACATCATTTCCTATCAAAAAGAAATTGAATCCGAAGGGCTACTTTCCAATGGCGTGTTGGTCACTCAGCATTTTCTTGACTGCGACTTAGCGCAAGCTGTTGAGGTTGTCAACAACCTGATTACGGCACGGGTGCGTGAGTTTGAACACATCGTCGCTACCGAATTACCAGTCCTCTGTGAGGACTTCAACCTAGACACAAGTGATCGCCAGAAGCTATTTGGATATGTCGAACAACTACAGTTCTTGATGTGTGGCTTCCTCAAATGGCAGTTGGGAACTAGTTACTATAAAGAATCTGAATTTGGACGCGATCCAAGCCCCAGGAACCTGTTCAATCTCCCTACAGCGTTAGACTCCTCAGCCCCCGCAGAAGTACAAAAACAGTTGGTTGGTGTCCTCAATGGGCTAGGTAGTTCGGCGGCAAAGATTGGCACGCCATCATCTAAGACTGATGAGAGAAGCATTCAATCCATACCCACCGAGAAGGCTATTTTGTCAAAACAGTTAATTGGTGTCCTCAATGGGCTAGGTACTTCAGCAGCAAAGATTGGCACGCCATCTATATCTAAGACTGGTGAGGACAGCATTCAGTCCATACCGACCGACAAGGCTGAGTCAATTATTTCGTCAAAACAGTTCCTTGGTGGTCCCACAGGGCTGGGCACCTCGACTGCACGTATCAGCTCGTTGATCGGTGCAGGGGATCTAGGGTCAGAATAATTGGTAATTGATAATTCGTAATTCGTAATTAACCCGGAACCTATCCTTAGCAAGTTTTATAAGCAAGCTAAGTGGCTCAGAGCAAGGAATCAATTGAGTTGTTCTGCGTTTTAATTACGAATTACGAATTACCAATTACACAAATTAGTAATTCATTTGAGATCGGTTTCTTACTAACTAGAACTTGGAGGATGAAGTTGTGACTTATTCTAGTGATTCCAATGTGAATGTTGAAGGTCAGCAGCCCCAGTTGAGTTTGAGTACAGGGGCTGCCAAAAATTTGGCGACGACGACCAAATCTGCACCGCAGATGCAGGAAATTACATCGCGGTGGTTGTTAAGACTGTTACCGTGGGTGCAAACCAAGGGTGGCGTATATCGCGTCAACCGACGGTTTACTTATACCGTGGGTGATGGGCGGATCAGTTTCACCAACGTCGGAGCGACGGTGCAGGTGATTCCCCAGGAACTGACTGAGTTACCATTGCTCAGAGGGTTTGAAGACACGCAAGTATTGACCTCGTTGGCAAACCAGTTTGTGCAGCAGGAGTTCGCCCCAGATGATGTGATTGTCGAAATTGGTCAACCGGCTGATCGCATCATCCTGATTGCTCATGGTAAAGTGAATAAGATTGGTGTTGGCAAGTATGACGAGCAAATCGTGTTGGATGTGCTGGCCGACGGCGACCATTTCGGCGATGAAACTGTGGTGCAGTCCGAGGACACCTGGCAATACACGTTCAAGGCGATTACCAGAACCATAGTCTTATCGCTACCCCAACAGGTGTTTGAAGGGCTGATCGCTCAGTCCGAAGCGTTGCGAACTCATGTTGAACAGTTTCGCGATCGCCTGAGCCAGCCACAGAATGCCCAAGGTGAAGCCGCGATTGAGCTGACAACTGATCATCCCCAAGAGACTGCATTGGCGGGAACCTTCGTTGATTACGATCTCTCACCCAGGGAATATGAGTTGAGCCTCGCCCAAACCGTGTTGCGCGTGAGTACCCGGGTCGCCGATCTCTACAACGAACCCTACAATCAGACGGAAGAACAATTGCGGCTGACTGTCGAAGCATTGCGGGAACGTCAAGAACACGAGTTGATCAACAACCGCGAATTCGGGTTGCTGCACAACGCCGACCTCAAACACCGCATCTACAGCCGTGGTGGCGCACCTACCCCCGATGACCTAGACGAATTGCTAGCGACGATATGGAAAGAACCGGCATTCTTCCTGGCTCACCCCCGGACAATCGCTGCTTTCGGTCGGGAAGCCAACCGCGTGGGTGTCTATCCTACCAGCGTAGATATTAACGGCGCTCAGGTCACAGCTTGGCGCGGTGTACCAATTTTCCCCTGCAATAAGATACCCATCACCAATAATCGCACTAGTTCTATTCTCTTGCTCCGCACTGGTCTAGAAAAACAAGGGGTAATCGGTTTACATCAAACTGGTATCCCCGATGAATACCAACCTAGCCTATCTGTCCGCTTCATGGGCATCACCGAACAGGCGATCATCTCCTACCTCGTCACCGCCTACTACTCCGCAGCTGTCCTTGTTCCTGACGCACTTGGCATTCTTGAAGATGTCGAAATTGGGCGTTAGTTAAATATTTATTCATCAGATTCATCAGAGGTTAAGGTGAATGATTTTTGTCAATGAGTAATTACGTAGAAAATTGGGCGTAATACCAATTCAAAAAATCTTTGCCATAAATCGATAATCTGTAGGGGCGCAAGGCCTTGCGCCCCTACCCAATCTATCTGTCGCATTCTTTGTTTAAATTGGTATAATTACTCATTGACAAAATGGTTATAGTCTTAACCTCTCACCTATTGGATCAGGCATTTTTATTGACATACTCCCTGATCTGAAAGTTCAGGGATTCTGGATTCAAACAGCAATAGCAGGCATAGCCCGTCTTACATCACCTAGCCCGACAGACAATGCCCTGCCTGTTGCCACTATTTTACCAAAAAGCCGTCCTAGAAGAACGGCGGCTCTAGACCCAAGCTTTCGGTAAATGAACCACATCTTTATATCTCACGCATTCGCGCAGCGTCCCGTAGGGAAGGCGCATTCGCGGAGCGTCTCGCAGAGAAGGCGCATTCGCGGAGCGTCCCGTAGGGAAGGAAGAAAGAAATACAAATATCAGCTTGTGGTCTAAATAGATGAAAACTGCTGTAAAGAGTCGTTTCCCACGAGCGGTCTAAAGACACTGAGTTTCCCACTTACCGCGAGGTTCTATGACGTATTCTAATGATTCGGGTTTGGATGTTGAGAGCAGACAACCTCAACTGAGTTTGAGTAAAGATGCTGCCCGAAATTTGTCCACGACCACCAAATCTGCACCACAGATGCAGGAAATTACCTCACGGTGGTTGTTGAAGATGTTGCCGTGGGTGCAGACGCAGGGTGGCACCTATCAGCTAAACCGTCGCTTGACCTATACCGTGGGTGATGGGCGAGTTACTTTCACCAACACCGGAACGACGGTACAGGTAATTCCCCAAGAACTTTGTGAGTTACCATTGCTGCGAGGGTTTGAGGACACTGAGGTGTTAAGCGCCTTGGCGGGTCGGTTTGTGCAACAAGAGTTCGCACCTGGTGATATTATAGTCCAATCAGGTCAACCAGCCGAGCGGCTATTCTTAATTGCTCATGGCAAGGTGAACAAGATTGGTATTGGCAAATATGACCAGCAGCCTCTGTTGGATATGCTGGCGGACGGCGACCATTTCGGTGATCAGGCGTTGGTGGAGCCAGAAGGAACTTGGAAATTCACCATCCAGGCTGTGACCCGAACCACGGTATTGGCGCTACCACAGCAGGCGTTTCGGGAACTGCTCAACCGGTCGCAGACTTTGCAGGCTCACCTTGAGGAGTTGAGGAATCGCGCCGCACAACCACAAAACAAGTACGGTGAAGCTTTAATCGCCTTTTCCTCTAATCATAGCACAGAGACGACGTTACCGGGAACATTTGTTGACTACGAACTCTCACCCCGGGAATATGAGTTGAGCATTGCTCAGACTATGTTGCGGGTAAATACTCGCGTTGCGGATCTGTACAATGAACCGTACAACCAGACGGAACAACAATTGCGGCTGACGATAGAGGCTTTGCGGGAACGTCAAGAACATGAGTTGATCAACAATCGCGAATTTGGGTTGCTGCACAATGCTGACCTCAAACAGCGTATCTACAGCCGCAGCGGTCGCCCCACTCCCGATGACCTTGATGAACTGATTACCCGTCGGCGCAAGACGAAGTTTTTTCTGGCTCATCCTCGCACTATTGCAGCCTTCGGTCGGGAGTGTAACCGTTTGGGTATCTCCACAGAAAGCATTGACATGGATGGGAGTAAGGTAATCACCTGGCGCAATGTACCTATTCTTCCTTGTAACAAAATCCCGATTACTAGAAACCAGACTAGTTCTATCCTTGCACTCCGCACCGGTGTGGAAGACCAAGGCGTGATTGGGCTACACCAAACTGGTATCCCCGACGAATACCAACCCAGCTTGTCTGTGCGATTTATGGGTATTAGTGAAAAGGCGATCATGTCCTACCTCGTCACCGCCTATTACTCCGCAGCCGTCCTTGTCCCGGATGCACTCGGTATTCTCGAAGATGTAGAAATCGGCCGTTGAGGGGGAGAAAATCAGGGGCACGGTTATTAGCCGTACCCCTAGACATTGATCAAGTTGGCGATTAAGCCTACAATTGTTCTGGCAGTTTTGTGGTAATCACGCTAGCCTGAGTACTCACAATTTTTGTTGCTTGTAAAATTGGAGTATGGGCAACGGAATTATTTACCAGGGTAAACAGCGGATTTGACAAAATACCCGCGATAGAAGTGGCAATTAAGGTCACAATTAGCCCAACTTGCAAAGGTCTAAACCCAGGCAAATTCCAATTGATGTCGGGATAATTTTGCACCACTTCCGACATTTCTTGAGGTTCTTTGACGACCATCATTTTGACTACACGAATGTAGTAGTAGATGGAGACGACACTTGTCACTAAACCTAACAAGACTAACCAGTAAAGACCGGCTTGCCAACCAGCCCAGAACAAGTAAATCTTCCCGAAAAATCCCGCTAGTGGGGGAATCCCACCCAAGGAAAGCAGGGAGATGCTCAACGCCAGGGTGAGGAGTGGGTCTTTTTGATACAAACCGGAGTATTCCGCAATCTGGTCAGTTCCCGTCCGTAGAGAGAACAGAATGATACAGGTAAAGCCGCACAGGTTCATGAACAAATAGACCAGCAGGTAAAAAATCATACTGGAATATCCCGCATTTGTACCCGCAATCAAGCCAATCATCACAAACCCAGCTTGGGCAATGGATGAATAAGCTAACATCCGTTTCATGCTGGTTTGGGCGAGGGCGACTACGTTACCCAAGATCATACTTAGCACGGCGAGGGCGGTAAAGACAAACCTCCATTCGTCAGCCACGAGGGGGAAGACTACGGTCAGTAAGCGAATCGCTAAGGCAAATCCAGCCGCTTTGGAACCGACAGATAAAAAGGCAATCACTGGAGTGGGTGCGCCTTCATAAACGTCTGGTGTCCACTGGTGGAAGGGTGCGGCGGAGATTTTAAAGCCAATACCTGCAATCACAAATACAAGGGCTATGACTAAGCCTAGGGATTGACCGACCTTAGCTGTGGCGATACCATTGGCGATCGCACTCAGTTCCGTTTGTCCACCCGATAGACCATACAACAGCGATACCCCATATAAAAATACCGCTGTACTCGAAGCCCCAATCAACAAGTATTTCAGCGCCGCTTCATTGGAGCGTGGGTCACGCTTGGTATAACCTGTCAACAAATAAGAGGAAATACTCAGTGTTTCTAGTGAGATGAAAATCATCACTAACTCACTAGCCCCAGAGAGAAACATTGCTCCCAAGGTAGCTGTGAGCAAAATCGCGATGAATTCCGCTAAAGCGGTGCCACTCTGTTCAATGTAACGAATGGACATCAATATAGTCACAGCGGCAGACAAAGCAATGATACCGCGAAAGACAATACTGAGGTCGTCACTGTTAAATTCACCGCTAAAGGAGATGGGATTAGTGCTGTCCCATTGAAAATACAGGGCGACAATCGAACTTAGTAACCCGGCGATCGCCAGATATCCAATCCAGCGTGAGGATGTACGCCCTAAAATCAAATCAACAATCAAAACCCCCAAGAGGGTGAGAATCACAATTCCCTCTGGCAAAATCGTTCCAGCATTTAACTGGGATGCAAGATTAGCAAAATCCATGAGATATGTAGGCTTTGGCGATTAGATATCAAGGCTGACTCTGTTTATTCTATCTATTGTTCTTTACCAAATTGCCATAAACCTTTCTGTCTTATGGTACAGACTGTCCCCAGCTTGAAAGCTTGTTCCATAAATGGTAGTAGCTTTTGATCATTAAAGCGCGTAGGGGCAAGGCATTGCCTTGCCCATTTTGAGCATTAAAGCGCGTAGGGGCAAGGCATTGCCTTGCCCCTACAGCTATCATATCGGGTGGATTTATGGGTATCTGAAAATTTAGGCGGCTAAACATCCTCTGTGTCTGGGTGGTTAAATAAATAACTTTTTTCACCGCAGAGTCCGCAGAGAGCGCAGAGAAAAAACAGGCTGAGGGATGATACTATATACTTAAGTAATATGTCTATCATAAGTTTTTACCTATGAAATATCTAGTCATTACAAAAAATACTTATGGCTGAATACTCTGGAATGACCCCAACTGTAGTAATTTGATAAGGGGTACATCTAAGGAAGTTTTAAGCAAAATTCGGCGACAGAAATTTCTGTAGTTCGGATAAACAATTAAAGCAAGTAAAGCTATTTTTTATGCTAAAAATTCAGAGAAGCATCCGCGCATTTATATCTTTTTTCGCTTTATTCTGTATAAGTTTATTATTTGTTGTTAGTTGCGGTAATAATTCACAAATTCCTACAACCAGTGATTCTACACCCCCAGCTATAACTAATACTGGAATTTCTATGGGTTTTAGCGCTTGGCCTGGTTGGTTTCCCTGGCAAATAGCACAAGAACAAAAGCTATTTGAAGCTCAGAAAGTTAATGTAAATTTAAAGTGGTTCGATGGCTATTTAGATTCCATCAAAGCCTTGACAGCAGGTCAACTCAATGTAAATAGCCAAACGTTGAATGATACAATTAGCTCTGTGGCTGGTGGTTCAGATCAAGTTATAGTTTTAGTGAACGATAACTCGACTGGCAACGATAAAATTATTGTTCGTGAAGGAATTAATAGCATTGCTGACCTCAAAGGGAAAACAGTTGCAGCCGAAGAAGGTACAGTTGACCATTTTCTCTTGTTACTAGGTTTAAAAAAAGCAGGTTTAACCCAAGCAGATATTAACTTCAAACCATTAGAAACAGGTGCTGCTGCTGCTGCTTTTGTGGCTGGTAAAGTTGATGCAGTCTGTGTTTTTGCACCATTCACAACCAAGGCTTTATCACGTCCTGGAAGCAAGGACTTATTCAGTTCCAAAGACTTTCCTGGAGCAATTCCTGATCATTTAGTAGTGACTCGCCAGTTGATTGATAAACAACCCGAATCTGTCCAAGCTTTGGTGGATACTTGGTTTGCTACTTTGGATTTTATCAAAAAAAATCGGGAAAAATCTCTCGAAATTTTGGCGAAACGTGCGGGCGTATCGGTTAAGGAATATCAGGAATACGACGCTGGAACGAAAATATTTACAATAGAAGAAAATTTAGAAGCTTTTCGCCCCGGTAGCAATATGAAATCTCTAAATTATGCTGCTGGCGAAATTGGTAAATTTCTAGTGGAATCTAAACTAGCAAAACAATTACCTGACACCAGCAAATTGTTTGATGATCGTTTTATCAAAGCCTATGCTGCTAAACAAAAAAAAGCTCCGTAATTCTCCTTATCAACAAAAAATGTTGCCATTCACTGTCTTTTGGCGCATTGCTGAAGATATTCCTAAAGCCTTGACTAGGACTTTAATTTTTTTGTCAATTAGTCTTCCTCTAGTCACATGGTGGATTATTTCTAATAGTAATTTAATCTCACCTTTATTACTTCCTACTCCCATTCAGGTTGGGAATGCTTTTCAGCGTCTGTGGGTCAGTGGAGATTTACAAACCGATATTACCTTTAGTTTGTTTCGGGTACTGACTGGTTTTTTATTAGTAGCAATTATTTCTATACCTTTGGGTACACTGATGGGGGCTTTTGCCAGTATTCGGGCTTTACTGGAACCAATTATTGGGATTATCCGCTATATGCCGGCGCCTGCGTTTATTCCTTTACTAATTTTATATTTTGGTTTAGATGAAACGCCAAAAATTATGCTGATTTTTATCGGCACTTTATTTTTTAATACCTTAATGGTGATGGATGCAGTGAAGTTTGTTCCTCAAGAACTAATCGAAACTACTTATACTCTAGGTGGTAGAAGATTACAAGTTTTACTACAAGTCATTTTCCCCTTTATTATCCCTAACATAATTGATGCTTGTCGCGTTAATATGGCAGCATCTTGGAACTTGGTGATTGTTGCGGAATTGGTAGCAGCGACAGAAGGTTTAGGTCGTAGGATTAGTGTTGCTCAAAGATTTCTGAAAACCGATGAAATTTTTGTGGGATTAATTGTTATTGGTTTAATCGGGTTAGCGATAGATTTACTGTTTCGGTTATTACTGCGCCTTAGCTGTAAATGGTCTATCGATTAGGAACTAAAATAAATAGCTAATGTTAATAAATATATGTATTTACAGGTTAATCAAGTATCTAAACAATTGCTAACTAAACGCGGCTCACTGATAGTCCTAGAAGATATCAATTTGCATATTGAAGAAGGAGAATTTGTCTGTGTAGTGGGGACAAGTGGTTGTGGTAAGTCAACCTTGCTGCGGTTAATTGCGGGTTTAGATCCTGTGACATCAGGAGAGATCAAGGTTGATGGGATAAGGGTTACAGGTCCTGGAGCAGACCGTGGTATTGTGTTTCAAAATTACACCCTATATCCTTGGATGAGTGTGGCAGAAAATGTGGAATTTGGCTTAAAACTGCAAGGTGTATCCAAGAGAAACCGACGACAACAGTCGGCTGATTATTTAGAAATAGTGGGTTTGTCGCGATTTGCTAAAGCCCTACCAAAAGAACTTTCTGGTGGAATGAAGCAACGGGTAGCGATCGCTCGTGCTTTGGTATCGCAACCCAAAATTTTGCTCATGGATGAACCATTTGGTGCCTTGGATGTGCAGACCAAAGAAGTGATGCATAAATTCTTGCAGGAAATTTGGCGGCGTACAAGCACTACAATTTTGATGATTACTCACGATGTTGAGGAAGCCATTTTTCTGTCTCAACGTATTTATGTTTTAAGTTCACAACCAGGTACGGTCAGGGAAGAATTCTTAATTCAACTACCGCAGAAATCTACAGAGCAAATTAAGCGTCATCCCATATTTTTAAAATACAAGGACCAGGTAATGAAACTGCTATTTTCTTAACACCAATTCACATCACTATGATGAGTTAGCCTCAACCCAACCAACCATTTTCCCAAAGCTACGCACCCAGCGGATACTGAGTAGCGAATGGTGGGTTTAACCCCTCATGGCACGGAAAAAATCAGAGTTTTTGGCGTGATTTGTAGGGGATCTAGGCCTTGCGCCCCGAACGACAATCGTCCTCACATAGCTGATCAAATGGGTCTCACCCCCGATTTGCGACTCAGCATCCGAGGGGAGTCGAGGTGTTGAAATAGGTGGACGTTTTTTCTGTCTTTATCATTTTACCAAAGAAATGGGTTTTTGGAAAACTATAGTCGCCAATTATGCCCAAGATAAGTTAAAGATTGAAATAGCTGGAAATACCACCCGGCATTATTCTACCTTATCCTCAAGAAAAGACCGCCCTCGAAGTGAGAGCGGATTTTCACTCTAGCAGCCAGGTTGTGTGAGGATGAAATCACATCTATGGGCGGACGTTGCTCTTGACATCTCGCCGAAATTGTCTCAACTTGACTGTTTAGCTTAATAGCTATTATTTCTTTTAAAATTTCCATGTCAACTCTCGTCATCGTCGAATCTCCAACCAAGGCTCGTACCATTCGCAACTACCTACCATCAGGCTATCGGGTGGAAGCGTCAATGGGTCATGTGCGTGACCTACCCCAGTCAGCTAGTGAAATTCCCGCAGCGGTCAAAGGGGAAAAATGGGCGCAGCTGGGGGTGAATGTAGACGCCGATTTTGAACCGGTGTATGTTGTCCCCAAGGACAAAAAGAAAATTGTCACTCAGCTTAAAGAAGCCCTCAAAGGGGTAGATGAACTGATTCTAGCAACTGACGAAGACCGTGAAGGCGAAAGCATTAGTTGGCACTTATACCAATTATTGAAACCGAAAGTACCGACTAAGCGGATGGTGTTTCACGAAATTACCCAAGATGCCATCAAAAAAGCGTTGAAAAACTGCCGTAATATTGATGAGCAGTTAGTTCGCGCCCAAGAAACGCGGCGAATTTTGGATCGACTCGTAGGCTATACCCTGTCTCCCTTACTGTGGAAAAAAATCGCCTGGGGATTATCCGCAGGGCGGGTACAATCGGTAGCGGTGCGGCTTTTAGTCAAAAAGGAACGCCTACGCCGTGCTTTCCATGAGGGAACTTATTGGGATTTAAAAGCCAGCTTGGTGCAAGAAAAAACGCCATTTAGCGCCCTGTTGGTGACGCTAGGAGGGACGAAAATTGCCAACGGCAGCGATTTTGACCCAGCGACGGGACAAATTGCCGCTGGTCGCAATGTCTTATTGCTCAACGAAGAACAAGCAGAAGCTCTCAAAGAACGCCTGAGCGATCAAATCTGGACTGTCTCAGACATCGAAGAACGTCCAGTCACCCGCAAACCCGCACCACCGTTTACCACCTCAACACTACAACAAGAATCCAACCGGAAATTGCGCCTTTCAGCTAGAGACACAATGCGGGTTGCCCAAAATTTGTATGAGCAAGGGTATATTACCTATATGCGTACAGATTCGGTGCATTTGTCAGAGCAGGCGATCGCCGCTGCTCGTAGCTGTGTAGAACAACTTTACGGTAAACAATATCTCAGCCCCCAACCCCGCCAATACACCACCAAATCTAAAGGTGCCCAGGAAGCACACGAAGCCATTCGTCCGGCTGGTAGCAGTTTCCGCACCCCCCAAGAAACTGGTTTAGGCGGTCGGGAACTGGCTGTGTATGATTTGATTTGGAAGCGCACCGTCGCCTCCCAAATGGCTGACTCCCGCCAAACTCAAGTTACTGTGCAGTTACAAGTTGAAGATGCTGGGTTTCGTTCCTCTGGTAAACGGATTGATTTTCCAGGGTATTTACGCGCCTATGTCGAAGGATCAGATGATCCTGAAGCCGCATTGGAAGATAAGGAAGTAATTTTGCCTAACCTGAAAGTCGGCGATCATCCCAATTGTACCGACCTAGAAGCCGTGGGACACGAAACCCAACCCCCAGCCAGGTACACCGAAGCCACTCTGGTCAAAACCCTAGAAAGCGAAGGTATTGGGCGACCCAGTACTTACGCCAGCATCATCGGCACAATTATTGATAAGGGTTACGCCCAATTAACCAATAACGCCCTCATCCCCACCTTTACCGCTTTCGCTGTCACCGACCTCCTAGAAAAATATTTTCCCGACATCGTTGATCCCAGCTTTACCTCTAAAATGGAGCAAACCCTGGATGACATCGCCGAAGGACAGGTTAATTGGCTACCTTACCTACGGGAATTTTATCTCGGCGAAAAAGGTTTAGAAACCCTGGTCAAGGAACAGGAAAATCAGATTGATGCCAATAAAGCCAGGACAGTGGAACTGGAAAATTTAGCCGCCAAAGTCCGCATTGGTAAATATGGTCCTTACATCGAAGTCGAAAATGGCGACGGTGTAGTTACAGCCTCCATTCCCAAAGACCTCACCCCAGCAGACCTCGACCCCAAACAAGTAGAAGTCCTGCTGCGCCAAAAAACCACAGGCCCTGACCAACTCGGTCGCCATCCCGAAACTGGCGAACCAATTTATGTGAAAATTGGGACTTACGGCCCCTACGTGCAATTGGGCGACAAGACAGAAGAAAACCCCAAACCTAAACAAGCTTCCCTACCCAAGGGAGTCACCCCAGAAACAGCCACCCTGGACATGGCTGTGGGTCTTTTGGCACTACCCCGAACCTTGGGAGTCCATCCTGACACTGGTGGCAAAATTCAAGCCAGCTTGGGGCGTTTTGGCCCTTATGTCGTTCATGACCAAGGTAAGGAAGGCAAAGATTACCGCTCCCTGAAAGCTACTGATAATGTATTGACAATTTCTTTGCAACGTGCATTAGAGTTATTATCCGAACCGAAAAAAGGACGCGCCGCCAATAGCAAATCGAAAGCAGCCTTACGCGAGTTGGGTATACATCCAGAAGATGATACACCAGTAAACATTTATGACGGACCATACGGGCCTTACATCAAGCATGGCAAAATTAATGTCAGCATTCCCGAAGATGAAACAGTAGAAAATATCACTTTATCTACAGCCCTGACGTTATTGGCAAGCAAAAAACCAACAGCGAAATCTACTCGCAAGACAACTAAATCAACTAATTCTCAATCGAAGTCAACTGCTAAATCTGGCAAAACTGCAGCGAAAAAAAATGAGGTTGACAGTTAACTCTTGTCTAAAAAATGGGTGCAGCAGCGACTATCTGTCATCAGTACAGCAGATGACCACTGATAACCAACTGGCAATGCAGCCCTCTAGGTTAAGAATGTGATAATCTAAGAAGTAAGGGAGATCACAACGCTAAATTTTAGAAGTGGCTCATCCCCGAAATCCGGCAGTGTGTGTCAGCCAAATGAGAAGCCAGAGGTGCGAAAGTACGCCAGTTTCTGCGTAGCTGTTAATCAAAAAATGAGGTAGTATCTCAGGAGCCGTCAGTTCAATGGACTATATAGAAAAGGTACTGGAAAAGCTTAAGGAATTGGCACGTAAGCTAATTGAAGCCCTATTAGGGCCAGAAACCGAGCCGGAACCGGAACTGATTCCGATTCCAGTAAATGACCGTTCTCGTCGTCGCTAAGAGTCTAAAGGTGCTGAACTTGACGTTACAACCTTTAAGCATTTTAGTACTGCATGGGCCAAACCTAAATTTGCTAGGACAGCGAGAACCAGGAATTTATGGTTCGTTGACACTGGCTGAAATTAACCGCCTGTTACAAGCAGAAGGACAAAAATTACAGGCGGAAGTTTTTCCCTTGCAGTCAAATCATGAAGGGGTTTTGGTAGATACTATTCATGAAGCATTCGGCAAACATCAGGGAATTTTGATTAATCCCGGGGCTTACACCCATACCAGTGTAGCCCTCCGCGATGCAATCACTGGCGTTAACTTACCTACAGTCGAAGTACACTTGAGTAACATTTACCGCCGAGAAGATTTCCGCCATCATTCTTATATCGCCCCAGTAGCTATCGGACAAATTAGTGGTTTTGGCGCCCAAAGTTACTTGTTGGGCTTACAGGCGTTGGTGCATCATTTAAGACAGTAAGGAGTAATGAGTAAGGAGTAAGGAGTAAGGAGTTAGGAGTTAGGAGTAATGAGTTAGGAGTTAGGAGTTAGGAGTTAGGAGTTAGGAGTTAGGAGTTAGGAGTTAGGAGTTAGGAGTAAGGAGTAAGGAGTAATGAGTAAGGAGTAATGAGTAAGGAGTAAGGAGTAAGGAGTAAGGAGTAAGGAGTAAGGAGTAAGGAGTTAGGAGTTAGGAGTTAGGAGTTAGGAGTAAAGAGTAAGGAGTAAGGAGTAAGGAGTAAGGAGTAAGGAGTAATGAGTAATGCTGAGGGGGTGACAACTTAGTCTCAAAGCCTTATCAAATAAGGATTATCAAAGGGTGAGCCTTGAAACGCTCAAAACAAATTGGGAACCTATCCCAACAGAAAAATCAGACTTTTGGGCTGTGATTATTGAGAATGGAATCAATAAACCCGAAAAATGATCTTGATCTTTTCATGGCACAAGCGTTCAAAACCCTTACTGCGTCTTTGGTTCAATACTGCGTAGGTTTTGAAAATCGCAAAGCGTGAAACCCTTATAAAGAGTAATCTCCTAGTTAAGTATTTGCTGGACTTCCACGGACATTTATTTACAAACCGCACCAAAAACCTTGCTCGCGTATGGTGCAGACCCTACGCGCTCTCAGGGCTTCTGTCACCACATGTTTCAAGAAAATTTACATAAACCTTCTAGACCCACCTGTACTGTTTATGTGATGATTTGAAAAGCTTGCCTTACAAGTAAATTTGTGTTACTGACTTCTATCAAAACCAAGTTAAAATTGACTGCTGACCAGAAAATTCTGATGTCAAAACATGCTGGCATATCCCGATTTACATACAATTGGGGACTTGCTACATGGCAAGCATTGTATCAATCTGGATATCAACCCAATCACTTGATTTTGAAAAAGTTCTTTAATAATCAAGTCAAGCCACTTTTGACCTGGATTAAAGAACCAGGTATTTGTCAAAAAGTCACGGAATTTGCTTTTGATAATTTAGGGAAAGCTTTTAAGAACTTCTTTTCTAAACGAGCAGAATATCCCAAGTTTAAAAGAAAAGGGAGAAATGAGAGTTTTACAATTAATGCGGGTGGTAAACCAATAAATATCGGTGGTAAACGGATTAAATTACCAACGATTGGCTGGGTTGCAAGTTATGAATCTTTACCTCACACCACAACCACAAAGGTTACTATATCTCAATCTGCGGGAGATTGGTACATTTCTTGTGCTTATGAAATAGAACCAGAAATCACTCCTAAAGAACATGATTATGTCGGTGTAGATTTAGGGATAAAAACCTTAGCTACCCTATCAACAGGAGTAATTTTTGTTAATCCGAAAGCTTTAAAAAGAGCGAGGAGGAAGTTAACAAGATTACAACGTCAACTTACAAGGAAAATCAAGGGGAGTAATCGTTATAAAAAACAAAAGTTGAGAATATCTAAACTGCATCGACGTATTACTAATATACGTATTGATGCGACTCATAAAGCAACTACATTTATCTGCAAAAACCACGCAGTAGTAGCTTTGGAGGATTTGAATACTTCAGGGATGTTGAAAAATCATAAATTAGCCGGTGCTGTCAGCGATGCTAATTTTTATGAATTCCGCAGACAAGTAGAATATAAAGTAATTAGATATGGTGGAACTGTCGTATTTGTGGATAGATTTTACCCATCTAGTAAAACTTGTGCAAATTGTGGAGAAATTCAAGAAATTAGTTTATCACAGCGGGTTTACGAGTGTAAAAGATGTCAGCATACCGAAGACCGAGATTTAAATGCGTCTAAAAATCTCGAAAAATATGCACGTCAGGCTAAAGCGTGTCTGGACGTTAAGGGATAGCCGCTCCCATGCTCCCGTTGAAACGTCAAGTAATGTCGGGATTTGTCCAGATTTTATGTAGCAGATTACATGTAACGTCTCTACATTCGTTAACCGAGCAGTTAGTCTTTATGCGCTACTCCGTTTATGATCGGTTTCGAGGTACAATGCTTGGGGCGCTGGTCGGTGAAAGTTTAGCTTCAAGTCGTGATATACAGTCGCACACTCGCACTGACTTGGACTCAATAGCAGTTATCAGTGCCCAAAGCTTGATTGAACTTGGCTTGTTAGATTTAGATGATTGGCGAAATCGTCAGCAGCAAGAATCTCTTCAATTAGATGCTAATGATACTACTTTCTCAAAAAGAATATTATCAACACTACCAGTAGCCCTGTTTTTTCACGAAAATACAATTAAGCTGCGACAAAACTTGCTAAGTGTGTTACAAATCTGGGAGGATGATCCAGTACTAAGGGATGGAACACTAGCAGTAGGGTATGCGATCGCTCAATCTCTCACTGAAAAACTCCACCCCCGAACCCTCATCCCGGATACGATCGCCTTTATTGGACAAACGCCAACATCAATACCACAACAATTATCAAAAGTCAATTCTTTGTTAGAACAAGGAGCTGGATTAGACAAGGTGCAAACCGAGTTGAGTAGAGAAGACAAGTACAGTAACGTTATGGCGATGGCGTTTTACTGTTTTCTCAGTACCTTAGAAGACTACCGTTTGGCAGTTTTACGGGCTACTCATAATGGGGATGTTTGGCGAAAAGACCCTTGGCGGTTACACTCACAGAGTATAAGTGCAATTACAGGTGCTTTATCAGGGTCTTATAATAGCACTGCGGGTATTCCTGTAGCTTGGCGGGGTTTCCACTCGCCAGCAGATTCGGCAGGATCGGGACTGACTAATTTTTCTTTGATGGTAGAATTAGCAAAACCACTTGTAGCTGTCTGGTCAGGAGTGTATAACCTTGCCCTAGATTCAAGTGAGTTAAAAGCAGGAGGGTCTGTAATGTTTGAGGAACAAGCACCGCTTTGCGTCTTCGCATCTCCTCGCGTCATCCGGTTTCGTTGATGCGATTTTGACCGAGTTATCCGCGCCGAGCAAGCCCCTAAATTCTATTTATGGGGGCTAGGCGCGGGCGATTTTAACAGTTATCAGTTATCAGTCAAGAGTGATGTGTTTATCGTTGGTGAAACACCACACAAAGAAGGTGGTCGGCGTTGGCGCATTGATAACTGTTCACTGTTCACTGTTCACTGATTTAATCGCCGTCCCCATTCCTCAACAAGTACTGGCACTAATCCCTCGGATTACAGCTTCATTTTTTATGTTATCCCAAGCTGTTGGAGTTAAAAAAACAGTCCTTTTACCTTTGATTTCATCGTGATAAACTGGTTGATTTTTCATCCTTTTTATCCCTTTTTTAGTTGTTATCATAATAACCAAATGCTATACTAGATAGAGATTAACAGATGCAAGGAGGTGATGCAAGAGTGTTGGTATTGGAATATAAAGCAGTTGTCAAAAGAGCCACATCAAAAGCCATAGATGAAGCTATTCTTACAAGTCAATTTGTCCGAAACAAAGTGCTTAGATATTGGATGGATAATAGAGGCGTTAAGCCTTCGGCATTAAAATGCGGCAAGAAAGAACTATATCAGTACAACACTCAATTAAGAGCAGAATTTAAATTTGTCAATGATTTAAACAGTCATGCTTGTCAAGCATCAGTAGAAAATGTAGAACGTGCTATCAATAGATTTTTTGATAACTGCAAGAAAAACAAACCTGGGAAAAAGGGTTATCCCCGGTTCAAAAAGCATAGCCGTTCAGTCGAATATAAGGTGTCTGGGTGGAAGTTGCACCCAACAAAGCGCCGTATAACTTTCACTGATAAAAAAGGTATTGGCGAACTCAAGCTATTAGGTAAATGGGATATTCATCAATACCCTGTTGAACTAATTAAACGAGTGAGGATTGTCCGTAGAGCGGATGGATACTATGTGCAATTTTGCGTCAAGGTTGATAACCAGCAAGAGGCATCACGAACTACATCAGAAATCGGAATTGATGTCGGACTGGAATATTTCTACTCTGATAGTAATGGCAACCATCTTCGCGTTCGCGCAGCGTCTCGCAGAGAAGCGTCTCGCAGAGAGGAGAATCCGCGATTTCTCCGCAAGGCAGAGAAAGATATTAAGCGGGTTCAGCGTAACATTTACAAGAAGAAAAAAGGGTCATCTGGTAGAAGAAAAGCGCGTGGTGTTTATGCTCGTAAACATTTAAAAGTAACAAGACAAAGGAATGAACATGCGAAAAGACTCGCACGTAACTTAACCCTGGCTAACGCTAAGGTTGTCTTGGAAGATTTAAATATTTCCGGCTTGGTAAGAAACCACAAACTAGCCTTGAGCATTTCTGATGCTTCTTGGTACAACTTCCGTCAGTGGCTCGAATACTTTGGTGCAAAATTTGGACGGGAAATCATTGCGGTTCCTCCCCACTTCACAAGCATTGAATGTAGTAATTGTGGTGCTAGAGTGCAAAAATCTCTCAGCACCCGTACCCATTCTTGTCCACATTGCGGATATATTGAACAACGTGATGTGAATGCTGCCAAAGTAATTTTAAGTCGTGCAAACGGTAGGGGTGGGCAATCCCAAACTAACGCCAGTAGAGATGTTCCCTCTACTTCTGTTGGTCACATCGCCCTTGGCGTCTCCCCGAGTGAGAAGACCTGCAAAAGCAAGGAACGTCAGTGACGCTGGAATCCCCCGCATTTATGCGTGGGGAGTGTCAAGCCCGTATTTATTATTGTATTCTACCAATCCAGGGACTAGTGATTAGTATTTAATATTGAATACTCAAGATCAGCGATAAATTACTATAAAGTACTGTTGAAAGCTAATTAATCACGGAACAATTCCTTCCCCAGTCCCCAATCCCCAATCCCCAATCCCCAATCCCCAGTCCCCAGCGATGCACTGAGCTTGCCGAAGTGTCCCCAATCCCCAATCCCCAGTCTTGTTTTGAGGATCAAAGTCAGCAACACAAGCCATAGGTAATGAAAAAACAGCGATTGTTAAAGTCCTTGATCCAGCAATTAACTCACTGGCGGCGATGGTACAAAACGCTACGTCGTAAAGGACTGTTACTGGAGGTGGTGATCAATCAAAGCGATAATAGCCACCGTGGAGGGCTGCAAAAATTTGTCCTCAGCAATATTCTTCTGTTTTTATCAAAAACCAGTCACGAAAGTGGACAGCCAAAGCCAGGAATAGCCCTCAGAACAATGACAAAATCCGTCAATAGTCCACAGGGGTTAGGTACAATCGGTATAGCTTGGATACATAAAAAACGTTCCTCTGTGGTGTTGGCGATCGCAGTAGTATCCTTAACAGGGGTGATTGGCCATAAGTTATACAACCAGCCCAAGCTAAAAGTTGGAACTATTGCGCCACAAACAATTACAGCGCCCTACACTACTAGCATCGAAGATGAGAAACAAACAGAAATCAAACGCCACCGCAAAGTTGTTAGTCAAAGTTCTAGACCCATATTAATGGTCGATACGCCAATCAATGAGAAAATCAACCGTAACTTACAACAACTTCTAGACAAAAGCAACGAAATTCGTGTCACGGCTGGCGCTTTTCCGTTTTTTGACACGTCAGTTTTGTCCGTCTCCAGCCAGAGTTATCTACGTTCTTGTACGGAGTCGGAATGGCAAACCTTGTTAGCAGGGTTAGAAAATACTAGACAACAGCAGTTAGGATTTTTGGTTCCAAAACGCAGAAGTAGAGGGTTACAACAAAATTCTACCTTCTCAACCCTCAATAATCAACCCTCAACATTCAACCGTCAACCATCAACACTCACTACTCAAAAGGTTGACTTTAGTCAAGCAGTCGCGGAATTAGAAAATTACCGAATCACAACTTCTCAACAAAACCTGTCGTCACTCATTGCTCAAATATTGCAAGCACGGCAAAAATATGTGCAAGCTAAAGCTAAACTTGTACAAATGCCGGCGGTCAAGTTGGAGATATCATATGACCAAAATATCCTCTTAGACTTGTCAGATGATGACTGGGAAAAAACACGCACGGGAATCAGTCAGAGTAGCGAGCGCATTCTGACCCAAGGTATCCCATTCGGACTGCCATCCAATATTTTACCAGATACGGTGAGGCTACAAGTGCAGACATTTGTCGCCAAAGACGCCGAACCTTTGGCAATCAACATGTTGTTGACTGTACTGGAACCGAATCTGACCAAAGATGAAGAAAAAACCCAAGAACAAGCAAAACAGGCTGCTGCTGAAATAGCACCTGTAATGGTGGATTTCCAAAAAGGTGAGGTAATTGTCACCAAAGGAGATAAAATTAGTGAGTGGAACTTTGAGGTGCTGGAGTATTATCACCTCATCAGCCGGGAGATTAACTGGAGGCAGTTGCTGAAGTTGGCAATTTTTGTCAGCGTTGCAATTGGTATATTTGTCTTTGTTGAACGGCGGATGAAAACTCCCTTACGACAACGCGATCGCCTGTTAGTCTTATTGCTAGCCCTGAGTACGCCGGGAGTGGTAACGATGGGTGTAGTATATACTACTTGGAGCGCCATTGGGTTGTTGCTGGGTAGCTTCTACGGTGGTACTTTGGGTCTTACCGTTGTCGGGTTGCTATTGGTAGTATTATCAGTAAGCGTGGAAATTAGTAAGATTTCCCTGTTAGCTGGTGCATCAGCCGGAATAGTTGGTAGTTGCATGGCCAAAAGACTGCGATCACGTGAAGAACTCGCACTTTTGGGGGTTGCTATTGCTTTAACTGAGGGTGGTATTTACCTAATTCTCAAAGTTCTCATTGGTGCAGCATTTGGTTCAGCTTGGTATCTCGTCCTCCAGGAAGCAGGGTTATTTGCTGTGTCGGGTTTAGCCTGGAGTATTGTGGCTTTAGGCTTGAGTCCTTATCTAGAAAAACTCTTTGATTTAGTCACCCCCATCCGGTTAGCAGAATTGTCAAGTCCCAACCGCCCGTTGTTAAAACGACTCGCAACCGTTGCTCCCGGTACTTTTCAGCATACCTTGTTTGTGTCTACCCTTGCCGAAGCAGCCGCCAAACAACTAGGATGCAATGTCGAGCTAGTCAGGGCTGGGACATTATACCATGATATTGGCAAAATGCATGACCCCCTTGGTTTTATAGAAAATCAAATGGGGGGACCCAATAAACACGATACAGAAATCCAAGACCCTTGGAAAAGTGCAGAACTGATCAAAAAACATGTCAGCGAAGGGTTGACGATGGCGCGGAAACACCTGTTACCCACAGCGATTCAAGCTTTTATTCCAGAGCATCAGGGAACGATGTTGATAGCCTATTTCCATCACCAAGCCCAGCAAATGGCCAAGGATGATCCTAGTTTAACAGTAAACGACGCCGATTTTCGCTACGATGGACCGATTCCCCAGTCACGGGAAACTGCGATCGTCATGTTAGCCGATTCCTGTGAAGCCGCACTGCGAAGTCTCAAAGACGCGACAGCAGAACAAGCCTTAGCAATGCTTAACAATATTCTTCGCGCCAGATGGCAAGACAATCAACTAGTTGATTCTGGACTCACGCGGGATGAAATGACCAGAATTGCCCAAATATTTGTGGAAGTTTGGCAACAATTCCATCATAAACGCATTGCTTATCCTAAGTCAAAGTGTAGTAATGAGAAAGTGCCGAAGGGGTGAGGGGAGAGTGAGGAGTTAGCACGGACATTTATTGACAAGACAAACCGCACCAAAAACCTTGCGCGCGTATGGTGCAGACCCTACTATGAAATCTCGCCCGAAATCACCAAAAAAGAACATGATTATGTCGGTGTAGATTTAGGGATAAAGATTACCTATAATTTTCCTTCTTTGCGCCTTTGCGTCTTTGCAGAAGCTCAAAATTATTTCGGTAATCTTCCAGCGGGAAGGGAGTAGTTTTGGTTTGAGAAAGTGTGAAGGTAGGTCTGGCAAGGGTTGTAGAGCTATTGTTTACATAACTTTACAACGTGTCCCATTTTGCACGTACCTCCCGGTTGTACCCCTTTTACCCTGCTCGCTCGTAATTGAGAAAAATTATGCAGCGGCTGAAAGGTATGCAGTATAAGCGTTGTAGGACTTGAGTTTTATTTTTTGGGAAAAAAAGTGCCTGTAACTCGAAAAATTCACAAATTGGGGTGGGGAAGCGTCTAAATAATAGAGACACCGTTGAGAGGGTAGTGGAAGGTGAATGTTTCCCACGCAGGTACAGCCAAGAGGAAGCAATACGGGAGGACTAGGAATGTCCTTATACCCCCACCACACCAACTTGACAACATACAAAAACAACAACAAAAAGGAAGTTAGAGTTTTGTACCTATCGTCAAACTTGATAAAATTGAAATGGAAATATAGAATTTTTTATGACTGCCTTAACTTTTAAACTATATCCCACTATCGAACTCACAGATGAGCAGTTCTTTCAAATCTGTCAGAATAATCGTGACTTGCGTCTGGAGAGGACAGCGGAGGGAGAATTAGTCATTATGCCACCAACAGGATGGGAAACCGGTAATCGCAATAGTAGACTAACACAGCGCTTAGGGAATTGGGCTGATGCTGATGGTACAGGCTTGGCTTTCGATTCTTCAACCGGTTTCAAACTCCCCAATGGTGCAGATCGGTCTCCTGATGCGTCTTGGGTAAGTCGGGAACGATTAGTTGCGCTCAATCCCGATCCTACCAAATTTCTGCCTATGGCTCCTGATTTTGCTGTGGAATTGCGATCGGCTGCTGACAATCTCCCGAAATTGCAACAAAAAATGCAGGAGTATATTAATAATGGTGTGCGTCTAGCTTGGTTGATTGACCCTCATAACCAACGTGTAGAAATTTATCGACCTGGACAGGAAGTTGAGATTCTGCAATCGCCCACTAGTTTATCAGGTGAGGATGTACTACCTGGATTTGTCTTGGATTTAGCTTAAACAGCAAGAAGCCCCGCACCATACACTTCGTGTTGGTGTCGGGATGAATTGCGCGACAAAAAGGAGACGCCATTCAATCAATTTTTACCGCAGGTGAAACAGATTGAATGGCAGTCGAGTTTTTGTCAATTTCTGGATTCGGTAGTGAATCGATAAATTCTTCTAAAACTTGTGTCATTGTTTTATCAACTTGTATTGAATATAACTGCAACTTATTATATCTACGTTCAGACATCCTTAACCCTAATCTTTTTCATGATGGCTGTACATTGTTTGTACATTCATGCTAGCATATAACAAGTTAAGTGAGAGGTCGAATCACGATGAAAACAACTTACCAGTATCAGTTTTACCCAGATACTAATCAAAAGATAGAGCTTAACGAGTGGTTAAGAATATCTCGTTATTGGTACAACCGACAATTGGGTGAGCGGTTTTCATGGTGGCAGAACAATCACTTGCAGCTAAAAGCGTTTCCTTTTTGGAAAGACACTTTCCCTGGTTTATTTGAGCGGCCAAGTTACTACTCTCAAAAGTTGCAATTACCAGAAATAAAGAAAGATTTTATCAAGGTAATGCATAGTGGAGAGTTACTAGATTTTTCTCGTGTTAATTCAACTGTTTTGCAAGATATTTGTAAGCGAGTTGATAAGGCTTTTGAAAGGTTTATAGTTGGTGATAAAAAGGGTAAGCGTTCGGGTAAGCCACGTTTTAAAACAGCAGCTAGTTTTGGCACAATGACTTTTGCAAGTGCTAAAGATGATTGGATTAAACTAGTTCGGAAAAACTGGTTATATCTAAGATTACCTAAATTGGGTGTTGTACAAGTCAGAATGCATCGACCTTTGCCCAGTGGTTTTAAACTTAAACAAATCAGCGTAACCAAAAAAGTAGATGGTTGGTATATCCAGATGTGTCTGGAAGATACCTCTGTACCTGATTTTAATCCTGATTTAATTGTTCCAGCTTGGGATAATTCAATGGGTTTGGACGCTGTTTTACATGGTGATGATTATCTGGCTACATCCGCAGGTGACAAACTACCTTCTTTAAAATCACTACGTAAAAACCAACATAAACTGGATAAAGTATCAATCAAGAGAAATAAAAGAAAACCTGGTAGTAAACCTAGAAGAAAACTAGCTAAAAAAGAAGGTAAACAGCATCAACGTATCGCTAGAAGTCGTAAGGATTTTCAATATAAGACTGCCCATAAACTTGTAAGAAGTGGTAAGAAAGTATTTTTCCATGAAAAACTTAATTTACAAGGTTTGAGTAAAAGAAATGCACCAAAGCCAGACGAAAATGGTAAGTTTTTACCCAATGGACAATCAGCAAAGTCTGGATTAAATAAATCTTGGATGGATGCAGCATTTTCACAGTTTTTTGAGATATTAGGTTACATAGCCGCAAAAGCTGGTGCCGTTGTGATACCTCAAAATCCTGCTTATACTAGTCAAATTCTCAGTTATCGGAACGAGATAGTATTTCCTAATCTTGATACTAGAGATTACTGGGATGAGATTGAATCTTTGAGAGTTGATAGAGACATTAATGCCGCTATCAATTTGAAGAGACTTGGCTTGGGCATTATGCCAAGTATAAAACGCCGTAGTAAGAAAATAGACATAGTTGGAACTATGTCTGACAGTATTACAAAGGAAATTTTGAACATCCTTAACAGGACTTCAGAAGCCTACACCATACCCGTAGGGTTGGTGTAGGAGATGTCACCACAGATTTTGAACTGAGTAAAGTATGGTGCAGCGCTAAAATCAGTTTAGTCAGCTAGAGGTCAAATATGACCACGACAACGCCGCCAAAAACCACCCTAGAAGAGTTCCTCAAACTTCCAGAAACTAAACCAGGTAGTGAATATATTAATGGTGAGATTATCCAAAAGCCCATGCCGAAGGGAAGACATAGCCGATTACAGAGTAAACTTGGTGCTGGTATTAATCAAGTAGCTGAGGAGCAGAAAATCGCCTACGCTTTTCCCGAACTGCGGTGTACTTTTGGTAATAGGTCAATTATACCTGATATAGCTGTGTTTTCGTGGCATCGTATCCCATTTAATGCCGAAGGGGAAGTTCCTGATGATTTTCTACTGCATCCAGACTGGACAATTGAGATTCTTTCCCCGGAACAGAAGCCAAATAAAGTAATTGGTAATATCCTTTATTGTTTAGAGTATGGAAGCGAATTAGGTTGGTTTATTGATCCAGGCGATCGCAGTGTACTAATATTTCTCCCAGGACAACAACCGCAACTGTTACAAGGATCTGATAATTTACCAGTGCTAGGGGAAATTGAACTACAGCTAACAGTAGAGCAAATGTTCGGCTGGTTGAAAATGGCTTTGTAGAACTCTTTTATTACAGGACTTACTTAGGTGTCACATTTAAACAATGGTGCGTGACGCCATAAGTTTTGTAACTACGTACAATATTTATCGCAGCGTCACGCACCCTACGATTTAAAAAAATATCCCATCGTAGGGGCGCAAGGCCTTGCGCCCCTACTACTGATTAAACAGCAAAAATACTGTTTGAAACAAGCCTACAACTACACCCAAAACACCACCTAAAGTAACAATAGCCTGCAATTCATTTTTGACAATTCCCTCAATCGCCGCTTCTAAATCTGCGGGTGAAGTAGCCTTTACCCGGTCAACAATCACCTGATCTATTGACAAAATGGGAATTATCTGGGCGACAATTTTTTCTAAATCTTTTTCTAAATATTTATCTAGAATTAAAGCCAATTCCTGACTGACGACTTCTAAAGAAGTACTCAAAACAGGTGAAGCGCTCAGACGATTGAGCAGCAATATAGCAATATTATCCCAATCAACAGAATCAGTTAATCCTTGTAAAAAATCGCTACCACTATTTAGCACGTAATGACGCACACTTTCGCGAGTGGTTTTTCGCAGTTGGCGCACCGTCCCAATTGGCAAGTTTTGTAAAGATAAATTTTGCAGTAATTTTTTGATGCGATCGCGCATTTGCAATTCTTGAATTAATTCTTGCAAACGAGCATTAGTAGCCTCTTTTTCATCTAAACAAAAAGTTCTCAGCCTAGTCAGAGTATTACGTAAACCAAATAAATTTGCTACTACCCAATAAGTCCCACTGGTTTTTTCACGAAATGTTTCATCAATAATTTGAATTGTCTTATCAGTCAAAAAATCAACTATCGTCTGGCGCAGCACGTCTGGGGGAAGCACTACTTCCAATAACCAATCAGCTAGCCGCTTAGACTGTTCTTCACTCAGTTGAAATTCTAGTAATATTTGATCAAAAATTTGATTAATTTGCGCTTCCAAAAAATCCTCGCGCCGCGACAAAACCTTCAGTAACCTTGGCAATGATTCCCCTAACAAATCACGCAAAATTCCTGCCACAACTTTGGCGCTTTTTTCATTTTTATCTTCTGATTTTACTTGTTCGATTGCTAACTGCAACAACCAGAGAATTGCTGATTGTACCCGCTCTGTTTCTAACAAACGGCGGGCTAATTTTTGCAATTCCTCTGGAGTCAATAACGACCCCATGATGGTATTAGAAATCCTCTGAGCCAAACGTTCCTGATTACGGGGAATCAATCCAGGAGTGAACGGTAATCTTGTACCACCGATATAAATTGCTTGGTAGGGACGAAACAACATTTTGATGGCTATATCGTTGGTGAAATAGCCAATAATTCCGCCCACTACCGGGGGAGATACATAAAGCCAGAGATGAGACCAATCCAAAGTTAGGAGTTTAAAGTTAGGAGTTAGGAGTTGGCAGTTAGGCGTTTTTCTTAACTACCAGCACTCCCATCATACCGTTAGCGATGGGATAGTGTGTGACAACTGCAAAACCAACTTGATGCGCTAACTCTACTTGTTCCCTGCCGATGGGAAAGCGGTCTAAGCTAGGACTGATGTAGGCGTATTCTTCCTTGACGCCCAAATTCGTGGCTATTGGTACAACTATACTATCAAGATACCACTGTTGAAAGGCTCGTAGCTGGGGATTGTCGGGTCGATGAAAGTCTAAAATTGCGGCTTTGGCACCTGGTTTGAGAACGCGGTATAATTCTTTGAGACTGGCGGGAATATCAGTAACGTTTCTTAAACCATAGCCCATCGTGGCAGCGTCAAATTGGTTGTTGTCAAAGGGTAAACTTAGCACATCGGCTTCTACCCAAGTGATGGGAGGTTGGGGGTACTGCTTTTGGGCGCGTTGTTTGGCAGTTTCTAGGAGGTTGCAAGAAAAATCTACCCCATACACCTGTCCAGATGCACCCACACGCCGTGCTAAACCTAAGGCGATGTCACCACTACCACAACACAAATCCAGGCAAGTATCTCCTGGACTAGCGCCACTCCATTTTATTACCATTTCCTTCCAGATGCGATGTTGTCCTAGACTTAACCAATCGTTCAACTGGTCGTAAACAGGAGCAATTCGATTAAAAATGGCGCGGATTTCGTGAGTCATGGGTCAAGGGTCAAAGGTCAAGGGTCAATAGTTAATATTGTCGCTCTTGACTTTGGACTTTGGACTCTTGACTTTGGACTCTTGACTCTTGACTAAATTTTTGCGGTATGACAGCGACTGCTAGTGAGAGCGATCGCTACCAATTGAGCTGATAAATCAATTAGCCTTAATTCATCTTCTCGCAAAGTGCAGGGTTGTTTCCACTGTAGAGACAACACCGCGATGATTTGGTGGCGGTAGATAATGGGGATAATTACTAGTGCCTGTACACCAGCTTCCTGATAGTGAGTAACACCAGCTAATTTGGAGTCTTTGGGAACATTTAATGATACTTGTATTTGCCCAGTGGCGATCGCCTCCTTTGCCAATGGGTCTTGAGATAGCCAATTTGCTATGGTATCTTTATAACTATAAGACCCTTGAGTTGCAACCAGAGTATTTCCCTCAACAAGTTGCAAAATACAGCCATCTGTCACAAAAGTGTCACTAAAAGCCTTAGCAATGGGTATCAGTGTTTCCTGTAAACTAGTTGCAGCTTGGGTTTCTTTGACCAAAATAGTTAGCAGGGACATTTGAGCATTGGCGCGGCGTAATTCTTCGGTACGTTGCTTGAGCAAGTCGTAAGTTTCAGCAGCCCTTTGCACAACCGCCTTCAGTTCCCCTGGGTCCCAAGGTTTGGTAATATATTTATAGACTTGCCCGGCATTAATCGCCTCTACTAAGTCTTCAATATCAGTAAACCCAGTGAGGATAATCCTAACTGTATCAGGAAATTGAGGTACAGTCTTACTGAGAAACTCAGTTCCTTTCATTTCCGGCATCCGTTGATCGGAAATGATCACCGCCACTTCCCCTTCCGCTGCCAACATTTCTAGGGCATTTATCCCACTATCGGCTTTGAGTACCTGAAAATCCCGGCGAAAAGTCCGATACAGCAGGTCTAGATTATCTGGCTCATCATCAACTACCAGAATTTTCAGTTTTTTCGGTCGTTCTAGAGTCATCAATTGACGATGAATTGTACTAGTTTCAACAGTGGGATTATCCATAAGATAATTCCTTTAAATATTAATCATTCTGTAATCTTCCATACTAAGCTTAGTTGATCATAGCCAACTAGCCTTGCGGGTATTTGCGGATGTCTACATCGTCAAGTTAGACATAGCTACGGTTATTGTTGGTCATTTGTCATTGGTCATTGGTCATTGGTCATTGGTCATTTGTCATTTGTCATTGGTCATTTGTCATTGGTCATTTGTCACTACTAGTCTGTCAATTTTGTTTTGAGGGATTTTTGGTAGTGTGAGCGTCTCGCTCACGCGGGCAAGATGCCCGCACTACAGTCCATCATTTTTATCTTGACAGAGTACTACTCCCAATCCCGAATCCCGAATCCCGAATCCCGAATCCCCAATCCCCAATCCCGAATCCCGAATCCCGAATCCCCAATCCCCAATCCCTGTTTTCAAGCTAGACTAGCTGATGAGGTAATAATTAACCTCTCTGGTTAAAGTAAGAATTGCATAATTGTCAGTAACCCAGCCCTAAAGGGACTGGGCTTGTAAGAGCAATCAAGCAAGCCGTACTGACCAGACCACCCTGAGCGTAGTCTTATGGTAGCCGTTATTTGAGTCACGACACCCTGGAATGCGTAGCTAGTTCCCTGCCCTGTCGCTTGTGATTAAACAGTTCTAAGGTCACTGAAACAGTGTTGCAAGCCTAACAAGCTCTGATAACTGGTCGAAGCTAACATTACCCCGAAAGGGAGGCTCCTCGGAGCAACACATTATGCGTACAGAGTTGGGAAATTTGAATCGGTAATTGTCCCGTTGAAAGTACATCACAAAAGTACCCCGAATTTCCTAACTCCAAGGCGGTAATGAAAAAATATTCAAAACGACTAAAGTCGCTCGTGTCGCTTCCCTCTCAGGGCTAAAGCCACTGAGTTTCCCGCATACCGTGAGGTTTTATGACTGATCTACCACCCAACGCTCAAAATCCTGATAACGCTGCTGCTGATGTCGCACAAGAGTTGCTGCGAAGGTTGAGGCAAAAGCAAGGTAACTGGGTGGAATGGGGAATTGCGATCGCCACTGTGCAAAAGTCTGGCTACAACCCCCAAGAGATTTTTGAAGCGACTGGATTTGAACCCATTCAACAAAATCAGGTAGTTGTTGCGTCCCAAGTTTACAATTCTTTAGAAAAGGCTGGGGCATCAGAAGCCACGCTATCCTATTACGCTGTACGTGGCAGTGATGTTTTGTACGAGCTGCGTCTACTTTCCCAAAATGACCGCGCCGCAGCTGCTGATTTGACTTGCTTACACAAACTCGATGTAGACGAGGCGCGGGAAGTCGCAAAAGCAATTAAAGAGTTCTCCTATTTTCGCAACTTGCCGCAAGGCTTCTCTGCTCATCCAGGGGACGCTGTAGCTTATTATAGTTGGAAACTGGCACGCCAAAACATAGATTTGCAACAGCGATCGCGTCTGATTGCTAAAGGTCTACGCTATGCTCATACGCCAACGGCTAGGCAACAAATCGAACAATTGTTAACAGATTTTACTGTTGCTCCTAAGCGTCTGGCTCCGCTTTTACCATTCTACAGACTGGATTCGGAAGAGGAATTGCCCCGTATTATTCCTGTAGTGGGTCAGTTACCATTGACACCTAAAGACTTGCAGGCTGTGCCCCTAGTTCCCGAAATCGAGCCATTTCGCATAGTCAAATTTAGTGGTGAGCAAGCTTGGATGCCTTTACCGGGTTGGCAAGTGCTGTTAAGTGCAGAGGACCCAGTGGGAATTTTAGCAAATAGCGATCGCCTCCCCAACCAGTCACAAAACCAACCAGGACAAGTGGTGATAGTTGTAGATCGCGCCCAGCGTCAATGGGATGATTCTAGCTACTTTGTAGTCGATAACGCCGGTGAATTAGATTTTCAGTGGTGGGAAACTAAACCAGATAGTCCTCTATTAGGAAAAATTATCATTATTGTGCGTGCTAAGAAGATTCTCGATGAAGAATTCATTAAGGATGCTTGGCAAATTGACGAATAGGTATTGGGGATTGGGGATTGGGGATTGGGGATTGGGGATTGGGGATTGGGGATTGGGGATTGGGGATTGGGGATTGGGGATTGGGGATTGGGGATTGGGGATTGGGGATTGGGGATTGGGGATTGGGGATTGGGGATTGGGGTTAGCGGTATTGACTTTGACATAATATTTACAGTAAACTTGTGTAACCCTAGGGGTTACAATTCTATTGTGATCAGAACATTTAAGCATAAGGGGATTAAAAAACTCTTTGAAGATGATGACAGAAGTGGTATTCAACCAGCACACGCAGATAAACTCTTAGATATACTTGACAGGCTTGACGCCGCAACCGAGATAAAAGATATGCAATACCCCGGATCTGGTCTTCACCAATTGCAAGGAAACAGAAAAGGGGACTGGTCTGTTACAGTCACCAAAAATTGGCGTATAACTTTTACATTTGAAGACGGGGATGCTTACGACGTAAATTATGAAGACTATCACTAGGAGCTTTATATGATCACCAGAAGACAGCCTAGACACCCAGGTGGGTTAATCAAGCGCCAGTATCTCGAACCGCTAAATATAACAATTACAGAGTTATCTGATATTCTTGGTGTATCTCGTAAAACTATGTCTGAGATAGTTAACGAACAAGCAAGTATTACTCCTAACATGGCACTGCGTTTAGCTACTGCACTACAAACTACACCTGAGCTTTGGTTAAATCTGCAGAAAAAATATGATCTTTGGTGTGCTGCCAACGAATCAGAATCTTGGCGAGAGATCACACCTATTGATTTACAGGTTGATTTACAGGCGTATTAAGTAAAATATTTGGCATTGCATAATTGCGGGATGAAATCGTTAAATTCAACTTTGAAAACTCTTCCTCTTAATCAGCAACGCCAAATATTTCTTACAGCCATTTTCAGGTAAATAGACCACAGGGTAGGGGCGCAAGGCCTTGCGCCCCTACGAAGATCTGTGGTTCAAATGAGTGAAAATTGCTGTAAGTTCCTATCGTTTAGCAATAAAATCTCTGGCATGTAGTAGCGCTACCCTTCAGAGTAGCACTACTACAAACATTAAATGTTGGTGGGTAGGGTAATCACAAAAGTAGTGCCTTGACCAACAACGCTATTAACTTCAATTTTACCCCCATGCAGATCGACACATTGCTTAACAATTGCTAGTCCCAAACCTGTACCGGGAATGTCACCGACGTTATTTGCTCGCTGGAAGGGTTCAAAAAGCTTGTCTAAGGCAGGTTGTGGAATGCCTATACCGTGGTCTTGGATTTGGAAACAAATAGTATTATCTTTCCAACTTAGCGTTAGAGATACTATACCACCTAATGGGGAATATTTAATCGCATTAGTCAGCAAATTATTCAGCAAATGCCATAGCAGTTGTTCATCGAGATAGGCTAGACCAGAGTCACCATCTACTGCAAACTTTAAGGTGTATTGCTCTGTCACACTCCATTGTAAAGATTCTACCAGTTCTTCACAGAAACTGACCACATCGATGGGTGTTGGATGGCATTCGAGTTTGCCTGCTTCGGCTTTCCCTAATGTTAGTATATCCTCTAATAGGTAGTTTAAATTCTCTGTCGCTGACTCAATCCGCTGGATATGTTGTTGTTTTTTCTCTTCTGACATCTGATTACTGTAGTGTTTGAGAATTTCGGCCCCTAGTTGAATAGTAGTTAGGGGATTACGAAACTCATGAGCTGCCATATAGAGATAATGAGATTTAAGTTGAATTTGAGATTCAGCGGCTTGTTTATCTACTTGGGCTGCAGCCAGGGCTTTTTTGACCGCAACTTCTGCTTGGTGGCGAGATAGAGCAATATCAATGGTAGTGGCTAAAATCATTTCATCAAAGGGCTTTAAAATGTAACCAAAAGGTTGAGTTCCTTTGACTCTTGCGAGGGTAGCTTTGTCAGCATTGGCTGTCAGGTAGACCACAGGGACATGAAAGCGAGACTGAATCTGATGTGAAGCTTCAATACCATCGATTTGACCTTCTAGGCAAATATCCATTAACACTAGGTCAGGTTGTAATGACTCCACCTGGAGAATGGCTTCTTCGCCGGTTGCTACCAGGGCGAGAACAGCATACCCTAAATATTCTAGAGTTTCTCTGAGGTCATCAGCAACTAGCTGTTCGTCTTCAACAATCAGGATTTTCATAGGAGTCATCATAACTTTTTGACTACAAGTCTGCTTAGTGTTTTTTTGTATTGGCAAAGGTAATGTGAAAGGTCGTACCGCGATCGCGTTCTAGGGTAATCTTTCCTTTAAGCTGTCTGGTTAAATTATGAACAATTCTTAAGCCTAGGGTGTGGCTATTTTCCCAATTTAGGGTTTCGGGAATGCCAATACCATTATCGCCAACGGTCAAGGCAACTGTATTGTCGCGAGCTAACTGGAGATTAATAATTATTTTACCCTTCTGTCCCCGACGAAAAGCGTACTTGAGGGAATTAGAAACCAATTCATTGATGATCAGTCCGCAGGGAATCGCTGTGTCTAGAGGAAGATTGATGTGATTGGTTTCAATCACAAGAGAGATTACTCGTTGGCTGATACCGTAAGACCGGAAGAGGTTGTCAGTGAGCTTGCTGATGTAGTTTTGAAAATCAATTTGGGAAAGATCTGGTGATTGGTAAAGTTGTTCATGAATCAAAGCCATCGATTGAACCCGATTTTGGGACTCTTGGAAGAGAATCGAAGTTGCTTCATCTAGGGGTCGTCGCGACTGCATTCTTAGTAAGCTGGAAATAATTTGCAAGTTATTTTTGACCCGATGGTGAATTTCCTTGAGTAGCGTCTCTTTTTCATCCAGCGATCGCCTGATTTGTTCCTCACTCCGCTTGCGATCGCTGATATCGCTTACCCGTACCAAATTCATGGCTTTAAGGGCGACACTAATCTGTTTCACTGCTAAGTTACCCCAGAATAAATTACCTTTGAGGGTGACATATTCAATTTCTCGACTCCAAAACCCTTGTCTTTTCATCTCTTGTGCAATCTCTTGTTGTTCTTCGGGAGTAAACTGATATTTTTGCAGGCGGTATCCCTCCGTATTTATCAGTTCGGTTTTGCTGACTGCTTCAAACAACTCTACTGCTTGCTGATTACAGTCGATAATCAACAGGGATTTGGGATCTACCAGGAAAATCGCATCAGCGGATTCGTTAAAAATCGCTTCTCGTAAATCCCGATTTTGAATTATCTCTAACTCAGCTTGTTTGCGATCGCTGATATCTAACCAATAACCTATAGCCTCTACAGGATTTCCCTGTTCATCGCGTACCAGGCTAGCCTGATCAAATACCCAGCGATAAATTCGATTCTTGTTTAAGAAACGATATTCTACGTTAACCCGATCTCTTTCCAGTAATTGTGTCATTTCACCCAGCACCCAATTTTTATCTTCAGGATGAACGCGATCTAGCCAGAAGCTAGCGTTGGTCGTGAATTCTGCTGCATCATAACCAAATAAAGTTTTGACATTACCACTAATAAAAGTGGTTTCGTGGTTTGTTGATATTTTACTAGTATAAATTGCGCCGGGACTGGAAAAAATTAAAAACTCTAGACGTTGCTGAAGTTGCAGGACTGTGGCTTCTATAATCTGACGTTGGGCAATTTCTTGGCGTAATTTACTATTGGCTTGCGCTAGGTCAGATGTCCGCCGTTCTACTCGTAATTCCAACTGTTGATTGAGTTTTTGTAAAGCTGCTGCCGCCTGTTTGCCTTCAGTAATATCTCGTGATTCTGCAAGCAAAAAAATCACATTACCATGATCATCTCGAATCGGTTTGATCGAAAAATCAAAAGTTTTGACAACACCAGCCAGATTTGGTAGATTGACTTCATAACGCACCAATTTACCCGCTCGCGCCTCAGCAATCGCCGTTTGTAACCGCTGCTTTAGCTGTGGAAAATGATTCCAAGTGGGGGTTTCCCAAAAGAATTTACCGATGAAATCACTGCGTTTGGCACCGACAAAATCTATAGGTGCTTGGTTGACTTCCACAAGGATACCATCTGGCATCAGCAGACTAATAAACTGGAAATTCTGCTCAAAAATGGCACGGAATTTGCGCTCACTCGCCTGTAGTTCTGTGGTACGTTCCTCTACTTTAGCCTCCAGTTGAGTATTAAGGGTTTGCAAGTTTTGGTAGAGTTCCGCCTGTTGAATAGCGATCGCCATTTGCACCGATAATTGATCTAACAGTTCAATTTCCGATTGCTCCCATTGACGGGGCGATGAACACTGGTGAGCAATCAGTAAACCCCACGGGAGACAATCAGCATTCAACCCTTCAGACTGCTGAGTATAGGAAAAAATCGGCACCACCATCTTCGCTTTCACCTGAAAGCTCTCTAGCATCTGCACATAACATTGAGATAATCCGGCTGTATGGATATTCGCTACCGCTAACCGATATTTTTGGTCATAGCCGGTGGAGAAATTTCTGATCAAGCAGATATCTTGCAGATAGAGATTAAGACAACTTGTCCATCCCGGTAACACAGATTCCGCGACAACATTACCACTCATATCTGGATGCAACTGGTAGACTAGTACCCGGTCAGCCTTGAGAAACTTTCGGACTTCATCCACAGCGGTCTTCAGGACTACTTCCAGGCTCAAAGATTGACGAATCCGCAGAGCGATCGCCCCAAGTAACCTTTGCTGCTCCTGCTGCTGCTCTAGCTGCTGCATCAATTGCATCCGCTCCCTCACCGTATTGCAAGCACGATAGAAGGCTTCACGAGTCAGTTTTCCTTTGACCAGATAATCCTGGGCACCACTTTTCATCAACTGTACGGCAATATTTTCATCTCCCTGACCAGTTAAAATAATGACTGGCATCTTTTTTGTACTGTTAGAGTTTTGTAATTGTTCCAAGAACTCCAACCCATTAGCATCAGGTAAAATAAAATCCAACAGAATCAGAGTGGGCGTCTGCTGTAGGCAATATTCCAGTCCAGCTTGAGCAGTATCAAATTCTACGATGTCATAGTGATAGCGATGATCCTGGTCTAGTAACTGACGATAGAGACTACGGTCCGCTTCATTGGGATCAATAATACAAACGCTTTGACTTTTGACTGTATGTGCAAAACTCACGGTCGGGTACGGGGTAAGGATGATTTGAATATTTTTCCCCTTTTCTATTTAATTGCTAAGTGAATTCAGGTAAAATATTAAAATCAAGCATAAAAAACTCCACCCACGGATCGGGGATTGCACTTCGGCTCCGCTCAGTGACCAGGGATTGGGGATTGCACTTCGGCTCCGCTCAGTGACCAGGGATTGGGGATTGGGGATTGGATTAATTTACTCATTACTCATTACTCATTACTCATTACTCATTACTATTGGGGATTGGGGTATAGGGCATAGCATTGCTAAAACTCCAATCCAAAATCCAAAATCGAGTCAGATACTAATTTTATCGATATAATAATGCCTCAAGAATCTCTCGAATCTCAGATGTCGCCTGTTTCTGGCGCCCGCACAGAGGCGATAGCACACATTCGTAATGGTTTACGTCCCGGACAACAGCAAATGGCTGACTGGGAATCAGGGCCATTGGCAGTTTCTGCTGTTCCTGGTGCTGGTAAATCTACAGGGATGGCGGCGGCTGCAGCAATTGCGATCGCCCGTCAATATCAGCGTTCTACCCAATCTCGCCCGACCTGGCGGCGTCAGCTGGTAGTTGTTACCTTTACACGCTCCGCTGCTGCTAATATCAAAGCCAAAATCCGTAAATATTTACGCGATGATTTATCTCTACCACAAACAGGCTTTTTTGTCTATACCCTGCATGGTCTAGCCTTGAACATCGCCAGTCGCCATCCAGACTTATCCCAATTGCAGTTAGAAAATGTCACATTAATCACGGCTAACCAAAGTCATCGCTTTATTAGAACTGCTGTAGAGCAATGGATTGCCAAGAATCCGGGACATTATTTAAAATTGCTAGAAGGTAGTCAATTTGACGGAGAAGAAACTGAAAGATTGCGTCGCCAATCAGTATTGCGAACAGAGGTATTGCCAGATTTGGCGATGAGTGTGATCCACGAAGCCAAAAGTTCTGGTTTATCGCCCGAAAACTTAAGAGAGTGGAGCCAACAAACCACAGACGCCTATGGAATTTTGACCATAGCGGCTGGATTGTATGAGCAATATCAAAACTTGATGCGATTGCGTGAGTTTATTGACTACGACGATATGATTTTAGCAGCCTTGCGCGTTCTTGACAACAATAGCGCTCGCCGCATCGAGCAAAACCAAGTTTTCGCCGTCTTTGAAGACGAAGCCCAAGATTCCAGTCCCCTACAGACGAAGTTATTAGAAATTTTGGCGAGTGATTCGCCAGATGGGGAGATCTCGGTTGATGAACAATCCCCAATCAACTTAATCCGAGTAGGCGACCCCAACCAGGCGATTAACTCCACCTTTACCCCAGCCGATCCGATTTATTTTCGGCAATTTTGCGAAGAGTGCGATCGCCTCCAAAAACTAGCGACAATGGATCAAGCTGGTCGCAGTACCCGAATGATTATCGCTGCTGCTAACTTTGCCCTAGAATGGGTCAATAGTTTCTATGGAACAAGGAAACCAGGAGACAAGCAGACAATCGCCCCCCTCCCCTTCCGTCCGCAAAAAATTCGCCCGGTTGACACAGACGACCCACAAAAAGACGCTAACCCAGCGCCAGTGGGAGGGGGATTAGAACTATATATTCCACATGATATTCATCACACAGTAGAATTGCTTTCTCAGCGAGTGGTAGAGTTATTTGCGGACGACCCAAGTAAAGTCAGTGCAGCAGTTTTGGTGCGAGAACATCGCCAAGGAAGATGGCTAGCAGAGGCGCTTGCACCTGTATGCAAAGAGAATCAAATTACACTTTATGACGTAGGAGAACGCGATCGCCGTTCTCATATTCCCCAAGAGATTTTAGCACTGTTGCAATTTTGCGATCGCCCCCATTCTCCAGATTATCTCAAAGCTGCCCTCGAAGTCTTAGTAGCGCGCCAGTTGATTCCCACCCAAGACCTCAACGCCCTGGCTAGTCTCCCTGAAGAGTTTTTGTATCCGGGGCCTTTAGCATCACTCCAATTAGAAACAATCCAAAAAGCCTCACACTTATGTCGTAGTTTACTCCGCGCTCGGTTGGAATTACCCATGTATAACATCATTTCCTTCCTCGCCTTGACGTTAAATTACGACCAAGCAGAACTAGCGACTGCAGACAAACTTGCAGAACGAGTCAACCAGCAAATAGCTGGTAATAGTTCAATGGGAGCAATGTTAGCAGCTTTAAGTGAAATTGTCAGTTCCGAACGGTTTGAAGCAGTAGAAACAGAAGATTTAGAGGCGCGTTACACCCGTACCGGTCAACTAACCATAATTACCATGCACAAAGCCAAAGGGCTAGATTGGGACTACGTTTTTCTGCCCTTTTTGCACGAAAACTTAATTCCCGGTCGGTTTTGGGTACCTCCCCAAAGCCAATTTTTAGGCGACTTTACCTTATCAGAAGTAGCTCGCGCCCAAATTCGGGCAGCCCTCCACAATCAATCTATCATACCAGATGTCACCCAAGCTTGGGAACAAGCAAAACACCTAAAAACTGCCGAAGAGTACCGCTTACTTTATGTTGCCATGACCAGGGCAAAGCGCCTATTGTGGATGTCTGCGGCGCTAAAGGCACCCTTTACTTGGAATAAACCGGAGAATTTACAAGAACAAGCGCCTTGTCCCGTGTTTAAAGCATTAAAGTCACAGTTTCCCGAATGTGTTTATTCGTAGGGGCGCAAGGCTTTGCGCCCCTCCCCTACCGTGCTAGTCCCGCGATTTCAAACTATTTGTTTAGCCGGATAAATTTTTAGATACCCCTAAATCCACACGATATGATACCAGCTGTAGGGGCACGGCAATGCCGTGCCCCCACTCGCTCCTACATGTGTCAGCGTTTTAGTGGTATTGTATCAGAATTGAATTCTATCTATAAAGATGCGTTAGGATTTGTCAACATTAAAACTCAAAATACCGTGACTTTCCCCGCAGAATGTCCTTACTCACTTGACCAATTACTTGATATGGAATGGTTGCGAGATTAGGAGATGCATAGATGCATCCCCATTTCCCTATTTAACTCCAAATGCGACCGCGACGGAAAGGCTTGTCTTGCTCAGTTTGTTGGGATTTTATTTTAGCAATTTCTTGCCACCAAAAACCATAATCTTCTAGACCAGTAGCCAAAAGATGGCTTTTAATCTCTTCTATTTTCTCCTCTTGGGCTTGGTTAGATTGTGCGGTGGCTTTCTCTTTTTTGCTCATGATTTTAGTAACTCCTAAATACATCTACAAGAAGACTTAATTTGCTGATAGCTGCGATTTTGAAATGCAGCCGGGTCATTATAGTTAGCACCGTGCAATAAATCCATGCGAATGCTGACTAAATCTTCAACTCTACCGTGAATCACATCCACAGCCCGATGGGGATAAATAATATCGGGTCTTTTGACCGGCTTTGACAGTTTAGGTAATCTCATAAGTGGTTTATTTCCGCATTTTTCATGTTGTAGGGTGCGTTACGCCGCAGGCTAACGCACCGAGATTTTCGTTTCGGTGCGTTAGGACTAAAGTCCATAACGCACCCTACTGCTAACCAAACACAAACAATTAATAAGGTGTAGACCAAGTACGCACTTCGCCTAAAGTCACCGGAATAATATCGCTAACATCAATTGTAAACCGGAATAACTTCTTAGCGCGGCGGCTATTTTCTGGGTCGAAGAATTTCAATTTCACATCCCAACAATCGCTATCTAGGCGACAGAAGGGGCTTTTCTCCACTGTAATACTATCCAATTCCATACCTGTAGCCACGGCTTCGGCGAAGGTGGAAGCAGCTTGAAAAGCATTGGTAGAGGCGAAATTCAACGCCCGATCTTGGGAAGTTGTGCCTAAATTGCGTAAGTCGTAGTAAATCCGGCTGAGGAAACTACCCAAAGTGCGGCGAATAGCATCTTCTTGGGCTTCTGTAGCTTGGGCTTGGACGGTGCGAATAGCTGCATTCACCAAGGTGTTTACCTTCCAGCCATAAAGTCCCCTGGTGTTGTGAACCTCAATTACCGGGACGACTTGACCAGAAAATAATTTGACGCTGCGTCCAGATAAAACACCAGGAATACTCACTCTCTCTACATAATCATTGCTATCTTCTGCTTGAATTTGTCCAGATAGTAATTCTTGTAAAATAGAATAGACATCTCTGGCAAAAGCGCCCCCTGGTTCAATGGCATAAATGGGGGTTAATTCTAAATTTAATGTCCAGATTAAAGACTTGGCTTCCGAAAGATTATCTCCTAAATAATCCACTATCTGCCGGGCATCATAAGGGTTAGCGGGAACTGATGTACCCTCAATTTCAATTCCCGGCATTAATTGCTTAAAGGAGTCCCGTCTGGCTTCACTACCAAAATCATAACCCAGTGTACCCAAAGCATATACTAAATTGGCTTGGGCTAGGTCGCTTGGTGCTTGGCTGGCGGTGATGTAATTTGCTGCACGATTTGGCATAACTGTAGGTCTGGGGGTTGGTTGTTGGGGAAATGATGGGAATGATGGGATAGTTGCAGTGGCTGTGGATGCTGCAGCAATTATTTCTGGAGTTTCGGTGGTTTCACTAATTGCTAATTCTGCGGTGTTGGGTTCGGTGTCACCACAGCCACAACCAGCAGCTTCTACGGATGCTAATTCCTCTGACATGGTTTCTCCTAAAATGTATGTTAAAGCATCAGAAATATTCAGCTTGCCAACCAAACAGCGACCTTGATTATTAGTATCATTTGGTACGCAAGGTATGGCAGTTGATAGCAAGGCTGTTCTGACTTGATGGGGGTCTGGTTTTGCGCCCTTTTGAGCTTGCAAACTCAACAGCAAAGCGGCAACTCCGGCGACAATGGGAGTAGCAAAGCTAGTACCACTGAGGCGTTGTGTTCCCCCTCCCGGTTTTGCGCCTAAAATGTTGTCACCAGGGGCAAGAATGCCTTGATTTTGGTAATTTTCGCCCCAGTTACTAAAGTCTATGGGGTTTCCCTCGTTATCCATTGCACCCACCGCCAAAACATTAGCTAAGGCGGCGGGAACGTGCAAGCATTCGCAACCATCGTTACCCGCAGCGGCGACAATTAAAACATTGTTGTCTTTGCACAGTTGGACAGCCTTATCTAGCCAAATTTCTGATTCACCATTATCGGTGAGTTGTCCAGCGCTGACATTGATAATGTGCGCCCCTGCATTCACCGCTTGTTCAATAGCACGGGATAAATCTAGTTGGGAAAGCTTGCGCCCTTCATTGTTAAACACTGGAATGATTAATCCCCGACATTGGGGCGCAATACCTGCAACAGGGGAATCAGGTTGACCAAAAATAATACTAGCAATATGGGTGCCGTGAGCAGACATGGAGCTATAATTGTTAGCTTCACCTTGCACCAGGGTGGGAAGTCGGGTTAAATCAGCACCTGCAAAACAGGGGTGATTTTGGTCAACTAACCCATCAAGTACGGCAATGCAAATGCTGGAATCACCTTGAGTTTCTGCCCATAGTTTTTGTAGTCCTAGTATTTGTGTAATTTTGTGCATTTCAAGCTAGGGCAACCAATATTTGGCAAGCACAAAGATGAACATACAGATAAAAGCATGTCATTTCTGGAGGATTACAGAATTTCTTAATCTTTGTGTAAAGAAAAATAACAAATATTTTCAGCAACCCCTACTTATATGAGAATAGATAACATTCAGATAGCAGCATATTGACAAGACGTGTGTTTTTAAACAATGCTTTAACCAGCCTAATCACGCTGCGCGTTCGTCAAAAGCTTGCACTACATTTCAAAGCAAAAGAATACCATGAAAAAGAGAAACTTGCGCCCCCAACAAGCTGCACCTGTAGCAAGAGAAACCACAGCCACCTCTTTCCAACAGGCTCAGGTGACAGCCTGCACATATTGTGTATTGGCGACGAGAGAATGTACTCCATTTGCAGGAGACGGGGCGGAGTAGTCGCTTCACGGGAGTCTGGGGGTGGTGTGACATGATCGCATGGACAAAACTATAGAGCGATCGCCAAACCTCAGCAGCATTGCACTAACAAAAAGTTTGGTGTGAATTGCGACTGGTGGAATTATTACCCTTCACTAATAACAGTCAAATTCACCAACAAAGTCTTCTTCAATTGTGAAGAAGTTGTCCACAAAACAAGTACAATTACAAAAGGAAAATCTCATGAAAAAGAGAAACTTGCGCCCCCAACAAGCTGCACCTGTAGCAAGAGAAACCACAGCCACCTCTGACCAACAGGGTCAAGTGACACCCCTTTTTGGCTCATGGGAATGGCAAAATGGAAATGAATTTGCTCCTTTTGCGGGTGACGGGGCGGAGTAGTCACCTCAATTCTATCACTCACCTCAAAAAAGGTCAAAAGTCTTTTTCTACATCCCTTGTAGCACAGTTCGCCTCGATGAATTGACCCTAAACCTCTGTCAGTTCGGGGGTTTCGGATACCTGGTACGGGGGGGTGAGAAAAGCGCTCATCACAATATGTTGAGCAAGAGCGATCGCTTTTTCAAAAGTATGACACGAGCGATCGCCAAACCTCAGCAGCATTGCACTAACAAAAAGTTTGGTGTGAATTGCGACTGGTGGAATTATTACCCTTCACTAATAACAGTCAAATTCACCAACAAAGTCTTCTTCAATTGTGAAGAAGTTGTCCACAAAACAAGTACAATTACAAAAGGAAAATCTCATGAAAAAGAGAAACTTGCGCCCCCAACAAGCTGCACCTGTAGCAAGAGAAACCACAGCCACCTCTGACCAACAGGGTCAGGTGACACCCCAATGGCGGCACAACACGAGCGACAGTCCTTTTGCGGGTGACGGGGCGGAGTAGTCACCTCAATTCTATCACTCACCTCAAAAAAGGTCAAAAGTCTTTTTCCACTTCCCTTGTAGCACGGTTCGTCTCGATGAATTGACCTTAAACCTCTGTCAGTTCGGGGGTTTCGGATACCTGGTACGGGGGGGTGAGAAAAGCGATCGCTCTGGCTAACAATACCTTGTTGATAGAGCGATCGCTTTTTCAAAAGTATGACAAAGTGCGATCGCACTAACTAAAAGTTTCTGGTGAATTGCGACTGCTGGAATTATTACCCTTCACTAATAACAGTCTTTTTCACCAACAAAGTCTTCTTTAATTCTGAAGAAGTTGTCCACGAAACAAGTAACATTAACTTTGCAACTGGTAGTAATGTGATAATAATATCCACGTTTGAAAGTTCGAGTTTTTCTAGGCATAATTAAAGGAATAATAATTGATAATGATTGTATCTAATCAAAATCTGAACAATGTAAATCATAATATTCGTTATATTAACGAACATAAACAAGCTTTTGATATTGAATATTTCTATCCTCTAGATATTTTTGAAAGCTTTGTAGAAAAAATTAAAGATTGTGCAATTGAGTGTTCCTGTAAATTGGAACAAGATAAAATTTATGCCGCTCGGTTTAACATATTGTTTCGGGATAACTACCAGCAGCAATTCAATCATGTGCTTAATTTTTTCCGCAAAGTAGAAGCGAGGGCTGATGTGAAGTTTGATTATGGACTAATCGAGCAATTTTTGGGCAATGACTTTGATTTTAGAAAAGTGTCAACAATTTTTACAGGAATAGATTTGCGAAATGAATTTGAAGATTCCCGATTAAAATTCTGGTTTATCATTAAAGACTATCCAGAAAAAGTTGAAACCGCAATTGCTATACATGGCGACAGTCAAGATTTGCGAGCGCTTATAGTTGGCAATTATTTATTAGTCGGTTTTGATTTTTGCTTCAATGGTCGTAGTGATATCAAGCTGTATCCTGAAATTAAGCGACATGAATTTGAACGAGTTGATGTCCAGCTTCAACTAGCAAAAGTTTTATCAACATCGGCTTTAGAATTATTGAAATATTCTTCAAATTTTACGGTTTCTTTGAGCAGAGATAAGCAAGAGAAAACTCTTCATTATCACCCGTTAGACCCGAATAACTTTATCTACAACTTAAGGAATGATATGGCAAAACGAGTTCATAATTTTTATATAAATAAACCAGTAAATCATGTAATTGTGGGTTTTCCTGAGAAAGAGTTAATTAGTGGAGCAATTACAAATTTAAGCTTGTATTACCAAATGAGTTGATTATTTCTCTTTTCACCTCTTGCACAAGGTCAATAATTTTCTCTCTAGAGTCATAGCCAGCCTCAGTCAACGCCTGTTTTAATTCCTGTGCTAATTCCTTTGACGACATGAGATGACGCTGTTGATATTCACTAATATTTTGCGAAAATTCAGTGGTATCAGCTTCTGATTCTGCAAATAAAATAATCACTCGCACTGAACTAGGTACAGTTACTTGAATGGGTTTATCTAAAGATAATTGACCTTCAGCATCGATTTTTCCTGTAGCTTGGATGGCTTTCATAAAAGTTTTTGATTTTATATGATGGAGGACTAGATGACAATTGACATATATATATCTTAACTTAGCTGTGAATCAAGATTGCCTGTAGGGTGTGTTAGGCGCATATTTTCGATATGATTTGTCACCACAGAACTATCCCAGCGCCTAACGCACCGCCAAATCATCTGGTGCGTTACGGCTAATTTTCATTTTCTCTTTGTCTCAAATATTTTCATAGCCGTAACGCACCCTACTCAAGATTGACTACTCAAGATTGACTAATTAGCAGAAGTTACCATATACATCAAAATGCCTAATATTACATCAACAGGAGGAAGTGGATAATCTGTAAAATCAATTGTCACAGTTTGTCCTGTTAATTGCAGAAATCGCCAAGCAGTACCATTGGTGACACTACCATAAATTGGAGAAATAGCTTGATTATTAATTTCATTAAATTTTTGAGCAGCAATCATTTCGGCAATACACTGTCCAATACCTGGATTCAAGTCTGATTTTTTTGCTTCCACAATCATAACTGCTGGTGCTTCAACTTCTAACTGTTCTGGTGAACGACTGAGAACAAAATCACAAACTCCATTCAATCCTAAAGCGGTATCTACAGTAAAATCAGCACCAGAGAATAGACTAATTTTTCGTTGTAAAATCTTGCGGACTTCTACTAAAACCGGACTAATGATTAACTCAGAACGTGCTTTTTCACTTCCTGTGGCTATGGCTAAGGGTAAACTTTCTTCTAAAAAATCTGTCAGAGTAGCACTAGCAGCAATTGGTTCAATTTCTGGCAGAAATCTTTTACCTTCAACGGTATTTATCCCAAAGGTTTGCTTGACTTTCCTGAGAGTAAAATCACTGTAGGACATAGGTAATTATTTCCCATAATTCTGTTAAATTCATATTTCAATTAACCAACTGCAAAACCTGTATATTGTCTCACCAAAGGTTCATGAAATGCTAACACAATATCTTCTTTCGGCACTCCTAATTTAACTAACTCATCTGCTATGCCAATTTCAGTTCCATCATGTTGTATCCAAATTTTATTATCTTTAATATCCAAATGCAAAACACAACCATAAGTACGCCTTCTGTTTTTCCACCCAACATATACCAATTGATAATGGTCATGAACCACATCAGAAATAAATTGTTTTTCGATTTCAGAATTTTCCGAACTTGGTTGAGCATATTCCGTTAACAATTGTTGGATATAACCACGATATTGTTCTAATTTATCCATTTTACAATTACCTCATTTACTGGATCATAAACGATAAGTTTCAGTTGAGAACGTTGCAGCACCATTTGAATAAATGGTAAAGTAAAAAAACTTTGATAAGTACCTAAAGGAACAGCCAAATACAAAACTCGTTCTGGTTCTTTTTCTTCAAGAGCAATCTGATAATTGAAACATTGGCCAACTGCTGTATGAAATTGAGAAATATTGGATGATCCTATAAAACTCTTAATCTCAACTGCTATCTTATTTTCCTCTCTTTCGGCTGCCAAAATCTGATCTGCACCTAAATCAATGTACATTTCAACACCACCGATTTCAATTTCAAGAGGATCATCTGTAATCACCCAACCTTCTTTTTCTAACCCTATCCTAACAGCATCATGAAAAATATCTTTAGCGGACATTAATTTAATTAAAAAATTAGACTTTTCATCCATAATTATAACACAAATTATAACACCCACAAAACCCATGCCAGACCTTACCGATATTCCCGGAATTCCCCAAATTTGGACACGCACAAAAGGCGACCACCGCATTAGAATTGCTATCCTCGACGGTCCAGCAGACTTAGAACGCAGTTGCTTTCAAGGTGCAAATTTTACTCAATTTAAACCCTACTGGGCAGAAGATATCGAACTTAACGAAGAATACTTTTATTATCTCAACTTATATTTAGAATTTAACCAACAACAAAAAGCCAAAAAATCAGACCCAGACCACGATAAAGAAGCAGCGAAAGAAGAACGAGAAGCCTTTTTTGCACCCTTCCCCGCAGCTATTAGGCGACGCATCGAATTATCTAGCCATGCTACGCACATTTCTAGCACTATCTTAGGGCAACACGGCACACCAGCCCCTGGGATTGCACCCCTGTGTACAGCAATTAATATTCCCATTTCTTTCGCTGACGATAATTTCATTTCTCCCGTCAATCTCACCCACGCCATTAACACGGCTTTGCAATGGGGTGCAAATATCATCCATATCGCCGCTTGTCACCCCACCCAAACTGGAGTAGCCCCAGATTTATTTGCCCGTGCTGTGAAACAATGCCAGGATAATAATATTCTAATTGTAGCTCCCGGTGGCAATGATAAAGGTGAATGTTGGTGTATTCCTGCGATTCTCCCTGGTGTCATCACCGTGGGTGCAATCCGCGATGATGGACAGCCGTTTAAATTTAGCAACTACGGGGGAGAGTATCAACATAAAGGTGTCATGGCTAACGGCGAAAATATCTTAGGCGCACAACCGGGAACAGAAGAACCCATCCGCGAAAAAGGGACAAGTTGCGCCGCACCTATTGTTACAGGTATTTCTGCCTTGTTGATGAGTCTGCAATTGCAACGAGGTGAACAACCCAACGCCGAAGCAGTGCGTCAAGCCATTTTAAATAGTGCCATTCCCTGCGACCCTGAAGAAGTAGAAGAACCGGAACGCTGCTTGCTGGGTAAATTAAATATTCCCGGTGCTTATGAGTTAGTCACGGGAGAGGCGTTAACATCTGTTCCTCGTTCCCTGGTTGTATCTGGGAATGCCAGTATAGAGGCAGATCCTCTAATTATATCAGAAGGCAGAGCCTTACAGAAGGCATTCCCAGCCTCTGGCTGGGAACGAGAATCTGGGGTAGCGGTTGCTACTATTGCTGTGAGTGAAACAACTGAAGCCATTACCCCCAGCGCTGCTTCAAAGCTTGTCTACGCCTTGGGTATCATAGGCTACGACTTCGGCAGTGAAGCCAGACGGGATTCCTTTAAACAACTGATGCCAGCGGTAGAAATTGATGGTATAATAGCACCCGCTAATCCTTACGATGCCCGTCAGATTGTCGATTACCTAGAACAAAACCCCGCAGAAGGTAAATCTTTAATCTGGACACTCAACCAGGAATTGACGCCCATTTATGCTATTGAAGCAGTTGGCGGCTTTGCGGCGGATGTTTACGAAACTTTGCAATTATTGTTAGCGGGACAAATTGAACCGGAAGACAGCGAAGATTATATTGAAAGAGTGAGTATTCCCGGTAAGTTAACTGACAGAACCGTGGAACTGTTTTCTGGGGAAGTTGTGCCGGTAATTACATTAATTAACACGCGAGGAATTTACGGCTGGAAAGTTAACAGCTTAGTAGATGCAGCTTTGCAAAGTGTGAGTTCCCAAGCCACGGCTGACGAAACCCAATTACGTAAATCCCTCATCAGCTTTTTGCAAAGGGTATATTATGACCTCAGCAACTTAGGGCAAACTTCCAAAGATCGGGCGCTGAATTTCGCTGCTACTAATGCTTTTCAAGCTGCTTCTAGCTTTGCCGAAGCCGTCGCCAGAGGTATGCAACTTGACAGCATTGAACTAGAAAAAAGTCCCTTCTGTCGCCTTGATAGTGATTGTTGGGATGTGAAACTGAAATTTTTTGACCCCGAAAATGGCCGCAGGGCGAAGAAAGTTTATCAATTTACAATTGATGTCAAAGATAGAATTCCTGTCACCTTGGGGAAAGTGCATTCTTGGTCGGTGCCAAAATAATATAGCAGGTAAAACCCAATACAGTTCAGTTAGGCTCGAATCATATACACTGTAGGGAACATCCAAAATTTTTTTGTTCTAATGACAATTTTATTCGTGCCGTGCCCCTACGACAATTTTCCTTAACTGAACTGTATTGAGGCAAAACCCATCATTTACCATCAAGAAAAATGAGTAAGCAAGATGCCTTTTTGCTTGCGGAAAATACCAAAATGAATACCCGATCTACTGAGTGGATTTTAAGTCATAATGGGAGGTGTAACTGAGGTATTTTTGATGCTGTAAGGGCTGGAAATTGCGGGTCTTGCGTACTTAGCGTGCTAAATTTTTTGAAAAATAAGCTTGAAACACTTGATTGGCTGAGATGACAGCCATTATTTCCTGCGTTTTAGGTCAGATGATTAAGTTTTTGGCTAGAAGCGCCTGTAAGCCTTGATTGTAAAGCAAAGTTATCGACTGTAATTAAAAATTTAGCACGTTAAGTACGCAAGAACCAAATTCGCAAGGTAACTAACTGCAGCTAAAGCTAAAAATTGACGACGATCCATAATTAATTCCTTGTTTTTATTTACAAATATGTTTATCAGTCTCGTTTACATTGGGATTATTATTGAGATAATCATCCAACCAGTTACAACCCCGATTAATTAGCTGCTGAAAATCGAGAGTTTCTGCATTCCAAAGTTCAACAAGTCCATCATCACTGACGGAAACAATTTTTTTCCCATCAGGACTAAAGCTGACATTAAAAAAAGCATAACCATACCCCTCAATAGTTTTAATTTCCTGACCATTTTTTACATTCCAAAGTCGGATTGTGCGGTCATTACTTGCAGATGCAAGAATTTTACCATCAGGACTAAAGCTAAATCTAGTAATTCCGGCAGTATGACCTTTAAAAGTTTTCAGTTCCTGACCGTCTAAACTCCAGAGTTTAATAGTTTTATCCTGACTTGCAGAGCCAATTGTTTGACCATCAGGACTGAAACGAACATTTGTAACATAACTATTATGTCCTCTTAAGGTTTTGATGTTCTTACCCTGCAAATTCCAAAGTTTAATTGTGCCGTCATTATGACCAGAGGTAATTGTCTTGCACGTTGTAATGCTAATCTTACCGATTCTTTAGTGTTAACATCTGCCCAAGTTGCTGATTTCAATTGAATGGCTGCTTTTAAGGCTGCGACTAAAGCATCAAGTTCTTTATTTGAGTTTAATAAACCATTGGAAGAGATACTCAGAAATTTGATTCTCTCCCGTTGTATATCCTTGATCATCATATTTGCCCAAATTCCAGCAACCATCGCTAAAATTATGGCGATCGCTAATATTCTCCCTCCAATCTTAATTCGTCGTTTAGCTTTTTTATTGGCTACGAATAAAACCTCGTTGGCTTCAGCCAAAATTGTTGATGCTTCTGCTTCGGCTTGCAATCGCTTTTGAACATCCCGCTTTTCTAATTCCTGACTAGCGTCTAAAAATCGTCGATCTAAATCGCTTAAACCTTTATCTGTAGCCCAATTACGAGCATCTTGCAAAGTTTGACCACGCAATAAACGCGACTCATCCTGAAAGTTGGAAGTAACCCAAGCATTTAATCCTTGTGCATATGGTCGAATATTTGTCAATACTTTATCCAGCCATGCTTGATTAAATATCTCGGCATAAATGCAATTATAAATTCGCAATTTACCTTGCTGTTTAACAATTAATCCAGTTAGCCGCAATTGCATTTGTTCAGGGCTATCATCTGCGGGTATTTCTCCCTGTTGTAAGATTTGCTGATATAATCCCAACAATCGCCCAGTCTGATTTTCCGCATTTTGTAAAAGGCGATCGCGAATTGTTCGTAAATGCTCAGGCTCATCCTGCGCTTCCCAATTTTGGATGATTTGCGTTTGTACCAATTCCTCGACACACTCCCTTTCCTGATACGCTGGGAATGACTCACCAGAAATACAAATTAATTGACAAAGCTTTTGAGTTAAAAATGGTTGTCCGCCAGTCCACTTTAACACCTCTTCAAGTATCGCTTTTGGTCTGGTAATTTTTCCTTCTAAACCATGAACCAAAGCTGCTACTTCATCTAATTGAAATCCCGTTAATTCGATAGCTCGACCTATATTAAAAGGTGTGCGATTTTTATCAGCAATTAAATTTGAGGGAGTCGCCACCCCCAACAAACAAAAAGTCAGACGCTGATATTCTGGATTATCTGCTCGTTGATTATAACAAGCACGAATAAAGGCGAAAAAATCATCTTTAAAACTGACCCTTAAAATACTGTCAACTTCATCAATAAAGATAATGATTCTTCCGGTAAATTCCGTTAATATTACATCATCAATCAATTCACTCAATCGCTGTTTTGGCGGTAAAAATTCACGTTCTCGCCACCAAGTTCCAAAATTCACTTTTTTGGATAAACCAAAACCCCGCAACAACTCAGAAACAAATCCTCCATACCATTCTGAAGGAGTTACATGGCTACCAATTCTTGTCAAGTCAACAGAAGCACATTTTATTCCTTGTTCTTTAAGCTGTTTCATGATATGTACTCGCAAGCTAGACTTACCCATCTGTCGCGAGTTTAAGACATAACATAAGTCGCCATTTTTTAACCCTTCGTATAGGTCAGAATCAGCTTGACGCACTACATAAGTCGGGTGTTGATATTCTAGGCTACCTCCGAGTTTGTAGTAGTTGAAATATGTCATAATTCTTAATGGTTTAAGTTCAATAGACTAGTTTAAAATTCTACTGCTAAAGGCAAATAAATAGATTAAACTGAGTAATTACACTTTATAGGGTTTCTCTAGAAAAAACATATATTTTGGAATTTACCTGACTTTTTATGACATTTACTAACTTTCTCATGAGAAACTGATTGTTTAGGGTTAACTTTCTTAGTTAAACTACTGATTTTTTAGGTATAGACAGCAATTAAATCAAAGAACATAATCTTAGTTAACGGTCAGTTTACTATCTCACAAAGACAAAGGAAATTTTATGAAAGTTAAAAAACTCGGTTTTGGATTAACAACACTTGCAGTCCTGTCAGTGATTCCGGTTTCAGTTGTAACGATGCCGTTAGTGCTGAACCAGCCGGTATACGCACAAGCAATCTACGGGCTTATTTTTGATAAATGGGCAAGCATGGGTGGTTCTAGAAGCCCAGTTGGTGATCCTAAAACCGATGAACTGCCTGCTGCCAGAGGAGGACGGTACAATGAGTTCCAAAATGGTTTTATTTATTGGCATCCCAACTTGGGCGCACACGCTGTCTACGGACTCATTGGTGTGAAGTGGAACCAACTTGGGCGGGAAAATGGCTTGGGCTATCCCATTACCGATGAGCTTCCTGCTGCTAATGGAGGACGATTCAATGATTTTGAGAATAACGCATCAATTTACTGGCATCCCAGCACTGGTGCTTATGCGGTGTATGGTGATATTCGGACACAATGGGTAAGCATGGGGCGTGAAAGAAGCCGCTTAGGTTATCCAATTTCCGACGAACAATCTAGTGGCTCTGCGGGACAGCGAGTTAGCTATTTTCAAGGAGGCGCAATTTACTGGAATTCAGGTTCGCGCAAGGTTACTGTTACTTACAAATAACGCAACCGTTCACGGGGATAAAGAAAATTGTAGGTTGGGTTGAGGCAATGCGTTACCCAACAAACCCGCCAAATGTTGGGTTAGCCTGTGCTTCGCCCCTGCGGGTCTACGTTCCTCAACCCAACCTACATGGGTCAAGGTTTTTGGCTCTAACTGAACCGTATTGGGTTTTGTGTGAAACATCAGGATGCACTGCATAAAACCGAAAAATCAATCATATAAGTCAATACAAAGCCCACGTAATTGATAGACCTAATTCACCCTATCCACAAATATTCACTTCTACAAAATATTGGAGATATCCCATGTCCTTGATAAAATTACGTCAGAATCGAAGCTTACTTACCAAAGGGTTATTAATTAACATTTTGACTGTTGCTGTTAGTTCGATATTATTAACAAACATTTCCATCAAACAAGGACAAGCAATATGTGCATCACCTTATAGTAATCTTGGTTTTGAACAACAGCCATCGTCTTATTGGAAAACTGAAGGACGTGCAGGTTTCGACATTAATAAAGGATACAGTTTTCAAGGTAGAAATAATGCCTGGATGCGGAATGTTTCTGGTTGGAATGGAATTCGTCAGGAAGTACGTCTCAAGCCAAATTCTAACTATATCTTGGAAGCCTATGTGCGGACATCAGGCAATGTTACAGATGGATACTTCGGGGTTCGCGATACCCAACAGAAAGTTTGGTCTGAACTCAAGTTTGGCACTCTACCACAATATACGAAGCTGACGCTACAGTTCCGAACTGGTAACGCATCAACTTATAACATTTTTACAGGTTTTTGGGCATTAGGACAAGATAGCTGGGTTCAAGTTGATAACTATTCTTTAAGCGGTCCTAGTACAGGATGTTCTGACGAAGGATAATGTTGGTGTGAAAAATCAGGATGCACTGCATAAAACCAAAAAGACAATCATATAAATCAATACAAAGCTATTGACACGGGGTTAACAAACCTCAATTACGCGCTCAACAAATTACTACTACAAAATCTCGGAGTTATGTCATGTCTAAAATTAACTTACGCCAGCGCCACACTCAACATAAATTTCCATTTTCAGCAGGAATGCTTTTAAGCGTCATAGCTACTGGTACGATTCTCCTGACTTCCCATATTTCACCAGCAACAGCACAATCAACAGATAGGGATGCACCAACAACTCTGACAACTAACGTCATTTCTGCAACTGGTTTACATACCGAACCAATGGCTTTTCGGTCATTGACTATACAGAAGAAGAATGGCAATTAGAAGTGCAAACTAGCCGAGAAATAGCTGCTAAAATTCAACCGCAATGAAGATTGTCGTTAATTCAACACCGCTTATTGCTCTATCTTTGATTAATAAATTAGAGATTTTAAATCAGTTATTTGATGAAGTAATTATTCCTGCGGCTGTCTACCAAGAAACAGAGAAATGCTATAACTATAAATGCTCCCGAAAATATTGTTGATATAACTGACAGCGTGGAACTAATTTATCGCCAACCCTCTTAACAAGTCCCATGCTGTATAACTGATATGCTGGCATAGTTGCTATACTAACTGGCTCTGTTGCCGTAACTACTTGCATAAATGCCTCAGCTAGATGAGGATTTAGTTTAAAAGTATTCAGGAACCGCCGTAAATGTTCTTCATAAATTCCCGCATTTGTGGGAGCATTTTGTAATAATTTTTCTAGTGTTTGCCCAAATGCAAGCTGATAGAGTGCCAATCTAACTAAATACGGATGTCCTCCCAGCATAGACATTAATTGCTGCACTTGGGCTTGATTGTAATCAAGTTGGTGACGCTGGGCTAAGTCTTCTATTTGCTCTTGATTGAATTCGGTTAATTCAACTACTAACCCAACATTGAAGGGTGATTGATTTATATCTAATGAACCATAATTTTCTGTGGAATGTACTACAATTAAGCGTAAATTTTCCCAAATTTCAACAGTCTTTGCTTCTTCATGCCAACTCCGCAGCATGGCAAAAAAACCTTGGGAAATTTCAGGATATTGAAAAACTCTATCTACTTCATCTAATGCCAACACTAAATTACTGTTGATTGTAGTTAAAATATTATCTTCAAAATATGTGGTACAATTAATAATACTACCCCTATATTCATCCCAAGATTCATTTAATAATGAAGGTAGTTTTAATTTATAGCTCACATAAGCACAGCACCACCGCAAAAATTTATCTAAATTACTAAACACAGTTGCTTCGGCTTGCAAGAAGTTTAAGCGCACTGTATGGTATCCCTGCTGATTTGAGTGAGCGATAATTCTATCAAGCAGGGATGTTTTACCCATTTGATTAGGGGCTTTAATGCGAATTAAAGAACCGGGTTGGAGAATTGTTTCATAACAGCGTGCGTCAATTAGCCGCTGGATGTAAAATTCCGAATTTAGAGGTACTGAACCTTCTGGATATTCTGGCACAAATTCATTTTTAACAGTGCTAGAATTTTCTGGAATCCAAGATTCTAGGTTTTGTACTTCTTCTGAAAGAGTATTTTTACTGCTCAATTGCGAGCCTTTCATAAAAACGCTGCGACAGCGCTCGACTGCTGCGCGAAAATTAGTTTTATTAACCTCTTCCCCTAATGCTTCTGAAAGTAACTTCCACAGTTTAAAACCGACATCTTGCCTAAGATACTTGGCTGCATAACCTTCATTATTGGCAATTTGATCATAACTTAAACCTTGCCATGAGCCTTTAAGGATGATTATTTCCACATCTTTGAGATGTCTTTCTATCTTGGCGAAGACAGCTGCATCTAAAACTTGCAATCCTTCATCAAAGTTCATTATAGCGGGTTCCATTCAGATGCAGTAAAACATTATATCATATTGCGAGGTGTAGGGGCACGGCACTGCCGTGCCCCTACGGGTATAGTTTTTCACGAGTTAGGACAGTGAACGTAAATAAATATACACTGAAAGTTTAGGGCATCTTTGGTGTCAGACTGAATTTCAATGTAATAATTCTCTGCAGAAATCCATCTGGGCAAAGCTCATGCGCGCAGAGCTGCTCAACCTCTTATGATGAAAATATCAGAGCAATATGAAGTCGCCAGATTTTCATCTTAAAACATGGGCAGTATTTGGGAACTCGATTTTTACTCCCGTCCGATTTTGGACGAAAAACAAAAAAAAGTTTGGGAAGTCTTGATTTGCGAGAGTCCTTTAGATATCCGCAGCGAGACTGATTCTCTGTTTCGCTATGCTAAATATTGCTCCAGTACCGAGGTAAATTCGGGTTGGTTGCGGACAGTATTACAGGAGGCGATTAATCAAGCGCCAGAAGCGCCAATCAAAATTCGCTTTTTTCGCCGCCAAATGAACAATATGATTATGAAAGCTTGCGAAGATGTGGGAATACCCGCCCAAGCTAGCCGCCGCACCTTAGTGCTGAATCAATGGCTAAAACAGCGGATGGAGGAAGTGTATCCTCTAGAACCAGGTTATCAAGGCGGAACTAATCCTTCAGTGCGTTTAGAAACACCCTTACCGCAACGCTTACCAGATGCTTTGGAAGGAAAGCAGTGGGTATTTGTCTCCTTAACGGCTGGAGATTTTGCAGAGATGCCAGAATGGGAAATTGGCTTTGGGGAAGCTTTCCCTCTAGAGGTGGCGCAGGTATCAAAAGAAACCATAATTCCTGGTGTTTTGATTTTCTCACCTAGGGCTTTACCTCTAGCAGGCTGGATGTCTGGTTTAGATTTGGCTTTCTTGAAATTTGACACAAGCATTGGGGAGAGATTGATTTTAGAAACTGGTGTGAATGAAAGCTGGATTTTGGCAAATATCAAAAACGCGCAAACCTTAGCAGAAGCCAAAGGGTTTGAAGACGCCAAGCAAAAAGCCAATGGAGTCCATTTCATTGGTGTACAGTCCGATCCTCAAGCAGAATCCTTTGCTGGGCTTTGGCTGCTACAAGAGGTCAATTTGCCATAAAGTGTTGGGGAACGGTCGAGAGTTGCTGATACAAGCCCAAGATTTGGGATAATTATCAGTGTCCATCTGGATTCATCGGCGGTTTAAAATTCTAACCGTCGATAGAGGGGGATGATTTTTGGATGATGATCAGCATCCATCAGCGTACATCTGTGGTTTAAAGTCCGCAATCCACAATTCAGCAACAGTCATGGATTCTGAAAATTACACGCAAGATACACTAGCAGAACAGCTGCTGGAACTAGCCATCAAATCGGGCGCCGAAGCAGCTGAAGTGTATCAGTCGCGATCGCTTTCTCGACCGGTGTTTTTTGAGGCTAACCGCCTCAAACAAATCGAAACCAGCCAATCTGAAGGTACCGCCCTGCGGTTGTGGCGAAACGGGCGCCCTGGACTGACGGTGGCTTATGGTTCTGTGCAAGCCCAAGCGATGGTAGAACGATCGCTAGCCTTGAGTCAACTCAATCCACCCGAACCATTAGAGTTAGGCAGTAATTTTCAGCCATTTTACCCAGATTTGGGAAAAAGTGTCCCCATAGAGGTTTTAATTAACTGGAGCAAAGAAGCGATCGCCATCATTCGCCAAGTCTATCCCGATGTACTTTGCAATGGTGACTGGGAATGTGATGTGGAAACCACCAGACTTGTCAACACTCAAGGTTTGGATTGCTACTACACTGACACTACCCTCAGCTGTTATATGTCAGCCGAATGGGTTCGAGGCGATGATTTTTTAAGTGTTGCTGATGGTCAAACCCAACGGGACAGCTTGCACCCTGATAAATTAGCTCACCAAATTTTACAACGGTTAATTTGGGCAAGAGAAAATGTCCCACCCCCTAACGGTCGCATCCCCATTTTGTTCACCTCTAAAGCTGCAGATATGCTATGGGGAACTGTCCAAGCGGCTTTAAATGGTAAGCATGTGCTAGAAAAATCTTCCCCCTGGGCAGAACGCTTAGGTAAACAAGTCATCGCCACCGATTTTACCCTTTATCAGGACCCCGAAGCAGGCCCTTACAGTTGCCCTTTTGATGATGAAGGCACCCCAACCAATTCTTTAGTATTTATCAAAAACGGTATTTTACAAAATTTTTATGGCGATCGCACTACTGGGCGTCAATTAGGTATTGGCACTACTGGTAATGGTTTTCGTCCTGATTTAGGCAGTTATCCCACCCCTGGTTTATTTAATTTCCTCATTCAGCCCAGTTCACCATCATTCCAAGATTTAATCGACGATATGCATCATGGCTTAATTGTAGACCAAATGCTTGGTGGTGCTAGCAGCATTTCTGGCGACTTTTCGATCAATGTTGACTTGGGCTACCGCGTGCAAAATGGTCAAGTCATTGGACGTGTTAAGGATACTATGGTGGCTGGTAACGTCTATACAGCCCTCAAACAATTGGTGAAATTAGGTGGCGATGCCGATTGGAATGGTTCTTGTTATACACCCTCTCTGATAGTAGAAGGACTATCCACCACGAGTAGAAATAATTAAGGGAGGGGAGTTAGGAGTAATGAGTAATGAGTAATGAGTAAGGAGTAAGGAGTAATGAGTAATGAGTAAGGAGTAATGAGTAATGAGTAAGGAGTAATGAGTAATGAGTAATGAGTAATGAGTAATGAGTAATGAGTTCTTGCGTAAGTCTTGATAACAAATAACAAATGACAAATGACAAATGACAAATGACAAATGACAAATGACAAATGACAAATGACAAATGACAAATAACAAATGACAAATGACAAATGACAAATGACAAATGACAAATGACAAAAAATTAAATTTGGCCTTTTTATGTCTCTGGCTATTCTGACTCAGCAATTTCGCAATTTATGGCAGCCTAGAAGAGGTTTAGCGATCGCCGAGGCTTGTATTATTGGTTTAGTTGCTGCCCTATCTGCCGTGTTCCTCAAGGTGGGTTCGGGATGGCTGGGGACATGGCGAGTCCATAGTACCCAAATTTTACCAGCATGGATTGCCCTACCACTTGTCGGTGTGAGTTTTGGATTTGCTGCGGGTTGGTTGGTGGAACGCTTTGCGCCCGAGGCTGCGGGTAGCGGTATTCCTCAAGTGAAAGCTACTCTTGCCAATGTGCCAATTACTTTATCTTGGCGTGTGGCTGGTGTGAAGTTATTAAGCGCTATTCTTACCCTCGGTTCGGGTATCACCCTCGGACGCCAAGGGCCTACAGTCCAAGTCGGCGCAGGTTTAGCAGCGGGGATGAGTCGTTGGGTTCCCACTTCCCCAGATCATCGACGACAGATGATCGCTGCTGGTGCCGGTGCGGGTTTGGCTGCTGCTTTTAATGCTCCCATCGCTGGTGTATTATTTATTGTAGAGGAGTTACTCCAAGATTTATCAGGACTCACCCTGGGAACTGCCATTATTGCCTCCTTCATTGGTGGCGTGATATCCAGGTTGTTGGGTGGTGGTAGTCTCGATCTTAACCTGGAATTGACCCGCTACTCTAGCCAATTCTCCCTCCCCGAAATTCCCATTTTCCTACTGTTGGGTGTCTTGGCGGGGTTACTGGGGGCGTTATTTCATCAGGGATTACTTTTTAGTATAAAAATTTATCGTCGATTGCACGTCAGCTTACCGCTGCGAGTGGCATTAGCTGGATTATTTTCGGGCTTAATCGTGGCAATGTTGCCAGAAAATTTCCGTGATAATACGGGATTAAGGGAGTATGTAATTACAGGTGAGGCAAATTCCTCCTTAGCGGCGATCGCCTTTGTGGCACAGTTCATTCTCACCTTGATAGCATTTGGTTCCGGTGCGCCTGGGGGGTTATTCGCTCCCAGTCTAATTTTGGGTTCTACCCTTGGTTACTTGGTTGGTGTAGGCGAATACCACCTTTTAGGACATGGTTCCCCCACTACCTATGCTTTAGCAGGCATGGGAGGATTTTTCAGTGCGGTTTCCAAAGTACCAATCACCGCAATTGTGATTGTATTTGAGATGACTACAGATTTCAATCTCGTGCTACCTTTGATGATGGTTTCTGTGACATCTTACCTGATTGCAGAAAAGGTAGTCCCTGGTTCACTCTATGAGAAATTGCTGCTATTAAATGGGATTACCCTCACCAAAAATCTACCTATAGATGGACTTTTGCGAAACTTAACGGCTAAAGATGTCATGCAACAACGGGTGGAAACTCTAGATGCAAACATGACCTTAGAAGAAGCAATACAAGCCTTCTCCCGTTCCCACCATCGCGGCTTTCCGGTGGTAGAAGATAGCAAATTGGTGGGAATTGTGACGCAATCAGATTTAATGAAAGTACGCGAACGGAATTTAGGAATGGATGGTGCTTTGCGGGAAGTCATGACCCCCAGTCCCATCACAGTCACACCCATTCACAACCTCAGCAATGTACTGTATTTACTGGATCGCTATCAAATCAGTCGCTTACCAGTTGTAGACGGACGAAAACTCATAGGAATCATTACCCGTGCAGATATAATTCGGGCAGAAGCCGACCATCTCAACTGCGAAAACAACACCCCAGGTCCGCAACCAGAGCCTTCTTATGTAGTTTACCAAACGCGAGCGCCCAACATTGGCAGAGGTCGATTATTGGTAACAGTAGCCAATCCCGAAACAGCAGCCACCTTATTAAAAATGGCCGCAGCAATTGCCCGCGATCGCCATTATGAAATAGAATGCGTCCAAGTTATGTTAGTTTCGCGCCACAGTTCCCCAGACGAAACCCAAGTCAGAACAGCCAAAAGTCGCCGCCTACTACGCCAAGCAGAAGTATTAGCCAAAAAATGGAAAATTCCCCTACATACACAGATTCGAGTCGCCCACGATGTCGCCCAAGCCATTTTAGAAACCATCAACGAGCGACACATCGATCTAATTTTAATGGGATGGAAAGGTAATACTTCCACCCCCGGTCGAATTTTTGGCAATGTTGTAGACACCATCATTCGCCAAGCCACCTGCGATGTCGTCCTCGTCAAACTAGCCAACACCCAGCATACCCCCCCTCCGCCCCTATCTCACTCACCTCCTATCCCACTCCCCCCCTATCCCACACCCCCCATCTCCCCATCACTGGACTTCAACCGCTGGCTAGTACCAATGGCTGGCGGTCCCAATGCGCGGATGGCGATTAAATTACTCCCCGCTTTAGTCACCTTGGGGAAAGACCCACAAATTCGCCTCACACAGGTGTTTAACCCATCTGAGTTAGAACCAGATATGACAGTTTTAGAACAAGCCATCCGCCAGCTAATGCGACGGCGTAACTTGTCTAGTACAGTATTTGCAGTTCCAGTCAAAGCTGAATCAGTCGCTGAAGGTGTAATTAACCTAGTAAAAACCGAAGGTTATGATGTAGTGGTTTTAGGCGCTTCCCGCGAAGGATTATTACAGCAGGCCATTCAAGGTAATATTCCCGAAGCGATCGCTTCTGGTGTGGATAGTACAGTAATTTTGGTGCGCGGCGCAATTAATTAAGTATGAAACCAAGCCGAAAAGCCTTGTTCATTACCCCAAACATAACGCCAAAACTACCGTGTCAAGTGGGTTTGAGATACGCTTACCCTGATTACCGTGCTTTTACTATATTTATTACTCATCATCAACTGCGTATAGCACTTCCTATTCAGATGAGGTACAAAATTGTATCACGCGATGTAGGGGCACGGCACTGCCGTGCCCTTACCGATGTACCTCACTAGGGCGAGAAACGCTATACACCAATGATGAACTTTTTCTCATGAATTATTTAAACCAGTTTCATGTAACAGTGTGACATTGATAACCGTAAACCGTGACAGAAACTTTAACCATCATGCTAAAATCAATTTCTGGTGTTGCAATTACATTGATCGGAATCAGCACTAATCTAATGTTCCCTTACTTGGCGATCGCGGAAGAAACTTCCTGCCAAGGAAATTTAGGTGCAATCACCGTTGATAATGTGAAAGTACCTCAAGGCAAAACTTGTACTCTCAATGGAACTATTGTTAAAGGAAGTATTGTTGTCGAACGAAAAGCAACCCTCAAGGCCATAGGTGCAACAGTAAATGGGAATATTCAAGCAGAGGGAGCAAGTCTAGTCGATGTAAATTCTAGTGCTACTGTGGGTGGAAGCATCCAGGTGAAGCAGGGTAGCGCTGCTAGTGTGGTTAGTACACGCATTACTGGAGATGTACAGTTCGAGTCAAATTCGGGAAGAATTGTTGCTAACCAAAACCAGATTGGTGGAAATTTACAAGCCTTTCAAAATACTGGAGGAGTGACGATTCAGCAAAATGGCATCAACGGTAATTTGCAATGTAAACAAAATGTTCCTAGTCCGACTGGTGGTAGCAATACCGTGCAAGGGAGTAAAGAAGATCAGTGTAAAAATTTATAGAAATTACTTTGATTTCTGACAACCTGATCGCGAAATATACATGTTTATTTGGGTAACAGCTTAACTCTCTGTGCCAAGGAGCGATCGCTCCTTGGTAAAATGATTGACGCTACCTTACAGCAATTTTCATTCATTTGAACCACAGATCTTCGTAGGGGCGCAAGGCCTTGCGCCCCAAAAGCGTGGTCTATTTACCTGAAAATGGCTGTAATGAGACTGACTAAGAAAGTTTGACTGACTCTGTATATACATAAATATCTGGAATTTAATTCATTACTTGAATTAACTTTATGTGGAATCACCGACGAATTAGAATTATATTAACATCTATTCGCTCAAGAATTTTTATTTATTATTTTCTTTTGTTATCTTTATTTTTACTTGTAACACTACCATTGATATTCAATTTTGTATTTGCTGCCATTGCTAATCGGGTTACTGAAGATCTTGGAGAAGAAGTAGAAATATTTGAGAAATTTCTGAAGAATGACAGGCTGATAAAATATAAATTAGCTCTCGGAAAGGAAGAAATAAAATATCCAAAAAATGTCGGACAACTGGCTAACTTGTTTAACCTTTATCTCTCACGACGCGTCCCAGAAGATGACACTTATCTCATTGGTGTCTTGAATGAAGATTTTTATGGAGCGAGTCCGGAAGCACTACCTAAGGTATTGCAGCCTGAATCATCATTCATGCAGTCTTTGATAAAAATAAGAACAGTCCAGGAAGGTATTAAACAACAACCTAATACCGACGATGGCAATATTTTATATATCGTTAAACCCATTCGCTTTCAAGAACAAATTATTGGACGGTTGATTATTGCCCATGCTGTACATGGAGAACAAGAGGAAGCTATTGATACCCTCAAAATAGTCTTTTGGGTAATGATAGGCGTCTTTATATTGTCTCTTTTTGTCACCTGGTTTGTGGCAGGAAAAGTCATTTCTCCTCTCAAGTCCATTATCTCTACAGCAATTCAAATCACTGAGAAAAACCTCAACCAGCGAATCGAGGTAAAAACAAGCGGAGAACTGGCTGAATTAAAAAATTCTTTCAACGCCATGATGAATCGGTTAGAAGCTGCTTTTGTCAGTCAACGACACTTTATCAATGATGTCAGTCATGAATTGAGAACACCGATCACGATCATTCGCGGACATTTGGAACTGATAGATATAGACCAGGCTTCTGGTATTGAACAGGAGACCATTGATTTGGTAATTGACGAGATTGACCGCATGAGTCGGCTGGTGGATGATCTGAGTTTGCTAGCAAAGTCTGAGCGTCCAGACTTTTTACTACTCGAAACCATTGATGCTGAATTCTTTTTAGATACACTTTCTGCTAAAATACAGGCTTTAGCCCATCGCAATTGGCAATTTCAGGGAAAACTAACAGGAACATTCGTGGGCGATCGCCAGCGCCTCACCCAAGCGGTGATGAATTTAGCCCAAAACGCTGTCCAACATACTCATGAATCTGACCGCATTACACTAGGTGCTTCTTTGTGTAATCGGGAGTTGAGAATATGGGTTGAGGATACCGGAGAAGGGATTGACCTGTGTGAGCAAGAACGAATTTTTGAGCGGTTTACTCGTGTCAAGAATAGTCATCGTCGTTCAGATGGTTCCGGGCTGGGATTATCGATTGTCCGAGGGATTGTAGAGGCTCACCGTGGCTTGATTCAACTCCAAAGTCAACCAGGAACCGGATCAACTTTTATGATTGTCATTCCCCTTAATCCACTTCAACAGTAATCAGTCGAAGATCAATGTCGCAAATTCTCATCGCCGAAGATGAACCCCGCATAGCATCCTTTATCGAAAAAGGTCTAAAAAGTCACGGCTTTATCACCACGGTCGCCAGTGATGCCCAAAAGACACTCTCATTAGGTCTAAGTGGTATGTTTGAACTCCTGATACTCGATTTAGGACTACCTGGTAAGGATGGCCTGGAAGTCTTGAAAGAACTGCGTGGACAAGGTGCAACTCTCCCCATCCTGATTTTGACTGCTCGTGATGACCTTCAGGATAAGGTATTGGGTTTAGAAATTGGTGCAGATGACTACATGACAAAACCCTTTCGATTTGAAGAGTTACTCGCCCGTATTCGCGCTCGCCTCAGAGTCTTCAGTCAAATTTCCACCTCAGAACAACATACCCTGAATGCTCAAAATATTGTCTTAGATCTGAGAACTAGAAAAGCGAAAGTCAATAATCAGTTGATTGAACTACCTTATCGTGAGTTTATCTTGGCGGAAACTTTTTTTCGCCATCCGGGACAGGTTCTCAGTCGCCAGCAACTGCTTGATCGAGTCTGGGGATATGATTACGATCCAGGGTCGAATATTGTCGATGTCTATGTTGGATATTTGCGAAAAAAATTGGGTAGTAACCTGATCGAAACTGTGCGGGGAGTAGGGTATCGCTTAAATCCATGATCGGAACACGAACGAACAAGTTCTGAACACGAACGAACGAGTTCTGAAGCTGAAAACTGGAGTTCTGAACCTCAATGGTGGAGATAATAAGCACAAACCATCATTAAAGTATGGCATTGCTGTGCCTCAACTCTTGTTCATTCTCCCAAATATATTGACGAATGAGTGGATTATTTTTTATTTTTCTTTCAAATTGTTGATTGAAGTTGTTATTATCTTAACGGAATCACGGAAGTCCCCACCTTCAACGAAGTAAGGTGGGGATGGACAGTGGACGATGACGAAAACATCTTGAGCCGACATCAACCGCCTGGTTGATTAGAGATCGGGATGGTTGAGGAATCGTCAATGTTTGTGAGACAATATTGATGGTCGTTGACCCACCCGAATGACTAAGAGGCCACCCTTGGGGTATAAAGTATGTACTCGGCAGAGCTCGGGGAAGCTGAAAACCTAGCTGGTTGACCATTGTCGTAAATCCAAGGCGAGTAAGACGAAAAGTAATCAAACTGTCTGCGGAAGGCGGATAGCTGCGCGGGTTCTCTCTTGAGAAGATAAAGGTAGAAATACCAGAGACGCTGTGTAAGACTTAGACCGGATTTGGTTCCGGGTACTCAGTAATGAGTACGCCCAACAGAGCAACGGCGAACGAGACGCGAAACGATGATGGTTGTTTCTTTTGAAGCTCCGGCTTCAGCGAAGCCAGCCGGAGTACTTCACTAATTCTGTCATTAACAGGACTCGGAAGCCTACACCACATTGCTTGCAATTGGTGTAGCAGTGTCACTTTGGAATATCTATCTATACTGAACTAAGGATAGTCCTAATGTCCCGTTTAGCACCGTATCAACCGTTTTGGCTGCGAATTCTTCATAGCGCCAGTGCAATTTTAGTGATTGGGGCAATTATTAGCGGATTTTTAGTTTACAACACCTTCGATGGACGATTTGGGAAGTTGACAATTCCTAAAATTCAAGATATTCAGGGTCTTCATGGTACTTTTGGACTATTTTTTTTACTGGTGCTACCAGCCTTAGCCCTCTATAGCTTTCATGCTGGACAAAAGCGTCTTCTCCAGCCTGATTTTTTGAAGCAACTGACCCAAGTTGGCAAACCAATTTGGTGGATTAGTCTGCAACGACTAGCAAACACTCTCATGCTAATTGCTTCGGTATTGGCTGTGATGTCTGGCAGAATGATGAAGGAAGAGTGGCTACCCATCGGCGAATTAGACCACATTTGGTACTACCTCCACCTGACTGCTTGGGTTGTGATGATTTGCTGTCTGGCAATACACCTATTGATGTCTATCAAGGTGGGTGGTACGCCCTTATTGCTTTCAATGTTATCATTCAAGTTTCGCCCAGAAGATAGCCCTGCTAGATGGTCTACTCGTGGTCGTGCTTGGTTGAGTAATTTCTCAGCTAATTTTAGTCAAGCAATGCACAATCATCTCTCCCTACGAATTATTGAGGTGATTGTGTTGGGTGGAATTGTGGCAGCTTTTATATTACCTGTTTTGTTCGCTGGTAATGAATAATCACAGACTTTAAATACGCTTGAGATTACTCCTTACTCCTTGAATGAGTAATGAGTAATGAGTAATGAGTAATGAGTAATGAGTAATGAAAGAATTATGGTTCTTGCGTAGATTTTATGGTAATTGAAGATTGATGACAACAAAACCTTTATGGGGTAAGCCTTCTAAACGATTATGTCCAATATTTTCAATGAAATACCGACACAATAAGGCTTTCAAAGATTTTGAACTGAGTTCTCCATAAAAAGTACCGAAGAACCAGAATTATTAATATATAAACAACTTCAATCAACAAGTTGAAAGAAAAATAAAAAATAATCCACTCCTTACTCCTTACTCATTACTCCTTACTCATTACTCCTTACTCCTTACTCCGGTAAGCCAGCAAACACCAGCGCCACCATATCCTTAGTCTTCGCTTCCAAACGCTCCCAATCGACTTCACCCAATTCATCGATTAAACTAGTATCAATATCAGCTGCGAGATTGTCGGTGGTGTAATCAAAAAAACATACTTGATAACACAGTTCCCATAAATCCACGCTGACATATTCCTCTTGACGCTGCAAACGCAGATGATATCCTGGATGGGGCATTGGCAGACCCGCAAGCGTCTCTCGAATGTCGTCTACTTCTTCTGGTGTTGCAGTAGACATGTCTTGCAACAGCCCAGTGACAATGGCTTTCGTTTCATCTGTAGTGTTAGCAGGCCAAATCAGTACATCATGGTAAGTTCCTGTCCAGGGGGATGCATCCAAGTGCTTGCGAATATTATCGACAACGCGAATGAAGGCAGGTTGCATGAGAAGTTCAGCCTGCTGCCATGCGACTGAGTTGGTTATTATAGGTGGCATTGCTAATCTACGGGGATATTGAAAGAAAAATTTAGGAACTGGGTTGATGAAAAAACTGTCTTTTATTCCAAATCTTTTCTCAAGATAGCGGATTTCATGGAGGAAAATTTGGAGATATTCATTACCATCTAAAAAAATTCGGTGTTAACACTGGGGAGAGTATATGATCGGCAAGTTACTAGACCATCGTTACCAAGTAATTAGAGTCCTTGCCACGGGGGGATTTGGTCAAACCTACATTGCCCAAGATACCAGGCGTCCAGGGAACCCCGTCTGCGTTGTCAAGCACCTCAAACCCGCTAGTTCCGACCCCAGAGTTTTTGACACGGCTAAACGTCTATTCCAGAGTGAAGCCGAAACTTTAGAACATCTGGGTAATCACGACCAGATACCGAGGCTGCTGGCTTATTTTGACGAAAACCAAGAATTCTATTTAGTCCAAGAATTTATTGCAGGCCCTACCCTGGGTGAGGAACTTGTACCAGGTCAACCCTGGGGTGAAAGCCAAGTCCTGCAATTGTTACAGGAAGTGTTGGAGATTCTCGAATTTGTCCATAGTCAAGGGGTGATTCACCGCGACATCAAGCCGGATAATATCATCCGTCGCACTGCTGACAATAAATTCGTTTTAGTAGATTTTGGCGCCGTTAAACAACTGCGAACACAGTTAGTTTCATCTGGGGGACAACCTACAGCCACGGTAGTTATTGGCACTCCCGGTTATATGCCTACGGAACAAGGACAAGGTAAACCCCGCCCCAACAGTGATATTTATTCCCTAGGGATCATTGCTATTCAAGCCCTGACGGGAGTACCTGCAGCACAATTAGAAGAAGACCCCGATACAGGAGAAATCCTCTGGGAGCATTTATTACCAGGAAACTCGCGGTTAGCTGCAGTCTTGAGTAAGATGGTGCGTTATCACTTCAAAGACCGCTACCAAACAGCCACAGAAGCACTGCGAGCCTCTGTGGAGGCGATGAATCTTGTTGCAGTATCATCTTTTTCGCCAGCATCCCCCAAGGTCAAAAATACCAACTACCAACCAGTTAAATCCCCATCTCAATTATCTCCACAGAAAACCATTGCTGTTGCACCGGCAAATCCCGCCATTACTAAACCTGGTCGTCAAGACTCTAGCAGACCCGACCCATTACCCCTATTAGTGGGAATATTATTAGCAGGTGGTGCGGCGGCTTTGGTGACAAATTTCTATCCAAATGTGCAAAATGTGGTTGCTAATATTACGGGTGAAGATCTGTCTGCAAAAAGCAAATGTTTAGCCGTTGTCGTTGGTAATTCTAATATCCGTTCTCAACCGATTTCAATTAATTCTGATAATATTGTCCAAACTGTGGGTGATGATACCAAATTTGAGGTGACAGGTAAGCGGACAAAAGGGGGTTGGGTAGAACTAAAACGTAAATCTAAAAGTTTGGCTTGGGCGCACTCAGATGTCATCACTAATAATGAAGAAGTAGTTTCTTGTTTGCGAGACAAAGGCATTGCAATTAAGATAGTAGATGATAGTAGTTTGATTGCGACTCGACCACTAACGAAAGTAAAACCAAAATCTGGCGATGTCGTCACACCAGCGCCAGAAAAACCAAATCCATTCAATACACCAGCGCCAGAAAAACCAAATCCATTCAATTTCAATCCCTTTACTTCCGATTCGGAAAAATCAAAGCCTGATGAAAATAAGGACAAGACCTTAGAAGCAGCGAAAAAGAAGTATGAATCGGGAGATTTACAAGGTGCGATCGCCCTGCTAAAATCAATTTCAGGAAATGCTGCATCTAGTTTCCAAGAAACAGCCACAACAATTGCCCAGTGGCAACAAGATTGGGCTAAAGCAGATGCTCTATTTAATGATATAAGTACTGCAGTTGAACAAGGGCAATGGGATAAAGTTTTAGATTATCAAAAACATCCTGAAAAGTTGCCGAATATTCAATATTGGCAAAAAAAATTAGAACCTTTGTTTGCACAAGCAGCCGAAAATCTAGCCAAACAAGCACTCCCTAACTTAGACAACCAAGATCATCCTCAACCCAAACTTCCTCATAGAGAGAAAATCAAGACTGAAGATACTCCCAACAGCACAGAAAATCCTGCAAAAAATTAATAATTTTTGTGAAGATATGAGAAGATATAGGAATACTATGTAAAATATAGGTAGGGTGGGCATTAGTCTGTCAATTTTGTTTTGAGGGATTTTTGGTAGTGTGAGCGTCTCGCTCACGCGGGCAAGATGCCCGCACTACAGTCCATCATTTTTATCTTGACAGAGTAGTGTGAGCGTCTCGCTCACGCGGGCAAGATGCCCGCACTACAGTCCATCATTTTTATCTTGACAGAGTAGTGTGAGCGTCTCGCTCACGCGGGCAAGATGCCCGCACTACAGTCCATCATTTTTATCTTGACAGAGTAGTGTGAGCGTCTCGCTCACGCGGGCAAGATGCCCGCACTACAGTCCATCATTTTTATCTTGACAGAGTATTGCCCACCCTATTAGAGATATTTATAGCGATTTTCCCAAGCATAAATCACACGGATAGGGGCACAACATTATTGTTGTGCCCTTAACTGGATGTATACTCTCACGCCTATTTTGCCTAACGACTACTATTAACGCATTTCGTCGTATTCTGGGGTTTCCATTCGTCTTGTTTCTGAGCGAGGGGGTAAAAACTCAGCACGACGTACAGGAACCAACGGAGGTGTTGCACCTTGATAGGGGTGAATCACCTGTACAGTACGAGTAGTACGCTGCTTGGGTGAAAACAAAGCCAATAGACCAGCAACGACAACGCCACCACCAACAGTCAGAGTCACACCTCCCACTAACCAGAGAATTGGGGAAGACCACCAGCCATTTTGCGGCTGTAAAGCTGCTTTTTGGTTACTCTGTTGGGTGAGTAGCTGGTTCTGTTGATTTTGTTGAAATTGCCACTGTAATTGTTGGTTTGCTGCCCTCAACTGTTCATTATCGCTTTTTAAGCGATCCATCTGCCCCTTAAGCGATTCCAATTCCACACGCTGTTCAGTATTGGGACTAGTGGGCGGCACATATGGTGGTATTGCTTGGCCATATGGATAGGGTGGTTGTGGTTGAATATACGGCTGTTGCACTACAGAGGGCATTTGCGGTGCCACTGCGAAGTTAGGCTGTATAGGATTACCTGTCCCCTTAAGTAATACGAGAGCCGCCAGTCCAGCAACCGCGACTCCGCCGATAAATGCCATACTCTCACTCATCGCCTGTGCCCCTCAATTGCGACGTAACTATTATCATTTGTGACTGACTCACTCTCACACTCATAATGTTAATGTCTCGCCTACTTAACTCCAGATAATACTCAAACTATAAGCAATTGTATCAGCTAGTTTTTTTACAGCCTGATATGTGCTGATAATATTCAAGGCCATATTTGTTAAATTGTCTACTAAGCACGGGCAAAAAAACTGCGCTGTTATACTTTTTAATCTACTTTCCCAGTTTTATCAACAGGAGTATTTGTACTATTGTCGTTGGTTTTGATCGCCGCCTTGAGACTTTGACAAAATTCAGCGATCGCACTTAGCCCTTGCTCTGGAGTCCCTTGTGCCAAACGGTTGACAAAAGCGCTCCCCACTATCGCTGCATCCGCTCCCCATTCTCGCACCTGACGGGCTTGAGATACGCCAGAAATGCCAAAACCAACTCCAATAGGCTTTTGAGTCACCGCACGAATTTGCTTGAGTAAATCAGAAACTCGCATTTCGATTTGCGATCGCATCCCCGTTACCCCCGTCACACTTACCAAATAGATAAATCCCTCGGAGGAGCGAGCGATCGCTTCTATACGTTCGGCAGAACTTGTAGGCGCCACTAACAAGGTTAAATCAATACCCCTATCTTTGGCTGGGTGGAGTAACCCCGCAGCCTCTTCTAAGGGCAAATCAGGAACTACCAAACCCGCTACCCCTGCAGCCGCAATTTGCGCCAGAAACTTATCTATCCCCCGGTGCAAAATTGGGTTGTAATAGGTAAACAGGATGATAGGCGATCGCAAGCTAGGTGTGGTTGCTTGCAGCATTTCCAGGACTTGATCCAATGTTGTTCCCCGTTCCAAGGCGCGGGTAGCAGCAGCTTGAATCACAGGACCATCTGCTAAAGGATCGGAGTAGGGTACACCCAGTTCAATTATGTCGGCTCCATTGCGATCGAGAACTTGCAGAGCCGCTGCTGTTGTTTCTAAATTTGGATCACCAGCAGTAATAAACGGAATTAGAGCGCACTCGCGATTCCGTCCCAAGGTTTCAAAGCAATCAGAAATGGCAGTCATTACTTACAAGCTTAGTGTCAAGTGTCAAGAGTCAAAATCTGGACTTTGGACGTTTGACTCTTGACTTACCAATGATCACTTTACAGGTATTAGAGCAGAAAGCCCACCAATAACACCCTGAAAATCCAAAAAATTTTCAGGGTGTTATGTCCTTCAGGGGTGGGGACGGGCAGTTTCCTCAAGTCGGGAAACCCGCCCACGGAACTGCCCTCATGAATGCGTTCGCGGAGCGTCTGTCTCCGACACGCTACGCGAACGAAGAGAAGCACCTTTAGGTGCAGTCAAGTTTTAAGCTATCAATCCACTCTTCAATGAGAGAAGTTATCGTCCTTTCTTTTTGGGATGCATATAAGTAAAGCTTATTTTTTCTCTTGTCTGATATCCGAATTGTCAATGTTTTTGTTTTCATGAAGCACATACATTGTTGGTGCATTCATGTTATCATAAATTTCACATCAAGAGGTCGAACGATGTTAGTCTTAGAAGCTAAGTTAAAAGGTAAACCAAGTCAGTACAATTTAATAGATGAAGCTATTAGAACTGCTTTGTTTATCCGTAACAAAGCTCTAAGACATTGGATGGATAATCAGGGCGTCGGTAAGAATGACCTTCAAAAGCTTTGTGCTGTTTTAGCCAAAGAGTTTGATTTTGCTGACAATCTTAACTCTATGGCTCGACAAGCGTCTGCTGATAGAGCATGGCTTGCAATTAAACGTTTTTATGACAATTGCAAAGCCAAGAAGCCAGGTAAAAAAGGATTCCCTAGATTTAAAAACCGGGGTCATTCTGTAGAGTACAAAACATCAGGGTGGCAGCTTTCTACTGATAGAAAATACATCACCTTCAGCGATGGTTTTAATATTGGTAAATTAAAGCTTGTTGGCACTCGTGACCTAAGTTTCTACTCTATCCAACAAATTAAACGTGTCAGAATAGTTAAACGCGCTGATGGTTATTATTGTCAATTCTGTGTTGATGTTGAGCGCAAGGAACAGCATCAGCATAGTGGAAATCAAGTAGGAATAGATTTAGGTTTAGAGTTTTTTTACACTGATTCTGACGGTAATACCATAGAGAATCCTAGAGTATTGCGAAAGTCTGAGAAGGCTTTAAAGCGCAAACAAAGGAAGGTTTCTAAATCTAAAAAAGGTTCATCTAATCGCCGTAAAGCTGTTAAGAAGTTAGCTAAAAAACACCTCAAGGTAAGTAGACAGCGTAAAGATTTTGCAGTTAAGACTGCAAGAGCGCTTGTCCAATCTAGCGATTTGGTAGTCTATGAGGACTTGCAGGTGAAGAACATGGTTAAAAACCATCATTTAGCTAAATCTATTAGCGATGCATCCTGGTCATTGTTCACTGATTGGGTGGACTACTACGCCAAAGTTTTTGACACTTGGGCGGTCGCAGTTGCACCTCACTACACCTCACAAGATTGTTCTGTTTGTGGGACGCGAGTTAAAAAATCATTGTCTACTCGTACCCACAAATGTCATTCTTGCGGGACAATTCTGCACCGTGACCACAATGCAGCGATTATGATTTTGAACAAAGGACTTAAAAGTACTGTGGGGCGCACAGAATCTAAAGCTCCTGGACAGAACAGCCTCTATCTAGGTGGGGAAACTCCTCTAGACAAGCTGACTGGGTGAAAGGAGAATCCCACCCCAACAAGAGGGGTGGGAGCGTCAAAGCTGACTTTGTTCTTCTTGTGCAATTTCAGCTTGAATTTTTGCTAATTCTTCATCCGTGAGTTCAGCCAGGCGCTTTGACAAAAACGCTTGTTCATACTCTTCTCGTTGTTGATGGTAGGTCATTTTCTGCCCCACCGCACGGAACATATAGGTAACTAACCAGCCAACCAAACCACTGACTAGCAAGACTTGGCTCCATATACCAGCTTTAACTGCATCTAAACCTACTAGCTGCAATAGAGCATATCCTAAGCCGCCAGCAACAAAAATCCCAAAGCTAATTCCAATAGCGTCAATCCGTCGCATGAGTATTCTGACCAACCAAAAATATGGGATACAAGCCCCGTCCACAACGACCGTGAAACTACAATCCCCGTACCTTCCGGTCGGGGAGTGTCAACGACAAATCTCGTTAAACAATTTGGCGCCGCTGGGGTCGAATATTGACAAACGGCGATAGAACTAACAAACCAGGAAAGAAGAAGAACACGAGAAAGTACATGAAGGTGCGCTCCACAGAGCTAACCACATACCACCGTTGCTTCAGGTAAAACAACACAGCCACGGGAATGACTAACAAATAAGCTCCAGCCAAAATCAGATACAGTAGCGCTACAATCATAATTCTTTCACTAACAAAACCATTGGGTGCATCTGTTTTCCATCATAAGCTGAATGCCTAGACTCAGTTAAAACCTTAGCTAAATTGAATGCCAAGCCAAGCCTTTGACATACTCCCCAGGTATGTGAACATCCAAAATTGGCAAATAGTCCAGCTTGGACTGGATAAAAGCTGAAATTATGGTATGATAGAAAGATAAGCTTCTAGTTAAACCAGTTTGGGCATAACCATCCTGGTGGCGAGAAGACTTTTCTCATTCCAACTCTAGGAAACGCTCGCGGAATCGATATTGTTGCTCTGGCGATAAATCTTTCCTGTGCCCACCAAAAAACCAAAATTGCCCCTTGTAGACAAGATTTTTAAAATAAATTTTAAAATTAGTTGTACAAATGACGCAATTGATGTTGGAATAGATAGAGAGGTATTTACTGCCTCTAAAAAATAAGTGGCTCCTAAGCATATTAGGGGGTGTGGCGGAATGGTAGACGCTACGGACTTAGAAAACTGAGCCTTGATAGAGAAATTTATCAAGTGGAAGCTCTCAAACTCAGGGAAACCTAAATCTGGTGACAGACATGGCAATCCTGAGCCAAGCCGAAGCCAGTAATGAGTGTTAAGGATTGAGTAGTGAGTAAATTTAAAACTCCTAACTCCGAACTTCTAACTCATAACTATTCGGAAGGTGCAGAGACCCGACGGGAGCTACCCTAACGTTAAGTCGAGGGTAAAGGGAGAGTCCAATTCTTAAAGCCTGTACTTGCTATAGTAATCAGGCAGCAGTGAAAGCTGCAGAAGAATGAAAATCCGTTGATCTTAAACGGTCGTGTGGGTTCAAGTCCCTCCACCCCCACTAAAAAATTCAAAATCTCTTGATGCCAAATCCAAACCTTGTTTTTGGGAATGTCCGGCATGTGGGGAGAATCAGCTGTGTTTCCTTAAGTAAATTCGGGACTTGCTGATTGATGGGATGGTTTTTATTATTCCTCCCCAAGCTCACCAAGAGGGTCATGAAATTTGTTGATGATGTCGATTGACACTCTCAGTGTGTTTAGACCTGAGAGTGTCAATCTAGAATTTTATTGATGCCATCGAGAAAAACTTGAAAACTACGAGATTTATTTTCAGTTAAGGATAAATAGGGCGCGATCGCTTTGGAGTGAGTACCGGGGTAATATTCTGGAACTAACTTTCTGAGTTCTTCTTTCGCGGAGTTGAGTCGATCTGGATAGCGAAACTTGTTTTGATATTGTTTTTTATTCAGACTTTGAGGCTTTAGTCCATAAGCTTTTTCGATAGCGGTGAGATCTCCGAGAAACCAAGATTCTAATTCACGGCAAATAATGCGGATCATTGCCTCTGGTTTCCCTGCTTCTTGGCAAAGTTGCAATAGATCTGCTTTCAGCTTTTTGCAGTCATGGGAATCTTGATCGTGAACGATTATAAATTTTGTGTCAGGCTTAAAGTTAAAGGCTTTGATCTTCTTAGGAATCGATTTGGTAAGATCTTGTTTACCTTGATGGGCGATACAAATATAGCTAATATACTCAGGAATTAATTTTGGAAGAATAGTCTCTAGTACAGTTTTCATAGAAGGTTCTTCTAGCAAAAAAATCAGGTCATAGCTCATCAGGGGGCGACTCCTTCAAACCAGCCTTGATTCCAGAGATATCCAGGTAAATCTCCTGCTTTCACTAAGTTGTTGAGGGTTTCATTATCGCTGGCTCGAAACATTTTAGTAATTCCTTGTTCTTTTGTCAACCAGAAAATACTTTCTAGGGGAACAGCATTAAGAAAGTCAGGAGAATGGGTAGACACAAAGACTTGTCCGCCTCTGTGGGCATAACTAGCAAATTCTTCAGCAAGTTCGTGAAGTAAACTAGGATAAAGTTGGTTTTCGGGTTCTTCGACGCATAGTAAAGGATGGGGTTGAGGATCGAAGAGCAGAATTAAATAGGCAAACATTTTCATTGTGCCATCAGAAACATAGCGATCAATGAAGGGATCTTTAAAAGCTTGGTCTTGAAATTTGAGAATTAGTCTACCGTCTTCTGTTTCTTTTGCTTCTACTTGAGAAATACCGGGGACTCTTTCTTTCATTTTGTTGAGAATAGCTTGAAAAATGTCAGAATGGTATTGATAAATATATTGAGCAACCACTGCCATATTATCGCCTGTAGGAGTAAGATGTTCGGCATAGGATACATCTTTGCTACCTCTGGCATCGCTGATATGGAAATCGGAAACATGCCAATTTTCAATTAGTGAACGAAAGGCACTAGCGGCTTTGAAGCGTTGAAATTGCCCCAGTCCTTTAATTGCTAAGATATCGCTAGATTCGAGTTGTTGTTCTTCGCGTTCTAATTCTTCGTCAGTTTGTTCAAAATTTTCTTCGTTAGTGATCGCATAACCTTTACCTTGCTGAAAGTCTAAAAAGTGGTATGGGGAACCGTATTCCCCACGCTTGTAGCGTAGTATTTCTCTTTTTACTACGGGTCGTCCTTTTTCTTCTTTTCCAACAATTAAAATATAAGTGACGAGGCGCTCTGTCTCCAGAATTTTCATGCGGAATTTTAGTTCTATTTCGATATCTTCTTGTTCTTTGCCTCTAGTGACGACTTCATTAAATCCACCTCGGATTTGAAGGGCTTGACGAATATTATTTTTTAGGGCATCACGGAGAAAACCAAAAATATCGAATAGGGTAGATTTACCTGTACCATTGGCTCCGATGATAACGCAAAATGGTGGAATTTCTTTGATTTCTAGAGATTCAAAGGCTCGATAATTTTTAATTTTTATAGAAACAATTTTCATAACTAAATTTACCTTAAAAAGAAAGAATACTACTTTTCTCCCTGCTATGCTTCTATGTGTAGGGAATTGGTGTTAATTTCCTTATTCCCTGGTTCGAGGGTTAAACCGCGATAGACTTGTTCAATGGCGAAATTGAGGTTAATGCTTTTGAGTTCGATTGTGTCGCCTGCTTTGTAGTTGATAATCAACCAATCGCCTGCGTCGTTTTTGTGATATAGGTCGATTTCGATGCTGGTGGAACTGACTAGTAGGTAATCGATTAAGGCTGGGTTTTGGCGGTACATTCTGAATTTTCCACCTCTGTCGTAGGCTTCGGTGCTGGAGGTGAGAACTTCGACGATTAAGCAGGGGTAGGTAATATATTGGGTTGTGGTTTTATCGCGATCGTCGCAGGTGACGCTGACATCTGGGTAGGTATAGTTATTTGTGCCAACAATATTAACTCTCAGGTTTGAGTTACCTGTTATGCAACTACTAGCGTCTAAATGGGTATCAAACATAGTCGTAAATCGAATTGCAGTGCGGCTATGATTAACGCTACCGCCAGTCATAGCATAAACTTGACCGTCGATTAGTTCGTGTTTTTCTAGTTGCTGTTCTTCCCAAGTGAAATATTCTTCTGGGGTGAAGTGTATGGGTTTGTCTTTGGCTGCGATCATGATGGGGTTAGCTCCTGTGTAGCGAAATTGATGGTATTACCTTAAATGTCCATATCGCTGTAGTTTAGCATTGTCCTTGAGGTTAAATGGTTTTAAAGCTGAAAGCTGTTATATTTCCTATACCCTCAAATAATTATCAATAAAATCAGTAATTTCCTGATAAAAAACATGACCCTTTTCTCGACTGCTATTTGCAGTTACTAATAATCTTAAAGTTTCCACCAATGAAGTCATAACAGCATCACAAACTAAATCAAAAAGCTGACCTAAATCATCTTGATTTTGTTGTCCATAAGCCAAAGCGTTAATATAATCATTGCGAATTTGATTATTAATTACCACAATGGGATACCCTGCACGAATTAAGAGTAAATTCATCAATAATCTAGCCGTTCTCCCATTCCCATCCCGAAAAGGATGGATCGAGACAAAACGATAATGAGCCATTGTTGCATATTCTACTGGATGGAGTTTTAAAGCAGCGTCTGAATTGAGCCAAATTGCAAAATCTGTCATTAATTGAGACAGTAAATAATGGGGAGGATAAAGATAATTTGTTCCTGCTGCCATCACATCCAGTCTACGATAACAACCTGCTTCATCAGGGTTAATTTTCCTCAGAATAAGATTGTGAATTTGTTTAATTTCCCATTCATTAATTTCTGTATCTTTTTGGGCTAAACTCTCAATATAGTCAATCGCCTCTTTATGTCCAATCACCTCTAAATGTTCATCGAGAGTTTTGCCGCCAATTGTAATCCCTTTAGTTAACACTAACTCGGTTTCACTTTGAGTTAAAGTATTCCCTTCAATGGCATTAGAGTTATAAGTAAAGCGGACATCATACAGCTTTTTGAGTTCCGCAATAATTGTTTTATCAAAAGGTCTAAAGCCATCTAACCAAGCTTTTAACTTGTCTATTTGCTCTAATTTAAGCTGATAATTCATACTCACATAGTTACTTATTAAAGCAGTCAATGAAAAGTCTTTTTCTTGACTTAAACCAATTACCTGTTCAATAAACTGCTCGTAGAGTTGAGAAGAAGACAGTAGCATGGGGTAATGGGTAATGGGTAATGTTTTTTTATTCTATTTCCTATTCCCTAAAACGGTGCATCAATCCCCAACTCCTCACAAAACCGCCGAATCAGCCGATCCGTCTCCAGCATATCGCGATCGCACCGCCTTAACTGTGCCGCTACAACCGCCAGATCAATCTCCTCCTCCTCAAACCTATCCACATAACGCGGAATGCGCTTAGGGGGCGAAAAAACAAAACTATATTACGAAACGTAAATATCCCGGAAATGCTTTCCAATGACCAATGACGACCCTAGTCAGTATGGTTTATTTACGCTGACCTACTTAAGTAAGTCGGCGTAAATAATTATCACTGGTTTGTAGTTGCGCTTTAGCGCTAAAGCGCAACTACTAGCCAAATACAGAGATTTTACTTTCCGTTACATAGTTTGGTTTTTTCTCGCCGACCTACTTACTACATTAAAGTGATTTTTAACTAGAAGATTAAGTAATATTAGTTCAATTGTTCAATAAGTGTTATTAAATACAGCAAATTGCTGTTAAGTAGCTCAACAGAAAAATTATAATTTGTTTGTGGTAGTGTTACTACGATCTCAATCAAGAGATTTTCAGTTTTATTACTTAGTAGGCCAATTTTCTGACATACTAACCTCATCAAATTTAATTCAAAAGATTACTTAATCTTTGAACAAGAGCTTCAATCTATTGTTCAGTCAGGGTAAGCTGATAACTATAGGATCAGTAAACTCTTTGGTCTTGAAAAATAACATGATCTTTAAAACTTTACAAACTACTCAGGCGCATCAGTATATTTATCCTTGGAAGTCTAAACCGATAAATTTACAAAATGTCCAGGAAAAGATTTACCAATTTTTGGTGGAAATTGTCCAAACCTTGACACCGGATGACGTTTTACGGGAATTTAAAAGTTTATTTATAGATTGCTTATATTCCGAAAATTCGGATAATCTACCCGAAATATATCGTTTTTTTGTTACAAGTCGGGAACAAGAATTTAAGCATACAATCACGCGATGCTGCTACATTATAATTAATAACTGGGAAAGGTCTAGAAAATATAAACATATCGAAAAATTAGTTAATTTATTTGAGGAATTACCGCCTTGGAACAAAACGAATAATCGCAAAATAAACATCTACAAAAAATGGTTAGATAATTTTGTTAATAGTGATGAATATACAGAGCTAAAATTATTTGCTTATAAATCTAAAACGAAAGATAACACAAAAAGTAATTGGACTAATCGGTATACAGCTTATTTGTTAGTAGCTCAATCTCTTGATACCAATCAATCACAAGAGGAACAAGAGGCGGCTATAAAACTTTCTAAAAAATTGAAGGATAAATTTAAGTTAGAATTAGCAATGTACATTGCTCGTTGTCAGTCCGCCGCCTCAACTTCAAGCCGTTACAAAAATCCCAGCATTTTGGGGGATAATGTTTTGCGGATAATCAAGATGATTATACTTAAAAAAGGTGTATTTAGTTATGAGAATGTTGCCCATATATTTATTAAACAGACTCAAGGTCAAACCTTGGAAGAATTTAAAGAAAGTATCCAAAAGTATTTATTTTTTAGTGTAGAAACCAAGGAAATAGTAAAAAACATTCAGCATTATTTAGCAGAAAAACTATCAGATTGGAAGGACGATTGTCATGATGAAATTATCGATCATAAATTATTGTTGAGAACTTGTAACCTTGTGATTGATTGTCTGATCACAGAAAATGGAAAAGAACCCTCACCATTATTCATTTTATTGCTTTCTCAGGGGCATTATTTGACATTGGTGATTGTGCTGCTGAAGATTATTCTAATTTGTAGAAACGCACGCAGTCATTTAGAAATTCGGATTGCTCATTTGATTAATTACTATGAACAATATCCTGAAAATGAATGTAAATGGTTCATTAATTTTGTGGAAATATTTAATATCACATTTGCAATTTATGCGGAAAATGTAGAATATAACCTGCTCAAAATAAATAATTTAGAAAAAGATAGTTATTTTACATCAAATTTAGATGATTATCGTGTGTTCTCTCAGTTAAAAGTAGATGCACATAAATGAGTAACAAATTTTTTAGTAAGTTAATTAAATTTTGATGTGTGTGTTACAGTGATGCTATGGCAAAAATCAGGATTTAGCCAAGTTTTCATCAAGCCAAGCCAAGACAGCAGCAGCAGTTTCAGCGACAATACTAATCAGACGATAGAGAGCGATCGCACTAATTACTATTGCAATTGGAAAACGGTATTGAAGAAGGGCGATCGCCGTTGCTTCAAACACACCCAACCCACCAGGCGCCCCCGGAACCAAAAACCCTAACAACCAGGCGAAACTAAAAGCGCCTAACAGCAAAGGAATTTTACTCATATCCAATGGACCCAGGGCAAACAGAGTTAAGATAAATCCAGTACTACGCAATCCCAAAAAGCCCAATTCTCCTAACAAAGGACGCAGGGGATAGCGTTCAAGATAGAAACCAATGCTGGAGTTGATATTAGTATCAGACTTTTTCCTTTTCAGTCTGTGCAAAAAGCGGATAACTGGATTCAAAAACCAGGGATGAACAGCACAAAGCACAATAACCAAACTGAGAAATTGTAATATTTGCAGTCCAAAACTAGTATTATAAGCCGTAAATTGGCTACCAAATACAAGAATAATGATTAAAGCCGCCGCAGCCATCAGCAGTGGTTCTAGCAAAACACTTAAAGTAGCAGCCCCAGCAGGAATCCTAGCATTTTTTGCCGCGACAATTCGCCCGTAGTGATGCCAAATATTCCCAGGTAAATACTTTGCAATGTTCGTTTTGAGGTAAACTTGGATAAACTCAAAAGTCTCCACAGGTTGATTTAACTCGTACAGAATCCAAGTCCATATCCAGCCTGCCCATGTATGTGCAAGTATTGTTACACCTGTGGCGATCGCTAAAATTGCCCATCCTACCCCATCAATGTGAATAGCCGTCACTTCCACCCAGTGATCCTTGAGGGCTTTCCCTAGGAAAAACAGAGTCCCACCCAAAATGAACCAGCGGAGAATTTTCTTGATCATATTGCTAATTTCAAAGTTATAACCACTAGGTCTGAATACCTCAAATTTTATGGTATATCAGCTATATATCCCAACATTTGCAGCAAACAATCTGACAAGTATCAATATTTTTTGTAGTTATGTTTACACTTTTTGTGATTTACTAATTCGTAATTCATTCTTGGGTTTGAGTCCCCTAGCGTAAGACCTTGCGCCCCTAGGAAGCTTAGTAAAATTTTATCTCTCCATAGTTATAAAAAAAAGATGTAATTGTCATAAAAACAATGATACCTAGGCTAGAGGAACTAATATTTGATATTTTTTACGATGTTAAATGTTTGATTCAATACGAGTATCACTATGCAAAGATTAATTGCTTGGCTCAATAATATTCGCCCCCTAAAAATATTAGCGGTGTTTTTGGCTGGAATATTTCTAGTTTTGGCACAAGCTTGTAATCGTCCAGGAATCGCAGCAGAGCCACCACAGCCTGCTTCCCAACCACCTAATGCTCAAAGTTATGATCCCACAAAAAGTGATGGTTATGATCTTTCTACCCCCTATCAACGTGGGATAAATAACTTTAGTGATGTTGATCCGAGGTCAGAAGCCGCAGAAAATGCAGCCCAAGCTAGAGCTGAATCTCTCAAGGAAAATGCTCAAAGGAATATTGATGAAAAGGGCATTGATAGTGTAGAGCAATATGTCCGCAATTATCAAGAAGGAACACCTTTAAATGAAAGAGTCAATCGCTTTGGTGAAGATGTTAGCAGTTCAGCTGAAGAATTGCGGGAAGGCTTAACTCAAGGAACGCAGCGAGGATTTGAAAATCTCCAAGAAAACACCAAAAATGCTGCTAGAGACTTGACTAAAAACATTCAACGTGCAGCAGAGGATACAAAGATAAAGGTTCAGCGTACAGTAGAAGATGCATCTGATGCTGTGACTAGATGAAGACGTTGATTGAACTTAGTCAATAAACTTCTTGCATAAATCACAAAAAACAACCCCACCCCGCTTTTGACCAAGCCAATTTTAGATTTTAGATTGTTTCGGTACCTTACAGGCTCCGCAAAATTTTAGATTTTAGATTTTAGATTTTAGATTTTAGATTTTAGATTTAATCCAAAATTCCAAATCCAAAATCTAAAATTGTTTACCCCTTGTCGTCGGGGTCAATCCAAAACTTGTACTGAGCGAAGTCGAAGTATCCAAAATCGAAAATCGGTTGACTTACGTTAAAGTCTCCCCTAAGCGTAAGCGAGGAGGGGAATAAGATTTTTTTATTCTGGTGTACGCAGTTAATCACGGCTACTTATTTTGTAAATACCAAGTGTGTAATGCTTCGCGGTGAATTTCACGCCAGGGAATATTGTATTTTTGCGCTAATTTTGCACAATCTTCATATTCAGGCTGCACATTAGCTATCACTTCTTTGTTTTTCCATGCTACTTTGACGCGCACAGTTCCATATTCGGTTTCTACTTGTTGAATTTCCCGTTGTAAAATGGCTCTTTGTTGAGTCGTGCGACGAATTCCTAAAGTAGTGGTTTCCCGGAAGATAATCGCTTCACAATTGAGTAAATTTTCTGGATGACAAATAACCGTCAGTAAAATCCCCGGACGGGATTTTTTCATGGCGATCGCTTGGGTAAAGACATCCACAGCACCCGCTGCAAATAACACTTCAAAAATATAGCCGATCGCCTGGGGATTTAAGTCATCAATTTGCGTTTCCAGCACCGATATCGTTTCTAAAGTGGGGCTGGTATCCTCAGCAGTGGTGATATTTGACTCTAAACTTGCCCTTTCACCCAACCACAGGCGTAGTATATTGGGTATGGGTAAATTTATCGTCCCTGCTCCTAGTCCCACCTGCTGAATCGTAATTGGAGGTGGTGAACCAAAATTGAGGGCTAGGGTAGTGGCGATCGCGGCGCCTGTCGGTGTCACTAATTCTCGTTCAATATCGTTGCTATAAACCGGACACCCCCGCATTTCCCACAACTTCAATACCGCTGGTACAGGTACAGCCATCTGTCCGTGTGCAGCGCGAACAGTCCCTCCACCTGTCGGGAAGGCCGAGCAGTATAGTAGAGGCAATCCATCTTGATTGCTTTCAATACCTAACCAATCTAACCCAAGACAAGTGCCGACAATATCCACAATCGCATCAACGGCACCCACTTCATGAAAATGAACTTTTTCAGGTGCAATCCCATGTACTGCCCCTTCTGCTACTGCTAGTTGTCGGAATACCGCCAAACTCCAAGCTTCTGCCCTTGATGGCAACCCCGCTTGGAGAATCATCCCCTCGATTTCTGGCAGATGGCGTCCATGATGATGACTGTGTTCATGGTCGTGGTGGTCATGATCGTGGCTTAAGTCCACATGGACTTTAGTAGCCTGTTGACCATTACGCTGAACCAGTTCCGCCCTTAATTGGTACTCTTCAGCAATTCCCAAGCTATTGACTTTTTCACTCAAATACTGTATAGGAACCCCTAGGCTTACCAAGGCTCCCAGACACATATCACCAGAAATTCCCGTCGGACATTGAAGATAAGCAATCTTATTCATATTGTTAGTTGTCATTTGTCATTTGTCATTTGTCATTTGTCATTTGTCATTTGTCATTTGTCAGTTGTCAGTTGTCATTCCCCCCCAATCCCCAATCCCCAATCCCCAATCCCCAATCCCCAATCCCCAATCCCCAATCCCCAATCCCCAATCCCCAAAATTTTATGGCAAAGATTTTCACAGTCCATCCTGATAATCCTCAAATTCGCCGAATAGAGGAAATAAAATCGGCACTTTCTAGTGGGGCAGTGATGCTCTATCCTACAGATACAGTTTACGCAATCGGTTGTGATTTGAATGCCAAGTCGGCGGTGGAACGAGTACGAAAAATTAAGCAGCTAGCAAATGATAAACCACTGACCTTTTTATGTCCCTCGCTGTCGAATGTAGCGACTTATGCCTTTGTAAGTGATACAGCTTATAGGATTATGAAGCGTCTGATACCCGGAACTTATACATTTTTGCTACCTGCTACTAAGTTGGTACCGCGACTGGTGCAAAATCCCAAACGGAATACTACTGGAATTCGAGTGCCCAATCATACCGTATGTTTAGCATTGCTTAAAGCTTTGGGAAATCCAATTATTTCAACTTCGGCACATCTGCCTCCAGATGAGGAAAATGATGGGATGGGTGAGGTAAATCCCCAATCGATTCTGTCCCAGGTGGAGCTATTTGACCGTTTAGACAATTTGGTCGATGTCATTGTAGACACTGGCGAGGAACCCACATACGATGTGTCTACGATATTAGACTTGACAGGAGACGCAGCAGTAATTACACGCCGGGGTTTAGGCTGGGAAGCTGCAGCAGCATGGGTGTAATTTTTACACTTCATCGCCTAACCTGTGAATTACGGAAAACATGATCAAAAAACTCCAGTTTTGCAATTGTCATACTCCCAAGGTTTATCGGCAAATAAATGGGGATAACTGCAAAGCTTATATAACAATGGTTTTGGCTATTTTTAGAACATGGTGGCTACCCCTGTGCCAGCGTGAATCTAGTTGCTATCTAAAAACCGACACATTGCCTTGCCCGTAACTTTATCGGATTCCTTACAGTCTTATATGTGAGCGGTGCTTGCGGCTGGTCTTGATGGATGAAAGCCAAGAGATTCTTCAGCCAAAACTGGCCTCAAGTGTTGACTCGGCGTTGTAGTTACGGTGCTATACCACTTCCAGGAAAATTCATGAAATCTAACCTCGTTAATCTACCAACTTCTACATCTGCTTTTGACTCTCAAGTTGCGACCGAAGAATTTTCAGCTAGCAATAACCTGACCTTGATGGAATTGCTGTGTCAGGAGCTGCAATCTCAAGTTAAAGCCGCACCTGGGTGTGTGGAAGCTGTAGCAAATCGTATAGCTAAAGAAGTAGAACGCATTTGCAATAAAAGCTCCCGCATCCAAACATCTGGCGAGATCCAGTCCTGGCAATTAACTTTAGCAAGGCATCGTCTGCAAAAATGTCTACGTTACTACCAATTGGGTTCCCGTCGGGGTCGCGTAGAATTGCACAGTAGCCTGGGTGCTATAGTTTACCGCCACGTCACAGTTTCCGGCTCCGATTTAGGATTTGAGGCTCGTTACAATCTGATTGAAGATTTCCTACAAGCATTTTACATCGAAGCGATCAAAGCTTTCCGCCGGGAAAATGAACTACCTGAAAATTACACGCCCCGCACTCAGTTACAATTAGCAGAATACATGGCGTTTACAGAACAATATGCCAAGCGCCGCATCAATTTACCTGGTAGTGCTAGTCAACAATTAATTATTCTGCGTGCCCAAGGTTTTGCCCGTCGTCAACCCCAAGAAACTACTGTAGATATTGAAATGGCAGTGGAGTCTGCCAAGAGTGAAGAGGGAGAAGCTTACCAGCGCAACTCGGCGGTGCAACAGCTAAGATCGCAAATGATTGCCCAAAATAACTTTGATCCATCCGAAGAGTCAGAACGCGATCGCGTCATTTCTGAGTTGATGAAATACTTAGAATCTCAAGGTCAATCTGACTGCATGAACTACTTAAGTCTCAAACTCCAAGACCTCTCAGCCCCAGAAATTGACCAAATCCTCGGACTAACCAGCCGTCAGCGTGACTATCTACAACAGCGTTTTAAATACCATGTCGAAAAATTCGCCAAGCAACACCACTGGCAATTGGTACATCAATGGTTAGGTGCTGGCTTAGAACACAAGTTAGGTCTATCCGTCCAGCAATGGGATACATTTTTGGGTCTACTATCGGAACAGCAGCAACAAATCTTAAAATTAAAAATTGCCCGCAATAGTGACCAGGCGATCGCTAAAACTATCAAATGCACCCCCAAGCAACTCCAAAAGCGCTGGACTCAACTTTTAGATCTAGCATGGGCTATCCGCAATGGTAATGCTGAAGTCAAAATAGGCTGAAGCTGTAAATGACTTGCATAACTTTTGAGAGCAAAATAGCTAACTTTCACCGGTTTTGTTCTTCGTTGTACACATGTGATTACAGACAACTGGCCTTACAAACTGCTGATGGGAGAATTAGACAGAAAGATGGGGAATTTACAGGAACTAACGCTCGTTGGTAAATTTGGCAATTTTGCAGTCAAAAAGTGAATTTTACTCTGTTTTCAGGTGTTTCCCACCCATCTCATCTGTCGTCCCAAATAGTCGGTTAAACCCCTATCAACTTAGGATCGTGGACACAATAAAATATAGAACCTCACCCCCATTCCTTGTGCTTACCGAGTCAAGGAATGGGGGTTTGGCTTTGGTCAATAGGAAGTATAATCCATATAAAATCTCATTTCCAAATTATTAATACATTTGTATTTATTTAGTACATAAGTACCATTTTGGCAAATTCTTTACCAATCAATCTAGATTAATCCATCCAAAATTGAAAATTCCGATAACCGACCATTTACTATTGCTTTTCGGGCATCATAAAATTATGAAAACTCTGAAAAAATCAGGAACAAAATGACTCAAGGTGGAAGAGCGGTTATTTCTGGCAATGTCTTGGAAAAAGCTGTAGAAGGCACTTTGCTGGGACATGGATATCTTCAAGTAGGCTCTGATTTACCAAAAAAAAAGCGCCATGCATGTCTTTTAAGCTCGAACAATATATTAAAACGATATGCAAGACAGGTTTATATAGGAAAGGGAATTTATGGTAGTGACATATATGTAGATTTTTATATTATTGGTGCTAGCTCAATTTCATCTGGTCTGATTATTGAGTGTAAATGGCAGCAAACTAGCGGTTCAGTTGATGAAAAGCTCCCTTACCTCAACTTGAATATTCAAAATTGCTATCCTGCAAAAACAGTTGTATTAATTGACGGTGGAGGAATGAAACCACAGGCTATATCTTGGTTAACCACACAGGTTGGTTACAATCAAAATTTCCTTGCACTCCATAGCTTAAGTTCATTTATTGCCTGGTCTAATAATAATCTTTAATAGGAAGTGACTAATACTTCTGTGATTTTACCCCGTTTTTTGGCGTTAGAATTAATTGCTCTCGCCGCTAGTATAATGTGAATATTAAAACCACCATAAAGCTCACGAATAAATTGACAGTCTGAATTAGATAACATGACTTTAACACCACGTTCAGCTAATTTAACAAATACATCTCTTAATTGAACTTGCTGCATTTCATCAAAACAATAGCTACTGTAACGTGTAAAATTGCTAGTTTGACTTACAGGATAGTATGGTGGATCAAAATAGACAAAATCATCACTACTAGTTCCATGATTCAACACATCTACAAAATTTGCATGTTTAATTTTGGCGTTAGCAAGTGCTACTGAAGCTGAACGCAATAAGTCCTCATGACAAATATTAGGATTTTCGTATCTGCCCAAGGGCACATTAAACTGCCCCTGAGAATTTACCCGATAAAGACCGTTAAAACAAGTTTTGTTTAGATAAATTAGACGGGCAGCTTGTTCTAAATCTGTTCTGCCAGGATTAGCTCGAACATCATAGTAATAATCTCTATTATGTCGGCTTTTATGCTCTTTAAGAAGACAGATTAATTCCTCTACTTGATCGCGAACGCAGCAATAAGTAGTAATTAATTCAGCGTTAATATCAGTTAAAATTGCCGTTGGTGGTTGCAGATAGAAAAAAACAGCCCCACCACCTAAGAATGGCTCATAGTAAGTCTTGTAATTCTTGGGTAAATAGGGAATATATTGTTGAATCAACCGACTTTTACCCCCAGCCCACTTCAAAAACGGACGTGGACAAGTTGCTTGATGAATTTGACTTACCATTTAATTGCACAGCTACCAAATCTAACCAATATAACTGACGAACCATATTTTATATTAAAATATAAAATTAATAGCACTATCGATTACAATTAAAGTAAACAAGCACATGAAAACAAACGTATAGTCTATAACAAGGCAGTCTAAATTAATGTTTGACGGATTTTGGGATAACGTATTGCGCTACCCCCGCTACCTCATTACTATCGTCTTAGGCATTTTCCTGAACACCTTTGAGCCATTGTTCCCGTTCTTGAAACGGCCAGTCACATTGATCGCCATCTTGGGTTTATTGGCGGCTAGCCTAGCCTTCATGACTTTCACCCTACGAGCGATGCTGGGCTTAAGTGCAATCTAAACTATGCCCATACCAGGGGTTGACCGCCTCGATTGAGGGCGTTCTCCCCAAATTGAATCTATTTATTTTCTATATCCTCTGTGAGGAGGGGTAATTATTATGGCTACAAATCGCCGCGTTTCCCGCGTTGCTGAATTGATCAAACGGGAAGTTAGCCAAATGCTGCTCCACGGTATCAAGGATGACCGCGTGGGCACAGGAATGGTAAGTGTCACTGATGTTGATGTTTCTGGCGACCTGCAACACGCCAAAATCTTTGTCAGCATTTATGGTAGCGAAGAAGCTAAGGCAGAGACAATGGCAGGCTTAAAATCGGCAACTGGTTACGTCCGTACCGAACTCGGTGCTAGGGTAAGGCTACGTCGCACACCAGAAGTCATATTTGTCGAAGACCGTTCCTTAGAACGCGGTACTAAGGTACTGACGCTATTGAGCAAACTCAAAGATGAGCGTCCCCAGGCAGATTTGTCAGGAGAAAATGACAACAGCCGCGATGATGATGATGATGAATTTTAGAAATAATTGAAACAATAATGTAACTTCCATAACAATTAATTTCCGAAAATTCGCCAAGCAGTTGACAGATTTCACTAGAGCGCGTCTGCTTCAATGTGAGTATGGTTAATGGAGTTTTTGGGTATGGGGAAGAATTTACCATTGCCCTATGCCCAATACCCCAAGGACACAGAGTCGCGAATAAGGGGTAACACCCATTTGATCCACTATGTGAGGATGATTGTCGGTAGGGGCGCAAGGCCTTGCGCCCCTACGAAGCTCTGTGCTGATTGCGTGAAAATTGCTGTAATAACAGCCTCACTGGCGCCTTCTCCCAATCCGATGATTGTCGGTAGGGGCGCAAGGCCTTGCGCCCCTACAAAGCTCTGTGCTGATTGCGTGAAAATTGCTGTAATAACAGCCTCACTGGCGCCTTCTCCCAGTCCCCAACCCCCTGTTTTTTAGTCAAATTATTTATGGCTTGATAGGTTTATCATCAGCACAACTCATCTATATCAAGCAAAACTCATGATTCTATACCACTGAGTTACATAACATTGTGGTGGTAAATCCCCAATATTGCGCCGCTTCAGGCGATCGCTAGTTTAAAACTACATCACCCCACCCAACTACTAACTGTTTATCCGAGGCAATCTGGTTTTATTAAGTGCCATAATTAACAAAGCAAATCAAGAGGTGTTTAAAAAATTATTAACAGATAGAACACTCCTAGCCTTTGTGGTGTACGTTAGCCCTTATATTTTGCAATAGTTTATACTCATTTATTGCCAGTCATTACTGGCTGGGTTTCCTATGGGCAACTATTAGCAACTGAGCAGCTCTTCACCACCCTAAATAGCACATTACGGTGCATGTCTTAGTATATAAAGCATCTTCAGTATGAACTATATTCGCCCACCAAATTATGGCTGAAAGCAGCCAGACGCTAATTTTATCGACTCTAAAATACAAGTCGCCAGACATTGTATACTGATTTTATTAGCTACTAAGTATTACTTCGTCAAGCAGGTTTATAGCTAATGTCAGGAAATTTTGACATTCTTAACATTTCTTTAGATATTTTGAGCATGTGTAGCGTCAAAATGTAAATAGTTCCGTATAGCAAACTACAAAACCTTAGCCACAAGTCTAAACCTTGTAATGTTTGTTCCTAAAAAATATAGGGAACACTATCTACGTGTAATTTGTGAGTAAAAACCATGAGTGTGAATACGGTGCCCTCTATCAATTACTACTCTCTGAACGTAATTCAGGACGAAGCACGCCGACTGGTGCAAAAGGGAATGATCAGCCGACAACAGCCCATATATACACTCTGCCAATACATTCCAGCGAGAGAGTGGGTTTGCGTTGAATGTGAACTAGAAAAATGTGACTTTTTGTTACGTGATCGCATTGGCGATTTGATTGGTCGTGAAGAATGGGACAACGACTAAATTAAGGCTGACTTTTAAATTTTTAATGGGGTGTATTTTGGCTTTCTGGATTTGATAACTAACGATTTAGCGCCTGATCTGAGGGATAATCTCTGATTTTAACTAGGCTTTCTCAATCTAAAATCGTCAGTTCCCGATTAATACAGAAGCATTAGAGTCTGATTTATACATTTTTTCAAGCAGTGAAATTTTCGGCGTTGTTGTTTGTATCCGGCGCCTTTGCTTGGCTATAGTATCTAGATTCCCTAACCGGGGCGGTTTCCAATCTTGGACTGCTCCGGTAATTTTTCAGGGACTTAGGAGTGAGGAGTTAGGAGTAGGGTGCGTCAGTACCAGTGATCTCTTGCTATTGCAAAGTTTTCTCGCTCTGACGCACCCTACAAATTGGACTACAAAGTCAACCTACCTGGTCTAAATACTGGTTAACATCGTCAATGAGGCGAGTGAGTTCAGCTTCTGTAGTCAAGCGGATACTGACATCGCGGACGGTAAGCAGAACTTTAGCCGCAAAGGGAGTCGGCCAGATATTCGGATTACAGAAAATTTCTAGAAATACTTCACCAGTGTAACGATATTCTACAGGACGCTGGGGAGTGGGTTTGCTGCCGCCTGGAGTGGGTTTAGCAGCGACAGCTTTTAGGCTGGCTATTAATTCATCTAATGCGGCTTTTAATTCCTGGGCTGCTTGGGGTGAAAAACTAAAAGCGACAGAACCTTCAATCAGGTTTAATGTCAGAGGAGTTGAAGACATGAGCTATTTATTATCACTTCTTGATAATTACTCATATTACCCGAATCGGTTTATTTGCGCGGACTTACTTAGTCTGCTCTAATGGTTGTAAGTAGACTAAATCAACCACAAATTGTTAAATAAAAGTGAATCTCCCGTTAATTAATCGCGCTCAAGAACATAACGAAAAAATAGCGATAGCTACAACGGACAAAGCATTTACCTATCGGGATTTGCTCCACACCTCCAGTCAAATAGCCACAGGTCTGCTTCAGGATGCAGAAGATTTACAGGAGCAGCGAGTTGCTTTTCTCATCCCACCTGGGTTTGAGTATGTAGCTACACAATGGGGGATTTGGCGTGCTGGCGGAATAGCGGTACCTCTATGTATTTCCCACCCGCGACCAGAATTGGAGTATGTCATTATAAATTCTGGAGCATCGATTATTGTTGCCCATCCCAATTTTGAGGATATACTGCGAGCGATCGCTACTCAACACAATTTGCGATTTATCCTCACCTGTGAAACCTTACCAGATCATGTTGGTTGTCTCCCAGAGGTCGATATCACCAGACGCGCCTTAATTCTCTACACCAGCGGCACAACAGGTAAACCGAAGGGTGTGGTTACAACCCATGAAAATATCCAAGCTCAAGTGACTAGCTTAATCACCGCTTGGGAATGGACATCGGATGACCACATTTTGCATGTATTACCCCTACACCATATTCATGGAATTGTCAACGTCCTGACTTGTGCTTTATGGGCTGGGGCGGAGTGCCATATGTTAAGCAAATTTGATGCCGAAACCGCTTGGAATCGAATTTGTGACGGTGACTTAACTCTATTTATGGCAGTACCGACAATTTATGTCAAGCTGATTACTGCTTGGGAAAAAGCTTCTAGGGAACGTCAAAAAATCATGTCCGCAGGCTGTGCGAAAATGCGCCTCATGGTTTCTGGTTCAGCCGCCTTACCAGTTCAGGTATTAGAAAAGTGGCAGACTATTAGCGGTCATTTTCTGCTAGAACGTTATGGAATGACGGAAATTGGTATGGCGCTATCCAACTCTTTACACGGTCAAAGATACGCCGGATATGTGGGTCAGCCTTTACCGCAAGTGGAAGTGAGATTAGTGGATCAAAGTGGCGAGTTAGTTCCACCAGAGACACCAGGCGAAATTCAAGTCAAAGGCCCCACAGTATTTTTAGAATATTGGCAAAACCCCCAAGCCACCGCTAAAAGCTTCCAAGATGGCTGGTTCCGTACTGGAGATTTGGCGGTCGTCGAGAACGGGAACTACCGGATTCTCGGACGCATGAGCGTAGATATCATCAAAACGGGAGGGTATAAAGTTTCCGCTTTAGAAATTGAAGAAGTGTTAAGAACCCATCCAGATATTCAAGAATGTGCAGTGGTTGGAGTTGCTGACTCAGAATGGGGTGAGCGAGTCTGTGCTGCTTTAGTATTGCAACCAGAACGGGTTTTGACATTAGAATCTTTGAGGAGTTGGGCAAAAGAGCAATTAGCAGTTTATAAAATACCAACTCGCATTTTGATAGTGGAAGAATTACCGCGTAATGCAATGGGGAAAGTGACTAAGCCGACAATGGTTGAGCTATTTCGCTAAAGATTGCAGACCTACAAACTCGAATATATGAGTATAAATACTTATTGACAGGATGAAGAGCGATTTTGCTATATTGTATGTGAGGCTAATTGCCGTACATGCTGACAGATGGTTAAAATTGCTCAAAGTTGCGAAAAAGTTGATGGTTTGCAGTCAATAAATAACTTGAAGACTGCAAAATCATTATACTTTGATTAAAGCCAATCATTTTTATTATCTAGAGGCTATCATGACCATCCCAGTGACTAAAGGCTCCAAAGTAAATTCAGAGCGCTCCAAAGCTGAACGTTTGGAAGCTCGTGTCACTAAAGAGCAAAAAGAATTGTTCCAGCGTGCTGCTGATATTCAGGGTCGAACACTAACGGATTTTGTGATTAGTAGTGTTTTGAATGCTGCTAAACAAGTTATTCAGGAACAGGAAATGATGATCTTAACTAAGCAAGATCAAGAGGTTTTTGTTGCAGCATTGCTAAATCCCCCAGAACCTAGTACAAAATTACGAGATGCTGCCCAACGTTATCAGCAAAAAATGGGTGTATAAGTGACGTTCTCCAATACTTCGGATACTTCGGATACTTCTGATAATTATTTAATAGAGCCGCTGGCTAAACAAGACCGGGCGGCTTTTTCTTGTGGGGTCGAGTCACTGGATATTTATTTGAAGCAACAAGCCAGTCAAGATGCTAGGAAGTATATGGCTGCTCCCTTTGTTTTGATCGAACAAAGTTCTAGTACAGTCATTGGGTATTACACTTTGTCTTCAACTAGCATTATATTTAGCGAATTACCAACCGAGATAACTAAAAAACTGCCAAAATATCCAAATGTTCCTGCAACTCTTTTAGGTCGATTAGCAGTTGATAATAAATATCGCGGAAAAGGATTAGGGGAAATGCTTTTAATGGATGCGCTATATCGAAGTTTTCAAAGTGAAATAGCTACAGTAGCTGTAGTGGTTGGTGCTAAAGATAATCAAGCTCGTTTGTTTTACCAGCATTTTGACTTCATTCAATTTCCTAATTTCCCTTATCGATTATTTCTATTGATGGAGACTATTGCCAAACTTTTTAAGTAACTTTGATGTTTGGCGAGCAGTCCGCATTGAATAGGGTTTTCTGGCAATTTTCGTGTGCAATAATCCGTTCTAGCAATAAGGGTTTTGGTAACTGATGGCTATGAAAAAGAATTAGTTTAATTCAACAAACATCTATCTGCTAATTAATCAAAGTTCTTTCAATTGGAACTCCTAATTTTTCAGATAGTTCTAATACATTATTGCTAAAGTCAGCCGCTCCAGCAACAACATGACAAAACATACTACTTATGGTTAATAAACTCATTATTCTAGTCTTGATTCTTTGGGGTTTTAGCTTCTCTGGTTTTGTAATATCTTCCTCTAAGTCTTCCAAATGTACCATAATCTCTTCACGCTTCTCTTCTGGAAAGTCTTGAGCAATTTCGCGCAGAGAAGTAATTATCTTAACAATTTCATCACTGTTTTGACCAATATTTTGTGAAAAATCACAAGATACTTGACGTGCATTATCTTTAACTTGATTAGCAAAGTTTCCTATGTTTGATCCACGCAGATCATTATTAAAGGTGTCAGAGTTTGATTGACTTTCTGATGATGAATTTTGCATCTGTGACTGAGCCTGACCTACGTTAATTTGAATAAAACTACTATAATCATGTTTACCAGCAATTTGCTTTTCTTGCTGTGTAAAATTTATTCCTTCACCTGTAATACCATGTTCTTCTAGTTTTAATGACCAGCGAAGGATTACATCTCTTACAGATTCTACAATTCTTTTTATACTTGCACTACTTATGATAATTTTAATTTGTGCATTTACAGTACCAATTAATATTGATTCTATTTTAGGTGACAGTTGCAATTGCATTTCATTTTCCCCACTATCAATTAAAGCAACTAGCTCACTAATAGATTGACGAATTGGACGACTACAAGCATTTTTATAAAGTTCGAGAGTGTATTGGTCCTGTCCCACTATTGGCTGCAATCCATGATATGGGTTCCACCCCCTTATTGTTGCTGCAACTTTTCGATAATCAGGTATTGGCTGATCTTGATAGCCTTTAAGCTCCAATTCAATCCATTCCTGAAACTCTGTAATATTCAATTTTGTCGCAACAATTAAGGCTTTGCGAAGTAAATCGAGAACAGATACAGAAGGATTATAAGCTTCCTGCTGTAACTCTTGAATTAGTGAACTCATAAATATTTGAGTGTCTTATTAACTATTGATACACTTACATTAACCCAAGTTAAAAGATCGGCAATCATTGATTATACCCAATCAAAAGTTTTACGTATCGGCTCAATAATGCGGGGTAGCAGAAAAAAATAAAAAGGTGAGCAAGATGCACAAAACGTTATTACAGGTAGGCGTAAGTAAGATACCCATCTCACAACCTAATTGTGACCATAAATTTGAGGATAGAAAATGGGTACTTTATTTACGCCGTGCGGTACTAATTTCTCATCCCTTCGGTATTTTCGGTGGGCACCAAAAGAGGTTTTTGCTCGACACCCCCAGAGATGTCAAAATTCCGCGCATCACCTCTGTGCAGTACATCCAATGTCCCAAATCATCATACATGCGATCAGGATTAAACTCGACATTATAATGTACCACATTGGTCAGGTCTAAAAACTCATCCGAGCTTTGGGCAGAAAGAAGTAGGATTTGAAATGGCTTCCCTTGGCATTGTTTTTCCAGCTTATTAACCAAGTCAATCACGCCACCGCGATCGCTAATACCTGTGCGAACAAACAGCACCTGATCGCAGTTCTCAATTGTGTACCAAAACCGCTGGGAGCGTGCTGTATATCGAACGCGCATCCGTTCATGGACGGGAGACATATCGTTAACAGGGTCGTCTGTGGTCTCAACTTCATGGGCAAAGGATAGACCCGTCCACTTACTGTGGTAGATTCTGCCTGCATCTGGATTGTAATGCAGGAAAGCAGGATTCCACATATCATAAAAACGATTTTCGATCATATCCGCGACATCTGCAATATTGGTGCTGCGCGTCAGATCAAAGGGAAAAGCTGGACCGTCGTACTCCATTTTATACAGCATCATGCGGACGGCACAGCGATCGCCCAGGGGAATGATCCCCACACGGCTGATATCTGATAATTTACACTTGTATTGTAACAGCACTGCAGACTGGGATGCTATTTTTACCCTACTTTCTAGCCCCTGCTTGCCAATCATCATGGTACGGAAGGGAATATCAGGATGCAGTGGGTCTTCATAGACACCTGCTGGCAGAGCTTTCAGTGCTTGACGTACCTCTGGCCACATCGGCTGAATGTTATACTCATGATCTGATTCGTTGATCACCCACAGGTGACGCTCGTCTTTTTGCAAAATCCCCAGATACCCATCATAAAACAAAACCTGTGCGTTGTTCGGCGCAAAGAGATTGAAGGCGGCAATATATTCTACCTCAGCACCAGGAGGAATTTCTACGGTTGTGGCGATGCCTCCGGCGAGCGAAGCTAACGCCCCATTCTCTTGCACAGCAAAAAATGGGAGTGTGTCTTTCTGGGCATTTTTGGCAACGTAGATACCTGGGATCAATCCTGCTTTACTTTGTAGTACAGTTTGCAGTTCTTGCCAATAGGGAGCAATGGTGTAGCTATATTTTGATGGATTGCTGATTCGCAACCGCTTTTCTTCGATATAAGCACAGACATAGAACCCTGCATTATCAAGATAAATGGGGATTTCATTCGGCTGCCAAAAGCGTTGCTTTTCTTTTGCTAATTCCTCTTTGTCGATTTGGAACAGCTTCAGGTCAATCGCCTGATACATGAGGTTGTGACCGATGGTGTTGGGGTGAGCTGGGTCGAAAGATATCCCCTCTTTCCAGCGTCCCTGTCCATTATCCACTGCTGCCAACCAATCTAGTATGGTCACGCCCCAATCCAACATGCGGTTGTGTGTGTCCTTGAGTAACCAGTCATGTTCCGGGGAATAGTCACCGTTGGGATAGACCCCAGCGAGAATCGGACGCGCACCCAGGGAGCGTGTCATTTTTACAAGTTGCTGTAAGCCGCTTTCAAATCGCCGCTGTACAGCCCTTCGTTCGTGAGGGGGACAGTAGGCTAACCCTTCGTTACCTAGAGACAAGGCAATAATCACAACATCTGGTTGTTCTGGCGTGACTACTGACCCAAACCGGGCAATTGTTCTGCTGACATTGGCTCCCACTTCTGATACATTTACGAGTCTATGTCCGTATTTTTGCTGTAAAGCCTGTTCTAGTAGCCACACCCAGCCTTTGAATAGCCAGGCTTTATGACCTAAAGCAACAGAACTGCCAATGACAACGATTTTTAAACCTTCAGACTCGAATGTCTTGGGCATCTTGACATCTGGCTGTTGAATGTATCCGAAGGGATAAGGCTGCAAATAACCAAATGCGCCATCATCCACAATAATAGTACCAGACTGCTTGTCAGGGTTGATCGGCACCCAACGGTTAGGTCCAGTAGCTTCCCATCGCCAACGTCCTTTAGTATCGAGACGTACATACTTGTATTCTATTCTCTGGGAATCACCTGACTTTAAAGATGGCTGAATGTCGATTTCTTTGTCTGTCCACCATAAAGGATAGCGATCGCCACTTGTACGGAGGTGAATACATCTGCTGATGTCCCACAATCCTAATTCTGGAGTTGAACCGACTAGACCAATGGATTCGCCAGTTTGCGTGTATGCACTAACCTGGAATTGATACATAGGTTGGTTTTTTGCTGATTTAGGGATACGCGGCCACACGGGAAGACTGAATCCTGCTACATAAAAGCTGGACAAATCCAGACATTACTTGACGTTTCAACGGGAGCATGGGAGCGGTTATCCCTTAACGTCCAGACACGGTTGAGCCAACCGTGCATATTTTTCGAGATTTTTAGACGCATTTAAATCTCGATCTTCAGTATGCTGACATTTTTTACACTCGTAAACCCGCTGTGATAGACTAATTTCTTGAATTGCTCCACAATTTGCACAAGTTTTACTAGATGGGTAAAATCTATCCACAAATACGACAGTTCCACCATATCTAATTACTTTATATTCTACTTGTCTGCGGAATTCATAAAAATTAGCATCGCTGACAGCACCGGCTAATTTATGATTTTTCAACATCCCTGAAGTATTCAAATCCTCCAAAGCTACTACTGCGTGGTTTTTGCAGATAAATGTAGTTGCTTTATGAGTGGCATCAATACGTATATTAGTAATACGTCGATGCAGTTTAGATATTCTCAATTTTTGTTTTTTGTAACGATTACTCCCTTTGATTTTCCTTGTAAGTTGACGTTGTAATCTTGTTAACTTCTTCCTGGCTCTTTTTAAAGCTTTCGGATTAACAAAAATCACTCCTGTTGATAAGGTAGCTAAGGTTTTTATTCCTAAATCTACACCGACATAATCATGTTCTTTTTTGGTGATGTCTGGTTCTATTTCATAAGCACAAGAAATATACCAATCTCCCGCTGATTGAGATATAGTAACCTTTGTGGTTGTGGTGTGAGGCAAAGATTCATAAGTTGAAACCCAGCCAATCGTTGGTAATTTAATGCGTTTACCACCGATATTTATTGGTTTACCACCGGCATTAATTGTAAAACTCTCATTTCTGCCTTTTCTTTTAAACTTGGGATACTCTGCACGTTTACAAAAGAAGTTCTTAAAAGCTTTCCCTAAATTATCAAAAGCAAATTCCGTGATTTTTTGACAAATACCTTTTTCTTTAATCCATGTCAAAACTGGCTTGACTTCATTATTAAAGAACTTTTTCAAAATCAAGTGATTGGGTTGATATCCTGATTGATACAATGCTTGCCATGTGGCGAGTCCCCAATTGTATGTAAATCGGGATATGCCAGCATGTTTTGACATCAGAATTTTCTGGTCGGCAGTCAATTTTAACTTGGTAATGATTGCAGTCAGTAACACAAATTTACTTGTAAGGCAAGCTTCTCAAATCATCACATAAATAGTACAGATGGGTCTAGAAGGTTTATGTAAATTTTCTTGAAATATCTGGTGACAGAAGCCCCCAGAGCGCGTAGGGTCTGCACCATACGCGCATAAGGTTTATGGTACGGTTTGTGAATAAATGTCCGTGGAAGTCCAGCAAATACTTAACGCTTGAGATTACTCTACTTTGGTTTCCATCCCAGAGGCTATCAGGCTAATCATTTGCAAAATTGCACCTCTATCACCAGTCTTACACCGCTCAAACAATAATTCGGTATCTACCAATCCGGCGTTTATTGCTGAGGTTTGCAAGGAATTCTCTTTGGCTTTTTGGTTATTATTAGCACAAGCTGTGTACAATATCATCCCTGCCATAGTGTGGAAATCTAACATCGGTTCATCATTACCGTTGAGATTCACAACTTTAGGAAATTCAGATAATGGGTGGATGAATTGGTCAAAAGTTAATTGAGTCATAGTTATGGCCGCCGAGTCGATATTTTTATTTTGTCCAAACCCTAGATAAGTTGGTATTACCTCAATCCGCTTCGATAAAAACCAAAACAAGGTAAGCTAACCGTTCTCTCTAGGGAGATGTTGGTCATCAGTCAAATGCTTTTGGGTTCTATTATTTGTGCGATCAACTCTCAACTCTGGTAAAGGTAGAGCCGGGAATTTCCATGACGATGCTCCTCAAACAACTCATATAGTTTTTTGTAATATCGTCACACATCGCATTAATTATAGTAATTACGTCGTTTTCTGTTACTTAATAGGTGCAAGCTTATATACTGAGATAAAGAGGGGCAAAACACCCTCGGATTCCTTACTTGAGGTTATCAGCTAGCTACGGGAGTGAAATGCTAGCTACTAGGGTGATCTGCCTTTCTTTATTCTTCAGCCGTTCTTTGCTCCATGTCACTATAGTAAACCTGTCATTTTTTTTTGTCAACTTGTCATTTAAATTTGACTTGAAAAAAGTCTTGATTTTCAGTTGTCATGAGAGAAAATAAATATAAGGCATAATACTAAACAGTGCAAAAATATGACCGACAGAAGACGTTCTGATGATTACAAGCAGGTTAGCGGCTACATTCCAGTCGATTTAGGGCTGGAGTTCAAAAGCATGTGCGCTCGGTTGGGGATATCCCAAAGCGATGCATTGGAAGAGATGATCCAAGAGTGGATCGGTAAGAGAACAGGTTCCGACCCTTCAGGCTCTAAGGCCGCTGCGCCAAAAACAATTGCGGATGTGGTGCGAGTGAACATGGGAAAACTCAAGCGCTCTGGGGTAAAAAACTTGCAAGCGCTGGCGAAAGGAGAAGTATTACCTACACCAGGAGACTTCGCCATTATCACATCTGCTTTAGGCATTGCGGAGGAGGAACGAAAAATGATTTGGGAAGAAACTTTTAAAATTTCTGTGTATAACGAGAGTAAGGGTGTAAAAGTATATCAAGATTCTGGAGGTATAAAATCAGATGATTGGGAGTATGCTGACAATCCTAAACCTACCGGGTTGGAACTATAAAATCTCTTACGACGGGGTTTCTATCCTTGCTCCTACAAAGCGAGATGCGACAAATCTTGCTCAAAGCTACGGAGAGGCTCTCAGTGAGACAGCATCAAAAATCAACGGTAAGGTCGGCATCAGATGGAGAGGCTGTAAACAACCAATTGAGTTTTTTGGATGGATGGCATCGACCGAATCACCTACACCCTCCGAAACAGCCGAACGGATTTTACAGTCACAGGGTAGAGTCTTTTGCAGTCAGTTGCATCTGCCAGTAGAGTTGTTGTACCGCATGGTCGTAGCTGCAGAAAACGAGCGTCCGGTGAGCATTGTCAGACAAGACAACCGCAAGCAAATCATTGTCAACCAGCCAATGGCTGACATGTTACAGACTCCCCCTGAAGTAGCGACTCAAAGAGTGATGACTAGCTTTTGGTTACCAGAAGATTTAGCAGAACTGGAACAACGATTAAAAAATGATTGGTCTTTCACTTGGACTTACGCTGCTGGACTAAACAAACAAGCCTGGGCAATTTTGACAACTCAATTCGAGGCTTTTGAGGTAGAGGGGATCTGGTATAGACAGGGAACCACCTTGTCCACCCCTCAGCTGGTACCAATTCCACCAGGAGTGTTGATGCAGGCTTAATGAGAAAATTCACCGGGTGCATCAGCCGTTTTTGGGACTACTAAGGATATCCAGCAAAATTTTTGTTTTTCGGCAAAGTTGGCGCAATTGGTTCAGTTTGTAGGGAATTAACTTCTGCATTTGATTGGGGACGGAATTCCACAACATTGCGCCTGATGGTGACATCGTAGTTGCCAAAAAAGTCGTGTCCCAGAAGTCCAGTTTCTAGATCTGATCCAGCGATCGCTACTGCGACTTGATTCACCATTACCCCAGTAACTGCCATTGAATTAACATAGCCAATAGGAAATTCCACAGCTTTAGAACTAGCAGTATTAGCCTTAGCTTTCCCCACGGGCACTACACCCAACTCCTTCGCCATATTTTGAGTTATCACCGTACCACTAGCGCCCGTATCGACAATCATCTCAAATTTCTGCTCACCATTGAAAGTCACCTCAATAATTGGCGTTCCACCAATTCGCCGTTTGATGGGGATGATAAATACATCTTTGTTTTGAGTGAGCAGTGCTGATGGAGACGAGATAGGTAATGGTACTGGTTGTTTTGTGACTAGCGGTGAGGACAGAGGGGGAGTCCGGTTTGGTTTGGCTTGTATCTGGGGGACAGTAACTACTATCCTCTTAGGTTTTACCTCTGTTGGTGGCGGAGCAATCGGATTAGCTTGTTGGATGGCATATTGGATCTGCCGCTGATATTCGGAAATTTTGATTTGAGCGACTGTAAAATTGGGACTTTGTCGCCGCACATTTTTCATCAGGGCGATCGCATCTTGGAACTGACTCACCACCAAATACCAATCATCTGGGGATTGAGCCGATTGGCTGATAGTCAGAGCGCCTGCGGCTTTGTCTAGCGCCAATTCAAAAGAATTTGGCGGGATCTGATATTGTGGTGCTGACTGTGGTTCAGGGCTTTTTTTTGGTGCTGTTGCGGCTTCAATCATCGGTGATCTTGCCAGATTGCCAATGGACACCTGCTGCTGATCACCATGAGTCGGAGTAGTCTGTTTGTTTTCACTACAGCCAACACCCAAAACCGCTAGGGCACTTGAGATCAGAATTAGCGTTGCACGGGATAAAAAAGACTCAAGCATATTAACTGCTACATAAAAGCTGGACAAATCCAGACATTACTTGACGTTTCAACGGGAGCATGGGAGCGGCTATCCCTTAACGTCCAGACACGCTTTAGCCTGACGTGCATATTTTTCGAGATTTTTAGACGCATTTAAATCTCGGTCTGAGGTATGCTGACATTTTTTACATTCGTAAACCCGCTGTGATAGACTAATTTCTTGAATTTCTCCACAATTTGCACAAGTTTTACTAGATGGGTAAAATCTATCTACAAATACGACAGTTCCACCGTATCTAATTACTTTATATTCTACTTGTCTGCGGAATTCATAAAAATTGGCATCGCTGACAGCACCGGCTAACTTATGATTTTTCAACATCCCCGAAGTATTCAAATCCTCCAAAGCAACAACTGCGTGGTTTTTGCAGATAAATGTAGTTGCTTTATGAGTGGCATCAATACGTATATTAGTAATACGTCGATGCAGTTTAGATATTCTCAACTTTTGTTTTTTGTAACGATTACTCCCTTTGATTTTCCTTGTAAGTTGACGTTGTAATCTTGTTAACTTTCTCCTGGCACTTTTTAAAGCTTTCGGATTGACAAAAATCACTCCTGTTGATAAGGTAGCTAAGGTTTTTATGCCTAAATCAACCCCGACATAATCATGTTCTTTTTTGGTGATTTCTGGTTCTATTTCATAAGAACAAGAAATGTACCAATCTCCCGCAGATTGAGATATAGTAACCTTTGTGGTTGTGGTGTGAGGTAAAGATTCATAAGTTGCAACCCAGCCAATCGTTGGTAATTTAATGCGTTTACCACCGATATTTATTGGTTTACCACCTGCATTAATTGTAAAACTCTCATTTCTGCCTTTTCTTTTAAACTTGGGATACTCTGCACGTTTACAAAAGAAGTTCTTAAAAGCTTTCCCTAAATTATCAAAAGCAAATTCCGTGATTTTTTGACAAATACCTTTTTCTTTAATCCATGTCAAAACTGGCTTGACTTCATTATTAAAGAACTTTTTCAAAATCAAGTGATTGGGTTGATATCCTGATTGATACAATGCTTGCCATGTGGCGAGTCCCCAATTGTATGTAAATCGGGATATGCCGGCATGTTTTGACATCAGAATTTTCTGGTCAGCAGTCAATTTTAACTTGGTAATGATTGCAGTCAGTAACACAAATTTACTTGTAAGGCAAGCTTTTCAAATCATCACATAAACAGTACAGGTGGGTCTAGAAGGTTTATGTAAATTTTCTTGAAACATGTGGTGACAGAAGCCCCCAGAGCGCGTAGGGTCTGCACCATACGCGAGCAAGGTTTTTGGTGCGGTTTGTCAACAAATGTCGGTGTAAGTCTGGCAAATAGTTGACGCTTGAGATTACTCTCATTTTACTTGCTCCCAGCAATGGAAATCCACTTCCGTCATCGATTCCTGGGAAAGTTTTTGCTAGGTTAATTGGAAGTCGGCGGGAAACTCCATCCCCAGGTGTCTTTCGAGGGACAGCACAACGACCGCTCAGTGACCACCGCCCGCCGACTTTGGGCATTGGGCATAGGGCATTGGGAATCTTTACCATGCCCCATGCCCCATTCCCCATGCCCTAAAACTCCATCCCCTTGCGATGCACTGAGCTTGCCGAAGTGTGGGTGGAGTTTTTTATTTTTTCAATTGATTGATGAGCCACAGCCAACATAAATCGCCAACTCATGGGATAATTGACGGTTGCAGCTTAATACTGGTTAGGCCAGTAGCGACTGGGAGCTAAAGAAAAATTTCCCTAACTTCTAACTCCTAACTCCTAACTCCTAACTCCTAACTCCTAACTCCTGTCCCTACTCACTTCTAACTCCTAAATATTTTGCTTTCGTCGCTTATGCCCTTGTCTGAAGCCATACCTGCTCTACTTGTCCTAGCCGATGGCACCGCTTATCGCGGTTGGTCTTTTGGTGCCACAGGAACCACCATTGGGGAAGTGGTGTTTAACACTGGGATGACCGGATATCAAGAAGTGCTGACCGATCCTAGTTACTGCGGTCAAATAGTTGTTTTTACCTATCCCGAATTGGGAAACACTGGTGTGAATCCCGAAGACGAGGAATCGTCAAAACCACAGGTGCAGGGTGCGATCGCTCGCAACATTTGTCACCAACCAAGTAACTGGCGAGCAACCCAATCCTTACCTGACTACCTCAAACAGCACCAAGTTCCAGGTATCTACGGCATCGATACCCGCGCCCTCACCCGGAAAATTCGGACAGTAGGCGCGATGAACGGTGGTATTTCCACCGTCATTCTCGATGAAGCTGAGTTACTAGAGCAGATACTAGCAGCTCCAGTGATGGCAGGATTAAATCTGGTGCGCGAAGTCACCACCCCAACAGTTTATGAATGGTCAGATCCCACAACCCCAGCGTGGGAATTTAATCCAGATACACTGGTAAATGGCGAAACATCGTTTACCGTTGTCGCCCTTGATTTTGGAGTCAAGCGCAATATCCTGCGGCGGTTGGCGAGTTACGGTTGTCGGGTGATTGTTGTGCCGGCAAATACACCACCAGAGCAAATTCTCAACTATAATCCAGATGGGATATTTCTTTCCAACGGACCGGGCGACCCGGCGGCGGTAACAGAAGGCATTGAAACCGCCAAAGCACTCCTTGGAAGTCAAAAACCGATCTTTGGCATTTGTATGGGACACCAAATTTTGGGTCATGCCTTGGGGGCAGAAACCTTTAAACTAAAATTTGGACATCGTGGGTTAAATCAGCCTGCTGGTTTACAACAACGGGTCGAAATCACCAGTCAAAACCACAGTTTTGCCATTGATCCAGATTCTTTACCGCAGGCAATGGTGGAAATCAGCCATCTGAACTTAAACGATCACACCGTTGCTGGGGTACGCCACAAGTCTCTGCCCATATTCTCGGTACAGTATCACCCAGAGGCCAGCCCAGGTCCTCATGATGCTGATTACTTGTTTGCACAATTTGTCCAAGCAATGCGAGCCGCACGTCAACCCCTTGACGTAAGTAAAAATTAAAGGGGACTGGGGACTGGGGACTGGGGACTGGGGACTGGGGACTGGGGACTGGGGACTGGGGACTGGGGGGGAATAATAATTTTTCATCTCCCCCAATTGCCAATCGCCAATCCCCAATCGCCAATCGCCAATCGCCAATCCCTTATTCCAGCAGGTTGTAGACAACTGACACAAAAAACATCTATACTTGAGCGTTTACTTTCACCATGAGGAGGGAGTTATTGCTGAATCACTGAATTTAACCGTGAGCCTGAGGGGTAATCGTGAAGTCCGGGATAACTCTCAGCTATTCCGCCTCACAGGTTTGTTAGACGCCTTTTCTGAGCCGACATTTCGCAAGGTACTTGGCAGCAAAATCGAAGAAGGTCCAAAGCACATTATTCTGGATCTTTCCCAGATTGACTTTGTTGATAGCTCTGGCTTAGGTGCTTTGGTGCAGTTAGCCAAGCAGGCTCAAAATGCCGACGGCACTTTGCAAATTGTCACAAATGCCCGTGTAACTCAAACGGTCAAGCTTGTTCGCTTAGAGAAGTTTCTCTCGCTGCAAACCTCAGTTGAAGCTGCTCTAAAAAACATCCCATCGCCTTGATTGGTTGAGCAGAGAGATCAATCTAGTTATCCAATGTTTGATCTAAATAGCTGAATTTTTAGAAACGCTGGCCTGAAAACCTCTCTCGGAGTGGGAGAGGGAAAAAAGCCAGCCGCTCTAAAATAAAATATTTCCAATATTTTCTTTCGCTTAGATATAAAATTACTCCCTTCCCGCTAGAAGAATTCCCATGTAATGAACCATGTAAGCTGTTGGGCGTAGCCCAAACCCCAGAGAGCAATCTCAAGCGCTTACAAAGGTAGGTATTTTGTATTTGGTCATTTTTTGACCGTTTAAGCCTTGGCTTAAACCCTGAAACAACCAAGCCACCTGAAGAAATTGAGAATTTTCTCAACTATTTTCGAGATTATAAAAAACCTACCCTGAAAGTAATTTGTAATTGATAATTCTTAATAGCCTGCGGCAAGCCACACCCTCTTCGCTTAATTACGCTATACTCACCCAAGATTTACTTTTAATCGTCAAAAAATTTCCACAGATAAAAACACTATGCCAAGACTTAAGTAAGTTGGTGGGGATAAATCCTGACTTTTCACGTTTAGTGGAAAAACCAACACCAAACCTAACCCTCTAGCCCCCTTCACTCTGAGGGCACCCAGTCGCGAATAGGGGGTAAAATCCATTTTATCGGCCATGTGAGGAGGATTGTGTGTAGGGGCGCAAGGCCTTGCAGCCCCCGAAGATCATCGAACAACGCCAACCAAAAAACAATACTTTAGGATGTAAGTATGGAGTACATAGAAAATATTGGAATGATTAACTTGTGAACTCAAGACAGGAAGAGTTATTAGGTGGAGAAGAGGAACCCCCCAAACAGGATTTATCTAAGACCACTACACTCTTGGAAACAGCAAAATTACCCCAAAAGATATCTCAGTCAGAATTGCCACAAATTTCTCCGACAGCTTTAGCCTATGTAGGAGATGCAATTTATGAATTGTATGTTAGAATGTACTATCTAATGCCATTGCAGCGACCAGATAGCTATCATCGTCTGGTAGTGGCACAGGTAAGAGCAGAAAAACAGGCGCTACATTTGCGATCGCTAATGCCGCTTCTGAGAACCAATGAGCTAGAAATTGTCCGGAGGGGTCGTAATGCCGCCACAGGACGCCCAAAGCGGGTTGATCCCGAAGTTTATCAGCAGGCTACTAGTCTAGAAACTTTAATCGGCTACCTATATCTCACCGATTCCCAGCGCTTAAACGAACTGTTGCAGCAACTCCATCTAGAGAAATAGTGGGCAATAAATCTCACGAGAGCATAATTCAGTAGATAATCGCCCCTAAATTGACAGAATCCGTGTGCCCATATACCCATATATAAGTTATTCCCAAAACCCATATGACGACGAATAAACCAAGAAAAATCAAAACTGCTGGTGAACCTAATCGTGGGCAACCAGTTAAAATTAAAAGTAACCGTGTCCTAGCTAATCCGATTCGCCATCCTAAACCTAAAAATGGAGATGGGAATCCTGTATCTAGCCGCCCACGTCAACAACCCAAATTTTCTCTTCCATCCCCAGAGATCAAGCCAGGGACAGAAGATAACGATCTCATCTACGGTCGTCATCCTGTGTTGAGTGCTTTAGAAAATGGGCGCGGTCTCAACCGCATCTGGATTACAACTCGTTTGCGCTACGATCCGCGCTTTCATCATTTGCTACTACAAGCGAAGGATAATGGCGCCGTTATTGATGAAGTTGAACCCAAGCGCTTAGACCAAGTTACTAATGGGTCCAATCATCAAGGGATCGCCGCCCAAATTGCACCATACTCCTACCTAGAACTACACGAACTACTGGAGCAAGCAAAATCTGTCAGTGATCCAGTAATTGTAGTAGCTGATGGCATCACTGATCCCCACAATTTGGGCGCAATTATTCGCACAGCCGAAGCTATCGGCGCTCAAGGATTAGTAATCCCCCAAAGAAGGGCCGCCGGGATCACTTCAACTGTGGTAAAAGTAGCAGCAGGAGCATTAGAAAACTTTCCTGTAGCTAGAGTAGTCAACCTCAGCCGCGCCTTAGAAGACTTGAAAGCCGCTGGCTTTTGGATTTACGGCACCGCTGTCACCGGTAGCGAACCCCTGCATACAGTGAATTTCTCCGGTCCGATTGTGTTGGTAGTTGGCTCCGAAGGCGAAGGGCTGAGTATGCTTACACAACGCTCTTGTGATGTTTTGGTGTCAATTCCCCTGCATGGGAAAACACCCAGCCTGAATGCCTCTGTAGCTTCTGGTATGGCGCTTTATGAAGTTTATCGCCAACGGTTCCTAAATACCCACTACCTAGATAGGTTGCCAAAACTACTTTAAAAAAGAAGACTAAAAGAGTATAAACAAATGTAAAGGAAAAAAAACAGCAAAAGCTCGTATAACATCCAGTACCTCATTTATAAACTGGCAAATACCATGAAAACCATTTGGGATAATCTCAAGGAAACGTTAATTAACACAATCGACAATCTCGGACTAGCTTGGTGGGTAGAGATTGTAACACAGAATCCTCGTTGCACCTACTACTTCGGTCCTTTTCTCAATTCTACGGAGGCCAATTTGGCCATCAAAGGTTATGTAGAGGATTTAGAGTTAGAAGGCGCACAGAGCATTATTGTGAATGTGAAGCGTTGTAAACCAGATGCTTTGACAATTGTTGATGACTTGGGGGAAAGAGTTGACCGTAAAGTAAAGCCTGTCTTTAGCGGTCAAATGTAATACACTTCCAAAGGCGTTCATCGTTTCCTGGCTCTGTCAGGGAACGATGATAAAAATCCACAGTCTCAAATTGGGCGTTGCTGCGAATTGAATTCAAAGACAGGCGATCGCTGACAGACTAACTTTCGGCTTCTATCTCCATCCGTACCGGAAAAACCCACCGTCCCCGATGACAATGTACCAATTACAACAAAGACATTCGAGCTACCAAATAGGGCAGTAGTAGCAAAAGTTTAGATGCGGTATTATCAACTAGGAATTACTTTACTCCAGCTATGTCAGATTCCCAAGCAATTACTGCAGCAGTCGCCAAACTCTACAATACCTATCCCTTCCCCCCAGAACCGTTATTAGACGAACCGCCTCCAGGTTATAATTGGCGGTGGAACTGGTTGACGGCATATAACTTTTGCACCGGACAAAAACCCTCACAGAAGAATGTCCGCGTCTTAGATGCTGGGTGTGGAACGGGGGTAGGCACAGAATATTTGGTGCATCTCAACCCTGATACAGCCGTTGTGGGTATTGATTTGAGTGCTGGCGCATTAGCTGTAGCCAAAGAACGTTGCCAAAAATCAGGAGCGACGGGGGTAGAATTTCATCACCTGAGTTTATTTGATGTCGAGCAGCTTCCAGGTGAGTTTAATTTGATTAACTGTGTGGGAGTATTACACCATACCCCTGACCCAATTCGCGGGATTCAAGCTTTGGCAAAAAAGCTATCGCCTGGTGGTATAATGCACATTTTTGTGTATGGCGAGTTGGGGCGTTGGGAAATTAAATTGATGCAAGAGGCGATCGCCCTTTTGCAAGGTGACAAACGCGGCGATTACTCTGACGGCGTATCCGTTGGGCGACAACTGTTTGCAGCCTTACCAGAAAACAATCGCCTCCGCCAGCGAGAACAGGAACGCTGGTCTTGGGAAAATCAACGGGATGCTTACTTTGCAGATATGTATGTCCATCCCCAGGAAATAGATTATAACATCAATACGGTATTTGAATTAATTGATGCATCAGGATTGGAGTTTCTCGGCTTTTCTAATCCCCAGGTTTGGAGTCTGGAGCGATTAATTAGTAAAGCCCCAGAGTTAATTGAGCGGGCGAAAACCTTGAGCGATCGCCAGCTTTATCGATTGATTGAACTACTCGATCCCTCAATGATTACCCACTACGAGTTTTTCTTGGGACGTAGCCCCATCACCAGAGAAAATTGGATATCAGATGCAAAGCTGCTATCTGCAATCCCTGAACCAAGTCCTTGCATTCAGGGATGGCGAGATAGTAAACAATTCTTTAATTACGACTATCAAATTGTCCATCTCAATGAGGCAGAATGGCAATTCCTCAAAGCCTGTGATGGGAATCAGACCACACAGAAAACAGTCAATCAAATTTTGCAGGAAATAAATGCCAATTTGGAGGATGTGCGAGTGCTTCAGCATGAGCAAATTATTCTCTTAACTGCTCCTACAATAGACCCAAACTAAGATAGGACTTACGCAACTGGCACTATAGTAGGCTGCGTCAGATTTGAGTTTTTTACGACTGACCCACGAACTACGATTTTAGGTCATTACCTATGCCTAATACCATTTCACCAAAACTCTGATACATATAGAAGCCAGTAGGGGCACGGCAATGCCGTGCCCCTACCAACGTATTTGTATCATACTTAAAGTGAAACGGTATAACGGCTCGTAGAGAGCGTAGCGACGTAATCGCACAGGCTGATTTTTCGTCATAAGTGCGTAATACCAATTTGAAAAAAAAATGGGACAGATAGGGTAAGGGCGCAAGGCCTTGCGCCCCTACAGATTATCGATGTGTTGCCAATATTTTTTGAATTGGTATAAGTCCTATTTTGAATGAGCAGGACTTACGCTAGTGTCACATTTAAAGAATGGTGCGTGACGCCACAAGTCTTGTGACTAAGTACAATATTTATCGCTGCGTCACGCACCCTACGATTATTATTGTGCCCCCAGAGTAGATCCTAATCACAATCGAACAGATTGTTGGCATCTGACCCACCCTACAATATATATTGATGATAGATATTGATAGTGACAAATAACTGCGAATTCTATTCGCGAGGTACTTTGGCAAAACCAAAATTTTTATGATTCAAATTACTGGTGTGACTATCTGTCTTGGCTATATTTTAGGGTTGCTGTTTACAGCAGTTCCTTGGGGTGGTCTGTGGATTTTGCTTCTAGGGGTCTTGGGAGCAATTGTCTTGAGAAAACGCCAGATCACTGCACGACAACTGGCTCAAAAAACCCAACCAGCTGATACAAAAACTCAACCAGTACAAAACACCTGGCAAAATCTTCCCACACCTAGGGTATGCCTAGTTGCTGGCTTGGTGGGGTTATTAGCAACTTTTTATTTTCAAGTGCGGATACCGCAACCAGATGCAAAAGACATCAGTAAATTTGTTCCCCCAGGAAATAATAGTAATCAAGAACAACTTGTGATTGTTCGTGGTGAAGTGGCCAGTAATCCCCGCTTGACTCGCTCTCAAAGAGGACAATTTTGGTTTCAAGCCAGCCAGCTCGATGAGGTCAAAAATGATAATGGTCCGGCTGGTATCAATAAAGGCGTGACGGGTAAATTATATGTCACTGTCCCTATACTTCAGGCTACGGGTTTATACCCAGGTCAACAAATTGCGATAACTGGGGTTTTATATAAACCGAAAGCCGCTTCTAACCCTGGCGCTTTTGATTTTCAGAAGTTTCTGGGGCAGGAAGGAACATTTGCAGGTTTAATGGGAAGACAGGTAAATATTCTCGATGACGAACATAAATGGGGATGGTGGCAAATTCGGGAGCGAATTGTGCGATCGCAAGTTCGCTGGTTAGGTATCCCAGAAGGTCCCCTTGTCAGTGCGATGGTTTTAGGCAGCAAGGCTGTTGATTTACCCTACGATATCCGCGACTTGTTTGTCCAGGCGGGTTTATCTCATGCTTTGGCGGCTTCTGGATTCCAAACTTCTTTAATTTTAGGTGTCATTCTACAGTTAACAAGCCGAGCAAAAAAGGCCACCCAATTTACCTTGGGATTATTTTCTTTAATTATTTTCCTCAGTTTAGCAGGTTTTCAGGCTGCGGTACTCAGAGCCGTAATTATGGGTTTTGCAGCCTTAGTTGGTTTGCTATTAAAACGAAAAGTAAAACAGTTGGGTTCTCTGTTATTGGCGGCTACGCTATTATTACTGTTTAATCCTCTGTGGATTTGGGACCTAGGCTTTCAACTCAGTTTTTTAGCCACCCTAGGATTAATCGTCACAGCACCAGCAATAATTGAGCGTTTGGATTGGGTACCACCTGCGATCGCTTCTTTGGTGGCTGTTCCGTTAGCTGCTACGATTTGGACTTTACCTCTGCAACTGTTTGTCTTTGGGGTTGTCCCAGCTTACAGCCTGTTGCTGAATATTATTACCACCCCATTTATTTCTATAATTAGCATAGGTGGCATTATCAGTGCTATCGGTGCATTGATTTGGCCCGAAGCCGGTAGCGTTTTGGCTGGGGTGTTGCATTACCCTACTGATTGGCTAATTAACCTCGTGGAATTTTTCAGCAAATTACCAGGAAATTCCCTGGCTGTTGGCAGTATATCCACTTGGCAGATGCTGACGATTTATATAATAATTTTACTGGTTGTCTTGGTGCGTTGGTGGCAGCAACGGTGGTGGTTTGCTAGTTTCATTGCCATTGGGTTGGTACTCATCCCAATTTGGCATTCTGCAAATACATTGTTTAGGATTACCGTACTCGCTGCAGGTGCTGAACCTGTTTTGGTAATTCAAGACCGAGGCACCGTCACCCTGATTAATAGTGGAGATGAAGGTACAGGGCGTTTTAGTATTTTACCATTTTTGCAACAGCAGGGTGTCAATCAAATTGATTGGGCGATCGCCACTGATTTCCAAAACAATGACAGTAATGGTTGGTTGGAAGTGTTGCAAAAGTTACCAATTAAAAATTTTTATGAATATTCACCCAAGCCAGAAAATATCATTGAAACTCAGGTGATTCAACAGGAACTGCAAAAGTTTCAGGGAATATATCAACCTTTAGCAGTTGGACAACCGGTGAATACTGGTGCGATTATTGCACAATTAATTAACGACCAATTGCCGATTTTACAATTACAAATTCAAGGTCAGAATTGGTTATTAGTGGGTAATCTCAAATCGAAGGAAATAGAACAGCTAGTGAAGACGGGCGGTTTACCTCGTCCACAGGTGCTGTGGTGTGCTGCTGAGGCTTTGAAAGATTTAGTTCTCGCACTCCAACCACAGGTGGCGATCGCTTCAGAAGCCAATCTGGATGCAAAAACCTTGTCCCAACTGAGTAAAAGCCAGACGAAACTGTTCTTTACAGGGCGAGATGGTGCTATTCAATGGACGCCTAATGGTGAGTTTGAAGCTTTTATCCAGGCGACGGAAAATAAATCTTCTGTTTTGTGATTAATTTACAATTTTATGATATGTAGGAATCATATTTGATTTCTGAAAAAATCTCAGTTTTAAAACAATACGGTTCAGTTAAGGAAAATTGTAGGTTGGGTTGCAATACTGCTCGGTTAAGGAAATAAAGTAGGCTGAAACCCTTGCAATATCGTCGTCTAGAATGCTCAAAAGAGGCTTAACCGAGCAGTGTTGGGTTGGGTTGAGGCAATGCGTTACCCAACAAACCCGCCAAATGTTGGGTTTCCCTGCGGGAAGCCCCTTCGGGTCTACGTTCCTCAACCCAACCTACATGGGTCAAGGTTTTTGGCTCTAATACCAAGCGTATTGAGTTTTAAAAAGATTTTCCAAAACCTACGCAGTCAGGACTTACGCATTGACAGGAATCCGATTATGTGCGTTCAAGCCCACCCTTTGTTCAAGATGTTCCAGAATGAAGTCACGAACCACCTGAAGAGACAAATTTCTCTGGACTTCATACCAGTTTTCAATACAGTGTATATCATTCGAGCTTAACTGAACTGTATTGCGTTATATTTCATTAACGCACCCTACGAAAGCTTGTTATGCGGCTGGTGAGGTCGTCTCAGAGGTTTGGAAATAATTGTTCTACCGCTTGTTGCTTGTCGTTGCCGTAAATCATCACAGATTGCTTTCAAATCGTAATTAAAAGCTCTTGCATGTTCCTCTCGAATTTTGTAGATTTCCTCTAAAATTTCATCTCTCCACATTTTTAATCTCCCATTAATTCGTAGGGTGTACAAATTGTAGGCAATTCGTATCCAGCATCCAAACTGATTTGAGCCAGCGTTAACTAATAAACTGGTGGATCGTCCTTTAATCTCCTTGTTGTTTCCTGAAGCTGCGTAAAACTTTCTTGGCGCGATCGCTCAATTATGAGTGTTTGTAAAATTGGTTCGAGAATGCGTTTGGCATCTTGATAACCTCGGTTTTGCAAGAGTTGAATCCGTTCGGGGCTGAAATCTAGTAATGTGTTAAGACCACCCATATCTTCAGTTGGACGAATTTCAATTATTGTTTGGTTAGGGAAATCATGACGATTCCAAAGTTCACCATTTCCTAAATGAATGACGATCGCATGGGTACAACCGCGATTTGCTAGAGCTTTGAGGGGGACATTATCACCTAGCCAACCATCAACATAATGTGTTCCATCAACTTTGCGGGACTTAAATGCTAAAGGAATAGCAGCGCTGGCGAGTAGTGTTTGATAAATTTCTTCATCAGTTTTGGCTGATTGGACGTGAATATATTCGGCGGATTGTCCAAGATTGGAGGTTATTGCATTGCCTATGGTGGGGACAATTTGACCTGCTTTGTATTGAGATGGTAGAAAATTGTGTGCTGAGGGAAACGCGGCTACCCATAGTTCGATTCCTGCTCGCAATTGTTGGGGATTGATAGCATAGCGTAAAAATTTATCAAGTGGGTTAGGGTCGCAGAAAGATGCGTCTTCCTGTGATAGATGCAAATATTGTCCCAAGGATTGCAGTGGATATTTAACTAACTGCCAGTTGATAATGTTGGCTTCGCCTAGTTCTCTCCATAGTTGCCACAGCCGATCAGCAGCTTGTGTAAATGGTAGATGAGAAGCAAGGATCGCACCATTGAGCGCACCGATACTCGTGCCTGCAATAATATGGGGTGCAAAGTCAATTTCTGCTAGGTATTTGACTACGCCTGATTGGTACGCGCCTTTAGCACCGCCACCTGCTAGTACTAATCCGATTTTGATTTTGGTATTTTCCATATAAGAACTTAAATTATTTATTCGTAGTAATTGTTTGTTGCTAACTAGTGACTATATCTTCTTTTTTGATTCCTGCCTATATGAGTGTATCAACTAATCCTTTTTCAAAGTTATCTTCTTTGATATAGACTAACAAGCTAATTATACTGCGCTGGATTGCATTTTGGAAGATTGGCTTGTGAAAATGGTTGAAATATAGCAATCCTAAATTAGTTATGAGCAATAAGATCCCCGACTCCTTAGAGCAGTCGGGAATCTGAATAAAAAATATGTTATAATAATTGCTTAGTTGCTGTAAAACCTTAAATCCTAATTCAGACAAAAAACATTAGGTAACAATCATGAATAGAGAATATTTAATCAACTTCCTGAGCTGAGGGGGCGACGAAATAAGCTAAAACATAGACTCGATAAGCTTCATAGCCCTCAATCCCTGTTGATAATACTTGCGCTTATTACGATTAATTCTCATTAATTCTGTCACTAATTCCATACAAATATCTGTGAAATTGACCCAAGTTTGACCATACAAGCCAACATAAAAACTACTATGTCTCCGCACAGAGCGACCAGACTCTTTAACACGAGCTACATATTTTTGTATTCCTTTATGTTTAATTTTTTGACCCTGAATCATGGCAGAAGTGTAAGCGAGCGTTATCAGTAAAACTAGAGAAATAAATCGGTTGCCTTCAACATTAGTCTCTTCTAAATTATAACCACCTGTTTTAAAATCTCTAAACATTTCTTCTATATCAAATCTTTGTTTATAGGCAGATATTGCCGACTCTAAGTCGTCAAAATTTGTTAAAATAAACCATCCTTCTTTCGGTGCTACTCCATTGATTTTACGTTTCCATTTAGCCGCTACATTAAAGCTCATAAAACCCCGAGTCTTTGTCACTTTAACTCCTTTGATAAAAAAAGAAACTCCCGGTACTAAACCCAGATTTTTTAACTCAACAAAAACATCTTTTTCAACTTGCAAAAACTCATTCTTTTTTAATCGCAAACAAAAATACACATCCAATCCCTGGAGATACTTTGCCAGTTTGACAGAGCAAAATTCTCTATCACCTAATACACAGATTTTATAGTTTTTAAAGATTGGTATTACTTGAGACAATATTTTTTGTTGTTCAGCGATGTTACTATTACCTAATTTTGGCAATAAAGTAAAATATATTGGTACTGCTCTTTTATCCCAAATGATACTCACCATGAATAAATTTATCCGACTCCAATTAGTTCTATCAATTGCTATATAAATAATTTTTTCATCTTTGAAGTATGTTTCCAGCCATTCTTTAATAATGGGAAACCAAACTTTCTCAATGGTGAGATTTGGTAATGATAAAAATCTTTGTATTCTCTTTCTTCTACTCTCAAATTTAACTGCCAAAGGTAGCGCATTTGCTAACTTTTCTAAAGTTACTTCTTTGATTGACTGTAATAGATGGATTAAAATTTTTAGCAGCAAGTATTCTGCTAAACTTAATTGACTTTTTAAGTGGTTTTGGTAGAATGCAGGTAACATTATCATTAGATAGGTCTTATTGACAAAAGTAGACCTATCTTTTTCTACCACAAAACGTTGCCCTCCTTACATACAAAGCTTTTGAGCTTGTTTCGTCGCCCCTTCAGCTTCCTGAGAAAAAACTTAACCACTATTAAAAGTTATGGTGTAACATCCTTAGCTTTATTTGGTTCTTATGCAAGAGATGAAGCAAAAAATACTAGCGATCTTGATTTACTGGTAGAATTTGAAGGAAAAGTTACCTTTGATCAATATATGGACTTAAAATTTTTCTTGGAAGATAATTTATCTTTATCTGTTGATTTAGTCACTAAAAAAATGTTGAAACCTCAAATTATTAGTTCTGTAGAAAAGGACGCTATTTATGTCGCGTAGCTTAAAACTTTATTGTGATGATATTTTAATTAGTTGTGATAAAATTCTCCGTTATACTCAAGGATTAGATGATAATAGTTTTTTTGCTGATGAATTAAGATTTGATGCGGTAATTAGAAATTTATCAGTGATTGGGGAAGCGGTTAAACATATTCCTCCAGAAATAAGAAATAAATATCCACATATTGAATGGCGCAAAATTGCTGGATTGAGAGATATTTTAGTTCATGCTTATTTTTCCTTAGAAGATGAGATTATTTGGGATATTATTCAAACTAAAATTAGTCCTTTAAAATCAGCAATTTTAATTATTATTTCTCAAGAATTTTAAGTTCTTAACTAAGAAATTACTAAATCAGACATTTTTTGGAAAATTAGACTAAATTTTCACGAATATTCCTCGCTTTATTCTCCCATGATTACACTAATTTTATCAAATTTAACCTATCGCTTGCAGTTTCATTCACAATGCGTTCCACAAATTCTCTTTTGCTAGTTGCAGGATAAATCATTGCATTTGGATAGCAACGACATAGCTCAAATGCAGCTTTTGCTGGGTCTTGGTGCTGCTGTTGTTGGGCTAATTCTAGGGTTTTACCAAGGGTGAACAAATAGGGCGTTTTCCCTAGTCTTTGTTCAGAAATAGATTCTACTTCCAGCAAATAACCCGCAAGTTCTTGGTTTTCTTCAGATGTTTCGCTATATGACAGGTTGAGGAGTTCGGTTAATGAAAAAGAGTTATCGGGGATTATGTTGTCGGTTGCAAGTATTCTGTTGCTTATACTCTGACGCAATTGCTTGTCTTTATCTTTGATGATTAATCGTTCGTAATCACCCAGAGCATAATCTACTATTTCACGGGTGACAAAAGCAACTTGAATCGCCCAATGAAATCCTTGATATGTCTGTTTTGACTGCCATGTTGCGATCGCATCTTCAATTCTATGCTGAACTTCTGTTCTATAAACTCGTTGTTCTAATTTCAGAATCCGATGTTCGTGATTGTCAACTCTGTGTTTCAATTGATTGACAATATCTTGAAGTAAATTAATATCCTGTCGCTGGTTGCGGATTGCTTGACGAGTTTCTATTAATTTTTCTTCAATGGTGATAATTGCGTTATTACTAACATTCAAGTTATTAGCAATATCTAACACCCAACTGTGTAGAGATTGCATTGCTATATTGACATTTTTATCTGTAGCAAGTTGACGTTTTCGATCTGCTCCTGTCAGGCTATCAAAAACCTGTCCAAATAATCCTTGCTTTTGGCGAAAACTAATTAGATCGTCATTGACTTGGATTGAATTTACCAAATCTACGAGTATTTTATCAGTAATAATAGGGATTTCAGATGCCCTTCTTTGAAGATCATCAAAGTAAATAAGTGACATTTTTGATTTTTGCTTAATGTTGTTTGAAATATTCTTGTAGATATTTTAAGTCTTTCTCTAAATTAGCCGTTTTATCTAAAAATTGATTGTACTTACTTACAAAAATTGTATAGCTATTTTGGATTTTTTTGCTTGTTTCAATTGATTGACGCAAGTATTCCTCATATTCTTTAAATAAATGATATCGATTCCAAAGAATCGTCGTAACATCCTCTACTGTTGTATCTGTCGGGGAAAAGCTATTGTCTAAATCATTGGACACATCATAATAAAGATTCATTACGGAAACAAAGGATATTTTTTTTTCTATCCACACACTACGAATGTTACTTATTCGTTCACCAAAAGAATATGGTGTTGTACTTCTCCTGACACTACTAATTTCGATGGCACCTTTCACGGATTCCACGAAATCCTTCCAATATTGACTTTGATAAGAATGATAACTATATGGATCATGGGTCTCTATTGGATCATACGATACGTAACCTGTGTATATAAAATTAGGTAAATCTTCACCCCAGTATATTTTTGCGTTTCCTACTATAGTTGAGCTAGATTCATATTTTTTAAGCCGTTCCTCATATTTACTAATATTTGCTTCATAAGCATCGCAATTTTTTTTAACTACTTCTTTGATGCCTTGAAAATAACTTGTGTATTTATCTTTATCTAATAAAATTTTTTGATTCAATTTTTTCTGCATTCTTTCTTGAATTTTATTAATAAATGAATTGTCGGAATTTAAATGATAATTAACATCTTCAATATTTTGTAATAAAAGATTTTGTAGTTTATCTACATTTTCGTCATAAATTTCATTAATTTTAATACAGCAAATTCTATTAAAGTTTACGATCTCTCGTAGCATAGATACATTCATATATATAGGATTTATGATTACTAAATAATAACGATCCATATTTTCTGTTATATTAAATTTAATTAAGCGATCCCATAAAATATCGAGATGATGATCGAAAAAATTTGGAAATTCATTTGTCAAGTTATTAAGAATTTTGTCCCGTTTTTCGATCTGCTTGTTCTCTATGCTGTTAATAGAAGAAAGAATTTTTTCTTGCCATTGAAGACTTACATAAATTGATATTACTTCTTTCAACTCTGCTTCCAAAACGTTAATTTGCTCTTCTAGCTGTTGAATATTCTGCTCAAGTATTCCCTTCTGCTTGCTGAGACAAGATAGAAAAGAAGTAAATCTCTGACTAATATCATTTAACGCACCCTTAATAGTAATCATGCTAGGTGCTGCATCCGTGACTAGAGGAGCGATCGCATTCTTTATAAATCCCACAAATCCAGAATCTTGCAAAAACTCATCAGCTACTTCCTGCATCTCTTCTATAGTAGCTGTTGTTTTTTTAGTTTTCCAATAATTTGAATAATACTTTTGTCCAAGAGCCTCAAAACTCTTCCTTCTCCGTAATTCTGTTAGCTGATAAATCTCCTTCTCACGCTGAAAATTAGTAGCTAAAAATCCTTTAATAGCCGACATTTCAAAAACTCGATTTTGAGGATCATCAATTTCATATTTAGTTTTAACCAAATTTAAAATTTGTTCAGCAGTTAAATCTTCAGGATTATTAGGATCACGAGCATCAATTTTGTTAACAATGATATAAATGCGATCGCGTCCCTTATCAGCAGCAATTTCATCCACCAACTCTTTGACCTTTGCTTGGTTCTCTGTTTGTCCAATTTTCGTATAGTCCACGACCACCAAAACAAGAGAACTCGCTATGAGTCTATCCTTGACAACATTCACTAAATTTAAAGACTTATCCTCACTAGGTCCAGGGGTATCCACCAGCGCCAAAGTCCCTAAACCCGAATCTTTTAGAGGTGATAATAGTGGCGGAAAAGGAACTTCAATCCGAGGAATTTCAGACAAAGAAGCCAAAAATCCTGTAGATATACCAAAAATACCGCACAACCGCAGAAGATCATTTATTCTGATTAATTCAGCTTGAATACCATTTGATTCCTCTACCTCAGATTGAGAAGAAACATAACTACTGTTCAAAATTTCCTTAATTACATTCTCGCGGGGAAAATCATTTTTAGTAGCCTGTTCAACAGCTTCTTTTAAACCAATTTGTTGCAATTTCTGATGTAATTGTCCCCAAACCTCTCGCAAAAGCGTCATCAAAGCTTTATCTAAAATCAACTTAGGACGAGTTACCTCACAAGAAAAAACAATCTCAGTGGGTAAAACCGTCATCGGATCATTACGACTAGGTAATAAATCCTGTCCAGCGATCGCATTAATAATAGTAGACTTACCGGCACTAGTTGGCGCAACAATCGTCATCGTCAATTCTTTACGCTTTACCCTTTTCAGATTCTCATTGACGTGCCTTATATTTTCTTCAATAGCCTTAATCTCAGCCCCCAACCGATTTCCATCCTGATTTTCCGCCAGCAACCGATCATGTTCTGTCAATATTGCACAACCTGCTGACATCACATTACCGACGTGGGTAATCACATCAATAGCAGACTGGTGTAGTGCATCTAGATCAGGCTGCAAAGGGTTGTTAGACATAGAAGCTTAACGGCGGCAGATAATATTTTAAGATTATTATAAAACCCATTTGGCATCTAAAAGGGTGCTTTTTTATACTATTATTGGAATTGTAAAAACAAAACCCCTTGCTTTCAATCTTGCACTAAGGGACTTCCAAATAAAAAAACATCCAATAATTTCTTGTGGGGTGGGCGTCTCGCCCGCCTTTGTCTACGGGCGGGCAAGATGCCCCACCCCACAAGAATGTTTGATCGCCTATTCCGGCGGTAGATCGTGCAACTAATCTAGGACTTACGCACTGTACAAATTAGCTATTATGTGCATAACGATTGGTTAAGAAAACAAGTACCTAGGTTAAGAAAACAAATACCTAGGTTAAAAAAACAAGTACCTAGGTTAAGAAAACAAGTGGTTTCGTTACCAAGACAACTACTTTCGTTACCAAGACAACTACTTTCGTTACCAAGACAACTACTTTCGTTACCAAGACAACTACTTTCGTTACCAAGACAACTACTTTCGTTACCAAGACAACTACTTTCGTTACCAAGACAACTACTTTCGTTACCAAGACAACTACTTTCGTTACCAAGACAACTACTTTCGTTACCAAGACAACTACTTTCGTTACCAAGACAACTACTTTCGTTACCAAGACAACTACTTTCGTTACCAAGACAACTACTTTCGTTACCAAGACAACTACTTTCGTTACAACATCAGGAGCAGAAAGCCCAGTGGCTTTAGCCCTGGGATGAATGCGATGCACCTTTAGGTGCAGTCAGTGTACCACTTATTCAAACTGTCCACTTTGCATCTTACCTTGACCACACGGTTAAGATAAGATGCAATAAAAGGAGGTGATGAATAAGTGTTTTCTCTGACCTATGAATTTCGGCTACAACCAACTAAGCAACAAATAGAGATTTTTCAAGACTGGCTAGAAATTAATCGTAAAGTCTATAATCACGCTCTTGCTGAACGCAAACATTGGTATAAATCGCGTTCATGTCAAATAAACGCTTGTTCATTGCATTCTGAGTACATAATCCCAGCAGACGCACCTCGTCCAACCTATGCTAGTCAGTGCAAGTCACTAACTGGTGCAAAAAAGTTATACCCAGAGTTGAAACGGGTTCAGTCACAAGTATTGCAGCAAACTCTAAAGCGGGTTGAAAGTGCTTTCACATCAATGTGGGAACGTAATTTTGGTTTCCCACGCTTTAAGAAGGTAGGACAACTACGCTCTTTCGTTTTCCCGCAACTTGGGAAAGAGTGTTTGAAATGTAAGGCTATTAAACTTCCCGTAATTGGCTGGGTTAAGTTTCGTCAATCACGAGATATTCCAACCAATGCAGCTATTAAACAAGCTCGAATTGTCAAGCGCTCATCTGGTTGGTATGTGATGTTGACGTTGCAATGGGATGTCTCTGTACCTCAGCCCACGCCTCAACATGATGCGTTAGGTGTTGATGTGGGATTAATGAGTTTTGTCGCTGCCTCTAATGGTCTTTGCGTCAAACGTCCTAAGTTTTTTGTTGACCTTCAGCGCCAGCTTAAATTGCTGCAACAACGAGTAAGTCACAAGAAATTAGGCTCAAACAATTGGCACAAAGCTCAAATGAAAGTAGCAAAACTGCATGAACATATAGCTAACACAAGAAAAGATTTTCACTGGAAAGTAGCACATCAACTTTGTGCCCAAGCCAAAACAATATTTGTTGAAGATTTAAATTTGGTTGGGTTGTCTAGGGGGATGCTGGGTAAGCATTGTCTAGACGCTGGATGGGGTCAATTTTTTCAAATTCTTGAACAGTGTTGTTTCAAGAGTGGTATCTACTTTCAAAAAGTTGATAGTAGAAAGACTTGTCAAATTTGTCCTAGCTGTGGAACAGAAACAGGAAAGAAAGATTTGTCAGAGCGTGTTCATGCTTGTAAAACTTGCGGCTATACAACCGATAGAGATGTTGCATCCGCTCAAGTCGTCCTCCAAAGAGGGTGTGCAGCCGTAGGGCATACGGTCAAGATGCTTGATGAGGGTAAATTCAGTGGAATCCCAATGAGTCAAGAATCCCACGGCTTTAAATCAAAACGAGCGTAGCGATGTTTTGATAGCCGTGGGAGTGTCAACAAGATAAGTTCCAATACGGTTCAGTTAGAGCCAAAAACCTTGACCCATGTAGGTTGGGTTGAGGCTCTGCGTACTCCTTCGGAGAACCCGCAGGGTAACCCAACATTTGGCGGGTTTGTTGGGTTAGCCTACGGCAAGCAAGCTACGTTCCTCAACCCAACCTACGATTTTCCAAAACCTACGCAGTATTGGAGTAGGTCCTGGATATGTTATAATTCCAAATGCTAAGATTAAAGTACGTTTTGGCGTGCAAGTAAGACAATTTGTTTTGGAGAGGTGTCCGAGTGGTTGATGGTGACGCACTCGAAATGCGTTTTGGGGAAACTCAACGGGGGTTCGAATCCCCCCCTCTCCGTTAGAAACCGCATCTACACAAACAAAACCCACATGACTGGGTTTCAAACCCTTATTTTGAACTTATTGGGCTTTTTTTGGTTGAATTTGTTCAATAAAAAACTCTTCTAGAGAAATACGCGACAAATTCATAGTGATGATTTGCCCTTCCATTAGGCGCAGACTAGCGAGAAAATCATAGTAATCGTCTTTGAGTGTACCTTGCCAAGTCCCATCAGGCTGAAATACTAGGTTAGGGAGCCATTTTTTGAGAATTTGCCAATCACCACCTTGACCTTTGACATGATATGTGCTGTCGCCGCCTAAGAGTTCATTGAGGGAACCAGCACAAATTAATTCACCTTGAGAGAGAATAGCCACGCGATCGCAAAGAAGCTCAACTTCACTGAGAATATGGCTATTGAAGAAAATCGTCTTACCTGCGGCTTTCAGGGATAGGATAATTTCCCGCATTTGGTAACGTCCCACAGGGTCAAGTCCAGACATCGGTTCATCCAGAAATACTAATTCTGGATCGTTAATTAGTGCCTGTGCCATACCGACACGCTGAAGCATACCTTTAGAATATCGGCGCATCTGCTTTTTGCGAGCATCCGCTTGGGATAAACCGACTAATTCCAGCAGTTGGGGAATGCGTTGGCGTTGGACGCTGTTAGGAATTTGAAATAGTCCAGCAGCTAGCTGCAAAAATTCCCAGCCAGTCAGATACTCATACAAGTAGGGATTTTCGCTGAGATAGCCAATGCTGTGCTTGACAGTGCGATCGCCTAGTGGTCTACCCAACAATAATCCCCGCCCGGAGGTGGGGCGGATAATTCCTAGCAACAGTTTTAAAAGCGTGGTTTTACCAGCACCATTTGGTCCTAGTAGCCCAAAGGTTTCCCCCTTATAAACTGCTAAAGAACAGCTTTTGAGAGATTGGACTTTTTGATTTAGCCAAAAGCCAGTGCGATAGACTTTTCGCAACTCAGAAGTGAGGACAACTGGCTCCGTGTCTGTAGTCTTGAGTTGGGAATCAGGGGTGTCTTTAACAGACTTCATTTTAGTGATGTAATTAAAATTACCCAGTGGGCTGATGTTAACTATCACGACCGGGTTTGTCAACAATAATTACCGAAAGTTTGGGTCTAGAGCCACCGTTCTTCTATAGCACTTCCTATTCAGATGAGGTACAAAATTGTATCACGCGATGTAGGGGCACGGCACTGCCGTGCCCTTACCGATGTACCTCACTTTTTGGTAAAATAGTGGCAACACGCAGGGCATTGTCTGTCGTTGCTCAGTGATGTAAGACGGGCTATGCCTGCTATTGCTGTTTGAATCCAGAATCCCTGAACTTTCAAGGGAGGATGTCAACGCGAGTAATAGCCTACAAAACTCCCTTAGAACTGGGAATCATTCCAGCCCGACGGGAGTCAATTTCCACCGCCATCCGCATTGCTCTGGCAAAGGCTTTAAATGTAGCCTCAATAATGTGATGGGAATTAATCCCATCCAGCTGACGAATATGCAGTGTCATTTGGCTATGATTCACCAGGGCTACAAAAAATTCTCGCACTAACTGAGTATCATAAGTTCCTACCCGCTGGGTGGGAATTTGCAAGCCGTAGCTGATGTGGGGGCGTCCGGAAAAGTCAAGTGCGACTTGAATTAAAGCTTCATCGAGGGGCGCAAGGAAATTACCAAAGCGGACAATGCCTTTTCTGTCGCCTAGGGCTTGGCTTAAAGCTTTTCCTATGGTAATACCCACATCTTCGTTGGTGTGGTGGTCGTCAATTTCCCAGTCTCCTTTGGCTTTGACATCCAAGTCAAATAGCCCGTGGGAGGCTATTTGATGCAACATATGATCTAAAAATGGAATTCCTGTTGCTGCCGTGCAGATGCCTGTACCATCAAGGTTAATTGTGACTTGTACGTCAGTTTCGCCCGTAGTGCGATGAACACAGGCGATGCGAGGCGTAAAGTTTGACTGGTCTTGGTGTGAGAAATTTATTTGGCGATCGCTGATTTGCATAGCTAATGGGGACTGGGGATTGGGGATTGGGGATTGGGTGAGAAGAAATAACTAATGATTCTTACCTTTTGCCTGACTACATCCCCATGATTTCATATCCTGCATCCACATACAGGACTTGCCCAGTAATTCCACTGGACAAATCACTACATAAGAAAGCTGCGGTATTGCCTACCTCTAGCTGAGTGACTGTGCGTCGCAGGGGAGCTACTTGTTCGACATGATGAATCATATCTAAAATCCCTCCCACTGCACTAGATGCTAAAGTGCGGATGGGACCTGCGGAAATAGCATTGACTCGAATATTTTGTGGACCTAGTTCCGCAGCCAGATAACGCACACTGGCTTCTAAACCTGCTTTAGCAACTCCCATGACGTTATAATTGGGAATTGCTCTGACACCGCCCAAATAAGTCAGGGTGACGATACTACCCCCCTCCGTCATCAACGGTTTAGCCGCACCACTCAACTGCGCTAAGGAGTAGGTGCTAATTTCTAAAGCGGTGTTAAACCCAGCCCTTGAGGTTTGGCTAAAATCCCCACTTAGGTCGTCTTTATTGGCAAAGGCCAGACAATGAATGAGGATATCTAGTTTTCCCCATTTCTCCCGGATCGATTCAAAGGTAGACTGGATTTGATCGTCATTTTGGACATTACAGGGGAGGAATAAGCTGGGATTTAGGGGTTCAACCAGTTCTGCGACTTTTTTCTCCATCTTACCTCGCTCATCTGGCAGGTAGGTAATGCCCAAGTTAGCGCCTGCTTGATGCAATTGTTGGGCGATTCCCCAGGCAATCGAGCGGTTATTTGCAATACCTGTAACCAGAGCGTTTTTGCCAGTCAGATTTAGCATAGCAATTGTTAATGTGATCAATCATTAGGAGCATACTAGAATCTGACCCTAGTTTGTCTTAGTTTTATCCGGGATTTGCAAAATGATTATTGGTGAGGGGGTTTACTGACAGAAAATTACTGATGATTCGTGAAGTTATTCTCAAGATATCTTAATTTTCTCTTCAAAAAAACTTTCAAATACAGCTAGTATAAGTACTTTTCAACAAAAACTAGCTAAAAATATCGTCAATTATGTATCATGATAAACAAATGACTATGAAGAATTGATTTGGAGTATAGGAAAGTACAGAAAGGTTGACGGTGTTTTATTGAATTTTCAGGTGTATTCTTAGGTAATCAGTTTTTGTTTTTTCGGCATTGGGTAGGGGAAGGTAGATGATCGTGACACAAGATAAAGCCCTAGCAAATGTTTTTCGTCAGATGGCAACCGGAGCTTTTCCGCCAGTTGTCGAAACGTTTGAACGCAATAAAACAATTTTTTTTCCTGGCGATCCTGCTGAACGAGTTTATTTCCTTTTGAAGGGTGCTGTTAAACTTTCCAGGGTCTACGAAGCGGGAGAAGAAATAACGGTAGCACTGCTCCGGGAAAATAGTGTTTTTGGTGTGTTGTCACTGCTGACGGGAAATAAGTCGGATAGGTTTTACCATGCGGTTGCATTTACCCCTGTAGAATTGCTGTCAGCGCCAATTGAACAAGTCGAGCAAGCACTTAAGGAAAATCCCGAATTATCGATGTTAATGCTGCGGGGTCTGTCTTCGCGCATTCTGCAGACAGAGATGATGATTGAAACTCTCGCTCACCGAGATATGGGTTCCAGGTTAGTGAGTTTTTTGTTGATTCTCTGTCGCGATTTTGGTGTTCCTTGTGCCGATGGAATCACAATTGATCTCAAGCTATCTCATCAGGCGATCGCTGAAGCAATTGGTTCTACTCGCGTTACCGTTACTAGGTTACTCGGTGATTTGCGTGAAAAGAAGATGATTTCTATCCACAAAAAGAAGATTACTGTGCATAAACCTGTAACTTTAAGTAGGCAATTTACTTAGGGAATTCCCAACAATAAAAACAACTGTTTGAAGTTGTTGACAGTTAACGGTTGACGGTTGACGGTTGCGTTTTTTCTCTGAAAATCCCTGAAAATCAATTGAGATTTGAAACTGTTGAATGTGAACAGTAATCTCAGAGGATGTTTGAAAAGTCTTGTTGATTACCCAACAGCTTGAATAACCTAACCCCCGTTCCCCTACAAGGATACCGCTGGTGAATGGTAGGTTTAACTCCTCATCCCACGGAAAAAATCAGGGTTATTGGGGTGATTGGATGATCTTTCGGGGCGCAAGGCCTTGCGCCCCTACCCACAATCGTCCACAGATAAGGGTAAGCGAAACCCAGAGGACGTGGTACAATACAGTTGGTACGGTAAAAGGTAAAACCCTGGAGACACGACCAAGAATATATTAGTAATTATTAGTGATTTACTATATTACTAATTTTTTTTACTAGAGTGTTCGTAGGCAAAAGTTCCAACGACACGCTGAGAACGCCAGTTTTTCTGGTAACGCTATTTTTTAGCGCAAAGTTTCCCCAACTATAACCTTCAGGTTTAGTTGGGATGCGTTCAAAGTAGTAGGCTGTATCTGGAAGCGTTTCGGTAGCAGTAGATGACCACCGGGTACATCCTTATTCTGGCAATTTTAATTTTGGGAGGTATGCTCGCCACCGTTGGTGATCGTATTGGCACACGGGTTGGCAAGGCACGCCTCTCACTGTTTAACTTGCGTCCCAAAAACACCGCTGTACTAGTGACTATTTTTACTGGTACGTTGATTTCGGCCTCAACCCTAGCGATTTTATTTACTGCCGACGAAGGATTACGAAAAGGGGTTTTTGAGCTAGAGGATATTCAACGGGACCTCAGGCACAAGCGTGAACAGCTAAAAACCACGGAAACTCAAAAAAGTCAGGTAGAGATTCAACTCAACCAAGCAAGAAAAGAACAAGCTCAGGCTCAACAAGACTTGCAAGTAATTAATCAGTCCTTACAGGCGGCGAATGCTAAACAACAAGCAACGCAAGCCCAACTGAATCGCACTATTACCCAACAAGCCCAAACTCAATCTCAACTCCAACGCACGCAAAGCCAGTTAGGTCAAGTTGTAGCTCAGTATCAAAAAGCGATAAATGAACTGCAAAGCGTTTACGATGAGAAAGATAGTTTGCTGGCGGAAATTGAACGACGGAAACTAGAACGTCAACGACTTTACGCTGAAGCTAAAAAAGCTATTGATGAAGCCAAAACAGCCATCGAAAAACGCGATCGCGAATTGGCTAACAGACAACAAGCAATTGAACAGCGGGATAAAAAAATTGCTAACCTAGATGGACTAATTCAAAAGCGCAATCTCGAAATTGCAGCGCGAGAACAAGTGATAGCTAAACGAGAATCTCGCCTTAAAGAATTAGAAAAACAACAGAACTATCTCGAACAAGAAGTAGCAAGGCTGGAAAAATATTACCAGTCATATCGTGATTTACGCTTAGGTAAGCTGGCTTTGGTTCGCGGTCAAGTCTTGGCGGCTGGTGTGGTTCAAGTTAGCCAGGCGTCCGCTGCTCGTCAGGCGATAATGCAAATTTTACAAGAAGCTAACCGCAATGCCAGCATGGAATTATCTGAACCAGGGACAAATCCCTCCAATGTCGATATCCTGCGCGTTCCCCAGGATAAAATTGAGCAATTAATCAAGCAGATTAATGATGGGCGAGAATACGTAGTGCGAATTTTCTGTGCTGGAAATTACGTCAGGGGAGAAAAGCAAATCGAATTTTTTGCTGATACAGCGCGAAATCAACTCGTCTTTTCAGGAGGACAGTTACTGGCTACAACTACTGCTGACCCCAAAAATATGACATCTTATCAGCTACGACAACGGCTGGATTTATTAATTTCAGCTTCGCAATTTCGCGCCCGAAATGCAGGCATAATTGAAAATGTGCAAATCGATGGTACTTTTCTCCGCTTTGTCGCCCAACTCAGGCAATCTGAGCAACCTTTGGAAATCAAAGCGATTGCTGCAGAAGACACTTATACAGTCGGTCCATTGAAAGTAAAACTATTGGCAATCCTAAATGGAGAAGTGATTTTTAGCATGTAAGCCAATTAGCTTGATATTAATAACTTTTTAACAGAGCTATCCATAAAATTTAAATAAAATTTAAGTGTATTTGATATGACCTTACGTGAATTTTCACCGACACAACCTGTTATCTTGGGATTCGATCCAGGTAGAGATAAGTGCGGTGTAGCGGTGATGGGACTAGATCGGCAACTGTACTATCATCAAGTTATACCTGCAAATGAGGCGATCGCGACGATTGAGACACTGCGTCAAAAGTTTCCCATTTCTTTAGTAGTGATGGGCGACCAAACAACAGCCAAGCAGTGGAAAAAACAATTATCTCAAGAATTAACAGATGCGTTAAATATTATTTTAGTCGATGAGCGCTACACAACCTTAGAAGCACGCGATCGCTATTGGCAGATGTACCCACCCAAAGGGCTAACGAAGCTATTACCTCACGGTATGCGACAGCCACCACGACCAATAGATGACATTGTAGCCATTCTCCTAATCGAGAGATACTTAAATCGCCTAATAGAATCACGAATGAGGAGTGAGGAGTGAGGAGTGAGGAGTTAGGAGTTAGGAGTTAGGAGTTAGGAGTGAGGAGTGAGGAGTTAGGAGTTAGGAGTTAGGAGTTAGGAGTTAGGAGTTAGGAGTTAGGAGTGAGGAGTTAGGAGTTAGGAGTTAGGAGTTAGCAGTTAGGTGACAAATGACCAATGACAAATGACAAATGACCAATGACAAATGACAAATGACAAATGACAAATGACAAATGACAAATGACTAAAGTTCTGCCCGAATAGTAAAAGCATAGTCGCCTCCAGGCTCTAGCTGATAATCTTGTTGTTCCAAGAAGCGACCTAGGGGTTCTTTAATTAAAGCGCGACCTTGGGAAGGTTTAACAGACAGTTCTCCCCGGCGAAAATGCCACTGGAACTGCCACTCATAGTTACCCGCACTCACTTCGCCCTCAAGGAAGCCGTGTTGCCAAGATTGACGGGTAATTCGGACATGGGCTGTGGTTTCTGGCAGGCGTTTAGCACTCACAATGCTTGATGTCAAGTAAGAAATCAAAGCTGACCACGTAGGTTACTTCTTTTATTTAACAAACATAGCTTAAATTGACCAAAAAGCGAGACGCAAGCCCCTGGCTTTAGACATGGGGATAAGTCGGTAGGAACTTTTAAGTTCCGTAAAACGATTGTGTGGCTTGGGCCACAGTGGTATAATTGAACAGCAAATTGTGAGTAAGAACAACCATCTGCGCGTTGATTCATCCTAGTACGGAGCAATCCCGGCAACGGACATATCCAACTTGATTTGGAATAGTTAAAGGGCAAATAATGGCAGGATGTTGAGCGTACCTAACTGGCGTTGTGATAGTGATTAAGTAATAATGATTAATTAGTTTAAAACATTAATAATAGGATATTGAAGAATTTTTTGATCAACTGTAATAATTGTTAAGTCATGCTGAATCGCTTGGCAAATTATCAGACGATCAAACGGGTCACGATGTAGAGGTGGTAATTTAATTAATTGTGCAATACTTTGTTCATCAATAGATAGGCTATCAATTTGATGACGGATACGTTGTTTTGTTAAATAGATTTCTGGAGATTGAGGAAAGGAAAGTTTTCCTAGTTGATATTTGATGATGGCTTCCCAAATAGATGCAACGCTTAAAAATATGTTATTGTTAGGGTCTTTAATCTCTGCACAGAATTGCCTTGAAAGTTGAGGATCACCATTCAAAAACCAGAGAAAAATATGAGTATCGAGGAAAAGTCGCATAATTTTTATAAAGGGTTTTCAAAGTCCTGTAAGATTTCATCGGGTAATGGATCGTCAAAGTCAGCAGGAACAGTAAATTCTCCCTCACAGAGGGCGTAGGGTCTAGGCGTTTTTTGTTCTTTTTGTTGATTTCTTCGATTTTGGGTAAACAATAAAAAATCAAGCAATTCTTCGACTATTTCTTCAGGGACTTGTTGGATTTCTTGAATGAGTCTTTCTCTGGTTGTCATTAGATTGTCTCCTGTGATAGTGAGATTATAAGTTTTTGGTTTTTGCAATGTATGGCGATCGCCAATTAATAGTTGATTAATAATTGTCCATGATTCATTAACACCATAATTAGTATAGCGATTCTCAGTTAAGTGAGGTACAAAATTGTATCACGCGGTGTAGGGGCACGGCAATGCCGTGCCCCTACGGGTGTACCTTACTAGGGCGAGAAACGCTATACAAGGACGTTTCTAAGGGGGATGCAAACCTAAAATAATATCTGAAGCGGGAACTCCTTTTTCAACCAATTCTTGACCGATATCAGCTTCTGTCATATTATGTTGAATCCAGATTTTGCCGTCTTTAATATCTAAATGAATATAACAGGCATAAATACAATTTAGTCCTTGTCAGCCAAGATAAAGAATTTGATAATGATCATGTTCTGTATTAAAAATGAGTTGACATTCAATTATACTTTAAGCAACGCCATAGCCTGTATAAGGACGTTTATAGGGTGGTTGTAAACCAAAAACAATGTCCTCTTTTGGCACTCCCATGTTTACGAGTTGTTCAGCTAAATCTGTTTCTGTCGTATTTTGCTGAATCCAGATTTTGTTATCTTTGATATCAAAATGAATCACACTATGATAAATCCGGTTTAAACCATTCCAACCAACACGAAATAATTGATAATGATCATGAATGGTATCAAAAATCAATTCATTATCTATTTCATCATATTTAGGTTTAAATTGACTGTGTTCCTGGAGTATGGTTTGAATATATTGACGATAATTCTCTAAATTTGCCATTTGACAATTACCTCCATTATAGGATTATATACTATGATTTTAACTTTATGTCTTTCTACTGCAATCCTAGCAAGTCGAGTTTGAAAGAAGGATTTATAAGTTTCTTCGGGAACTGCTAAATATAATACTCGTTGTGATTCAGTCTCTTCTAACATTATTTGATAATTGAGAAATTGTCCTAATGCTGTATGAAATTCACTTACTGCTGAGTTACTAGCAAAACTTTTGATTTCTACAGCAATTTTTTCTTCTCCTTTTTCCGCTGCGATTAATCTTTCTGCACCTAAATCAATTTTCAAGGTTGTATCTTCTAATTCTACCTCTAATGGATCATCTGTAATTATCCATCCTTCTTTTGATAGTCCATTAACAACTGCTTGATGAAATAAGTCTCTAGCTGACATGGATATTTTAGTATTTGCTCTATTTTAGTAATATCAGAATTTTTCTGAATGACTTAGTAATTTTCTGTAACCTTTAAATGTTACAGTTTACAAGTCTCCACACGAGAGAAAAGAACAAGCCACAACGTTCCCGTTGATACAATTCCACCGCCACTATGGTTCCTAAACCATACAGTATTAGCCCCAAACCATACTTCCGCATATCCCCTGTAATCTTTGACCCCTGTAAAATTCCCCCAGGGAGGTGTCCTTCTGGTCCTTCTATATCAACAACAAAAGTTATAAAAAACAATTTTTCCCATCCTATCTTGTCATAGAAAGCTTCCCAGATTTTCCCATTGTAGTTCATTGCTCCACCTAAACTTTGATAAATTCGTTTCTGCACAGAAAACCCGAATCTACCATTACTGTACTTTACCCACAACTGGTCAATCGTGCGGAGGTCTTCACAGGGAAAATTATCAATACTCCGACTATCTATCCAACCTTCTTTTTCCCGTTTTGCAACTGCTAACATTACCCTTTCTGTTTCCTTGTCTGCTTCTTCCCACTTCCCCGCAGCAAGTAAATCTTGCAGTTTTGTATAGTCCATCCCTACGGCTGACTTTAGTGGTATCAAAGAACTAGCGGCTGGTTTAACTTCCTGCTGTTTTTGAGCTTGTAGTTTAGCTTGCTCTGCGGCTTTTTGTTCTTCTAGTTGTTTAGCTAGAACCGCCATATCCTCCTGAAGTCTCACTTCAACAAGCATACGACTAGCATCAGGATGTCCATAACTTTGAGCTTGTTCAAAATCAGCAATGGAACGCTCATAGTTACCATTTTGTAAATGATAAATGCCGTCATTATAGAAATCATCAGCTTCTTTCCGAAGTTCCACGATTTTGCTCAATAAATAATCTACTTTTCTCACTCCTTCTGTATCTTTACATCGTGTAAAACACTCTTTTAACTTCTCAAAATATTCTCTATCTTGGAAGGATAAAACTGAGCGTGTAGCCTCTAATAAATTATTATTATTTGCTATCACACCTCGCAATTGCAACCAATACCGAACAGAATAATTTAACTTTTCACTAGCCCAAGATTTATCAGGTAAATGACTTAAACTATGAGCAAAATCTAAAACTAATTCAGGAATCCAAGCAGAACGATCATTTTCAAAAGATTGATAAACTCCTTGATAACCTGATACAATTGTGTCAATTATTTGCGGTTCTAATCCATCTTCAATAAACTTAGGTAATAACTGGGGTAATAATGGTGTCACATCATGATAAATCAGATAGTGAATATCAATTATCCAGCCCGCAAATAGAGTATGAACAGTAATCAAAAACTGACAAAGAGCGTCAAAATCTTTGTTATTTAATTTGTAACGACGCGGTAAATGGCTAATATCAAAATCAAAACTTTTGAGTTGTTCTTCCTCTTCTAATATCTCTAAATTGTAGGTATCAGGCTCGTTAATTACTTTAGGATTCTTTCCCTGTTGAATTAGCATATCTCGCGCTGATTTCCACTTTCTTGCTCGTGCCTTAGCTGAATCATACATAATGTCCATATAAGGTAATCGAGCCAATACAGTTTCATATCTGTAAATAGTTTGTCCGTATCCCCAATAAGCTATACGAAAATTAAGATAATCCCCTTCAATTTCTGATTCTAAAATTAAAAGAGGCTCAGATTTTAGCATTTTAAAAAGCACTTGGATACTAGAGCCACCATGATATTTATTACTATCCCAAGCTCCATCTAATAATTGAACAGGTCTAATTTGACTATTCAGATGATAGTTTTTATCTAAAAATTGTCGTAAACCCTGAGCTAAAGTATTCTCCATTTTTGGTAAACCTTGAGTCGCACTGCCAAATTTATCAAAGTTCACCTCTGGAGGAGCAATAATTACTTTCAAAGGAGGGCGATTATTATTAATGTGAGAATCGAGAATTAAAGACGGAACAATTCTCAGCGGCCAATGTTCAAAAATTTTATTAACTTCTGGTAATGCAAGGGCTGTTTCTCGCTGTTTAGCTGCTATTTTTAATTGAGTTTCACGGGTAAACTCTGCTAACTCTAGTTGTAGTTGTTTTTGTCTGTCAAATTGCTCTAACTCAAATGCTTTTTTTAGTTCGTTTCTAAGATGCTCTAATTTTAATTGTGTTTCCTGATTTTTATCGGCTACTTTTAATTGAGTCTGCTGATTAATATAACTTGTCGCTACTTGTGCCACTACTTGAAAACCACCAGAAATTAAGCTGGAAAAAATATCTTTCATGGGTGATTTCTCCGGCTGATGTGGTTGTGTTGGAATTGGCGAATCAGACATAAAATTTATGAGGAAGAATAAAATTGAATTTTCAAAAAATATGCCAACTTCGATATAATAAAGATTGCTATATTTACCGAAGTTAGCAGATATTAAAAGCAGACAAATCTAATTATTGGTTAAGATTTTCAGCCGCTTTTTGATGGTAATAGTCCGCCTCTTTTTGCAATGAATCAGCCATATCAAAAGACCCCTCACTTGCCCAACTTGCGGCTCTATGCTCGTAATCTTTTGCCCAAGCTTCATTATGAGCCGCTTCGGCATAATTTGGTGTCGCCTCACGAGGTATCACCTCAGTATGAAAATTGCTTGTGGATAAATGATTTTCAAAACTAGGCGTTTCAATATAAACAGAATTGTGCAAGTGATCAAAGTTCGACTGGAAATCAGCACCAGAAAAAGAAACGCAATCAGAATGTAAAATTGTGTTTGGATGCAAATCGGTTAAAAAACTGTGAGAATGTTGGTCAATCCCCTGAGAGATTGGTTCAACATGACTGGAATAACTTGAGTTTAAATCGTGATTGATCTCAGATAAATTCTGCGCTGTATGATCAATAACCGCATCTGGGAAATGATGAGTATCGACGATTTCCCCATGATTTAATGCGTCCATCTGATTAACCCTTTAGTTAGTAAAATATAGTATAAAATAATTATACCTGTAATTACTGAGTTAAAATAGAGCAATACTACTTGAATGTTGCTCAGTATACCGAGATTTAACCTTTGATTTGACGGTGCTTCCACTGAGATACCCCATGTGTAAACGCATGGGGTTCTAACTCACGGAGCGAGTTTCATTTACCCTAAACTGAAAAAAGACTCGCAATTCATCTCATCGCTCATCTGATTACAGATAGAGCGAGAGGCTTCTTGCTATTTTAGCTAAAATCCCAAATCGATTTACCGATTCACTGCTGCAGCTTCCCGCGCCGCAGCTGCTTGATCAGGATGGATACCCAAGCGAGTGAGATTAATCCGACCTTTGTTGTCAATTTCCCGGACTTTCACAATCACTTCATCGCCAACGGCTACTTCATCCTCAACTTTGCCCACGCGGTAATCAGCTAGTTGAGAAATGTGGATCATTCCTTCCTTTCCAGGGAGAAATTCCACAAATGCACCTATAGGTATAATTCGAGTTACACGTCCTACGTATACATCGCCTTCGTGCAGTTTGCGAGTCATACCTTGGATGATGTTGCGGGCTTTCTTGGCCTTGTTTTCATCCACAGCAGAAATCGTTACAGTGCCATCATCCTCAATGTCAACTTTAGCACCCGTTTCTTCAGTGATGCCCTTAATTGTCTTGCCTCCGGGTCCAATAACTAGACCGATCATGTCTGGGTCGATCTTGATCGTCAACAGCCTGGGAGCATAGGGTGAAGTTTCGATGCGTGGTTGATCGATAGTCTGGAGCATTTTGTCCAGAATGTGCAAGCGGGCTGATTTGGCTTGATGGATGGCTTGAGCGATGACATCTAAAGACAGACCAGATATTTTCATATCCATTTGCAAGGCGGTAATCCCTGTGTCTGTGCCGGCGACTTTAAAGTCCATATCGCCCAAAAAGTCCTCAATACCCTGAATATCTGTCAAGACGCGGACTTCTTCACCTTCTTTAATCAAACCCATTGCTGCACCGCTGACGGGTTTGGTAATTGGTACACCCGCATCCATTAAGGCGAGGGTGGAACCGCACACCGAACCCATTGAGGTAGAACCGTTGGAGGAAAGCACTTCCGAGACGACACGAATCACGTAAGGAAATTTTTCTTTCGACGGTAGTACAGGTAACAGCGCTCGCTCCGCTAGGGCACCGTGACCGATTTCCCGCCTTCCTGGGGCCCGCATTGGCTTGGTTTCGCCGACGGAGAAGGGTGGGAAATTATAATGATGTAGGTAACGTTTGCTTTGATCTATTTGTAAATCATCATTGAGGTTTTGAGCATCTCCCGGTGTGCCGAGTGTACAAGCAGATAATACCTGGGTTAGTCCCCGGTTAAATAAACCACTACCGTGTACTCGCTTCGGTAAGACATCGACCAGACAAGAAACTGGGCGGACTTCATCGAGTTTGCGACCGTCAACGCGAACATTGTCTTCGATGATTTGACGGCGCATGAAGTGTTTGGTAATGTCTTTAAAAGTATTACCAAGTGCCTTGCTGTTTGCGGTTGCGGCTACCCGGATGGGGTCTTCTTCTGGAAGTTCAGTGATCGCTATTTCAATTGTTTCCTTAACTACATCCAAAGCAGCGTCCCGCTCTGGTTTAGTTAATTCAAATTGCGCCAAAATTTTCTTAATCTCAACGCTAGCGCGATCGCTGATGAAGTTTTCCAGTATGGGATCTACTTCCGGCGGTACTGCTTGTATAATCTCCAGACCTAGTTCAGCAATTAAATCTTCCTGGGCTTTGATTAAGTCGCGTACTGCTTCGTAGCCAAAATCAATCGCCTCGATGATATCTCGCTCTGGTAGCTGATTGGCTCCCGCCTCTACCATGATCACACCATCTGGTGAACCTGCTACTACTAGATCTAACTCTCCGGCTTCAATTTCCGCATAGGTCGGGTTAATAATGAAATCATCTCCCACTAAGCCTACCCGCACTGCTGCCATTGGTCCGTAAAACGGAATCTGGGCAATTAGGGTAGCAATTGAAGCACCTGTAACCGCTAACACATCGGGTGGTACTTGCTCATCCATTGACAAAGTCAAAGCGATAATTTGCAAGTCATCCCGCAACCATGAAGGGAACAAAGGACGCAGGGGACGGTCAATCAGACGACTAGTAAGAATTGTTTTTTCTGGTGGGCGACCTTCACGCCGCATAATCCCGCCGGGAATCCTACCTGCAGCATACAGTCTTTCTTCGTAATCTACTGTGAGGGGAAGAAAATCAATGCCTTCTCTGGCTTGCGATCGCGTAGCCGTCACCAAAACAGCTGTGTCCCCTGATTGTATCAAAACCGACCCACCAGCCTGGGGAGCTAACAGGCCTACCTTCAGTCGAATATCCCGTCCGTCGAAGGATATTGACTTATCAACTTCTGCCATTCAGTTTTTTTTCCTTCTATGCACGCTATTCTCTCTCTGTGGCAATCCTAACATTTATGCACTATGGCTGGCTTTAGTTACATACAAAGATCAACAACTTTCACTAGTAGCAAAGCGGTTCTTGGGTACTTAGCGTGCTAAAATGTTAAGATATTTTTTAATAATGTTTAATAAAATAAATTATGAAACGAATAATGACTCAACTCCTAAATTTGCCTGAAGTATTAGTAGAATCAAGCCTACAAGAGGGTCAAGTCCTAATTCTATCAGTAGGTAAAAAAGCGAAAAGTGCATCGTGCCCACACTGTGGTCAAAACTCAAGACATTTACATCAAAATCAAAAATGTTTAGTGAAAGATTTACCGATGGGGGATTTTGAAGTAATACTGAATGTCAATAGACGAAGATTCAAGTGTAAAAAATGCCGAAAAACATTTAATGAAAAGCTAGATTTTCTAGGAGCAAGAAAGAGGTATACATACCGATATGCGGAATATATTATCAAACAAGTGATTAATAGTAATGTAAGTAATGTGGCAAGAAATAATGGACTAACTAATGAAGAAGTCATATCAATGCTTGAAGATGTAGCTAAAAATGTGATGCCAATAGATGTCAAAGATTTAAGAAGATTAGGAATAGATGAAATTAGTTTGGTCAAAGGACAAGGAAAATTTATTGTCGTGCTAGTAGATATAGATTCAGGTAAATTGATAGGTTTAGTAAAAGAAAGAAAACAAATTGAAATCAAAAAAACCATGAGAATGTGGGGAGAAAAAGTTTTGTCACAAATAGAAGAAGTAAGTATTGATATGACAGGCAATTATAAATCTTTAATTGAGAAGATTTGTCCAAACGCCCTTGTAACGGTAGATAGGTTCCATGTTACTAAATTAGTACATGAAGAATTAAATCGAGCTAGGATAGCAGAAAAGAAAATAGCATCTGAGTTAAATGCCCCGGAAAGAAAAAAAGTATTTGAAAGTTTAAAAGGAAATAAATTTACAATTCTAAAAGCCGAGAATAAGCTCACCGAAAAGCAAAAAGATAAATTAAATAGAATTAAACAAGCTTCTCCTTTAATAGCTAGAATGCATTCATTAAAAGAAGATTTTCACAATTTATTTGAAGACAATAAAAATGTGGTAACGGGAACGCTAGAATTAATCAATTGGTTAAAAAAAGCTGAACCATATTATCAAAGAAGTGTGCAGACAATTAAACGGTGGTTTGGAGAAATAGTCGGATATTTTGAACGAAGGACTACCAGTGGAGTAGTAGAAGGAATAAATAATAAACTGAAGTTAATAAAGCGAAGTGGATTTGGATTTAGAAACTTTCGTAATTTTGAGATTAGAGCTTTACTTTCTTGGCATTATCCTATCAATTTAGCACGCTAAGTACGCAAGAGCCAGCAAAGCACGGTACTAGATCAGCGCGTCTATCACTTGCTGACGGACTAGCTTCACCGCCTGGGGAATGCGTCCAATGATCTCAAATCCCAATGACTGCCACAATGTAATTGAAGGTATATTAGTTTCAAACACCAAATTGAACATCACCGCCTCGTAGTCAAGGCTTGCGGCAATCAGGAGCATCGCCTCCCCCATGAGCCGCCCTATACCCTGACCACGCATTTGAGGTTGTACAATAAAACCAGCGTTACAAATATGGCTACAGCGAAGAGTGAAAGTTTGGCTTCAAGTAAAATGCCCCTAATATTTCTTTTTGCTTGTGTTTAGTATCCAGCTCAACTGTTCTGACAACAAAGGCATCCTGACTCAACCAGTAAGCCGCAAATTCTGATACAGAGAGAGGTTGCTTTTGTGGATAAGTTGCATCTTCAATAATCACCAGATTTAGTAATGCTCTTACTATCTCCAATTCTTGTGGATGCATATAATCTATTTCTCCGGGCATCCCATTTTTTAATTTTTTATACAAGGGTAACTTCATTATTAGCAAAAAATAGGCAATCCATAGTTACAGATATTTATTATAGTTTATATTTAAGTATAATAAATATCTGTGAAACAATACAAAAAAGTAATTCTGTAATTAGAAAATAAACCGATTAGATATTTTAGTTACGCGAAAATTAGAGTAGTTGAAAAATGGCAATTTTACACGGTATTTGGTTAAATATAAATCAAAATGGTAGTTTATTTATTTGGGGAGAAACTTGGCGGGCATCGCGGGTAAATTCCGAGTTTAGTCCATTTACAGATATACCATCACATCCATTGGCAATGACACCAATTGAGTTGAGTGAGTGGTTGCGATCTGCCTTCAAAAGCAGCGTTTCTCTGCGTTCCCTGCGGGACGCTACGCGTTCGCGTAGCGTCCCGCAGGGAACGCGATCGCAGAATCTGAAAATTTCTCCCCTCAAAGAGCAACCCCAAGTTACTGTTAGTGCTGGGCGAAAGCGTAAAAGTACACCTGCTGCCGAAATCAGTTTACCAACTCACACCCAAATCATTGCGCTACCAACTTACATCACAGAAAGCAGTGAAGACGGGACTGTAGCAATTTCTCCTGTGCATTCTGCTACCAATGGCTTGGCAACAGATACGCCACAATACCTACAACCGTGGCAAGTTGAGGGTTTTTGTCTCAACCCCAGCGAAGCGATGAAATTTCTCACATCTCTTCCCCTGAGTAATGTTAATGGTGAAGATGCCTTTTTGGGACCAGATTTACGCTTTTGGTCACAGATTGCCCGTTGGAGTTTAGATTTAACATCGCGATGTAAATTTTTACCAACTATCCAGCCACAATCAGATGGTGCGATGATTGCTAAGTGGCAAGTACTGCTAGACAGTGCCGTGGATGGGACACGCCTAGAAAAATTTTCGGCGAAAATGCCTCTGGCTTGTCGGACTTATCACTGGGGAGAAGGGGACAAGGTGACAAGGGGAGAATCTTTCGCCCCCAATTCCCCATCCCCAATTTATGTAGATTTCCCACTGCCACCGCAAGAATTGCTACTAGCATTTCTCAACAGTATGATAGATGCCCAAGTGCGAGGAATGATCAATTCCCAACCACCAATCGAAGCGAAAATGATGGCAACTTTACCATCAGCGGTGCGACACTGGTTGCAAGCCTTAACGAGTGCATCTCATCATGAAAGCGCAGACGCGATTGGTATCGAACGCCTGCAAGCGGCGCTGAAGGCTTGGACTATGCCCTTACAACACCAATTAACAGGGAAAACTCTCTTTCACACTTGTTTTCAATTGCGCCCGCCAGAGTCTGAAGAAACAGATTGGACACTGGCGTATTACCTCCAAGCGGCGGATGATCCAGAATTTTTGGTGGATGCAGCCACGATTTGGCAAAATCCAGTTGAGAGATTTGTGTATCAAAATCGTACAATTGAACAACCACAAGAAACCTTCTTGCGGGGTTTGGGGTTAGCTTCCCGATTGTATTCAGCTGTAGCACCCAGTTTGGAAACAGAATATCCCCAATCTTGTCGCCTCAACCCCATACAAGCTTATGAATTTATCAAGTCTGTAACTTGGAGATTTGAAGATAGCGGTTTAGGGGTGATTTTACCGCCCAGTTTGGCGAACCGTGAAGGATGGGCGAACCGTTTGGGTTTGAAAATCGCCGCCGAAACGCCAAAGCAAAAACAGGGGCGCTTAGGGCTACAAAGTCTGCTAAATTTTCAGTGGCAATTGGCAATTGGTGGGCAGACGATTTCTAAAGCCGAATTTGACCGTTTGGTGGCGTTAAATAGCCCATTAGTCAAAATTAACGACGAATGGGTAGAATTGCGCCCCCAAGATATTAAAATAGCTCAAAACTTCTTTGCCTCCCGTAAAGAGCAAATGTCCCTGTCCTTAGAAGATGCTTTACGTATCAGTAACGGAGATACCCAGGTGATCGAAAAATTACCCGTGGTGAATTTTGAGGCTTCTGGGACGTTGCAAGAGTTGATTGGGGCGCTAACCAATAATCAGTCTATCGCACCTTTACCCACACCAAAAAGCTTCCAAGGGCAATTGCGCCCTTATCAAGAACGAGGTGCTGCTTGGCTGGCATTTTTGGAACGTTGGGGCTTGGGCGCGTGTCTCGCCGACGACATGGGACTCGGTAAAACCGTGGAGTTTATTGCCTTTTTATTACACCTCAAAGAACAGGATCTATTAGAAAAACCAACACTGCTAGTTTGTCCCACTTCTGTTTTAGGTAACTGGCAAAGAGAAGTAAAAAAATTCGCACCCAAACTCAAAGTTTTGGAATATCACGGTGATAAACGCCCCAAAGGTAAGGCATTTCTGGAAATAATACAAAAGTATGATTTAGTCATTACCAGCTATTCACTAATTCACCGAGATATTAAATTATTACAAAGCATTTCTTGGCAATGCCTTATATTAGATGAAGCGCAAAATGTGAAAAATTCGGAAGCGAAACAGTCCCAGGCGGTACGACAATTAGAGTCAACATTTCGTATTGCCTTAACTGGGACACCAGTAGAAAATAGACTCCAAGAACTGTGGTCTATTTTAGATTTTCTCAATCCTGGTTATTTGGGCAATCGGCAATTTTTTCAACGGCGATTTTCTATGCCAATTGAAAAGTATGGTGATACCGATTCTTTAAATCAATTACGTTCTTTAGTTCAACCCTTTATTTTGCGGCGGTTAAAAACTGACAGAGAAATCATTCAAGACTTACCAGAAAAGCAGGAAATGACGGTATTTTGTGGTCTGAGTGCAGAACAAGCCACACTTTATCAAACAGTAGTAGAACAGTCTTTAACCGAAATTGATGAAGCCACAGGATTGCAAAGACGGGGCATGATTTTGGGTTTATTAGTTAAACTCAAACAAATCTGTAATCACCCGGCACAATATTTGAAATTAGCGACATTAGAAGCACATCATTCAGCCAAACTGCAACGGCTCAACGAAATGTTAGAAGAAGTTTTAGCAGAAGGCGATAGCGCTTTAATTTTCACTCAATTTGCTGAATGGGGCAAGTTATTACAACCTTATTTACAACAACAGCTAGGGCGAGAAATTTTGTTTTTGTATGGTAGCACTAGTAAAAAACAACGAGAAGAAATGCTCGACCGTTTCCAAAACGACCCCCAAGCGCCGCCAATTATGATTCTGTCACTGAAAGCTGGTGGTGTAGGACTAAATTTAACACGGGCAAATCATGTTTTTCACTTTGACAGATGGTGGAATCCAGCCGTAGAAAACCAAGCCACAGACCGAGTATTTCGGATTGGTCAAACCCGCAACGTCCAAGTACATAAATTTGTCTGCACTGGCACCTTAGAAGAGAAAATCCATGACATGATTGAAAGTAAGAAACAACTCGCAGAACAAGTCGTAGGCGCCGGTGAAGAATGGTTAACCGAAATGGATACAGACCAACTCCGCAACTTACTACTACTTGACCGCAACGCGGTAATTGATGAGGATGAGTGAATCAATTTTGGATTTTGGATACTTCTCTACGAACGCGAGTGCGTGTCGCAGACAGAGGCTACGCCAACGACTTAAGAGCGGGCGCCGAAGGCTACGCTCAGTACAAGTTTTGGATTTTAGATTGACCCCATGCATGAATGCAGGGGCTTCAATTAAAATTTTTTGATACTTCTCTACGAACGCGAGTGCGTGTCGCAGACAGAGGCTACGCCAACGACTTAAGAGCGGGCGCCGAAGGCTACGCTCAGTACAAGTTTTGGATTTTAGATTTATTAAGCGAATAAATTCGGGGGCTTCAGACCAGTTTAGATTTTAAATTTTGAATCTTCAATCCAAAATTTAAAATCTAAAATCTAAAATTCGGTGAGGAGTTAGCCTTTCAAGGTGGGTAAAAATTTTGCTCAAAGAAATCCCTGTTTAATCTTTTGTCTGTGTGGTTAAATAAATAACTTTTAACCGCTGAGGACGCAGAGAGCGCAGAGAAAAAAACAAATTTTACGACTCACCTTGAAAGGCTTAACTTTACACTATTGTGTTATAGGTGTAACTTACATTATTGGCAAAGTTAAATTGCTCAAATCCAGTGGTGGTCATGGTAATGCCGTCTAGCTGAAAAATAACAGTATTGTTATTTCCACTACCAAAACTTATCTGAAAGTTGTCTTTATTGTAAGCAATAAGGCTGAGTGTATCGTAACCGATACCACCCTCAACTTTAGCGTTACCAAAACCTTCCACAAAATCGTTACCCTCTCTCGTCTTTATGTTGACACCACCTCCAAAACTGGAGGCGATCACCCGATCATCTCCATTACCCGTATCAATAGTTCCGCCAAAGATACCGTAAGACTCAGAGGCGGTAGCATAGGCAACAATAAGATCGTCTCCACTCCCGGTACTAATCAACCCTCTAGTGTTGTCAATGGCGATCGCCTTATCAGAAGCCAAAGCAGCAGCTTCTATACTATCGTCTCCATTCCCGGTAGTAATAAACCCTTTAGTGTTGTCAATGGCGATCGCCTTATCAGAAACCGAAGCAGTAGCATTGGCGACGGCTTGGGCTAAAGCTTGACTGTTGGGGATGGAATTAGTGAAAGCAAAACCACTAGCGATTTGAAACTGATTAGGATTAGGATTAGTACTGGCAGTAGCACTGACAGTATCCGAATCATCTCCAGTGTTAAGTATACCTCCAGCATTCTTGATACCGATGGCAGTGATGCTTGCCTTAGCTAAACTTGTAGCTATTGCTTCTGCGAAAGCTGTCAGTCCTTGAGACGTAGGAGCTTCGGAGATAGCCTCAACAATGGCTGAAGCATCTACAGTGGCTACGGCTACCGCACTAATGCCACCTATAGCATCACTACCAATGCCGTCATTTCCGCTACCTGTATATATCGCACCTCCGGAGTTATCAATGCCCACAGCGGTGGTTGTAACGTTAATAGAGGCAAAAGATCGGGCTATCGCAGTAGCATCTGCTTCCTGAGCAATGGCTACGGCCTGAGACACTGTCTCTGCACTGGCACTGATTTTAGCTTCTGCTGTGCCACTGAGTATATCGTCTCCTTTGGCTGTATTGATAACTCCTTGGTTTTTGATACCATAGATAGCAACAGTAGCCTCAGCACTCAAGTCAGCAGAGCTGATCGCATTCAGGTCTTGAGATGCGACCTCTACAAAGGCTCCCAAAGCGAAATCCCCATTTATACTGGCAGTACCGATGATTTGATCATCACCTTGCAATGTATTTACAGATGAGGTATTGAATATCTCACTACCTGGATTGACTACATCAGAGTTGTTGGTAAATTGGACGTTGCTTAAGTTTAAGCCTGTCATCAAATTATCCTCTTAATATTGATTAAGTCCGCAAACTTCGTGAACACTGCCCACAAGGTAAGTAGGTAGGCCTTAAAAAATATAAGATAAACCTCAACCCCCAGCCCCCTTCCCTACAAGGGTTGGGCGAGTCAAAGCCTCTTCCCTACAAGGGGAGAAGAATGGAACCGAGGTTTTATATTTAATTGTGCCGAGCTACTTAAAAGTAAGGTATTTAGAAACCCTAGACAGTGCCCAAACTACAAAAATTGTCATCAGAGGATGTTTTAAAAGTCCCTAAAGGTGTAATTTTGCTGCTTTGACTTGGGTTAACAGCAATGAAACGGAAAATCAAGGTTTTAGCTATGCACTGAGATACTTTGCCGTTCTAAGCATGAGAGCAAAATACCCTTTTAAAACATCATCTCAGCAACTTATGCACGAAGTTATCTTAAATAAGCATATCACTATTTATTCCCTTACCGCTGAAAAATACTTATATGTATTGCATTATAATACATGCGTGTTTACAAGCTGCCGAAGAAGTAAACTAAGGGAGTCCACCACACAAACTTTGCTGGGTAAAGGAATAAACCACATACTCCTACGGAGAAGCAAGCGACGTGGAGCGTGTCGTAGACAGACGCTGGGCGAACGCGTTTCATAGAACCTCGCGGGATGCGGGAAACTCAGACACTTCAGTGCTGAGAGGGAAGCGGCACGAGCGACTTTAGTCGCAGTGTCGTTTTCTTTTTAATTTGAGGCGTGGTGAGGATCTTCAATGTACTTCCTAACTGCCTCGCTACTTATGTTACCAGCAGTACTCACAAAATAACTACTTGTCCACAGCGAGGGAAGCTTCAGAAGTACAGGAAATTCTTTTCTTAGAAGGTAACTACTTCGTCCTTTAAAAGCCTTAATTACTAAATGTGGTGTATCTGTAGGCTTGACGCTAACAAATAAGTGAATATGGTCAGGCGCTACCTCTAGGGCTAGAATATCCCATTTTTTTTCTATAGCTAATTCAGCAAATATCTGCCTAGTTCTAGTTGCTATCTCTCCTGTTAAAACTTTCTTGCGACGTTTAGGTATAAAGACAAAGTGATAGTTAATTAAGTATTTTACATGGTTATGGGTATTATAATCTTCCTGAATCAGCATCCTAGATTAGTAGATATATATTGACTTATCTACTATAGTCAATTAGTATATATAAAGCAACTAATTTTGTGGGTGTTTTAGGGTGGGAAAACCCAATAAAAACATGGGTGTACAACAAGTCCTGTTGTCTCCAGACAAGGAAACAAAAGCACTATTACAATATCTTTCTGAACAATCAGGAAAACTTTACAACATCGGAGTTTACTTTGCACGACAAACCTTTTTTAAGACAAATAAGTTATTAACAGGTAAGTTTGACTTAGCCTTTGAACCTTCAATTGCTAAGTCAATGCTTGCTCAATCTTTGCCTTCCACGCCAATGCAACAAACTTTAATGTCAGTTACAGAGGCATTTAAGTCTTTCAAAGAATTGATAAACTTATATTTAAAAGGTGAATTACATTTCAGACCAAAAGCACCGGGATATCTTAAGGGTTCTAAGTTATTCAAAGTTGTGTATCCTAATTCAGGAGGACAAAAACCAACATTAATTAATGGACAACTTAGGTTTTCTCTGGGTTTAACAGTTAGAAGATGGTTTGGGATATCTGAGTTTTTTCTTCCAATGCCATCAAACATTGACTACTCAAAGGTAAAAGAGTTTACGATTCTGCCAAAGAATGGTGCTTTTTATCTAGAAATGTCCTATATAGTGGATAAACAAAAACACGACCTAGATATAAACCAGGCATTATCTATTGACCTTGGAACTGCTGATAATTTAGCTGCTTGTGTCGATACATTGGGTAATTCCTTGTTGATTGATGCTCGTGCAATGAAGGCGATGAATCAACTCTGGAATAAGAAAGTATCGACACGAAAAGAAGGCAAGCCAGAGGTTTATTGGGATAACTGGTTAGACCGTGTAACCCGTAAACGCAACCACCAAATGCGGGATGGCATTAACAAAGCAGCTAAGTTAATTATTGACCACTGTCTTAAACATGGCGTTGGTACTCTAGTAGTTGGATGGAATGAAGGCTTTAAGGAATCTGCTAACATGGGTAGAGTGAACAATCAAAAGTTTGTTCAAATGCCCTTGGGTAAACTGAAAGACAGATTAAAACAACTGTGTGATTTACACGGCATTAGGTTTATTGAAACAGAGGAAGCCTACACGAGCAAGTCGAGCTTTTTAGATGGAGACTCCCTTCCCAAATATGGTGAAAAGCCAGTTGGTTGGAAAGCATCTGGAAAGCGGATTAAGAGAGGGCTGTATCAGTCAGCGAATGGTTCAATTGTGAACGCGGATTTGAACGGAAGCGCGAATATTTTGCGAAAAGTAGCCAGCAATCTAAGCATAGACTTAGGCTTACTGGGTAGGCGGTGTTTGACGACCGCAACGAGAGTTAGACTTTGGGTTCTTCCAAATTCTCCTCTGTCCGTAGAATCTCAGAGTCTTCAGACCTGAGAGTGTCAATGAGGCATTGCAGGGAGCGGCTAATCAACCAGGAGATACCAAAGTTATGCTCTCAAATGTGATGAATCATTTGGGTAAAACTGTGCCAGAAAGCGCCAGAACTCTCTTTACAAAAGAACAAACGCCATTTTTTGATGCCGCAACGGAAGATTTTCCCATTGCCATGTTGCGGGGAGGAAAGGGACTCTGCGACTTCTCGACGCTTTTCTTCTAGCTGAATTCTTAAATGACCAGGTATTGACAGCTTATCAAATCCGGCAGCTTGCTCTTCTAAAATTTGTAGTGACCGACGTGCCATTGCCAATGCAGGTGTGATCACTTCTTGATCAGTCATAATTTTGGGTAAGTCTGGGGCTGTGGTAAATTTTGAGAGTAATTTATAGGACGCAATTTACCTAGACATAATAGACATATCCCGACATATTCTGATATTATGGGATAAGTAACTTTTCTTAGTCCATGACGGTTAACTATGTACCTCCAAGAGTCGCTGCTACCAGATTGGGAGTCAGCACCAAAACACTCGAAAGGTGGCTCGAAGACGGGAAAATCGAAGGCATCTTTACCCAAGGTGGGCAAAGAAGATATAACCTCGATTCAGTGATGCTGGTTGGGGTGCCTACGATGTTGCTTGGATTCACTACTATCGCGCCGAGACAGAACGGGCAGCCAGTTGGGCAGCCCAGATGGCAGAGGCGATGGAACGGGGCAATAATCGTCGGGATAAGGCTACTGCAATCAGGTTGCAAGGATTAATTGCAGAACAACGCCAGAACTGGGCAGAGGCGCAGGGGCTGTATCAGGAGGCGTTAGCAATTTACCGAGAGTTGGGGGAGGAAGACGATGAGGCGATCGCTCTCAACAATTTGGGAGGGGTTGCGCGATCGCAGGGAGAATATGATCGTGCCGAGTCCTACTTCAAGCAAGGATTGGCGATCGCAGAAAAACTAGGAAATAAAGCAACACAAGCAACCTATTGCGGCAACTTGGGACTTCTCGCCCTTGACCGCAACCAACCCACAGCAGCCCGCCCCTGGTACGAGCGTCAGTTAGCCCTAGCCCAGGAAGTGGGACTGCAAAACTTGGTGGCTGATGCTCAATCAGGGCTAGCGCAAGTCCTGGAAGAGGAGGGGCGCTACACAGAGGCGCTAACCTTAGCACAGTTTGCCCTGGAAATCCGCGAGCGCCTGCGGGATAAGGAGTTGGATTGGACGCGCCAATTGGTCGAGCGGTTGCGCCGCCAGGCTGGGATAGAATAATTGTTATTTTTGAATTTTGAATTTTGAATTAATTATGACTAATGATACTCTGCAAGCAAGTCGCGAATGGTGGTCACAACGGTGGCTAGATTTATTAGATTCCTATCGCTTTAAGAAACGTTTAGAACGCGCTAGAAACTATTCTCGCCAGGGAAATGTTCTCAGCATCGAATTTCAAGGCGCAAAAGTATTAGCTAAAGTACAAGGTAGCGAACCAGAACCTTATAAAGTTTCCCTCTCTTTGGAACCATTTACTGAAGAAGAATGGGGTTATGTAATTGAAACAATGTCTAAACGGGCGATTTTTGCTGCCAAGCTTTTAGCAGGAGAAATGCCACAAAATATTGAGGAAGTATTCACGACAAATGGACTGTCTTTATTTCCTTTTACTCTATCTGATGTTAGTAGTAAATGTTCTTGTCCTGATAAAGCAAATCCTTGTAAACATGTTGGTGCAGTTTACTATCAGTTAGGTGATAGGTTTAGTGAAGATCCGTTTGTACTATTTGAATTACGCGGACGCACCAAAGAGCAAATCCTCGGCAATTTACGCAAATTACGCGGTGCAAACATTGACGTTTCTGAAACCGAAGCGCCTGAATTGGAACAGTTAAATTCTGACAACCAATACAAGATTAATATTGACTCATTCTGGCAATATAATGAGGCGTTAGAGTCTTCTTTAGTAGTGATTGCGCCTTCGGGTAGCGAGACTATCTTAGATGTATTGGGAGCAATTCCCTTAGCAAAGGAAGAGGAAAATGCAGTAAATTCAACTTCAGGTGATGTGGTGATGAAATATTTACAGACTGTTTACCAAAATGTCAGCCAGAAGGCTGTTTTAGCAGCGATGAATGTGGGAGAAAGTTGATTTTGAGGCACTAAACAATTAAAAAATATCCATCCAAATCGGTAATTAAACACACAGCAAAGAAAATCAGGGAATAAAAAACTCCACCCACACTTCGGCAAGCTCAGTGCATCGCAAGGGGATGGAGTTTTAGGGCATGGGGAATGGGGCATGGGGCATGGTAAAGATTCCCAATGCCCAATGCCCAATGCCCAAAGTCGGCGGGCGGTGGTCACTGAGCGGTCGTTGTGCTGTCCCTCTCCACCCACAAGGGGATGGAGTTTCGGCTCTTGCGTGTATAGCGTGCTTAATTATTAATGAAAGTCGATTAAATTGCTTTAATAACAAGGCTTATAGGCGTTTATAATTTGATTTTTAGTAACAGTAGCTCAAATACAAAAAATAATGGCTTTTATCGGAGCCAGGCAAGGGTTTCAAACTTATTTTTTAACAAATTCAGCACGCTAAGTACGGAAGAGCCGCAGTTTTCAGGTATTTAGACCACACCCCGATATCTGTATTTCTTTATTCCTTTGCGCCTTCTCTGCGAGACGCTCCGCGAATGCGCCTTCCCTACGGGACGCTCCGCGAATGCGTGAGATATAAAAATGTGGTTCATTTACCTGAAAATCGCTGTAATTAAATCACCGAATCAAATATTTGTTGAGCGGTTAGATTCAACTGCAAAAAAGTAGGCGATACAATGCGGTCAGCACCTCTAAATGGCGTCATTTGGTATTCGCCATCGATTAATTCACACACGAAAATAGTAGGAACTTTGGGATTTCCGATAAATTTGCGCCCACCCAAAGCAGCATAATCCACAATCCAGTATTCGGGAATACCCATAGTTTCATAATCCCTAATTTTGTTGTAATAATCATCTTGCCAATTGGTACTTACTACCTCAATGATTAAGGGTATGGATTGAGGATAAATTAGGGTGGATTGCTTTTTCCACAATGGTTCATGAATGAGGTTATCGTGATTAATAAGCAACATGTCGGGTATGTAAGCTGACTTACCATTGAGTGTTTTCACGAATGCAGACGCTGAAACTCGATAAGGTAGCTTAGACTCTTGAATTGCTAATAGCATTACTTCAAGTAAAAAACTGATAATATCCGTGTGGTCGCCCGTTGCTGGTGGCATTTCAACAATCACCCCATCATATAATTCGTAACGTACCAATGAGTTTTCTGGATACCATTCACTAAATTCATCGAAGGTAAGTAACTTTAGTTCTGGTTGTGTTTGGGTCATAAAAGTTAATGCCTCACGTGTTTTTTAGGTATAAAAAAGCCCTTGCTTTTACGCAAGAGCCTATAATGATTGTCAGTGATGAAGGAAAACTTATAAGTTAGTCGAGTTCATTCATAGCCATAACTGGCTCATTCTCACGGTCAATACCTTTCTCAAAACCACCAGCAGCAGCACGAGCGCGACCAGAGTGCCACAAGTGACCAATGAGGAAGAAGAAACCTAATACGAAGTGAGCGCAGGCTAACCACGCACGAGGAGATACGTAGTTGAAGGAGTTGATTTCGGTAGCCACACCACCTACGGAGTTCAGAGAACCCAGAGGAGCGTGGGTCATGTATTCAGCAGCACGACGAGCTTGCCAAGGCTGAATATCATTCTTGATTTTATCCAGGTCAAGACCGTTGGGACCACGTAGAGGCTCTAACCAAGGACCACGGAAATCCCAGAAGCGCATGGTTTCACCACCAAAGATGATTTCACCAGTGGGGGAGCGCATCAAGTATTTACCTAGACCTGTGGGGCCTTGTGCGGAACCGACGTTAGCACCTAAGCGTTGGTCACGAACCAAGAAGGTCATAGCTTGAGCTTGAGAAGCTTCAGGACCCGTAGGACCAAAGAATTCGCTGGGGTACACGGTGTTGTTGTACCAAACCATGATGGAAGCAATGAAGCCCATCAAGGAGAGAGCGCCCAAGCTGTAGGAGAGGTAAGCCTCACCAGACCAAATGAACGCACGACGTGCCCAACCAAATGGCTTAGTGAAGATGTGCCAAATACCGCCAGAAATGCAGATGAAGGCGATCCAAATGTGTCCGCCGATGACATCTTCCAAGTTATCAACGCTGACAATCCAACCTTCGCCACCAAAGGGAGCTTTAATCAGATAGCCAAAGATAACTGCTGGGTTGAGAGTTGGGTTAGTAATGACGCGCACATCACCACCACCAGGTGCCCAGGTGTCATAAATACCACCAAAGAACATAGCCTTCAGCACCAACAGGAGCGCACCGCATCCGAGGATGATCAGGTGGAACCCGATGATGTTGGTCATCTTGTTCTTATCTTTCCAGTCGTAACCGAAGAAGGAGGAATATTCTTCTAAGGTTTCAGGTCCACGAACGGCGTGATAAATACCGCCAAAACCCAGAACGGCTGAAGAAATTAGGTGGAGTACACCGACAACAAAGTAGGGGAAGGTGTCGATAACTTCACCACCAGCACCAACACCCCAACCCAAGGTGGCGATGTGAGGTAGCAGGATTAAGCCTTGTTCATACATCGGCTTTTCGGGGACGAAGTGAGCGACTTCAAATAATGTCATCGCTCCAGCCCAGAAGACAATTAAACCAGCATGGGCAACGTGGGCACCAAGTAGTTTACCAGATAGATTGATTAAACGAGCGTTACCAGACCACCAGGCAAAACCTGATGACTCTTGGTCACGTCCCGCGCCAAGGGACATAGATTTATTAGAGAGCGTTACCACGTGGTAATACCTCCTCGGGGAATACAAATTGTTCGTGGGGTTGATCTTGAGGTGCCATCCAAGCACGGATACCCTCATTCAGCAAAATGTTCTTGGTATAGAATGTTTCAAATTCCGGGTCTTCTGCTGCCCGCAATTCTTGGGACACGAAGTCATAAGCCCGTAGGTTCAATGCCAAGCCGACAATCCCGACTGCAGCCATCCACAAGCCTGTGACTGGTACAAACAACATAAAGAAGTGTAACCAGCGTTTGTTAGAGAATGCAATCCCGAAAATCTGTGACCAGAAACGGTTTGCAGTCACCATTGAGTAGGTTTCTTCGGCTTGGGTAGGATTGAAGCCTCGGAAGGTGTTTGAAGATTCGCCATCTTCAAACAGGGTGTTTTCTACGGTTGCACCGTGAATCGCGCACAACAAAGCACCACCTAACACACCTGCTACACCCATCATGTGGAAGGGGTTGAGGGTGAAGTTATGGAAACCTTGGACAAACAAGATGAAACGGAAAATTCCCGCTACACCAAAGCTGGGTGCAAAGAACCAGCTAGATTGTCCCAAGGGGTACATTAAGAAGACGCTGACGAATACCGCGATGGGGGCTGAAAAAGCCAAGGCGTTGTAAGGACGGATACCTACTAGCCGGGCAATTTCAAATTGGCGCAACATGAAGCCAATTAAACCAAAAGCTCCGTGGAGGGCAACAAATGGCCATAATCCGCCCAACTGGAACCAGCGAGTCAAGTCTCCTTGAGCTTCAGGTCCCCACAACAGCAATAGGGAATGTCCCAAACTGTCTGCGGGAGTTGATACGGCAACGGTAATAAAGTTACAGCCTTCTAAGTAGGAGGAGGCTAAACCGTGGGTGTACCAAGAGGTGACGAAGGTTGTACCGGTGAGCCAACCGCCTAGTGCTAGGTAGGCGCAGGGGAATAATAATATCCCTGACCAACCTACGAATACGAAGCGATCGCGCTTCAACCAGTCGTCGAGAACGTCAAACCACCCTCTATTGGGGGCGCGTCCAACTGCGATGGTCATTGAACTAAAATCCTCTTTTTTACTAAAATTGCAACGTTTTTTTTGGCAGCCTCGTAAGTCCAGCACTCCGGGCTGTTTTCCCGGCTTGTACTGCTTCGGCTTTGCTGAAGGTTAACAAGTAGTCTGGTTTCTTCCATAAGCTGCCCCGAGGAATTAACGTTTTTTGGCAATCTCAGTAGCTTGACAGCATCTGAGATTCTGAGAACTTGCTGCCTATAAAGATCAACATTTCCCAGGGTTATGCCATTACCCGTATCATTGGCTAGTTACCTAATGTGTGGTAACTTAATGATTCTTAACTTATCACATTCCTTCGGGTTTTTGCCCGAAGCACCCAAGTGAATCAGGTATTTAACACGAAGCTATATAGATCTTATGAATATCAGAATTTTTACAATCTGACACAAGTTTTCTCAGAAATCTTACAAAGTTTACGGAATTGGGGACTGGGGACTGGGGACTGGGGATTGGGGATTGGGGACTGGGGATTGGGGAAAATTCTCGCCATCACTTCCCCAACTTGCAAGAGGTGGCGCTAAAATGGCAGACTTTGTGTAGAGAATATCTCACGGGCCAAGGTAGTTTCATGACGGCATCAACAATTAACAAGGGCGATCGCGTCCTGCATCAAAACGTTCTCGGCTCTCGTCGGTTCAGCAACTACTGGTGGGCAACTATCGTTACCTTGGGAGCCACAGGCTTTTTGCTAGCTGGCGTATCCAGTTACCTGAAAGTCAATTTACTCATAGTTACAGATCCCTCTCAACTGGTATTCGTCCCCCAAGGCTTAGTTATGGGGTTATATGGCACCGCTGGTGTGCTTTTAGCCTTATACCTATGGCTAGTGATTGTATGGGATGTGGGAGGCGGATATAACGAATTTAATCAGGAAAGTGGCACAATCAAAATTTTCCGCAACGGGTTTCCAGGTAAAAACCGTCAAATTGAAATTGATGGTCGCATCCAAGATGTCCAATCTGTGCGAATCACTGTCAAAGAAGGGTTGAATCCTGTTCGAGCCATCTATTTAAGGGTTAAGGGTCGGCGAGACATTCCTTTAACAAGGGTAGGTCAACCGTTATCCTTAACAGAGTTGGAAACTCAAGGAGCAGAATTAGCCCGCTTTTTGGGAGTTCCCCTAGAAGGACTTTAAGGGACTGGGGTTGATGGGGCGATGGGGTGATGGGGGAAAATTGATCCCCTTGTATCCAATTCCCAATCCCCAATCACCCATCTCCATGCATTAAGATACGGTGGTTGATTGACATACCTCCTCGTCCTAAAGGAGCGAGGATTCGTTGACACTTCCCTGGGATGCGCCATTAAGTGGTCTTATCGTCCCTCCATGTCCGTTTAAAGTCTCCCAATGCCCTATGGCGACTATAGTTAGTCTACCAGAAAGCCGTCGTAGAAGGAGGGGGCTTGTATCCCATTAATTTTGGTCAGTAATTTGTAATGCGGTTAAAACTTCCACAATTTTTGGTTGCTCTTTTGATGGTTGCTGCTTTGGTGTTAGGAGGATGTTCAGCGCAGCAAGGGGTTTCTAAAGCTTCTTCTCCAACTTCTACAGCTACTTCTACAGCAACCGAGACAAGCAGCAAGACAACCACTGAAGCAACATCAGTATCACAAACTAAGAGTGAGAGTATTCCTGGAATGAAAGATTTACCACGGCTCGAAGGCACAGCTACTGTGGTGATTACGGTTAAAGGTTCGCCGATTACTATCGAAGTAGACGGCACTAATGCCCCAATTACAGCTGGAAACTTCGTAGATTTAGTTCAAAAGGGTGTATATGATGGGTTAGTATTCCATCGAGTTGTGCGTGACCCCCAACCATTTGTAGTCCAAGGGGGCGATCCACAAGGCAAAGACCCGAAATTTCCAGAAAATAGACTGGGAACAGGTGGTTTTATTGACTCCACTGGGAAGCAGCGCTATATACCTTTAGAAATTAAACCCAAAGGAGCAAAAGAACCAGTTTACGGTAAGACGATTACCGAGACACCAATATTGACCCATAAACTTGGTGCAGTCGCAATGGCGCGATCGCAACAACCAGACTCTGCATCTTCTCAGTTTTACTTTGCTCTAGCAGATCTGGGATTTTTAGATGGTAACTACGCTGTCTTTGGTAATGTCACCGATGGCTTCGATGTAGTGAACAAAATTCAGCAAGGCGATCGCATCGACTCTGCTAAAGTCACCGAAGGTGCCGAAAACCTGAAAACTGGCGGTTAAGAATAGAGGGAGTAAGGAGTTAGGAGTTAGGAGTTAGGAGTTAGGAGTAATGAGTAATGAGTAAGGAGTAAGGAGTAATGAGTAATGAGTCAAAAGTAAATTAATCCAATCCCCAATCCCCAATCCCTGGTAACAGAGCGGAGCCGAAGTGCAATCCCTAATCCCTAATCCCTAATCCCTAATCCCTAATTTCAAATTGGTTAAGGTTGTTGTTACTGGTATTGGTTTAATTTCCGCTTTAGGCAAAAACCTAGAGGATAGCTGGCGAAAGTTGATAGCTGGTAAGTCTGGAATTCAGTTTTATCAACCATTTCCAGAACTTTTACCACTTCCTCTAGGCTTGATTGCTCAACATCCTGCTAAATTGAAAACTCTAACTCAGCGAGTTGTTGCTGATGCTGTAGAAGATGCTGGGTTGGTTCCACCTTTGTCTGATTGCGGTGTAGTTATTGGTTCTAGCCGCGGTTATCAGGCTTCTTGGGAGGTGCTAGCGCACCTTCGATCTAGGGAGAAGCTAAATCAATGCGCCCCTCTCCCCCTGTCCTCAGACGCGCAGTCCGTGTGTTTAGAAGACTGGTTAGAAACCTTACCCCACATGAATGCGATCGCAGCGGCGCGACAAATCGGTAGCACGGGGATTGTTTTAGCACCGATGGCTGCTTGTGCTACTGGAATTTGGGCGATCGCCCAGGCTGCAAATCTCGTGCAAACTGGACAATGTGAGCGGGTCATTGCTGGGGCTGTGGAAGCACCGATTACTCCCCTAAGTTTGACAGGATTTCAGCAGATGGGTGCTTTGGCAAAAACGGGGTCTTATCCCTTCGATTTGCACCGGGAAGGCTTGGTTTTGGGCGAAGGCGGTGCTGTGTTTATCCTGGAATCAGCAGAGTTGGCTAGGGAACGTGGGGCAAAGATTTATGGTGAGATTCTGGGTTTTAGCTTGACAAATGACGCATATCATAGTAATGTACCAGAACCAGAGGGGAGGAGTGCGATCGCCGCTATCAAGCAATGTCTCGCACGTAGTGGACTAACTCCAGCCGATATTGATTACATTCATGCTCATGGTACGGCTACTCTGCTAAATGACCGCATAGAGAGTATGGTGATACAGCGGTTATTTCCCCAAAAAGTGGCGATTAGTTCAACTAAGGGAAGCTCAGGGCATACCCTTGGAGCATCGGGAGCTTTGGGTGTAGCTTTTTCCCTATTGGCTTTGCAGCATCAAATTTTACCACCATGTGTAGGATTACAACAACCAGAATTTGATTTGGATCTGGTGATGGCTGCACGTCATAGTAAAATTCAGCGGGTGCTGTGTTTTAGTTTTGGCTTTGGCGGACAGAATGCGGTAATTGGTTTGAGTCTGTATAGAAAAATTTAACTTGGTCTAAGTTAAACTTTTCTATACAAAACATGAAGTCATACAGAAGGACGAAAGTAGACTTGGAAGGCAGATCTAGTATTACAGCAATTTTCACTCATTTGAACCACAGATCTTCGTAGGGGCGCAATGCCTTGCGCCCCAAAAGCGTGGTCTATTTACCTGAAAATGGCTGTAATTACAGTAATTGAGAAACTGTAAACATCCTTTTCCCAAACTTTACTGGGTTTTAGGCGATAAACTCGATGTTGAGAGAGGGGTTAAATGAGGGGTTTTGAATGTTGGCGAATGCAGTGCCTTGGAATAACAAGTTACCAGTTGATGAGTTGTAGCTGAAATTGCTAAAGGAACTAGAGCCAAACCCTGATGTAGAAATCTGGATTTTGTCATTCTCAACAACGTTAAAGTCTGAGATGATATCCAATCCTTCAAATAGGCTGTTGAACACAAATTTATCTGCACCAGCACCACCATTGAGGTTGTCATTACCAAAGCCACCAATTAGGATGTCATCATCAAGGCCACCATTGAGGATGTCCGCACCAGCACCACCGATTAAGGTGTCATTGCCGCTTTCACCATTGAGGCTGTCATTGCCATCACCACCATCAAGGAAGTCATATCCATTGAAACCTAAGAGGGTGTCATTTCCTAAGCCACCAAGCAAGCTGTCATTGCCATCACCACCATTAATAGAGTCATTACCAGCGCCACCATTGATGTAGTCAGCGCCGCCATTCCCAATTAAGGAGTTATTTTGGCTGTCACCAAAGATACTGTCATCGAGATATGTACCTTTAACATTGTCAAAGTTAACGACTGTAAACGGACCGACACCAGGAACGCCATTTACCACCAAGGTTTGAGTCGTAAGGTTGACATTAATTGATGCACCAACTGCGCTGGAAGCATCTATGGTGTTATTACCGACTTTAGCATTGGCAATGATTTTCTCGATATCAATCAGTTGATCTGTGCCGGCACCCCCAGCTTTATTGACAGTTCCAGTTGGTAATAGAGTAATGCTCTGCGCCAGAGTGCTGTAATCAGCCGTATCAGAACCCGTATCTCCATTTAAGGTATCGTTACCAGTACTTCCCCTGAGAGTGTCATTATCAAAACCACCATCAAGAGAGTCATTGCCAGTGCCACCATTGAGGATGTCATTACCAATGCCTCCAAATAGGGTGTCATTACCAGCACCGCCATTGATGGTGTCATTGCCGGCCAGACCGGATATGAGGTCATGACCAGTGCCACCATTGAGGGTGTTATTGCCAGCAGTACCGTTGATAACGTTGATATTAGCCATAGTGCAAATTCGTGTTCGTTTTAATCAAACCGGTTACGTAAATCATTATTGATCAAAAGCTAAGTATCTTAACAAAACATAATATATTTTTATATCATTTTTAGTTAAAAGTACTTAAACGAATATACGATAAGTAATTATACGCAAAAAAGTAATTATTTTTACGGCAGAATCTCAAGCGTTTAGGCACTCTTGCCATCATTGACAGAGCATATGTACTAATATTATATTTACTTATATACAGGACTTACGCACTAGGCTATTTGTGGAGATCGGGCATAGGGCATAGGGCATAGGGCATAGGGCATTGGTTAATTTTTCGATTCCTATGCCCCCCAACCAATTTCAGAGAGCAATCTCAAGCGCAAGAAATGGATATGATAGAAAAGTAGATAAAACTTCAAAAATGTTTATCAAATGCTCATTTTTACCCCACATGAATGCGATCGCAGCGGCGCGACAAATCGGTAGCACTGGGATTGCTTTAGCACCGATGGCTGCTTGTGCTACTGGAATTTAGGCGATGTCTACGGCGGGCTACGCCTACGCTAATTAATAGCGACATATTAATGGCTTATTTGAAAAAATCTCTATCCCACAACTTTGAACAATGTGTCAAGGGCACAACAATAATTGTTGTGCCCTAAAGAAGGATGAAAGTAGATCGAGACTCAATACTGCTCGTTCAAGGAAATAATGTAGGCTGAAACCTATAATCCCCAAAAAAGGTTTAACCGCGCAGTATTGGATCTGTAATTTTGACATACTCCCCAACCTAAAGGCGTGGGGTTGAGGGGGTCAAACAGCGATCACAGGCATAACCCGTCTCATAACTGGGTTTTAGGCGATAAACTCGATGTTCAGAGAGGGAATAAATAAGGGGTTTTGAATGTTGGCGAATGCAGTGCCTTGGAATAACAAGTCACTGGTTGATGAGTTGTAGCTGAAGTCACTAAAGAAACTAGAGCCAAATCCTGATTGAGAAACCTGGATTTTGTCATTCTCAACAAAATTAAAGTCTGTGATGATATCAAATCCTTCAAATAGGCTATTGAAGACAAATTTATCTGCACCAGTACCACCATTGAGGGTGTCATCCCCATTACCACCAAAGAGGTTGTCATCTCCATCACCGCCATCAAGGAAGTCATTACCACTTTCACCAAAGAGGATGTCGTTGTCAGCACTACCAAAGAGGTTGTCATCTCCATCGAAAGCCGAGATGAAGTCATTACCATTACCACCATCGATGGTGTCATTGCCATCAATACCAAAGAGGTTGTCATCTCCAGCACCACCATCGATGAAGTCATCGCCGCCATTGCCAATTAAGGTGTTATTTTGGCTATCACCAATAATGATGTCACTTTCATTTGTACCTGTCACATTGTCGAAGTTGACGACTGTAAAGGTGTTGACACCAGGAGCCCCATTTGCTATCAAACTTTGAGTTTCTAGGTTGACGTCAATTGATACGCCAGCCTCAGATGTAGAAACATCTATGGTGTTACCGTCTACGGTTGCATCGGCAATAATCGTTTCGATTTGTACGAGTTGATCTGTAGCGAGACCAAAACCTTTATTGACTGTTCCAGTTGGTGAAAGGGTAATGCTATTACCAAGAGTGCTGTAGTCAGCCGTATCAATCCCAAACTCTCCATTTAAGGTGTCGTTACCACTACTTCCTTTGAGGGTGTCATTGTCAAAACCACCATTGAGGGTGTCATCCCCATTACCCCCATCCAGGAAGTTATTACCACTTTCACCAAAGAGGGTATCATTACCATCACCACCAAAGAGGTTGTCATCGCCACTGAAACCCCAGATGAAGTCATTCCCATTACCACCATCGATGGTGTCATTGCCATCAAAACCAGTGCCACCATCGATAAAGTCATCTCCGTCACCACCAATGATGAAGTCAGCGCCACCATTGCCAATTAAGGTGTTATTTTGACTGTCACCAACAATGATGTCGTTTTCATTTGTACCTGTCACATTGTCGAAGTTGACGACTGTAAAAGTGTTGACACCAGGAGCCCCATTTGCTGTCAGACTTTGAGTTTCCAGGTTGACGTCAATTGATATGCCAGGGTCAGATGTAGAAACATCTATGGTGTTACCGTCTACGGTTGCATCAGCAATAATCGTTTCGATTTGTACGAGTTGATCTGTACCGAGACCACCACCTTTATTGACTGTTCCAGTTGCTAAAAGCGTAATGCTATTACCAAGAGTGCTGTAGTCAGCCGTATCAATCCCAAACTCTCCATTTAAGGTGTCGTTACCACTACTTCCTTTGAGGGTGTCATTGTCAAAACCACCATTGAGGTTGTCATCCCCATCACCGCCATCCAGGAAGTCATTACCAGCGTCACCATTGAGATTGTCGTTGTCAGCGCCACCAATAATGAAGTCATCTCCGTCACCACCAATGATGAAGTCATTCCCATTACCACCATCGATGAAGTCATTGTCACCAATACCGAAGAAGTCACCAATGATGAAGTCATCTCCGTCACCACCATCGATGAAGTCATCGCCGCCATTGCCAATTAAGGTGTTATTTTGGCTGTCACCAATAATGGTGTCGTTTTCATTTGTACCTGTCACATTGTCGAAGTTGACGACTGTAAAGGTGTTGACACCAGGAGCCCCATTTGCTGTCAAACTTTGAGTTTCTAGGTTGACGTCAATTGATACGCCAGCCTCAGATGTAGAAACATCTATGGTGTTACCGTCTACGGTTGCATCGGCAATAATCGTTTCGATTTGTACGAGTTGATCTGTAGCGAGACCAAAACCTTTATTGACTGTTCCAGTTGGTGAAAGGGTAATGCTATTACCAAAAGTGCTGTAGTCAGCCGTATCAATCCCAAACTCTCCATTTAAGGTGTCGTTACCACTACTTCCTTTGAGGGTGTCATTGTCAAAACCACCATTGAGGGTGTCATCCCCATTACCCCCATCCAGGAAGTTATTACCACTTTCACCAAAGAGGGTATCATTACCATCACCACCAAAGAGGTTGTCATCGCCACTGAAACCCCAGATGAAGTCATTCCCATTACCACCATCGATGGTGTCATTGCCATCAAAACCAGTGCCACCATCGATAAAGTCATCTCCGTCACCACCAATGATGAAGTCAGCGCCACCATTGCCAATTAAGGTGTTATTTTGACTGTCACCAACAATGATGTCGTTTTCATTTGTACCTGTCACATTGTCGAAGTTGACGACTGTAAAAGTGTTGACACCAGGAGCCCCATTTGCTGTCAGACTTTGAGTTTCCAGGTTGACGTCAATTGATATGCCAGGGTCAGATGTAGAAACATCTATGGTGTTACCGTCTACGGTTGCATCAGCAATAATCGTTTCGATTTGTACGAGTTGATCTGTACCGAGACCACCACCTTTATTGACTGTTCCAGTTGCTAAAAGCGTAATGCTATTACCAAGAGTGCTGTAGTCAGCCGTATCAATCCCAAACTCTCCATTTAAGGTGTCGTTACCACTACTTCCTTTGAGGGTGTCATTGCCATCAATACCAAAGAGGTTGTCATCTCCAGCACCACCATCGATGAAGTCATCGCCGCCATTGCCAATTAAGGTGTTATTTTGACTGTCACCAACAATGATGTCACTTTCATTTGTACCTGTCACATTGTCGAAGTTGACGACTGTAAAGGTGTTGACACCAGGAGCCCCATTTGCTGTCAGACTTTGAGTTTCCAGGTTGACGTCAATTGATATGCCAGGGTCAGATGTAGAAACATCTATGGTGTTACCTTCTACGGTGGCATCAGCAATAATCGTTTCGATTTGTACGAGTTGATCTGTACCGAGACCACCACCTTTATTGACTGTTCCAGTTGCTAAAAGCGTAATGCTATTACCAAGACTGCTGTAATCAGCCGTATCAATCCCAACGTATCCATTTAAAGTGTCGTTACCACTACTTCCTTTGAGGGTGTCATCACCATCACCACCATTGAGGGTGTCATCACCATCACCACCATCGAGCATGTCATCACCAGCGCCACCATTGAGGGTGTCATTACCAGCGTCACCATTGAGCATGTCATTGCCAGTGCCACCATTGAGCGTGTCATTGTCAGTGCCACCATTGAGCGTGTCATTGCCAGTGCCACCATTGAGCATGTCATTGCCAGTGCCACCATTGAGCGTGTCATTGCCGGCGTCACCATTGAGCGTGTCATTGCCGGCGTCACCATTGAGCGTGTCATTGTCGGCGCCACCATTGAGCGTGTCATTGCCGGCGTCACCATTGAGGATGTCATTGCCTGCAAGACCATTTATGGTGTCATTGCCAGAAGTACCGTTGAGGGTATTATTACCAGAATTACCGTTGATAATAGCCATATTCAAAACTAGTGTTATTTTTCAGTCAAACTGTATACATAAGTAATTATTCATTCAAACCACTGGGTTTTACGCATACTTTACACGAAATTTATATATGACCCTAGTGAATACAATGATGGTAAATCTACTGTAAATAATTCTACGTAAAAAGGTAATTATTTTAGCGCATAATCTCAAGCATTTAGGCGCTCTTGCCATCCCTGACAGAGCATATGTACTAATCAGTACTTACGCACTAGGCTATTTGTGGAGATCGGGCATTGGGCATTGGGCATTGGTTAATTTTTCGATTCCTATGCCCCCCAACCAATTTCAGAGAGCAATCTCAAGCGCAAGAAATGGATATGATAGAAAAGTAGATAAAACTTCAAAAATGTTTATCAAATGCTCATTGACGCTTCTGGCTTGTCCAAGGTCAAAGACTCAGTAACAGAAAAAATTTTCTTCGGTCATAAACCTAATGCCGAGTTAATTGCAATTCTTACCGTCTACTTTATCGAAGGGATTGTAGGGTTGGCGCGTCTAGCGGTTAGCTTCTTTCTCAAAGATGAACTGGATTTGAGTCCAGCAGAGGTGTCAGCACTATTGGGAATAGTCGCCTTACCTTGGATTATCAAGCCGTTGTTTGGTTTTGTCTCCGATGGCTTGCCGATATTTGGCTATCGCCGACGACCATACTTAATTTTAGCTGGGTTACTGGGTGCTTTATCGTGGGTAAGTTTTGCCACTATAGTTCATAGTACCTGGGCAGCTACGGTAGCGATCGCCCTCTGTTCCCTCTCCATCGCCGTCAGTGACGTGATAGTTGACTCAATGGTTGTCGAACGGGTAAAATCTGAATCGCAAGCCGATGCAGGTTCGCTACAATCCCTTTGCTGGGGAAGTTCCGCACTTGGAGGTTTGATCACAGCATATTTTAGCGGTATGCTGCTAGAGCATTTTACTACACGTACCGTCTTTTGGATTACGGCTTTCTTTCCTCTGATGATCTGTGCGATCGCTTGGTTAATTGCTGAGTCGCCGATTAGCAAAGAAACCCAAAGTGATCATACCAACATCTTAAGAATTAAGCATCAACTGGCGCAACTACGCCAAGCCGTTACCGAAAAAACTATTTGGCTGCCTACGGCCTTTATCTTCCTCTGGCAAGCTACCCCAAGCGCTGACTCAGCCTTTTTCTTTTTCTCCACCAACGAACTACACTTTCAACCGGAATTTTTAGGATGGGTGCGGTTGGTGACGAGTTTTGCGTCTTTAATTGGAATTTGGATTTTTCAACGTTTCCTCAAAAGCGTTCCCTTCCGCCTGATTTTTGCTTGGAGTACGGTCATTTCATCAGTTTTGGGAATGACAATCCTACTACTAGTGACTCACACCAACCGACTACTAGGGATAGATGACCATTGGTTTAGTTTGGGTGATAGTCTAATTCTGACAGTAATGGGGCAAATCGCCTTTATGCCGGTGTTGATTTTGGCAGCAAGGCTTTGTCCCTCTGGCGTAGAAGCTACATTTTTTGCCTTGTTGATGTCAGTTTTTAACTTAGCAGGAGCAGTTTCCTCACTACTTGGGGCAGCAATCATGCATACACTGGGAATCACAGAAACTAACTTTGAATTGTTGTGGTTACTAGTGTTAATTACTAACCTTAGCACTCTGTTACCGCTGCCGTTTCTCAACTGGCTACCAAATACTGAAGATTGACGTTCCCACCCCTTCTAGGATACCGCTCTCGATCCCCCTAAATCCCCCTTAAAAAGGGGGACTTTAATATATGGTTTTCCGGTTCGGGGGAGCGAATTCCATGCAGCTTAATAAAAAATTGGTATCACTCTTAACCCAGCTTTTCAAATACCTTGAATAGGGGCAAATACATTGCCATCAAAATTGTCCCAACCATACCCCCCAAAAATAAGATCATAATTGGTTCTAAAACGCTGGTTAATGCTTTTACTGCTTGTTCAACTTCATCTTCATAGAAATCGGCAACCTTCATCAACATTCCATCTAATTCCCCAGTTTCTTCGCCAATACTAATCATTTGAATTGCCATAGCTGGAAAAACTTTTTCTTTTTGCAAGGCAATACTAATCATACCTCCTTGTTGAATTTCTACACGAGATGCATCTATGGCATTGGCAATTACCTGATTTCCAGACGTATCCCGTACAATTTCTAAAGAAGTGAGAATAGGAACGCCTGAACGAGTCAGAGCGCCAAAAGTCCGGCTAAAACGGGCAACTGCTGATTTTTGAATCAAGTCACCAAATAATGGCATTTTCAAGGATAAGCGATCTATTGTTACGCGACCCATAGGGGTTTTGTAATATTGCCCATAGGCAGTTTTTGCAGCTACAAGCCCAGCGATAATAACTAGAACCTTCCAACTTCGCAAAATCAAACTGCAATCCATTAAGAATTGGGTGAGAGGCGGTAATTCTGTTCCTAGTCCTACGAAAATTCCCGCAAAAACAGGAATTAGAAAAACAGTCATCCCGACGAAAATACCTGTTGCTAAAATACCTACAACTACCGGATAAGCCAAGGCTGATTTAATTTGGTTTTGTAATCTCGCAACATCTTCTAACAACTTGGCTAAACGATTTAGCACTTCGTCCAAAACACCGCCAACCTCTCCCGCCTGAATCATACTGACATACAAACCATCAAAACAGTCAGGATGTTTACGCATTGCTTCTGAAAGATTCATCCCACTTTGAACATCGTTGCTAATGTCCATTAAGGCTTGTTGTAGTTTAGGATTACTACACTGTTCAGCCAGCACACCCAGACTTCTAACTATTGCTACACCCGCACTCATCAAAGCAGCAAATTGACGGGAAAATACTGCTTTGTCTTTAATCGCAACCTTAACGAGAGAATTCTTGAATTTTTTTAAATCAAAATTGAACTGCAAGCCTTGAGATTCTTTCAGATCTTGAATGACAAAACCCTGCTGTCTCAGATTAGTACGGGCTTGAGCTAAGGATTCTGCAACAACTTTTTCTGTTCGGGATTTTCCTTGTGAATCCCGAATACGAGCAACATAATTTGGCATAAATTATTAAATTTAAAATTCACAATTCACAATTCAAAAACTGGTTTGTAATCATACCAACAGCTATGATTACAAACTTATTACCTCAGTACAGCATTTCATTAATTCGTAGCGAATTAAATTTGGCAATACTCCATGTCCCTCTGCGTTTAAATTTCCACCCTCAATTCGCCACAATTTTATGCAAAGCAGTACTCAGAACATTCCACTTCCAGATGAAAATTTAATGAGATTTAACAGCGGCGCCAGGTTTTGCACCAGCAGCAGGTGGCGGTGCTGTTGTACCAATGAGACGTTGAACTTCATCTGGTTTAGAAGTTTTAGACATCGCGGCTTCAAAAGAGATAGTTCCCGCTTTGTAATAATCAGCTAAAACCTTCTCTAAAGTTTGCATCCCCAATTTTCCGCCAGTCTGAATAGCTGAATAAATTTGAGAAGTTTTACCTTCTCGAATCAAGTTGGAAATAGCGGGAGTGATGATCATAATTTCCTGAGCCATTACCCGACCATATTCACCCGGTTTAGGGTTTTTCTTTGGTACCAAGGTTTGACTAAATACTGCAACTAAGGAGTTAGACAACTGTACCCGCACTTGAGTTTGTCTTTCATGGGGGAAAACGTCAATAATCCGGTCAACGGTCTGGGCTGCAGAACTGGTGTGCAATGTTCCAAATACCAAGTGTCCTGTTTCTGCTGCGGAAATAGCTAAGGAAATTGTTTCTAAATCTCGCATTTCTCCCACCAGAATAATATCTGGATCTTCCCGTAAAGCTGCTTTTAAAGCATTAGCAAAACTCTTTGTATCTTCCCCTAATTGCCTTTGATGAACTAAACTTTTAATAGGTTCGTAAACAAACTCAATTGGGTCTTCTACTGTTAAAATATGCTCGGCTTTGGTGCGGTTAATTAAGTCAATCATTGCCGCTAGAGTGGTAGTTTTGCCAGAACCTGTAGGTCCGGTGACTAGAATTAGACCTCTGGGCTTGTCTGTCATTTCTCGCACAACATCTGGCAGACCTAATTTTTCAAAGTTAGGAATTTTAGAACTTAAAGCACGCAAACAAGCAGCATAGGAACCACGATCTTTATAGACATTAACCCGAAAGCGTGCTAAACCTTTAACACCATAAGAACAATCTAGCTCCCAAGTCTGCTCTAATGTTTTACGCTGGGTATTATTGAGCATACTAAAAATCAGTCTTTGGCACTGATCAGCAGTCAATTTTTCATCGCCTATGGGGGTAAGTTTGCCACTAATGCGGAAGTAAGGTGGCAAATCTGCAGATAAATGCATATCCGAACCACCCATTTCAATCATCCGTTCCATCAAGTCTTCAATCATTAATTCCATAATTATTTGTCCTTTATTATTTGTCATTTTTCATTTGTCATTTGTCCTTTGTCCTTTGCCCTTTGTCATTACTCATTACTCATTACTCATTACTCATTACTCATTACTCATTACTCATTACTCATTACTCATTACTCATTACTCATTACTCATTACTCATTACTCATTACTCATTACTCATTACTCATTACTCATTACTCCTTACTCATTACTCATTACTCTTTGTCATTTGTCATTTGTCCTTGACCAATACTAATGACTAATGACCAATGACCATTAGTCTTCAAATCGAGGCCTCAAACAGTAGGGACAATCTAGCCATTCTGGTTTTAATGTGGCCTCGCAAGTCCGACAGGTAAGACCAGTTTTGCGCTTGGCTTTTAATTCTGCTTCTAAACCAGTATCGGTAAAAGTTACCCGTTCGACTTCTTCGAGGGTGGTGGCACCTTGACGGACTAAATCTAGACTGTAAGCCAGCAAGGTTTTCATCCCTTCTTCCACTGCGACTTCCTTAATGCGTTCGGTTGGCGCGTCTTCGTTGATTAAGGTTTGCAGGTTTTCGGTGACTCGCATTACTTCGTAAACACCACAACGGCCTTTGTAGCCAACACCATTACAACTTGGACAAAGATTACCTTTGGCTTTAGCTTCCGTTATTGCTTCTATTGATAAGCTATTGGCTTTGTAGAAGGTGATGTTGACCTCTTGGGAAGCCGATAGACCGTAACGAGCCAGTTCTTCAGTTGTGGGAGTATAGGGAATACGACAATCAGAACAGACACGTCGCACCAAACGTTGTGCTAAGACACCAATCAGAGAACTGGAAATCATGAACGGTTCAATACCCATTTCTCCCAAACGGGCGATCGCTCCTGGGGCATCATTGGTGTGTAAAGTAGTTAATACCAAGTGACCTGTTAAGGCGGCTTCAATTGCCGTTTTTGCGGTTTCCTTGTCCCGCGTTTCACCCACCAGCAGTACATCAGGGTCTTGTCGCAAGAACGCCCGCAAAGCGGCACCAAAATCTAAGCCTTTTTCTCGAATCACCTGTACTTGAGTAATCCCTGGTAAGCTATACTCAATTGGGTCTTCTACGGTACTGATGTTAATTCCGGGAGAGTTCTTTTCTGCTAGTGCAGAATACAATGAGGTGGTTTTGCCAGAACCAGTCGGCCCAGTCACCAAAATCAGTCCGAATGGTTTACTTACCATATCTTGGACAATTCGTAAAGTTTCAGGATCAGTAATTAATTTATTTAATCCTAATTGGGTTGAGGAGTTATCCAAAATCCGCAGTACTATCTTTTCACCGTAGCGACTGGGTAAAGTATTTACGCGGAAATCCACTTTACGTCCCTCAAACATCCGGCGGATGCGTCCGTCTTGGGGTGAACGCCGTTCAGCAATGTCTAGGTTGGAGATGATTTTAAATCGGGCTGTCACCGCCGGGATAATTTTCTTTGGCAGGGGGTCGAAAGCCTCACGCAGCACCCCATCCTTCCGAAAGCGAATGCGGAGGTTTTCTTCCTGGGGTTCAATGTGAATATCAGAAACCTTTTCATGCAAAGCTTTAGCGAGGATTCTGTTGACCAGGCTAATAACTGGGGCGTCTTCTGCACCCTTCATCGCCGCCCCTAGGTCAGCCTCCATATCTTCGGGCGCATCTTCTAGGTCAAGATTGCCCAGATTTTCTAAATCTTGATTGATGTCTGTATACTTTTCTTGCTCTATATGTTTTTGCCGAACAGCCAATTCATCCAAATATTGATTAATTAACTGCTGGTAATCCTCCTGGGTAATCACCATCCGCTGCAATGTCAAGCCTTGTGGGCGCAAAATGCGGTTGAGATCATCCGAAGCTTCCAGATTATCTGGATCGACCATTGCCACTAAAACACTGTGGGGGTTTTGGTGTTCATTTTTCGATAGTGGTACTAACCGATGCCGACGACAGATATCCACCGGGATGAGGGTTTCAATCAGCGCTCCCATCATCGTATCAGCAAGTTGCTTGACTTCCGGATCTAGGGATTCAACACCGTATAGTATTTTTAGTTCAAATAGCTGTTGTTTTTTGTACTGCCTAAGTAACTCAGGTGATAGTTGTCGCCCAGTGATTGACTCTAGCATTTCCGTCAGCGGTATGCTAGATTTGCGGCTTTCAACCAGGGCTTGTCTCATCTGCTCGCTATTGACATAGCCAGTTTGCACCAGCTTTGTGCCAAAGGGAGAAAACTCTGTTTTTGTAGTTAAAGCGGTACTGCGCCGTTGTGATGACGAGTAGGACATAAATGAACAATGAGTACGGAAAACCTTTAATTAAAGTATTCCCAATCTGGGGCAAAGAATTCTCATTGACATTTAATAAATTCCCGTCTACAATTTTTCGTTTGCTTTGTCCCAAAATTGCTCTACTACAGGACTTACGCACTTGGCTATTCGTGGAGATAGGCCTTGTGGGCATGGGGCATGGGGTATGGGGCATGGGGCATGGGGCATGGGGCATGGGGTATGGGGTATGGGGCATGGGGCATGGGGCATGGGGCATGGCAATACTGCGTAGGTTTTGGAATTTCTTGGTTGAGGCAAGCTCTTGGAGCAGGGGGAGAAATGGAGGCTGGCGTTGAGTTTTGCCTCCCCTGCTTCCCCTGCCTCCCCTGCCTCCCCTGCAAATCCTACGCAGTATTGCCGTCAGGCGTGCCATTAGCTTGACGGGGGGTTTACCAAAGAAATGGGTTCACGATTTGCCACAATGAAAAGACAGTGATATCAGCGAAGAAAAAATATCGGCAATGCAATCAGCCTTTGTTACCACCCGTTAATTCTCACGGTTGCAAGATCTGCTGACTTCATGCCGATACAAGATCTCGGATGATTAGACAATGATCGACGAAAATAAACAGGTAAACAATACAAGCCAGCAATTGGGTGAACCAATAGAGGTAAAGCAAGCGATGACCAGTGATTTCTCAGCCCCAATCAACGCCAACGAATCTGGTAGCGAGGTTACAGAGCAAGTGCCCGCCCAAACCAATGTATATGTAGATACAGCAAAATCCCCAGAAAATGGCGTTGCTGCGACTGAAACAACAGAAGTGGAAACGGCAGCTTTAGGAGAATTGGCTCAACAAATCGAGTCTCTCAAAGCACAAGTAGAAGAGCGTAGTACTCAGTATATGCGGATTGCTGCAGATTTTGAGAATTATCGCAAACGCACGCAAAAAGAAAAAGAAGAGTTAGATTTGCAGGTGAAGCGGAACACGATTCTGGAATTGCTCCCAGTAGTCGATAATTTTGAGCGGGCGCGATCGCACCTCAAACCGCAAAGTGAGGGCGAAATGGCCATTCATAAAAGTTATCAAAGTGTTTACAAACAATTAGTAGATAGCTTGAAACGCCTAGGTGTATCCCCTATGCGCCCTGAAGGTCAAGAATTCGATCCCAACCTGCATGAGGCTGTATTGCGGGAACCTACGGATGAACATCCTGAAGGAACAGTGTTAGAAGAGTTAGTACGCGGATATTTCTTGGGTGAACGCGTGCTACGTCATGCAATGGTGAAGGTAGCTGCACCAAAGGCAGATGCACCACCAGCACAAGAAAATCAGTCGAGTCAAGCCTTCAGTTAATCTGTAGTTGCTCGCCTCACTGACCACAAGTGCTTTGGTTCCAGTAAAGGCGAGCATCGTCTTCTCATCCGCCACAGGGCTGTTGACGGTTTGCCGAAATTACGCAGCCCTGCGGTAGAAGCTTTCACACAGAGTGCGGCTCTGTGAAAGACGCCCCCTAGACTACACACAAGCCTCCAGAGGAGATCTCTGGGCGCTGGCTCTGGTATACATTTGTTTGCTTAAACTTCTCCCTTGCCACCAGCATCCGGGTTTATCCATAGGTTTCCGTAGTCGGCGAAACATCACGATCAAATAAAACCTTAAAAAAACTGATAAGCATGGGGAAAGTTATTGGAATTGATTTAGGTACTACTAACAGCTGCGTCGCTGTGTTGGAAGGTGGTCAACCAATTGTGATCGCCAATTCCGAAGGCGGACGCACCACTCCTAGTATTGTCGGCTTTGGTAAGGGTGGTGAACGCTTGGTTGGCCAGATGGCAAAACGCCAAGCCGTTACCAACGCCGAAAATACAATCTTTAGTATCAAAAGATTCATCGGTCGTCGTTGGGAAGACACGGAAACAGAACGCGATCGCGTTCCCTATAGCTGTATCAAAGGCCGAGACGATACAATTGATGTGCAAATTCGCGGACGTAACTTCACACCGCAAGAAGTTTCCGCTATGATCCTGCAAAAACTCAAACAGGATGCGGAAGACTTTTTGGGCGAATCGGTTAGTCAGGTAGTGATCACCGTACCAGCGTATTTCACTGATGCCCAAAGACAAGCAACTAAAGATGCTGGTACAATTGCTGGTCTGGAAGTTTTACGGATCATCAACGAGCCAACGGCTGCGGCTTTAGCTTTTGGCTTGGATAAACAAGACCAAGAACAGCTAATTTTGGTTTTTGACTTGGGCGGTGGCACCTTCGATGTCTCCATCCTCCAACTAGGGGATGGAGTTTTTGAAGTTAAAGCAACTAGTGGTAATAACCAACTCGGTGGCGACGATTTTGATAACTGTATTGTCCGCTGGATGATGGAACTCTTCGAGCAACAAGAGAAAATAGATCTTACCCAAGACAAAATGGCACTGCAACGCCTGCGAGAAGCAGCAGAAAAGGCCAAAATTGAACTCTCTAGTATGATGAGTACCTCAATTAATTTGCCCTTTATTACTGCTGATGAAACAGGCCCTAAACATCTAGAAATGGAACTGAGCCGCTCACAATTTGAAGAACTGGTAGGGCATTTAATTACAGCTACTATCGAACCAATGATCCAGGCGTTGAAAGACGCAGGACACAAACCACAAGATATAGATCGGATTATTTTGGTAGGTGGTTCTACTCGGATTCCCGCAGTCCAAAACGCCCTGATTAAGTTTTTTAATGGCAAAGCACCTGATCGCTCTGTTAATGCTGATGAAGCTGTGGCGCTGGGGGCGGCTATTCAGGCTGGGGTACTAGGTGGGGAAGTTGATAATCTCCTGTTATTAGATGTCACCCCCCTGTCTCTGGGAATTGAAACTTTAGGAGAAGTATTTACCAAAATTATTGAACGTAACACCACAATTCCTACCAGCAAATCCCAAATTTTTTCTACAGCAATAGATGGGCAAACTTCGGTAGAAATTCACATCCTGCAAGGCGAACGGGCAATGGCGTGGGATAATAAAAGTCTCGGCAAATTCATGTTGACCGGAATTCCCCCCTCTTCCCGTGGTGTCCCTCAAATTGAAGTATCTTTTGAAATCAATGTTAACGGCATTCTCAAAGTTTCTGCCCAAGATAAAGGTACGGGTAGGGAACAAAGCATTCGGATTACCAATACAGGTGGTTTGAATACTAATGAAGTAGAACGGATGCGACAAGACGCCGAAGTATTTGCTGAAGAAGATAGAAGACGCAAACGACTAGTTGAACTGAAAAACCAAGCAGATCATCTGTTTTTTAGTTACGAATCGACTTTAAAAAATAATGGTGATTTTATCGGCGACCAGGTGAAAGACCTGGCGAAACAAAAAGTCTTACAACTCCAAGCAGCAATGACTGATTCTAGTATTTCCATTACAGAATTTCAGCAGCACTTAGAAGACTTCCAACAAACTTTATTTGCCATTGGTGCTGATGTGTACAACCATGTACACACTCAAAATGGTGATCACCTAAACGAGCGTGCTGAGAGTTCATTACCTCCAGAACAGGAGCAACCAATTAATGGAACTCTAATACCACAATTTAACTTTGATTTTGAGGAAGAAAGCACCGCACAAGTGGATTATGAGGCGATAGATTAGGGATTGCACTTCGGCTCCGCTCTGTTACCAGGGATTGCACTTCTCTGCGAGACGCTACGCGAACGGCTCCGCTCTGTTACCAGGGATTGCACTTCTCTGCGAGACGCTACGCGAACGGCTCCGCTCTGTTACCAGGGATTGGGGATTGGGGATTGGGGGTTAATCAACAGAAAGTGAAGTTTCGCGTTCTGAGGTTGAAGTTCCGAGTTCGGAAGCTGAAGTTTCGAGTTCTGAGGTTGAAGTTTCGAGTTCTGAGGTTGAAATTCCGAGTTCAGAACCTGAAGTTCCGAGTTCGGAAGCTGAAGTTTCGAGTTCTGAGGTTGAAATTCCGAGTTCTGAGGTTGAAATTCTGAGTTCGGAAGCTGAAGTTTTGAGTTCTGAGGTTGAAGTTTAGAGTTCTGAGGCTGAAGTTTCGAGTTCCGAAGCCAAAATTTGAACTTCTACCCATCCCCAGCGATGCACTGAGCTTGTCGAAGTGTCCCCAATCCCTGGTCACTGAGCGGAGCCGAAGTGCAATCCCCAAGCCCTAAGTTTGCTAGATTGTAGAGGCTAATTAATGTGGGGTAGATGGTGTCCCAGTACAGATGCAAAAATTCATTTGGTGGGTTTTCCACACCTCATGGTACGGCTAGCACCTCTGGTTAAGGGGCGGGGTTATCCGTGCCTAAATAACACAATTGAAAAAGAGACAGTCTCAGGCAGTTAGAATTGCGAACAAACTAGAATTGTACTCGTAACTCCCATAGCTTTTGTCGTCTCCCACGACGAAAGTATCTGTTGTTCAAAACTTGCTGGTGATTTTTGTGAAGCAGAAAAGGTAAAATCAATTATTAACAAAAATTAACTTCTACCTTCTGCCTTCTGTTTTCTGCCTTCTACCTTCTGCCTTCTGCTTTCTTCCTTCTAACTTTTACCTTTGCTATATGGCCCGCGACTATTATGAAATTTTGGGTGTCTCTCGTGACGCCGACAAAGAAGAAATTAAACAAGCCTACCGCCGCCTAGCCCGGAAGTATCACCCAGATGTGAACAAAGAATCGGGTGCGGAGGAGCGTTTTAAGGAAATTAACCGCGCTTATGAAGTGCTTTCTGAACCGGAAACCAGAGAGCGTTACAACCGTTTTGGTGAAGCTGGTGTGTCTGGTGCTGCTGCTGCTGGCGCTGGCTACCAAGATATGGGCGACATGGGCGGTTTTGCTGATATTTTTGAAAGTATTTTCAGTGGTTTTGCTGGGGGAATGGGTGGTCCGACGCAACAAAGACGGCGCAGCGGACCTTCGCGGGGTGATGACCTGCGACTAGACCTGAAGTTAGATTTTCGCGAAGCGGTATTTGGCGGTGAAAAAGAAATTCGGATTTCTCATCTAGAAACTTGTGATGTCTGTAGCGGTTCGGGTGCAAAACCAGGAACTCGCCCTCGGACTTGTTCGACTTGTAGCGGTTCGGGTCAAGTGCGCCGGGTGACAAGAACGCCTTTTGGTAGCTTCACTCAAGTTTCCACTTGCCCTACCTGTAATGGTACAGGAATGGTAATTGAAGATAAATGTGATGCTTGTGACGGTAAAGGCACAAATCAAATCACTAAGAAGCTGAAAATTACCATTCCCGCTGGGGTGGATAATGGCACCCGTTTGCGAATCTCCCAAGAAGGAGATGCAGGACAACGGGGTGGACCTGCTGGTGATTTGTATGTGTATTTGTTTGTCAATGAGGAGGAAGGTTTCCATCGAGATGGGATTAATATTCTGTCAACCATCAAAATTAGCTACCTCCAGGCAATTTTAGGCTGTCGCTTGGAAGTGAATACGGTAGATGGTCCAGTTGCTTTAGAAATTCCGGCGGGAACTCAACCAAATGATGTCAAAACACTGGAAAATCGCGGGGTACCACGTTTGGGTAATCCTGTTAGTCGGGGTGATCATTTGATTACAGTGTTAATTGATATTCCGACTAAAATCATTCCAGAGGAGAGAGAATTGTTAGAAAAGCTGGCTAAAATTAAGGGAGATCGCACTGGTAAAGGTGGTCTAGAAGGATTTTTAGGAAATCTTTTTAAATCATGAAGCCCTCTAGTCTATCATCTGCTGATGCTCAACTGGACTTGCGCGGTACGCCTTGTCCAATTAATTTTGTGCGGACAAAACTAGTTCTAGAAAAAATGCCAGCAGGCGGTTTGCTGGAAGTTTGGTTAGACCCAGGAGAGCCAATTGAGCAGGTTCCCGATAGCCTCAGAATGGCTGGCTATCAGGTAGAACAAATTTCTGACAACACTGGTTATTTTTCGCTTTACGTACGCCGTCCCGTAGCTACCGAATGAAAGGTGATACTATTTCTGAGACTAGCTCAATGCTGGGTACGGTGTTAGCCGTGCAGGCAAATTTTTATCGCGTCCAGCTAGATGAGGAAGATCAGGGGATAAGGAAACCAGGGGACAAAGAGCATAATACTCCCCCTCGCTCCCCCCATTCCCCCCTCCTGCTCTGCACCCGCAGAGCTAGGTTGAAGAAAATCGGTCAGCAGGTTATGGTAGGCGATCGCGTGATGATCGAAGAACCAGATTGGGCTGGGGAACGGGGGGCGATCGCTGATGTTCTCCCCCGTCAAACTGAGTTAGATCGTCCACCCATCGCCAATGTCCATCAAATCATGTTGGTATTTGCTGTGGCGGACCCCCCTCTGGAACCTTACCAGCTCAGTCGCTTTCTGATTAAGGCTGAGTCTACAGGTATAGATGTGGTTCTATGTCTGAATAAAAGCGATTTGGTTTCACCCCAACAACAACAGGAAATTAGCGATCGCCTTGGGGCTTGGGGCTACCAACCGCTGTTTATCAGCGTGAAGCAAGGTATCAATCTTGACAAATTATCTAAATATTTACACGATAAAATTACGGTGTTTGCTGGACCTTCTGGCGTGGGGAAATCTAGTCTGATTAATCGGCTGATTCCCAACGCTAATCTGCGCGTGGGTGAAGTTTCTGGTAAACTGGCTCGTGGTCGCCATACTACCCGCCACGTGGAGTTATTTGAATTGCCTAACGGTGGTTTATTGGCAGATACTCCCGGCTTTAATCAGCCTGATTTAGATTGTACCCCAGAAGAATTAATACATTATTTCCCCGAAGCCAGAGAACGGTTAGCGGTTGGTAATTGTCGGTTTAGCGATTGTCTGCATCGAGATGAGCCGGATTGTGTGGTGCGGGGAGATTGGGAACGATATCCACATTATCTAGAATTTTTGACCGGAGCGATCGCCTATCAAACGCACCTTCACCAACAAGCTGATCCAGAATCAACTCAGAAGTTGAAAACTAAAGGTAAAGGTCAGAGTCAATACGAACCAAAGTTAGAAAGTAAAAAATATCGTCAAAAATCCCGGAGAACTCAACTGCAGGATTTACAGAATTTGTATGACGATAGCGAGGGGTGATCACTATAGGACTAATTTGGCTTGAATGCTGATAAATCAAAGCTTACAAGCATTAAGTTTTAATTGAGGTATATGTGCCAGTTCACATTTTTTTGTGCCACTTGCGTAAGTAATAGGTATGACAGTCCCTTGAACTGTATTGCAAACCTTCTGCCTTCTTCACCATTAATAAATACTGATTAAAACTTTACTATATCTTTAAATACAAAAATACACTTTTATGCAGGGTTATTTTACCATCAGATAATTAAAGATTTTATGAAGTTGTTGAAATAATGTACTTAATTTGACTAAAAATGACATATTCTTCTTATAGAAACCGAAAAAGAATACTAATCTACTATTTAGTATTGTTGCTCGCGTAATCAGCGCAATTTCTCATTAACCATTTAAGTCCAACTGGTCAACAGGTGGTACTTAGAATGACCATAATGACTATATTGTTCTAGTGTTCTGCTGTTCTAGTGTTCTGCGTTTTGTTTTTTGCAGAAATTATTTGTTAAAGCAAAACGTGTTTAGGGGCTTGTGTACCGACAGATAAGCAATTATATGTAGTTTGTACGGATATTATTTGTCTTTTTGTGACAAACACTACAATACATATCGGCTTTTGTTTTTCAGAAATCCCTATTTTGGCTTTTTAGGTTCAATAAATTAGTTGCATTAACCGTTATTAACTACTTTGAGTTAGTAATAATGGCTTAATTTACAGTTACGATTTTAGATTTTAGATAATGAAATATGTTAGGTAGAAGCCGGACTCTTTGTATATGGAACAAATCTAGAATCTTCAACCCGTTCGATTAATTCATAATTCAAAATTAAAGACAATCGGTGCTTGCTTGCAGCACTGATTGTAGACTACTGAATTAAATTCAGTGGCTCTTTACAGAATTAATTAATTAATTCAAAATAATTTTGAATTTTTAATTGAAAAAATATCATCATAACGTCTACAGAAGGCAATATAAGCAAACAAATATAAAACAGGGTTAAGATTTAAATCTGGGTTAAATTGTTTGTACAGATTTAACTGATGTTTTTCCAAAACTATCCATAAGTTTCAATAAAGATGCAAGAACAAGGAATAACAATTTGGTTTACAGGTTTAAGTGGTTCAGGTAAAACCACCATTTGTCGAGCAATGGAGAAAAAGTTAATAAATCTGGGATATAAGGTCGAAGTTTTAGATGGCGATATATTACGCCAGAGGCTATCTAAAGAACTTGGCTTTAGTCGAGAGCATCGAACTGAGAATATTCGACGTATTGGTTTTGTAGCTCAGATATTAACTCGCAATGGAATTATTGTCCTTGTTTCTGCTATATCACCATATCGTGAAATCAGACAAGAGGTGCGGCAACAAATAGGAAACTTCATTGAAGTGTATGTAAATGCTCCTCTAGAGGTTTGCGAACAACGGGACGAAAAGGGATTGTATAAGCGTGCCCGGAGTGGTGAAATCTCTAACTTTACTGGCATTGATGATCCCTACGAGCCACCTATTAATCCTACAGTAGAGTGCAGAACAGACCAGGAGAGCGTAGCGGAAAGTGTCGCTAAAGTTTGGCAAAAGCTAGAGGAGATTTTCGGGTTAGCAATGTCAGCAAGTTTAACCGAAGAAATCTCAAGTGAAATTGTGCATCATGAGGCTTTGCAGATATTTTGATGCTAAATTATTTTCCGGATAAAATATCAAAATACTAACCATAAGTCCGAGCCAAAGTTAGCAAAAAAACGGGAATAAATCTAAGAGTTTATCGTAAAATCTAATGAGTATAGAATCCACCACTCAGGAAAAGCCCACTCTGAAAATTGATGCTTCGCGTCAGTTCACGTCTTGGTTGTATGAGCAGAATATGAGTTTAGCTTTTACGACTTATCAAGCAGGGAAATTATTATTCATCGGTTTACAACCGGATGGCAAATTGTCAGTATTTGAACGTACTTTCAATCGGTGCATGGGGCTATATTCCCATGACAACAGACTGTACATGAGTTCTTTATATCAGTTGTGGCGATTTAAAAATATCTTGGAGGCTGGCCAATCGCATAATGGCTACGACGCTATTTATCTACCACAACTGTCATATGTTACCGGAGACTTAGATATTCACGATATTGTTATCAGTGATTCTCCCTACCAAATTCCCCACTCACCAGCCTCCAGCCTACCAGCCCAAAAACCGATTTTTGTTAATACCCTATTTAGTTGTCTGGCAGCGATTAGCGAAACCCATAGTTTCTTGCCTCTTTGGAAGCCTCCCTTCATTAGCAAGCTAGCGGCAGAAGACCGCTGCCACCTGAATGGTTTAGCGCTGCGGGATGGACAACCCAAATATGTCACTTCTGTTAGTCAGTCGGATGTGGCAGAAAGTTGGCGGGAGCATCGATCATCTGGGGGCTGTGTGATTGATATAGAAACCAATGAAATCTTGGTGAGTGGTTTGTCGATGCCGCACTCGCCCCGTTGGTATCAAGATAAGCTTTGGCTGCTCAATTCTGGCACCGGCGAGTTTGGCTATGCCGACCTAGAAAGGGGGCAATTTGAGGCCGTTGCCTTCTGTCCAGGCTACCTGCGAGGCTTTGCCATTCATGGCAATTTTGCGATTGTTGGCATTTCCCAACCCAGGCATAACAAGACCTTCAGTGGTTTGGTCTTGGATGAAAAATTACAGGATAAAAACGCCGAACCTCGATGTGGGTTATTGGTGATTGATCTACGGAGCGGGGACATTGTCCATTCTCTTCGCATCGATGGGGTAATTCTGGAATTGTACGATGTGGTGACTTTGCCAGGGATTCGCAGACCTATGGCGATCGGCTTACGCACTGATGAAATCAGGCGAGTAGTGACGGTGGAATAAATATATCCACTTTCACCTAGCTGGTGCTGGTTCGGTTGCATGGGATGAATGGATTGAAACGCCTGATAGGAAAGGATTTCGAGCATGTTCAGTGTCATTTCATGTAACTCTTGTCCTGACTGCATTTCCAGGATTTATCCCATGCTACCGAACCAGTACCATCTGGCTCAATACAAACAAAACAACAAGGACAGTTAACAACAATGGCTAATTCATCTTTAAAAGGTTTTATTATTAATGGCCTCGCAGCTGGAGATCTCTCCGGCTTCTCTGTCAGCAACGCTGGAGATATTAACGGTGATGGTTTAGACGATATACTGATTTCGTCACCCGGTGCTGGCTCCAACGGTAGTGCTTCGGGGCAAAACTACGTGGTATTCGGCAGTTCTCCGGGTTTTCCCGCTAGTCTCGACCTCTCCACTCTCAACGGTAGCAACGGCTTTCAAATTAATGGCATTGCCGCCGGTGACCAGTCAGGTTATTCCGTGAGCGGTGCCGGAGATATCAACGGGGATGGTATAGATGATATAATTATCGGGGCTAACCTAGCCGACCCGACCGGAACTTTATCCGGGCAGAGTTACTTGATTTTCGGTCGTGCGAGCGGGTTTTCCCCTATTCTCGACCTCTCCACCCTCAACGGTAGCAATGGCTTTAAAATCAATGGCATAGCCCCCGGCGATCGCTCCGGCACTTCCGTCAGCCGGGCTGGGGACATTAACGGGGATGGTATTGATGATGTAATTATCGGAGCCCGCAGCGCCAGTCCTAATGGCACAGCATCGGGACAAAGTTACGTGATTTTCGGCAGAAAAGACGGTTTTGATAGTGACTTCGATCTAGCTACTCTCGATGGCAGCAATGGCTTTATTATCAACGGGGAAGCGGAGGGTGACAATTCGGGAGTCTCTGTCAGCGACGCTGGAGATATCAACGGGGATGGTATTGACGACCTCATCGTTGGAGCCTCGACCGGACCTATCGGACCTGCGCCATTCAACCCCAATAATAGCTCGTCGGGGAAGAGTTACGTAATTTTTGGCAAACGCGGTGGCTTTAGTTCCAACATTGAACTCTCGACCCTCAACGGTAGCAACGGCTTTAAGATTAATGGTGTTTCTCCCGATGATCGGTCGGGCTATGCGGTCAGTAGTGCTGGAGATATCAATGGTGATGGCCTTGATGACCTGCTGATTGGGTCATATTTTGCCTCTCCTAACGGCATCAGTTATGCCGGGCAGAGTTATGTAGTGTTTGGCAGCCGCAATGGATTTGCTGCGAACCTTGACCTTTCGACCCTCAACGGCAGTAACGGCTTTAAGATCAATGGTATTGCGGAATTCGATGTCTCAGGGGCTGCCGTCAGTAGTGCCGGGGATATCAACGGTGATGGACTTGATGATCTGCTGATTGGTGCCCCCTATGCCTCTCCCAACGGCTTTAGATCCGGACAAAGTTATGTGGTGTTTGGCAGCCGCAAGGGATTTAGTGCTGACTTGGATCTTTCGACCCTCAACGGCAGTAACGGCTTTAAAATCAATGGCATTCTACCCGTTGATATAGCGGGTGTCGCAGTCAGTACTGCGGGGGATATCAACGGTGATGGTTTTGATGATTTACTTATTGGCGCAGCCTATGCCTCCCCCAATGGCAGTAAGTCTGGACAAAGTTATGTAGTGTTTGGTGGGGCCGATATCGGCTCTGGCGGAACATTTGAATTATCCCAACTACTTAGTAGCCAGACTCTGGGAACCCCTGGGGATGATATTCTCGTTGGGAGTCTAGGCAACGATGTCATACAAGGACTCGACGGTGATGACAACATATTCAGTCTCCCTGGAGACGACACACTTTCTGGTGGTGCTGGCGCTGACGTCCTGGTCGGGGGGGATGGAAACGATCAACTCTTTGGGCAAGATGGTGCTGACTTCATCTATGGTGATGCCCAAATCCCTGGCGTCGGGGGAAATGATACTATCGACGGTGGCGATGGTGCTGATTTAGTCTTTGGTGAGGACGGAAACGATAGTATCAGTGGCGGTAATGGTAATGATGTCCTCAATGGCGATGCTGGCAATGACACCATCGATGGCGGTAATGGCAATGATGTCCTCAATGGCCAGTCTGGCAATGACAGTATCACAGGTGGAGCAGGAAACGACATTTTCTTTGGTGAAGCTGACAATGACACTCTCGTCGGTGGAGCCGGAGACGATCGCTTTTTTGCGGGAACTGGCGATGACCAAGTTTTTGGTCAGAACGGTAATGACTATATCGAAGGGGAAGGAGGAAACGACCTCCTCGAAGGGGGCGCTGGCAAAGATGTTCTCTTTGGAGCTCTGGGCAATGATACTATCGACGGTGGAGACGATGCCGACATTCTCATTGGTGAAGCAGGTAGTGACTCCTTAACAGGTGGCAGTGGGGATGATGTACTGATTGGGGTAGATCCTTTCCTCACATTCAACGGATTTGGGGGAACTTCAGACAATCCCGATGCTCCCTTTGAAATTGATACTCTAACCGGAGGTAGTGGTAATGATAAATTCTACCTCGGTGGCGACGGCTCCATACCCGGTATCAACCGATCTATAGTCGGCACCCAGAATCGTAATCCTGAACTTTACTATGTTGGTGGCGGTAATGCTGACTACGCCTTGATTACTGACTTTAACCCCAGCCAAGATACGTTACAGCTACCTTCAAAAGTCAGTTTTAGTGATCTCGTATTGGGGATATCTAACGGCGGCAGTATTTCCCAGGGAATAACACTATCGTTTAATGGCGACTTAATTGCCGTCCTTCAAGATGTTTTTTCGCTCCCGTCCCTTCAAGTCTTTACGGGAACCCCTGGTAACGACTCTTTTACCGTCAATTCTCCTTTTCTGTCAGATAGCTGGATTATACAAGGACAAGCAGGCAAAGATTCTCTGACTGGGGGCAATGTCAATGACTATATATATGGTGAAGCTGGGAATGATAGCTTGTCTGGTTTAGCAGGCAATGACTTTCTCGACGGAGGTGCAGGTAATGACACCCTTAACGGAGGTGCAGGTAATGACACCACGCGAGGAGATGTCGGAAACGACACCTTCATTGGTAGCCTGGGCAATGATAGTTTTGATGGTGGGGCAGGAACAGATGTTGCCGATTACAGCAATCTGTCCAACAGTAGTTCTGCAGCCCAAAGTATCACTCTTTTGACGACTGGGACTGTATCTAAAGGCACTAGCGGAACGGATCAACTGTTCAAAGTCGAAACTGTGATTGCTAACGCATCTGCTAAGAATAACGCGATTGATGTTTCTACCTCTCTATCGCCTATTTTTGTTGTAGTTGATTTAGCAGATGTGAACTCCAACTTACAAGTTTTTAACTCAAGCAGTTCGCCCATTCCCTTCTTAGCCTTCAATGTTCGCAACTTTGATGATGTCATTGGCACTAATCAAAACGACAGAATTACTGGAGATAGCCAAAATAACAAACTGTTCGGCAATAGCGGTAATGACACCATCAATGGCGCAGAAGGCAATGATACCATTGACGGTGGTTTCGGCAATGACTCGCTCAATGGAGGTGAGGGTGCTGATTCCCTCGTTGGTGGTGCGGGCAAGGATATCCTACTGGGCGGGGCTGGTAACGATTTATTAACTGGGGTCAATTCCTCGAGTTCAACAGCAGGAGCCAATGAAATCGATACTTTAACCGGAAATGGCGGTAATGATCGCTTTGTTTTAGCTGATTCAACTAAGCTCTACTATCAAAACACCAGCGCAGTAGCTTTTGGGGTGAATGACTACGCTAGCATTACCGATTTCCAATCTGGGGTTGATAAGTTGGTTCTCAAGAGTGGTATTAATTATTTCACCAGTTCATCAAGTCCGGTTGCGGGCATTACAGGCAATTTCTTTGTCTACCGAGATAATGCGTCCGTAGGAACTCTCACGGCTGCGGATGATCTAGTGGCAGCTATCACAGGAACCTTTAAGAGTTCCGATGTAGTGCTGGTCTAGAGTCGGTTTTTGAGGAGGGTGGGCAGGATCTATGATTCTGCCCAAGACTCCCAAAAATTATTTGAGCTTGTGCTTGCATAATTATTTGGATTTAGTCTGATAAGTAAACGGGAGAATTCAACTAGGGTGTTGACTATGTGCCTTTTTAGGGGCTTAAAATTCATGCAAAATATGTGTGTTATGTGTGATGTTTATTTCGCCAAAAGCTTATTTAACGAAGCGCGAAAGTCCCCACCTTCAGCGTACTCGCAAGGTGGGGATGAATAGCGGGCTGCGACGATTGCATCTATGACCAAAATCGACCGCAAGGTTGATAAGGGAATGGATGTATGAGGAGTAGCCATTCATTCATTTGGGGATTCTTGAGATTGTATATATTGCTTAATTTTTTCAATTGGTGCGCCGCCAGTAGAAGAGACATAATATGAACTAGACCAAAAAACAGGTTGACGATAAAAATTAGATAGATGTTCTGAGAATTCTTTCTGAATAATTCTTCTTGATGCTGATTTTAGACTACCTACAAGAACGGATAAGTTGTTATCTGGGTGGAAATCAACTAGCAAATGAACATGATCCACTTCGCCTGAAAACTCGATTAGTCTGCACTTGGTTTTTATACAGACATTTGCAAATATTTTTTGCAACCGTTCCAACATTGAAGCGGTTATTGTTTTGCGTCTGTACTTGGTTACAAACACAAAATGTAGGTGAATAGAGAAAACAGAATGAGAGCTTTTTCTGGGAACCACTTGACAAACCTATAGGTCAACTCTAATATAATAGAATAAATGTAAAAAGGAGGCAAATAAATCAGTGGCTACAAGACGGATGACTTTCAGGTTATACCCAAATAAGCAGATAGAGCAGTCTTTGCGGTATCACCGAAAGCTCCATAAAGACTTGTATAATGCTGCTATTTATAACAGATTCACTCAATATCAAAAGTTCAACCACAAGGTTGATTATTTTGAACAACAGAATTGTTTGCCAGAGTTCAAAGAAGTTTGAACAGAGTATAAAGAAATCAATTCTCAAGCTCTACAAGCAACTTTGAAACGTGTTGATTTTGCTTTCCAACGCTGGTTTGCAGGATTGGGTAAACGCCCTAAATACAAGTCAATTCGCCATTATTCTGGCTGGACATATCCAGCTAAAACTGGGTATTCTGTGGAATCTAACGGCGAAAACGGTTACTTGAATCTGTCTAAGATTGGACGCATTCAAATGCGAGGTCAGGCTAAGTATTGGGGAACACCTACTACTTGCACCATTGTTTTTAGAAATAACAAATGGTACGCATCTATTACCGTTGATGTTTTAGACCAAGTTCTCAAACCAGAAAATTTACCAACAGGTGCTATTGGTATAGACTTAGGTTGTATTTCAGCATTGTCAATTACTGATGGTCTAAATCATCAACAGATTGAAGCTCCCAAGTTTTTGAGAAATGCAGAACATCAAATCAAAAAAGCGTCTAAGGAGAAGAGGCGTAAACGCGCACCAAATAGAAAAAAGAAGATTAAGGCTTCTAGAAGATGGAAAAAAGCCCAAAATAAAGTTAGTAAACTAACTCGTAAAGTTGCTAACCAGCGTCAAAATTGGGTACATCAAGTTGCAGCAGAAATTGTCAGCGGTAATAGCTTCATTGCAACTGAGAAACTAGAAGTAAAGAACATGACAAGTTCGGCTAAGAAAGGTAAGCGTAAAAAGCAAAAAGCAGGTTTGAATAAGTCAATACTTGACGTAGGTTTTGGAATGCTACGCAGTGCCATCAAGTACAAAGTTGAGCAAATTGGTGGTGTATTTGTTGAAGTTCCAACCCTGAAGGTAAGGCCTAGTCAAACCTGCCCCAAATGCGGTCATCAGCACAAGAAAACACTCGATGTTAGAGTTCACGAGTGTAGTGTTTGTGGATATCGTCAAGACCGAGATATCGCCGCTGCCGAGGTAATGCTTTACTGGGCTAAAGGCACTCTACCGGAGTCAGGAACTGGCTTCGTAGGCGCAGAGCCATCTAGCTCTACTTCATGTACTCGTAAAAAAGCGGGAAGCATGAAGCAACTAGGGGCAAAGAAGCGTCAAAAATCTACAGAAAGCTTTGCTAGAAACGAACTGAGGGACGTAGAAACCCACAGTTCAGGCGAAGCCAACTGTGGGTAGTTCATCATAAACTTCGCGCTCATATGGACACAAAAGTTCCGTGAACTAAAAATGTGGAAATTCCATCAAAATCAACACCCTAGGATTAAAGCAATTCGCAATTCGCAATTCGTATGTTCGCTTTAAGTTAGGCTCAAAACTTAGCCTGAAACCCTGATTATTTCGTTGAATTACACAAGTTTTCGATTTACTGAAAGTTATGCTTACAAATTCGTTAGCAGATTGCAAAAGTCAAACCGGTACTATCTTGGAGGTACTGCAAAATTGGGCGTTATCGCAACCCCAGCAAGTAGCTTTCACCTTTCTCGAAGATGGTGAAACAGAGTCAGCACAAATAACCTATGCAGAACTTGTTAGCCGCGCTCGATGCATTGCTGGCTGCTTGCAAGTGCATGGAATACAACCTGGCGATAGGGCTTTACTGCTTTACCCGTCAGGACTGGAATTCATCACGGCCTTTTTGGGGTGCTTGTATGCTGGCGTGATTGCAGTACCCACTTATACCCCCCAATCTAAACGGCACTTGCCCAGGCTCCAAGCCATTTCCACGGATGCTAAGGCCAGCATTGTCCTCACCGATAGCCAAATATTGGCCGAACGTAACCGGAAATTTGCTTATCCCCCAGAGCTAGAGGTGATACCCTGGGCGGCCACCGATACTCACCAATGGACAGAAACTTCCCTCATCACAGAAATTACCAGTGAGACTTTAGCCTTTTTGCAGTACACATCGGGTTCAACTAGTCGGCCCAAAGGTGTGATGGTCAGTCATAGTAACATTCTCCACAACGAAAAATTGCTTGAGAAAGCTTGGGAGCATAGCTCTCAAACAGTTTATGCAGGCTGGCTACCACTGTTTCATGACATGGGACTGGTCTGTAATGTCCTACAACCCATTTACTTGGGTATTCCCTGTGTTTTTATGCCGCCAGTAGCTTTTTTACAGAGTCCAGTGCGCTGGCTAAAGGCTATTTCCAAATATGGGGCAACAACAAGTGGTGGACCTAATTTCGCGTACGATCTCTGTGTTCAAAAAGTAAGTGAGGCTCAAAAATCACAACTAGATCTCAGCAGTTGGTCGATCGCCTTCAATGGTGCAGAACCAGTCCGCCTTCATACATTGACAAAATTTGCTACTGCCTTTGCACAGTGTGGTTTTCGATTGGAGTCTTTTAATCCTTCCTATGGCATGGCTGAAACCACGCTGATTGTGTCTGGCAGTAATAAATCTGCGGCTCCTGTAGTGCGGTCATTTAATAAATCTGCCCTCTCTGTGGGTCAGGTCAAACCAGAGGAAAGCTCCGCAGCGCAAGTATTCGTCGGCAACGGTCAACCAGTTCCCGACTTACAGGTAGTAATTGTTCATCCGGAGACCCTCACACCTTGCGAACCCAATCAAGTGGGTGAGATTTGGGTGTCTGGCTCAAGTGTTACCCAAGGCTATTGGCAACGACCTATAGAGACAGAAGAGACTTTTCATACTTATTTGGAAGATCGAGCCGCAGGACCTTTCCTTCGCACTGGTGATCTGGGTTTCTTGCATGACGGTGAGTTATTCTTTACCGGAAGATTTAAAGACTTAATCATCATTCGGGGACGTAACTACTATCCTCAGGATATTGAGTTAACAGTAGAAAATAGTCATCATGCGGTTCGCCCCAATTGTAGTGCAGCCTTTTCAATTGAAATCGATGAAACAGAGCAATTGGTGATTGTGGCAGAAGTGGATCGCCATAATAACAATCACTCAGAAGTTATTGCAGCCATTCGTACTGAGGTGACCAATCAGCATGAACTGTCTGTATATGCGGTCATTTTGCTGAAAACTGCTAGTATTCCCAAAACTTCTAGCGGCAAGATTCAGCGTCATGCTTGTCGCCATCAGTTTTTAGAGAAAAAATTGTTGGTCATTGCTGACTCTTACCTCAAGATGCCAGCAGTATCTCAGGAAACGTCACAATCTCTGGATAATCTCATTGCTGTGGGTGATGCCCATTCAATTCAGTACTGGATTGAGCGATGGTTAATCGTCGAGCTAAAGCTGCCTCCCACAATGATTGTTACAAATAAAACATTTGCAGAATACGGCTTGGACTCAGTTTCCGCAGCAGAGTTAGTAGTAGCCTTGGAAGCTAAGTTGAATTATCCTCTTAAACTAGAACCTCATGTATTTTGGGAATACCCAGAGGTTACTGACTTCAGCCAGCATCTGAGTAAATTGATTCGCCAAGAGCCATCTGATTTGGTGAGGTCAGATTTAGTTTTAAATAATTTTCCAGCCAATGTTCAAGCCCCCACTGAACTTTCTTCAGTCGCTTCTATTGAGGAGGAGTCTGAATCATTGTCTGGGCGGAATTTTCTGGCTCCTTCCTGCCTTCTGCCTTCTTCCTGCCTTCTGCCTTCTCAAGCCTTTGAGGAAATTCCCCAGATTCTGAAACGAGTTACAAAACAACAAAACCGTCGGGTTTTCATCGATGAACGCTGGATTTGCGACTTTGCTTCTTGTAACTATTTGGGATTAGATTTGCATCCGCAAGTACAGAAAGCTATTGCTCCGGCCATTAGTAAATGGGGAACTCATCCGAGTTGGACGAGAGCCGTAGCTTCTCCCGACCTCTATCGCATATTGGAGAAGGCATTATCCGATTTGATCAAAGCACCAGATGTTCTGGTATTTCCGGCCTTGACCCTACTGCATATGGGAGTGATTCCGATGTTGGCAGGAAAAGAGGGTGTAATTTTCATTGACAATGCAGCTCACCGCTCTGTTTCTGAAGCCTGTCGTCTGGCTCAACAAGATGGCGCAAAGGTCATCAATTACAAGCACAATGATTTAGATGATTTGGCTAACAAATTAAAGCGTTATGCCGATGCACCAGTCAAGCTAATTGCGATCGACGGCGTTTATTCAATGTCAGCTAATTATCCCGACTTACCATCCTACGTAAAGTTAGCCAAGCAATACGATGCGACAATTTATGTCGATGATGCTCATGGTTTTGGCCTGGTCGGTGAAAATCCCACCCCAGAAATGCCCTATGGTCAGTTTGGCAACGGTATTGTCAATCATTTTGGATTGCGATACGCGGAGGATCGCATTGTCTACTGTGCAGGACTCTCGAAAGCGTTTTCTTCCTTTGGTGCTTTTGTCACCTGTACTGATGCCGAAATGAAGAGAATATTGTCAACTGCTTGGACAGCGATATTTTCTGGTCCTTCGCCAGTGGCCAGCTTGGCCAGTGCGATCGCGGGACTGGAGGTCAATCTACAAGAAGGACAAATGTTACGACAACATATCTATCGCCTGACGCAAAAGCTAGTGATCTCAGCGAGAGAAATCGGGTTTGAAGTCGATAACCAAGGCTACTTCCCCATCGTTAGTGTCGTGGTGGGATCAGTTGAATCGGCCATCACTGCCTGTAAAATACTATGGAAGCATGGAATACTGATTACCCCGGGTATTTTTCCGGCTGTTCCCTACAATCGCAGCATCTTGCGGTTTTCGATTACTGCGGCCAATACCGATATTGAAATAGATCAAGTACTGGTTGCCTTAAGAGATATTCACACTGAACTCTCAACAGCCTCAATCTTGAATTAATCACCACAAAAAACTAGCTAATTTAATAGGAACCCTATCATGACACAATCAATCGATAAAACCACCATAACTTCTAGCACATGCGTCGTTAATTCTTACAACGAATGGGACACATTGGAAGAGGTGATTGTTGGCATTGTTGACGATGCCATGTTTCCATCTTGGAACACTATTAATCAATGGACTGTTCCCCCAGGTGCGTGGGAAACATTTGAAGAGATTGTTGGGGAAGGGGGTGTAGCCTACCCTGCAGAGTTTGTGACTGCTGCAAAAAAATGCCTAAAGGAATTCGTACATATCCTGGAGGCAGAGGGTGTGATAGTCCGAAGACCTGATCCTATGGACTTTGCCGCTCCCTATTCCACCCCAGCTTGGCAGATCGATAATGGGTTTTGTGCAGCAAACCCCCGCGACGTTTTTATCGTTGTTGGCAATCAAATCATCGAAGCACCAATGGCTGATCGAGGACGCTATTTTGAAACCTGGCCTTATAGATCGCTACTCAAAGAGTATTTTAAGCAGGGAGCGCAATGGGTGGCGGCTCCTAAGCCCCAGTTACTAGATGATCAGTTTGACCCAAATTACGAAGTGGCTAAAGATGGCGAACCCATGCGGTTTGTAACCACCGAATTTGAGCCAACCTTTGATGCAGCAGACTTTGTGCGGTGTGGTCGGGATTTGTTTGCTCAAAAGAGTCATGTCACAAATAGCTTGGGGATTGAATGGTTGCAACGTCATCTGGGAGAAGAATACCGCATTCATCTGTTGGAGTCTCGCTGTCCCCAAGCTATGCATATTGACACGACCTTTATGCCCCTAGCTCCAGGCAAAGTTCTGGTCAATCCAGAATTTTTGGACATCTCAGCCCTACCCAAGATTCTCAATAGTTGGGACATATTAGTAGCTCCGTACCCCATGTATACATCCACAAACAAATTAGGTGTCATTAGCGGCTGGGCAAATATGAATATGTTGATGCTAGATCACGAACGGGTGATTGTGGAAAAATCTCAGGAGCCGATGATTCAAGCACTCAAAGATTGGGGCTTTATACCAATTAAGTGCTCATTTGAGAACTACTATCCCTTTGCGGGGTCGTTTCACTGTGCCACCTTAGATATTCGTCGCAGTGGCGGTTTGCAATCCTACTTTTAACGTAAGTTGCTAGTTATATGAGGTAGGGTGCGTCAGAAACCGAAAATTAGTTATCTTCGTTGAAAATTAACCTGTCTGACGCACCCTACAGACTATAAAATTCACCAAAATTAATAACTAGCAACTTGGGTTTTTAGGATATAGATTTATGCATTTTCCAGCATCTGGAGTCAAGTCCGCCATTTTTATTACTGCTGCCTCCAGTGGTATCGGAGCCGCCTGTGCCAAAACATTTGCGAATCTTGGGTTTTGGGTATTTGCAGGAGTCAGGGATCTCGACAAAGGAGCAGCATTACAACAAGAAGCCGGAGACAATATTACTCCGGTGCTGCTCGATGTTACCGATTTAGCTACGATTGAAACAGCAGTAGCTCAGATCAGTGCGGCGCTATGTCAACGGGATGTATTACTGAGCGGTTTATTAAATAATTCCGCTCACGAATATATGGGGCCTTTTGAGCTTTTGCCATTGGAGTGGGTGCGTCACGAAATGGACGTTGGTTATTTTGGCTATCTATCCATGATTAAGGCTTGCTTGCCCCTCCTGAGGCGATCACAGGGACGAATTGTGAATATTAGTTCGATCAATGGTCGATGTGTATTTCCAATTGTGGGCAGTGGCTGTGCAACTAAATATGCGATTGAAGCATTGTCTGATGCCCTGCGATTGGAGCTGTCTCCTTGGAACATTAAAGTAGCACTGATTGAACCAGCAGTTGTGGTCACCCCCTTATGGGAGAAGTCCCAAGCAACCTTTGAGAAGTTGCCTAGTTTAGTCACAAAAGAACAGCTAGATCTTTACTACCCCTCTTGGTCAGAAGCAGTAGAGAAAACAGCTCTAGACACTCAACGATATTACGCGACGGGAACACCCGTTGAACAGGCTGTGAACATGGTTGCCCACGCCTTGTTTAGCAAAAAACCAAAAATTCGGTATTTACTTGGCTGGAATGCCAAATTAATTGCTGTAGCCCGTTGGCTTCTCCCCGATTGGCTGTTTGATCGCTTGGCAATTTCTGTGTTTCATTAGTTTTAAATTCACGAAAAAAGTATCAAATATGGAGCAGCGCACTGCCCAAAGCATGGGTGTTTTTATTGTCGTCTGGTTGGGGCAATTGCTCTCATTGCTCGGCTCAGGCCTAACCAGCTTTGTTCTCGGTATTTGGGTTTACCAACAGACTGGCTCTATCACTCAATTTGCGCTTATCTCTATGTTTGCCCAGCTGCCGAGTGTTCTACTTTTCCCCCTCGCTGGTGTCCTTGTGGATCGTTGGAACCGACGATGGGTGATGCTTGTTTGTGATACAGGATCGGGGTTAACCATGTTGGTGATTGCCTATCTTGTTCTTAACGAACATTTGGCAGTTTGGCATATATACGTAGCCGTTGCCATCAACTCTATCTTTAGCTCCTGTCATTGGCCAGCATATACGGCAGCAGCTACTTTACTGCTACCAAAAAAATACTTGAGTTGGGGGACTGGCATGATGCAGATGGGAGAGTCCAGTCGTCTAGTGGCTCCCCTGTTGGGAGGAGTATTACTAGATACTATCCATCTGCAGGGTGTCATTCTAGTTGACAGCATCACTTTTTTGTTCGCTTTTGTGACCTTGGTGTTGGTGCGATTCCCGCAGGTTAAAGCAGTATCTCCATTGACCAAAAGTTCAGTGCTGAAAGAAGCAGCCTATGGCTGGAATTATATTCGCAAGCGTGTGGGGTTATTGGCACTAGTCTTCTTTATGTCCGCTGCTAACTTTTTGCTAGGGGTGGTGGAAATTCTAGCTACTCCTATGGCCCTGTCATTTACTTCTCCAGCAACTTTGGGTAAGATTTTGTCCATTGGCAGCATGGGAATATTAGCTGGCAGTTTGTTGGTTAGTCATTGGAATATTCGGATAAGGCTGGTTTATGGTGTTTTGGGTTCTCAAGTGATCAATGGGCTATCAGTTCTTATGGTAGGGTTCCATCCTACCGTTGTGACTTTGACTATTGCTATATTTGTCTCGTTTTGTGGTTTGGCGACGACTAATGGCTGTAGTCAACTGATCCTTAGAAAAAAGGTGGCGATCGAGGTTCAAGGCCGGGTGTTTGCCTTTAGTCGCACACTTTCGGATGCTACTATCCCTGTAGCCTTTGGGGTTGCAGGTTTTTTAGCCGATCAGATTTTTGAACCATTGATGGCAGACAATGGTTTACTAGCCCCAACTGTCGGACAAGTAATCGGTGTTGGATCTGGACAGGGAATACGCCTTTTATTGATGATCATAGGATGCTTGATAGTGTTTATGAGCATTTACGCTTGGCAATGTCGGCACTTAACGTCTGTTGAAAAAGAATTACCCGACACCATAGATTTTGGCGTTTAGATCCTGGTTTTTTGATAGCGAAGATGAGGCACGGCTGATTGCTCTCGCCTGTGGAACGCTACCTTCCGGTGGTGTTCCCTGGACGTTGCATCTCTTGGCCGACCGCTTTGTTGAGATTAACATTGTGCCCCATTGGAGTGCTAACATGATCCACCCGCATTTATGCGTGGGGTATTCCTGTCGCTGGCGAAATATTTAGAGAACCGGTGACGCTACAATTTCCACTATTGTCGTGTTATATATATTAAAAATCGGGATTAACGTTTTCTGCAAATATACTGCGCTAGAAACAGACGCTGACGTAACTTCATGACGAACCCCCGTCAATTAGCTTTTCACGCCCTGGGAGATGTTCACAAGGGGGCTTATGCTGATTTTGCCCTAGACCGTGTGCTGCAACGGGCAAATTTGCCTAATCATGATCGCCGTTTGGTGACAGAATTAGTATATGGCAGTGTCCGCAGGCAGCGCACTCTGGATGCTCTGATTGACCAATTGGCTAAAAAGAAAGCCCATCAACAACCTCCAGACCTCCGCGCTATCCTCCATCTGGGCTTGTACCAACTGCGCTATCAAGAACGTATACCTGCTTCAGCGGCTGTCAATACTACTGTCCAATTGGCTAAAGAAAATGGCTTTTCGGGACTGACGGGTTTTGTTAATGGTCTATTACGTCAATATCTCCGCCTTGTGGTAGAGCGGGGGGAAGATGATCCTTTAGAATTGTCGGACAATCCGGTGGAACGTTTGGGGATTTTACACAGTTTTCCTGACTGGATTATACAAGTTTGGTTAGAACAATTGGGTGTGGTGGAAACGGAAAAATTATGTCTGTGGATGAACCAATCTCCCACCATTGACTTGCGAATTAATCCCCTTCGCACTTCCATTGAAGCTGTTGAAGCGGCGTTACAATCGGTTAATGTGCTAGTCAGGCGCGTTCCCCATTTACCCCAAGCTTTACGAATTATTGGTAACAGTGGTCCGATTCAAGAACTTCCAGGTTTTAGCGAGGGTTGGTGGATTGTACAAGATAGTAGCGCCCAGTTGGTGAGTCATTTGCTTGACCCCCAACCTGGTGAGGTGATTATTGATGCCTGTGCTGCACCGGGGGGGAAAACAACTCATATTGCGGAATTAATGAGGGATGAGGGGAAGATTTGGGCTAGCGATCGCACTGCTTCTCGTCTGCGTAAACTACAGGAAAATGCTCGTCGGTTGAATTTGCAATCAATTGAAATTTGCACTGGGGATACTCGCCATTTTTCCCAGTTTAAAAATACTGCAGACCGTGTATTACTTGATGCACCATGTTCCGGTTTGGGCACCTTGCACCGTCATGCAGATGCGCGTTGGCGACAGACACCAGAGACTGTCTTTGAACTTTCGCGGCTGCAAACAGAATTGTTATCACACACGTCAACTTTTGTTAAAGATGGGGGTGTATTGGTATACGCCACCTGTACCCTGCATCCTGTGGAAAATGAAGGCGTCATTACTGCCTTTTTAGCACAGAACCCTGATTGGAAAATCGCACCTTTGCAAGTTGATTCACCTTTTGCTGATTATACCACATCACAGGGCTGGCTGCAAGTCTGGCCTCATCAACAGGATATGGATGGCTTTTTTATGGTGCGCTTAAGAAAAACCGATAATTCCGAGTGAGTACTGTTTCGGGCTGTAGGATTTGATGGAGGTTTGAATCTCCCAGAGGATGCAGCATGGTTACTAACGCCAATGTGAAAAATTTAGTTAAAATCCTGATAGGAGCAGCTTGGATTGATGGTAGAATTCAGCCGGAAGAACGGCAGTATCTGCGCGAAATAGCGCAAGCAAAAGGTTTGGCTACCGATCCAGAGATTAAGCCTTGGTTGTACGAATTAGTTCCTGTGCAACCAAAACAGTGCTATAACTGGGTGGAGGAATATCTAGGCGATCGCCCCAGCGTTGAAGATTGCGAAAATCTGATTGAAGCCATCAGTGGTTTAATTTATAGCGATGGTGAAGTGGCGATGGAGGAAGCAAGACTCCTGACAAAATTACAGGAGTTAGCCAAGATAAACGAGTCAAACCAACCAGCCCATACTACGCTGCTCAAGCAAATTCAAAAACTTTACCGTCGTTGGGTTGAAGTTCAAAACTAATCATCGTGCTAAGTGATGACTGTTGAATGATGACGGTTGATAGTTCATGGTTGACTATCAACCGTCAAACCTCAACTTTTACCCGGACTTTCTTCTTTATCAACCTTGGGGACAAAATCAGGACGGTCTTTATTTTCCCAACCAGGTGGACGTTTAGAGTTGTACCAAGCAATTGAACCAATGGTTACAGCTGCAATAAAACCAACCACATACACCAAGGTGAAAGCTAAAGGAAAATGGGAACCAGCAACTTCTGGTGCTGCTGTTTGCATGAATAAATACATGAGTATATTGTCCTGTTGTTGGTAACACTTCTTAACAAAGTATAAACCGAGCGTATCACCTATACACCACTCATACATCTCCCGCTAGTTTGACCGACTGGAGACAGAGGGAGCGGGAGAGGAGGAGATTGGGGGATAACTTCAGTTAACAGTTAACAGTTAACTGTTAACTGTTAACTGGTTTAAGCCCCGCACCCGTACTTCGTCCCGCTACGCTAATGTGGTCGCGGTCAATCCAAAAGACGCTCCTAAGTCGCTTTACGCTACGCTATGCCGTAGGCTTTACACTGCGAAGCACGCAAATCTAAAATCCAAAATTGGCTGACCCTTGACCCCTAATACCATTTCACCAAAACTCTGATACATATAGATTTCCCGTAAGGGCACGGCAATGCCGTGCCCCTACCAACGTATTTGTATCATATTTAAAGTGAAACGGTATAACTCCTAACTCCTAACTCCTAACTCCTAACTCCTCACTCCTCACTCCTCACTCATTACTCATTACTCATTACTCATTACTCATTACTCATTACTCATTACTCATTACTCATTACTCATTACTCCTCACTCATTACTCCTTACTCATTACTCATTACTCATTACTCATTACTCATTACTCACTCCTCACTCCTCATTGTGAGGAAGATTCACTCGGTCTGAGTCTTTCGCGCCAAGAAGGCTGTGACGGTGAAGAATCGGAAGAACCGGAACCGGAGGAATTATTGCTTTCGGGGGAGGAAGACCGTTGAGACCTTGAAGGTGAAGGGGAATCGGATTCTACTCGTCGCGATCGCCGTCGTGGACGATATGAATTAGAGGAAGAGTCACTGGAACCAGATTCTTCGCTGCGATATCGGCGTCGCCTTGTAGGTGTTGGTGTGTCATCGTTTTGCTGCTGATAATAACGCCTTCTGCGTCTGGGAGTCTCATCTGATTGTTGCTGGTCTTGTTGAGAATAGCTTCTCCTACTTCTGCGTCTTCTCGATGGGCGTTCATCATTGTTAGAGTTATCTCTATTTGAGTTATCTCTATTTGAGTTATATCTATTTGAGTTGTCCCCATCTGATTGGTTATCATCAGAAGATATAGGCTTCTTGACGATTCGTTTCCCCTTGATGGGTTCGGCCTTGATGGTGCCTTTACGTCCTTTTAGCTTTGGTCGTTCGGGAAACTTTTCTACCGCCATTCCCTTGACTGCTTTTTCCATAAATTCGTGCCAGGTATAGGCGGCGCTACCACTGCTACCATTAGTGGGGCGATTGTCATCGTTACCGAGCCAAACCCCAGCGACGACTTGGGGAATATAGCCAATAAACCACAAGTCCCGGGCTTCATCGGATGTACCTGTCTTACCTGCTACGGGTCTGTTATCTAACTGAGCAGGAGTACCCGTACCCTCTTCCACAACATTGCGTAGCATCCAGGTCATAATTGCGGCACTTTGAGCGTCAAGGGCCCGTTTGGGCTGGAAATCTGCTGACCAGACTACCTCGCGCCGACGGTTGAGAACGCGGCGAATCCCGTGAACTTCGCTGTGCAATCCAATAGTAGCAAAGCTGCCATAAGCGCTGGTTAATTCCAGCAGATTCACTTCATTCGAGCCAAGGGCTAAGGAATAACTAGGCTTGAGTTGCGATTTAATCCCCATTTGATGGGCTAGTTTAATGGTAGGATTAAACCCGACATCGATCAACAACTTCACCGCAATAATATTTATAGAACGGGTGAGAGCATCTCGCAGAGTCATTGTGCCGTAAAACTTTTCACTGTAGTTTTTTGGTTCATAGCCACCCACCTCAAAAGGTTCATCCAGGTAACTGTCATTGGGACTCTTGCCGGTAGCGATCGCTGTAGCATAGACAAAGCCCTTAAATGTCGATCCTGGTTGACGCTGGGCTTGGGTAACACGATTAAACTGGTTCTTACCAAAGTCTTTACCACCAACCATTGCTTGTATTTCACCATTGCGGGGGTCAATGGCTACTAAAGCCCCTTGCTTAAAGTTTTCCCAGCTACCTTGATTTCGTAGCGTTTTTGCTACAGCCTCTTCTGCGGCTTTTTGCCAAGTCGGGTTGAGGGTGGTTTCCACCACTAAGCCTCCCCCTGCCAATATATCGGGGGAAACGTACTTGGGCAATTCTTTTTGGATATAGGTAGTAAAATAGGGAGATTCTACTTGCAGTCGCTTGGGGAAACGGCTTTTGATGGTTAATGGTTCCTGAATGGCTGCTTGCTTTTGGGCTACTGTAATTAATCCGTCTTCTTGCATCCTTTGCAGGACCATATTCCGGCGCTGTGTGGCTACTTGGGGATTTTTGTCTGGGGCGTAGACGCTGGGTGCTGGTGCCAAGCCGGCGATAGTTGCCATTTCTGGTAAGGTGAGTTGATCTACCGTTTTACTGAAGTATACCCAGGCAGCATCACCTACACCATAAGCCCCAGAACCCAAATATACCAAATTGAGATAGCGCTCAAGAATCTGGTCTTTGGTCAATTCTTGCTCCATTTTCTGAGCCAGACGGACTTCTTTGAGCTTACGCCAAAATGTCTTTTCTTGCTTGAGGAAAAGAATCCGGGCTAGCTGTTGGGTGATGGTACTACCACCTTCCACTACGTCCTGCGATCGCAAATTATTCCAAACCGCTCTGACAATCCCCTGGGGATCTACACCATTGTGTTGCTGAAATCTCCTATCTTCGGAGGCTACGAAAGCTTTCTTGAGTGTATCTGGTATTTGTTCTAGGTTTAGCTGTTCTCTGCCTATTTCTCCTTGCTGTTGTAATATAGTACCATCTGCAGCCTTGATCGTTAGCGTTTGCTCTCGGACAACGGCGTTTAACTCAGCTTTATTCGGTAAAGTGCGATCTATTTCCCCAATCCCGTAGTTGACAGCGATCATCCCACCACCTACACTCAAGCCAGCCCAAAACCAAAGGCGACGATAAAACGGTTTATCGCTGCTGGAAAATTTGGCAATTATCCCAGATGATATGTTTTGCATCTGGGCCAATAACTGCTTGCTTTTCACCAGCATTGTTGGTGGTGTGTTGTCATTTGCGGATTCCTCGCTTTCGTGATAATTACCAGAAGGCAATCGCGGTTTCTCCTTGTCAGGTTCACTTAAATCAGTTGATCGTAGCTTGAACCAGGAGGTCAGCTTCCCCACATTAGTTCCTCCCTCAAAGTAGTTGCCACCTAACCACCAATCAAAAATTTTGGGGTTAGCGCACCACATTCGTGCTAGTATAATATCCCATAAATAATTAACTAGATTCTGTGTAAAAGAATGATTTTTGAGAATTAGTTAATTTAGTTCTGTAACTGTTAATACATTTTCTTAAGTAATTGTTCAGAGAAAAAAAACTGTTAATAGCAGAGGGCAACAATACCGCCGAGCCTAGGTATAGACGCCCAGACAAAGGCTTATTTCCAGCTTGCGCCATTGCTCTCGGTAGTAATATGGGCGATTCCCAGGCAATTTTAGAAGCATCTATACAGAGTTTAGCTGATACACCGGGTATTTTTATCACTGCCAGATCCAGTTGGTATATCACCAAAGCCGTAGGACCACCACAGCCAGATTACTTAAACGGCTGCGTCATACTACAAACAGATATGCAACCCCAAATATTGTTAGAAAATTTATTAAAAATTGAACAAAAATTTGGGCGTGTTCGTCGACAACGTTGGGGACCACGCACCCTTGATCTGGATTTGTTGTTATATGATGACATAATTTTGCAGACACCAACCCTAGAAATTCCCCATCCCCGAATGCGGGAGCGAGCTTTTGTCTTGCTACCACTGACAGAAATCGCCTCAGATTGGGTAGAACCAGTTTCTGGGTCTGTTATTAAAGATTTGGTTAAAGAGGTAAACTGTTCTGATGTACAGTTATTTATGGGAAATTAAAATTACCAACCATAAACGCAGATAGCTGCTGATTTGTTAATCCTCATCAGTATTTTCTTGTGTATTTACAGACAAATAATTATTACTATGCCATTAGGTAGAGAATTACCACAGCTGCTGAAACAACGCTTATTCTATAAAGGTCGCAAGTTTAATTTTGAAGTTAATCGCTTGCGTTTACCTAATCAAGCGGAAGGAGAATGGGAATGTATTCGTCACCCAGGAGGCGCTCTAGCTGTGCCTGTAACAGCAGATGGTAAACTGATACTGGTGCGCCAGTATCGGTTTGCAGTTCAGGGAAGGATATTAGAATTTCCCGCCGGTACTTTGGAACCCAATGAAGAACCCCTCACAACAGTGCAGCGTGAAATTGAAGAGGAAACTGGCTATCGTGCCCATAAATGGGATAAACTAGGAGAGTTTTTCCTCGCTCCTGGCTATTCAGATGAGATTATCTATGCTTTTCTCGCTCGCGACTTGGAAAAGCTGGATACACCACCAAGCCAAGATCACGACGAGGATATTGAAACTGTATTTTACACTCCGCAAGAACTAGAAAAAGCGATTCTAGAGGGTGAAGCAATAGATGCGAAATCGATTTCTAGCTTTTTATTAGCTCGTTCGTTTTTAGTTTGAGCTGCTTGGCGTGGTCAATTGTCAGTGGTCAGTTGTTTTTGGATGTGGTTTAATACAGCAGATTGCAGGTAAATGAGGTACAGATATTACAATGATTTTCAGGTAAATAGACCACGCTTTTGGGGCGCAAGGCCTTGCGCCCCTACAAGGATCTGTGGTTAAAAGAAATGAAAGTTGCTGTATCTTGCTTGTAAGCTGTTATTACTTGTTTTACCACTGACTACTGACCACTGACCAAAAATTCCACTTTTGTAACAAGTCTAATGAACGCCTTCTCGTATTAATTCCTGGTATAAAACCGGGGTGTTAGCAATGTTTCCTGAACAGGCGCTTTAATCCCTGGTTTCAGTAACTCAGGTTCTGGCGTTTCCACAGATTTAACCATGAGAATTCTGGAATATTTTTTCCTTTTACAGTTATATAACCATAAATGGGTACCGCGATACAATATAGCGTTTCTCGCCCTAGTGAGGTACATCGGTAAGGGCACGGCAGTGCCGTGCCCCTACATCGCGTGATACAATTTTGTACCTCATCTGAATAGGAAGTGCTATAGCTCAATTTCAGAATTGAGAAAATATTGTATAGCTTGGGTTGATCAGGCTGGTAATCCTGATATAACAACAAGTTTTCTGGCCGTAGTGAGAACGACAACAATATAAAGAAATTTTAATATCTTTATAGTTATAAAAAGATTAATAGTTAAAGTGAGTGCTAAGTTGGGAGTCAAGAATCAAGAGTTATCCCCCCGCTCCCCCTTTTCCCATCTCGCGACAAAACCGACAGGATAGCGTGATTACCTCGGAGGATTTAATGGTTTTTCTATTACCTGGTGTGAAGTTTGATCTAGATATGATCAAAAAGTATGATAAATCCGCACCGAGATACACTAGTTACCCACCGGCGACTGAATTAAGCGAAGCATTTACTACCAGCGATTTTCACGCTGCGATCGCCGCCTCAAATCAAAGAAAAACCCCCCTTTCTTTGTATTTCCACATACCATTTTGTCAGAGTGCTTGCTATTTCTGCGGCTGTAATACGGTAATTTCTAATAACAAGAATATTGCCAAGCCTTACTTAGATAAATTGGTTCGAGAAATTCAGCACACTTCAACTTTAATCGATCCAAATCGCCAAGTGCTGCAGATTCACTGGGGTGGTGGTACTCCTAATTACTTGGAACTTGAGCAGGTAGAATTCTTGTGGAAAAATATCACCAAACACTTCACTATCGATCCACAAGCAGAAATTTCGATAGAGATTAATCCCCGCTATGTCGATAGAAACTACATTTTATTTCTCAGACAGATTGGGTTTAACCGGATTAGTTTTGGTATCCAGGATTTTAATCGCGAAGTACAAGTAGCGGTGAATCGTGTCCAGCCAGAAGAAATGCTGTTTGATGTCATGAGTTGGATTAAAGAAGCCCAGTTTGAAAGTGTGAATGTAGACTTAATTTATGGTCTACCGCATCAAACACTCCAGACATTTAGGGAAACAGTTAAAAAGACTGTTGCTTTAGATCCTAACAGAATTGTGGTCTTTAACTTTGCTTATATTCCGTGGATAAAACCCGCACAAAAAAATATTCCAGAAGATGCACTACCAAGTCCACAAGCAAAGCTAGAAATTCTGAAAATGACCATTGAAGAACTGACGAATAATCAGTATCTATTTATTGGGATGGATCATTTTGCTAAAGCAGATGATGAATTAGCGATCGCCCAACGCAATGGCACCCTCAAACGCAACTTCCAAGGCTACACCACCCACGCTGAAACGGAATTGTTTGGTTTTGGTGCGACATCCATTAGTATGTTAGAAGATGCCTATGCTCAAAACCACAAGCAATTAAAAGATTATTATCAGGCAATTGATACGGGTGTGTTACCAACTAGTAAAGGCATCAAACTGAATCAGGATGATATTATCAGACGTGATGTAATTATGTCTATTATGTCGCACTTTCAACTGCATAAGCCAGACATTGAAGACAAATATCACATCAAGTTTGATGAATATTTCGTCGAGGAACTAGAGGTATTGAAGCTTCTAGAAGCAGATGGACTGATAAATTTATCAACAAATCACATCCAAATCACAGATATTGGTAGATTGTTGGTGAGAAACATTGCTGTGATGTTTGACAACCATACAAAAACGCGAGAGAAACATTTCTCTCGTGCAATTTGAGGAACTAAAAACGCTGTAGCAATTTCCGCCTCCGGGGAAGTTACTACAGCGTTGAAGTTGTTAATATCTTAATAATTCTTTCATTACTCATTACTCATTACTCATTACTCATTACTCATTACTCATTACTCATTACTCATTACTCATTACTCATTACTCATTACTCATTACTCATTACTCATTACTCATTACTCATTACTCATTACTCATTACTCATTACTCATTACTCATTTGTCATTACTCATTACTCATTACTCATTTGTCATTACTCATTACTCATTACTCATTACTCATTACTCATTACTCATTACTCATTACTCATTACTCATTACTCATTACTCATTACTCATTACTCATTACTCATTACTCATTACTCATTACTCATTACTCATTACTCATTACTCATTACTCATTACTCATTACTCATTACTCATTACTCATTTGTCATTACTCATTACTCATTACTCATTACTCATTACTCATTACTCATTACTCATTACTCATTTGTCATTACTCATTTGTCATTACTCATTTGTCATTACTCATTACTCATTACTCATTACTCATTACTCATTACTCATTACTCATTACTCATTACTCATTACTCATTACTCATTACTCATTACTCATTACTCATTTGTCATTACTCATTACTCATTACTCATTACTCATTACTCATTACTCATTACTCATTACTCATTACTCATTACTCATTACTCATTACTCATTACTCATTACTCATTACTCATTACTCATTACTCATTACTCATTACTCATTACTCATTACTCATTTGTCATTACTCATTACTCATTACTCATTACTCATTACTCATTACTCATTACTCATTACTCATTACTCATTACTCATTACTCATTACTCATTACTCATTACTCATTACTCATTACTCATTACTCATTACTCATTACTCATTACTCATTACTCATTACTCATTACTCATTACTCATTACTCATTACTCATTACTCATTACTCATTACTCATTACTCATTGTGGGTGGAGTTTTTCATTGGCAGTTTCTAAAACTCTCGTTGTGAGAAAATCAGAATAGCGATCGCTAACAGTATGACACTGTATAGCAAGCCATAACCAGCATTAGTTATTAATGCAGTTGTATCAGGTAAGGCTTGGAGACCATAAACGGCATGATTTTTTAAATTTAATCGCGAGAAATCTGGCAAAATCAGATACAAACCTTGGGTGAGGCGTTCGATGTTAGAGTTGCGGGTGAGATGACCAAATTTTAATAAATCTTGAGTTATATTACCCATTAAATACACCGCAAATGTTAAAGCTATTGCTAATAGTGAATTCGTAAAAACACCGAAAGTAATAGCTACAGCAGTGATTAATGTCATCTGCAAGAATAAGAAAATTACCGCAATTAAAATGCTCACCGTGGGATGAGGAATAGCACCAAATTGCAAAAATCCGAGATAAATTGCTGTCATGATGCTGACGAGTACAGCTAGCACCGCTGATAATCCCAAGTATTTACCAGTGATAAATTCACTGCGACTAACAGGTTTAGCAATTAACACCAAAATAGTACGTTTTTCAATTTCTTTATTAACCAGTCCTGTACCTACAAAAATAGCAACAATTAAGCTAATTATATTCATCGCCACTATACCAAAGTCTAAAAACATTTTGTCTTCGGTATTGGCGGAAAATTCAGGAAGTAGCCGAAAAGCAGCCGCCAGTATCAGCGCATAAAAGCCGATAATATAAAGGATGCGATCGCGTATCACTTCCTGAAATACATTCCTTGCTAGGACAAAAATTCTGCCAAAATTCATTGCAATTTAGTCAGTTGTCAGTTGTCAGTTGTCAGTTGTCACTTCTTCAGCGTTGTGGTGGAGGTGGTCCGATCATAGGTTTACTGATGCGACCACACTCAATTTCTGCAATGATGGGTATCTCATCTGGCTTGTTGGTGCTGAAAGTTTTTGTCCTGTCTGCTATTGGTCGAATCTGACAAGACTTTTTGAGATAATACCCGCGTGGGTTAGAACTAGGCCCAGTCCAAATACTGAATATGTCTAGTGTGTACTCATCTTTTTTCTGAGGATTAGGAGTTGATATACGCCGTTCAATCCGCCATAATTCCTTTTCGTCATAGTTCTTCAGGCGGTTATCTAACATTACTATCTGGTTGAGATTATCAAGATTTTTCTTGGAATTTTGTAGCCATTTCTCCACCTGTGACCAAGGTTGTTTAGATACTCTTTGTTCTACTAGTTGTTCAATTCTGTCGAGAATCACAGCACCGTTACCCACGTTTTTGTTTGGCGGCTCAACTCTAATTACCAATGTGCTGCGTTGAAAATTATCTGACAGCGAAGTGGGATATTCTTTAGCCCAATTATTCGTCACGAAGTATAAGTTAATCCAGCAACTTAGCAGCATACAACTGCCCACTAAGACTAACAGTTTTTGGCGGGCTTCTGGTTTCGGAATCTGAGCTTTGGAATCAGTACCAGTCCCTTCAAAAAATTCGGGAATTGCGGTAATTAATGCTGAGAATGTCGGCCAAAGCACGATTGTTCCTGGTGTAACTCCAGTTTGCTCATTTCCTAAAGCAAAAACACTGAGTAAGAATCCTGTGATTACTGCTCCTACCGGCATAAAAGTACCAGGAACCCTTAACGGATCATCAGTGGTATACCAAGCTGTACCGGCAATTAAAAATAACCAACCGCAAAATGCAATCATATCATTTATAGGAGCAGTGGCAAAAAATGAGAGTGCCCAAGAAAAAACACTCAAATAAATAAGCATCTGCCACGAATATGCTTTTTTCGGCCATAATTTTTCTTGGATTCCCTTGAAAAAGTCTTGAACGAATTTGAATATACCTAATACATCTTTAAACAAGGCGTCCATACTTTAACCTCTCCTGTTACTATGTCCATCACAATGAATCATATCTAGCGACTAGCGCCAATCAACAAAATAATAGTGATAGCACTATAGCTCAGTGAATTGGCGATTAACGTAGCAGTCACTAAATTTGTATTCTGAATTTTAAACTTGATCAACCGACGGCGTTGTCTTCGTTGAGTTTCTGTAGTTTCTTCTTCGTTTTTCGCTTTTCCTGCTTCTGGGTCTAAGACGAGCAAGAGAACTTTTAAGATAAAGAATTTAACCAGGAAAGTTGCAAAGAAAATTATAAAGGCTGTGACAATAACTAAACTTTGGGTGCTTGGTTTAAAATTATTGAAAAATACATACTTAATTAACTCAGATTTTAACTGTACTGGCAAAATTGGCTCTAGGAGAAAGAATACAATCCAACCAATCACGCTGGAAAAGAGATTAGCCGATATAGCATAAAAAATGCTCGTCTTTTTGTCAAATAGCAGCCGGGTATTCAAAACATACGCTTCTACCGGGATGGCAATCAGCACAAATAAAAAGTCAAACAAAACTGCACCGAGGGGTACAATACTGGGAACTGTCCAATTTTCAAACATAAACCTTCAACGGTAAGGGTTAACTTTAGAGAGTATAACTGGGATAGTGGGGGTGATGGGGGCAATTATCTCATTGTTCTTGCCCTTTGCCATGTTGGTGTGCCACTATTCTGCTATTTAGATTATTAATACATTGCGCTCTCTAGTGTACCTAGGTGCTGGGTGAGCTTATCTGGCTGATAGTACAACAGGTTCGGTAAGATAAAAGACTGCCATATAAGAGCTTTTCGAGAGATGACAAGGAACGGTATCGGTATTCGCACGGCGCAAGTGCGTCCTGAACGCCTCACTGGTCAAATTCACGTCTACGATGGTGCGGGGAAAGGAAAGTCCCAAGCGGCTTTAGGGGTGGTTTTGCGCTCGATTGGCTTGGGGATAAATGCACCCAGCAATTCCAATCGCGTCTTATTATTGCGATTTCTCAAAGGACCAGAACGTGATTATGATGAAGATGGGGCAATTACTGCTTTACAGCGGGGGTTTCCACATTTAATTGACCAGGTTCGCACTGGGAGAGCAGAATTTTTTGGCGCAGAGGAAGTTACCCCCTTTGACTGTGCGGAAGCTTCGCGGGGTTGGGATGTAGCTAAAGGTGCGATCGCCTCTGGGTTATATTCAGTTGTGGTTATGGATGAAATTAACCCCGTCCTCGATTTGGGTTTACTCCCAGTCGATGAGGTCGTACAAACACTCAAATCTAAACCCCAGGAGTTGGAAATTATTGCTACTGGACGTGCGGCGCCGCAAAAGTTGCTGGATATTGCGGATTTGCATTCAGAAATGAAACCCCAGGACCACCCAACGGCTAAAGCATTGTTGATTGAGGGAATCGAAATTTACACTGGTGCTGGTAAAGGTAAATCTACCAGCGCTTTGGGTAAGGCGCTCAAAGCCATAGGTCGGGGAATTAATCACCCAGGATCTACCAGGGTATTGATTATGCAATGGCTCAAAGGTGGTAGTGGCTACACAGAAGATGCTGCGATCGCCGCTTTGCAACAATCATATCCCGAAGTCGTCGATCATCAACGCTGTGGTCGAGACGCTATTGTCTGGCGCAATTCCCGCCAAGAATTGGACTACGTAGAAGCTGAGAGGGGTTGGGAAATCGCCAAAACAGCGATCGCCTCTGGATTGTATAAAACTATCATCCTTGATGAACTCAATCCCACTGTTGACCTGGAATTACTCCCCGTTGAACCCATTGTTCAAGCTTTACTTCGCAAACCCCGCGATACAGAAGTTATTATCACTGGTCGCTGTCAACATCAACCCGCATATTTTGACTTAGCTAGTGTTCACTCCGAGGTTTACTGTCATAAACACTATGCTAATCACGGTGTAGAACTCAAACGTGGAGTTGATTTTTAAATTTATCAAGGGTCAGGGGTCAAGGGTCAAATGACAAATGATCAATGACCCTGAACTCTTAGTTATCATGAATCGCGGATTACTGAAACCAGAAAGCAATTAGGGATTCTGAGAAAGCATAGCGGTGTAAAAAATCCTTTATAATACGAAATCATGCCAGCCAGAGATATCTTTCACAACGCAGTCAAACGGGGTCTAGAAAAAGATGGGTGGAAAATCACCCATGATCCCTTACCCGTCAGTTTTGAATTAGGAGATATGTATATCGACTTGGGAGCAGAAAAAATCTTAGCAGCAGAAAGAGAGGGTGAAAAAATTGCTGTAGAAGTTAAGAGTTTTTTTAAAACATCTGCAATCTCTGAATTTCACACAGCTTTAGGACAGTTTATTAACTATCGACTAGCATTATCAGAACAAGAACCAGACCGTACTCTTTATTTAGCAGTTCCCATCGATACATACACTTCATTCTTCACCATCAGACTTGTACAGAATATTATTAAAACATATCAGCTTAAATTGATTACTTATCAGCCTGTAACGGAGAATATTGTCGAATGGATAAAATAACACAATACCAACAAATAATTGAGCAACTTCTTCAAGAGTATGCTGGAATTGCTAATTCAGACACCGAAATTGAGACACAATTAATTTTTGATACAGAACGTCACCATTACCAACTTGTAAATGTAGGTTGGAAAAATCAGCGCCGTGTTTATGGTTGTTTTTTGCATATAGACATCAAAGATGGCAAAGTTTGGTTACAACACAACGGTACAGAAAATGAAGTAGGAGAAGATTTGGCAAATTTAGGTATCCCCAAGCAGGATATAGTCATCGGCTTTCATTCACCGTTCAAGCGCCAATTTACAGATTATGCTGTAGGTTAAATATCAACTACTCAGGTAAAAAGTCTTCAAGCCAATTTCTAAAAGCTTGAATTGCTTGGCTGCTACCAACAACTTGACTTTGCTGGACATATTGATTTACTAACTCAATTATCGGCATATCTGGAAAAGTAGGACTAAAATTTGACTCTACATATTTTCCACCTTGCAAGACGTTAATTTGTAAGCCTTGTTTTCCATATCGCCAAAGTTCTGGTACTCCCAAAATTTGGTAATTATCCAATTGCGTGCGAGAAGTTAAATCAATTTCTATGGCTAAGTCTGGGGGTGGGTCTACACTTAAATTTATGCGATTTTTACCAATAACCGCCGCTTGATTTTGAATGTAAAAACAAGTATCCGGTTCTACTCCCTGACTCATTTTTTCACTTTTTAAGGTGGTTGAACCTAAAGCATCATAATTGATACTTAGTTCATTCAGTAAAATTTTGACTATATCGCCAATAATTTCTTTGGCTTTTTCATGTTCGGGTAAGGGAACCATAATTTCTAAAGAACCATGACTATAAGAAATTCTGGCGGCGCGATGTTGTCCCAATTCCGCTAAAATATTTTCAAATTGCTGCCAGCTAACGTCCTCAAGTAACAGTTGCTGTCCCGGTTGAATCCTCAATTGTCTTAACTCTAAAAGCATAAAGATTCATCCAACTCTTTTACTACAATATATCTCTTGTTCTTAAAGCAATTCAATCGACTTTAATTAATAATTAAACACGCTACACACGCCAGAGCCAACTTTAGAAGATCCAATTTATAGCTTGTAGCAGCGCTACCCTTTAGCGCTATAGCGTTTCCCGTCCTAGTGCGGTACACCCGTAGGGAACATTGCCGTGCCCCTACACCTAGCGATATAATCTTGTACCTCATCTGAATGAGAAGCGCTATACTACATACATTAACCATCAACCATCAACAGTTTTAACTGTTTCTTGCTTGCCTTTATTTTGCAATGAAGCATACAATCTATTCAGTGCATTTACGTAAGCTTGCGCCGATGCCACAATGATATCTGTGTTGGCGGCGTGACCAGAAAACACCCTAGATTCATGGCGCAGACGGATGGTTACTTCCCCAATGGCATCAATACCAGCTGTTACCGACTGTACGGAGAACTCAATTAACTGGTTGGGGACGTTTACCACGCGGTTAATTGCCTTATAAACCGCATCTACTGGACCAGTACCAATCGCCGCATCTGTTAATTCATCGCCCTCTGGAGTCCGCAGGGTGACGGTAGCCGTAGGTTTGGCGTTGCTACCACAGGAAACTTGCACCAACTCTACACGGAACAAATCCGGTGCTTGTTGGATTTCGTCATTCACAATGGCTTCCAAGTCCCAATCAGAAATTTCTTTCTTTTTGTCGGCTACTTCTTTAAATTTGACGAAGGCTTTATTTAATTCGGTGTCCGACAGTTCAAAGCCCAATTCTCGCAAGCGGGTACCGAAGGCGTTTCTTCCCGAATGTTTACCCAAAACGATTTGATTGTCTGCCAAACCAATCAATTGGGCATCCATAATTTCATAGGTGAGCTTATTTTTCAACACCCCATCTTGGTGTATACCAGATTCATGGGCAAAGGCATTCGCCCCGACAATTGCTTTATTTGGTTGCACTAGCATTCCCGTCAAATTGGAAACTAGGCGTGAAGTTTTGTAAATTTGCCTGGTGTCGATATTCGTCAGCGGTTGTTCCGATTCGGCTGGGCGTCCAAAGAAGGGATTAAAATATTGTCTGCGGACGTGCAATGCCATGACTAATTCTTCTAAAGCAGCATTTCCTGCCCGTTCGCCAATACCGTTGATGGTACATTCCAATTGTCTGGCACCATTTTTCACCGCTTCCAAGAAGTTAGCAACTGCCAAGCCTAAATCATTATGTCCATGTACAGAAATAATTGCTTTGTCGATGTTGGGGACATTTTCGACAATCCCCTTAATTATACCTCCAAATTCGCTGGGGGTTGTATATCCTACCGTATCAGGAATATTAACTGTTGTTGCACCGGCGGCGATTACTCGCTCTAACACTTGGTAAAGAAATTCCGGATCAGATCTGCCTGCATCTTCGGGAGAAAATTCTACATCATCTGTGAAAGTTTTCGCATAAGCCACCATTTCTTCAGCGATCGCCAATACTTCTGATTTCGTCTTTTTCAGCTTGTATTGCAGGTGAATATTAGATGTAGCCAGAAATGTATGAATTCTCCCACGAGCCGCTGGTTTTATGGCTTCGGCGGCCGCTTTGATATCATCATGTCTAGCTCTGGCCAAACTACAAATCACAGGTCCTTCTTGGGTGCCGACAATTTGCGCGATTTTGTTGACTGCTTCAAAATCTCCAGGACTGGCAAAGGCAAAACCTGCCTCAATTATATCCACACCCAGACGCGCCAGTTGCTTGGCAATCACTAGCTTTTCGTCTATATTCAGGGTCGCTCCTGGACATTGCTCTCCATCCCGCAGTGTCGTATCAAAAATGATGATCCGCTCTGGCTTGCTTGTCATTTTCTTCTGCTCCTTACCTTTTTGACATACTCCCCGCCCTAAAAGGGCGGAGATTCTGGAGTCAAACAGCAATTGCTGGCATGGCCAGTCTAACATCACCTAACCCAATGGTTGATGCCCCAACCATTTGAATATTTCTCGCGGCGTTTTCATCACGTCCATTAATTGATTGACAAGATGGACAACGCCACTGTCTTATGGATAAATCTAGATTCTCTAAAATATGCCCACAATGAGAACACGTTTTACTAGATGGATACCATTGATCTATATAAACAAGTTGTTTGTTTTTCTTTTTAGTTACCCATGACAATATTTGGATAAATTCTCCAAAAGCTACATCTGATATTTTTCTACCCCAAAGACGTTGCATACCTTTGAGGTTTAGGGTTTCAAAACATAAAACATCAAACTTGTCTGTCAATTCATGAGCTAATTTCCAGAACCAATCACGTCTGCGGTTACAAACATTTTCATGTTGACGAACTAAATTTTTTCTAGCTCTTTCACGATTATTTGACCGTTTTACCTTTTTGGAGTGGTTCTTACTAGCTTTCCTAATAGCATTCAGAGATTGCTTAAGAAATTGTGGAGAATCAATTAAAGTTCCATCAGAGCAAGTTAGAAATGTCTTCAATCCGAAATCAAACCCCGCTATTTTACCAGTCGTTGATTTAATTTCTGGTTTTAATTCATTATTAACTACAATCACCATAAATAACTCACCTAGTGCAGTGCGTTTAATGGTTAATGTTTTGATTTTGCCCTCTACCTCTCTTGATTTCCAAAATTGATAAACTCGATTGGCAATTTTAATTCTATTCCCATTTAAGAGTTTATAACCTGCTTGTTTAAGCGTGAATGATTTGTATTTCTTAACCTTTTTAAAATTCGGTGGTCTGACTCCTTTCTTATTATGTTTAAAAAATAATTGGTAGGCTTTCTCTATGCGTTGACAGATATCTTGCACTGTTTGAGAACCTATTGATTGCCAAAATTGATGACGTTTTCTTAATTTGGCAATATGAGACTGGAGTTTTGCACAGTTTAAGTGTTTGCTCCACATGCTTTCGTACCGTTTATGTAGAGCAATACAATGGTTATAGATCACCCCTGCGGCGTTGATCATCCGTTTCAGGTGTCTATTCCTTTTGTGTTCGTACAGCTTAAACTTTCGTGTAATCATGGCAATATTATATCAAAATCGCCCTAGAAGGGCGAGGCTTTAAACCCATTTCTTTGGTAAATAATTGTTAAGGGTACTAACCTTCTGTTTTTTCTATGGAGTCTCGTATATCATTTAAGTCAATATATCTATCCGTTGCATTACGTAATTCTCTGGCTATCATCCCCTCTGTTGATACTACGGTAATATGCGTATTCTTGGAACGTAATAATTCAATTGCTCTTTCAAAATCTCCATCGCCACTAAATAAAACTACTCTATCGTATTGATCTACTGTATTAAACATATCTACAACAATTTCAATATCTAAATTAGCTTTTTGGGAGTAGCGACCCGATGAGTCATCATAATATTCCTTGAGGATCTTAGTTCGGACTGTATATCCCAGACTGATTAAAGCATCCCTAAAACCTCGTTGATCTTGTGGGTCTTTTAAGCCAGTATACCAAAAGGCATTAATTAAGGTTGTTTCTGATTGCTCGTTTTTGAAGTATTCTAAGACTCGCCTTGGGTCAAAAAACCAGCCATTTTTTTGTTGAGCATAGAACATATTGTTTCCGTCTACAAAAATAGACAGACGATTCATTGGAGAACCCATAGAAAAATACACCTAAATAATAGAAAAAATTTAAGAGGGAACACTAGATTATAGCAATTCTCAAATGACAAATTTGCTAATATCTATAAAGTATATATTCATGTATAGCTTTTATCTTACCTCTTTCATTGGATAAAATTAGTTGAAAAAATGGAGTAAATATGCTGGGTGGTGAACATTTTTCATTTCAGACGCGCACAAATTGTACCCCATGATCAAAATCTACCAATAAAATTGACTAAATAACAGCATTCTTGGCTAGATAACAGTTAAGTTTACCCCTAAAGATGTATAGCATAAGTCCTAGACTAGGATGTAGGCTGATACCCATCTATAGGTTGGTTGTACCATCAACAACAGGACACGCTTTTTGATGGGCAACAATATTGCACCATAGGCAGAAGCTAACCAAAACACGGGTTCTGAAGACCTACTCTGTGGGCACATATATTTTCCGCTATGGTGGTCAAGGGTTAAGGGTCAAAGGTCAAGGGTTAAGGGTCAAGGGTCAAGGGTTAAGGGTCAAGGGTCAAGGGTTAAGGGTCAAGGGTCAAGGGTTAAGGGTCAAAGGTCAAGGGTCAAGGGTCAAGGGTCAAGGGTCAAGGGTCAAAGGTCAAGATTTTTTGGACTTTGGACTTTGGACTTTGGACTTTGGACTTTGGACTTTGGACTTTGGACTTTGGACTTTGGACTTTGGACTTTGGACTTTGGACTTTGGACTTTGGACTTTGGACTTTGGACTTTGGACTTTGGACTTTGGACTTTGGACTTTGGACTTTGGACTTTGGACTTTGGACTTTGGACTCTTGACCACCCTTGACAGAGCTTAGTTCAAGTGGAGAACCACAGGAGCGTACCTGTACCTGTGAAGTAAGGTAGAATCTGGCTATCAGCAAGTGCTAAGGTCGAGCATCTCAGGCTCAAATCCTGGGAACCATGAGTGCTTCTGACTCCCAGAACTAAATTAGGCTGTGTTTATATGAAAAATTTCGGTCAAAACCGGTTTGACAACGCAAGTTAGCTGAGAAATCAAGGACAATTTACAAATGTATAAGATTTTCATTTAAGTCTAATTGAAGTCTGATTCCACTAAAACGGGGTCTGAATAAATAAAAGCATTGTACTTAAATCAATCATTAAATCATGATATGGCAGAAGAACCTATATCTACATTAACCACAAATTATGTCTCTGCTGCCAATAGAAGGTCAATAAAACCAACAAAAGCAACTTCCACAGCATCGGCACACCATTCTCGGCTAATGACTGGCTTGGGTCATCTGCTGACTGGTGGGGTGGTAATCGGAGCAGCACTACTGACAGCTTCAGGGGTAGGCTTGGTTCACTTGCTAGAAAATCAGGCAATTTGCAGTTTTTTTCTACTGCGTGGACCAGTTGCGCCTCCCGAAGAAATCGTGATTTTGGCAATTGACAATCAGTCAATTTCACTCCCCGAACAGTACTATAAAGCAAATCCACAACAGTATGCTTACCTGGAATCACTGAAATCTTTCCCGTTTAAACGTGCTGCATACGCCCAGGTTATCGAAAAGTTGATGCAGGCTGGTGCCCGTTCTGTCGCCTTGGATGTGGTTTTTGATAGTGAAAGTAGTTACGGTACTGCCGACGATCGCCAATTACAACGCACATTACAACAGTATGGTAGCAAAGTTACCTTAGCGGCAGTTTATGAAGATTCCCTGACACACCAAGGCATTTTCACCCAACTCAAGCAACCACAACCAATGTTTCGCACCGAGTCGGTGTCCATAGGTACGGTGAATTTTCCTTTAGAGGTTGACGGGAAAATTCACCGATTAGCGAGCGAATATAACAAATTATTAGCCCAAAATGATACCTTCATCGATAAAATTCCCGCCTTTGAAGAAGCAGTGCTAAATGGCGCCCAAATAAAATATCCTCGACCCAAGGGCGATCGCATTTATTTTTTCGGACCAGCCCAAACATTTAAAATCATTCCCTTGTGGTACGTACTCGACCCACCAAACTGGAACAACTATTTACAACAGGGAAAGGTGTTCCAAGATAAAATCGTGCTGATAGGCGCCACAGCCAAGTTAGGCAATGATTATTATGCCGTAGCCACTGTCAACGACTGGTTGTATCCTGAACCCATGTCAGGCGTAGAAATTCACGCCAATGCGATCGCCACTTTGATGACAGGTAAAACACTTGGACAAGGAATTACCAGTTTACCCTGGCGCGGTTTGTTTGTACTTGTCCTCGTCGGCGGTAAAGTCCTAATCTTGACCAGAACCAAGTCCGGGATAAGTAGATTGATATCTAGCATCGCCCTTGCCAGTATTTGGGCAGGCATTAGCTATATCTTATTTTTATCAGCTGAGTTAATTTTCCCCACAACTGTGCCCATCGCAGCGATCATTCTCGGCGGATTTGCTTATTTGGGAACCGACTTCGCCAAGGAAAGCATCAAAAAACGCCAATTAGTCGATATTTTTCAGAAATATAAATCTTCCCCCATTGTCCAAGAGATTATCAGCCAACAACATGACCTCCACAACCTACTCCAGCAACGAGATTTAGCAGTCGCGGGAAACATCCTCAGCGGACGCTACAAAATTCTCCAGGTTCTCGGTTCCGGTGGATTCAGCGAAACCTACATTGCTGAAGATACCCAACGTCCAGGAAACCCCCTATGTGTGGTCAAACAGCTAAAACCAGCTAACACCAAATCTAGAGACCTCGAACTCGCCAGACGTTTATTTAACTCAGAAGCCCAAACCCTGGAAAAATTGGGCATATATCACCAAATACCTCAGCTTTTAGCTTATTTTGAAGAAGACACAGAGTTTTATTTAATTCAAGAATATATAGTTGGACATCCTCTGAGTCAGGAACTCCCATCAGGTAAAACCCTTGATGAAACTTCAGTGATCGAAATTTTGCGGGACTTATTGCAAACCTTAGCATTTGTCCATCAAAACGGCGTCATTCACCGAGATATTAAACCTAGCAATATCATCCGCCGTCAGTCAGACTCAAAGTTGGTACTTATTGACTTTGGCGCCGTCAAAGAAGTCACCACCCCGCAAATAGAAAATTCTGAAGACACCCCCTTTACCATCGGGATTGGAACTAAAGGTTATGCACCAAACGAGCAATGTTTTGGACGTCCCCAATACAATAGTGACATCTATGCACTCGGTATGATTGCAATTAAAGCCTTAACCGGTATATCTCCTCACGAGTTTAATCGAGATGCAAATGAAGAATTGAAATGGAGAAATCAAGCATTAGTCAGCCACCCCCTAGCAGAAATTATCAGTAAAATGGTGCGGGAAGACTATAAAAAGCGCTATCAGTCTGTATCAGAAGTCATAGACGCACTCGATGAGTTAGTCAGTTTTCAACACAGAAAAGCTCTGTTAAAAACCGACTCACCAATCAATACTTTATCTTTAAACGATTCAGACACCCCCACCACACCTTGGGAAAAAGCATCTTAGTTGAACAGGGACTGGGGACTGGGAACCGTCCAAGAGGTTTTCATGTTTTGTTGTGGGATTTTACCAAAGAAATGGGTTTAAAGCCTCGCCCTTCTAGGGCGACTTTGATATAATATTGCCATGATTACACGAAAGTTTAAGTTGTACGAACACAAAAGGAATAGACACCTGAAACGGATGATCAACGCCGCAGGGGTGATTTATAACCATTGTATTGCCCTACATAAACGGTACTATCGCATGTGGGGCAAACACTTAAACTGTGCAAAACTCCAGTCTCATATTGCCAAATTAAGAAAACGTCATCAATTTTGGCAATCAATAGGTTATAAAGCAGTGCAAGATATCTGTCAACGCATAGAGAAAGCCTACCAATTATTTTTTAAACATAATAAGAAAGGAGTCAGACCACCGAATTTTAAAAAGGTTAAGAAATACAAATCATTCACGCTTAAACAAGCAGGTTATAAACTCTTAAATGGGAATAGAATTAAAATTGCCAATCGAGTTTATCAATTTTGGAAATCAAGAGAGGTAGAGGGCAAAATCAAAACATTAACCATTAAACGCACTGCACTAGGTGAGTTATTTATGGTGATTGTAGTTAATAATGAATTAAAACCAGAAATTAAATCAACGACTGGTAAAATAGCGGGGTTTGATTTCGGATTGAAGACATTTCTAACTTGCTCTGATGGAACTTTAATTGATTCTCCACAATTTCTTAAGCAATCTCTGAATGCTATTAGGAAAGCTAGTAAGAACCACTCCAAAAAGGTAAAACGGTCAAATAATCGTGAAAGAGCTAGAAAAAATTTAGTTCGTCAACATGAAAATGTTTGTAACCGCAGACGTGATTGGTTCTGGAAATTAGCTCATGAATTGACAGACAAGTTTGATGTTTTATGTTTTGAAACCCTAAACCTCAAAGGTATGCAACGTCTTTGGGGTAGAAAAATATCAGATGTAGCTTTTGGAGAATTTATCCAAATATTGTCATGGGTAACTAAAAAGAAAAACAAACAACTTGTTTATATAGATCAATGGTATCCATCTAGTAAAACGTGTTCTCATTGTGGGCATATTTTAGAGAATCTAGATTTATCCATAAGACAGTGGCGTTGTCCATCTTGTCAATCAATTAATGGACGTGATGAAAACGCCGCGAGAAATATTCAAATGGTTGGGGCATCAACCATTGGGTTAGGTGATGTTAGACTGGCCATGCCAGCAATTGCTGTTTGACTCCAGAATCTCCGCCCTTTTAGGGCGGGGAGTATGTCAACATGATTAGCCGACCTGAAAATAATACTTCGACCAATATCGATGTAGAATACAGATGCCCCATGCCCATTTTCATCTGTCCTGGTGTACGCCGGGAATGAAGGCTACTTAGTAATTAATTAACTTGCCGCGATCCCTTCTGTACGGGCTGCTTGTTGTACAGCTGCAGCTACAGAGGTAGCCACGCGCTCATCAAACACAGAAGGAATAATATGTTCCCGATTCAGGTCTGAAGGCTTGACTAAACAGGCGATCGCATTTGCGGCTTCCAGACACATTGTGGTAGTAATCGTCTTTGCCCGACAATCTAAAGCACCACGAAATACCCCAGGAAAAGCCAAGACGTTATTGATTTGATTTGGGTAGTCGCTGCGACCTGTAGCAATCACAGCCACATCTTTGGTGATTAATTCTGGCTGAATTTCGGGAATTGGATTTGCCATTGCAAACACAATTGCGTCTTTCGCCATCGATTGTACCATTTCTGGTGTCAAAACTCCCGGTGCGCTCACACCGATAAATACATCTGCTCCTTGGGTCGCACCCGCCAGAGTACCCTGAGCTTTGACTGCAAATTCCCGCTTTTGTGCTGTCAAGTCGGTGCGACTGCTCGAGAGAATTCCTTTAGAGTCGCAAATCCAGATTTTTTCAGCCCCAGCTTTACGCAATAAGCGGGCGATCGCTATCCCTGCAGCCCCAGCACCGTTGATAACGATGCGGATGTCTGCTAGTGACTTATTTACTAGCTTCAGGGCGTTAAACAACGCTGCTAAGGTAACAATCGCTGTACCATGCTGGTCATCATGAAAAACGGGGATATCTAATTCTTCTCGCAGTCTCTGTTCAATTTCAAAGCAGCGCGGAGCTGCAATATCCTCTAAATTTACACCACCAAAAACCGGTGCGAGATTTTTCACTGTACGGACGATTTCATCGGTATCTTGAGTTGCCAAGCAGATAGGGAAGGCATCAATACCAGCAAATTCTTTAAATAACATTGCTTTACCTTCCATGACAGGAAGAGCGGCTGCTGCACCCAAATTTCCCAATCCTAAAACGGCACTACCATCAGTAACAATCGCCACAGTGTTTTTCTTGATAGTTAAGTTATAAACCTCTTCTGGATTTTGGGCGATCGCATGACAAATTCTGCCGACTCCGGGAGTATAAGCCATTGCCAAATCGGACACAGTTTTGAGGGTAATTCTGCTGACAATGCTGATTTTACCACCGCGATGCAAATTAAAGGTGCGGTCATAGACATTTATCACCTTAATATCTGGTAATGCTTTGACGGATTGCACAATGGTTTCAGCATGTTCGGTGCTAGCAGCATCAACACTAATATCGCGGGTGGACTCATTGCGAGTTTGCTCGATTAAATCGATTTGACCAAGATTACCACCATGAGCGGCGATCGCCTGCGTTACCGACGCCAACATCCCCACACGGTTGGGAATCTCCAAACGGAGTGTCACGCTAAAACTGGAATTAGGAGTTAGGTTTGCCATTTTGATTTGGGATTTTAAATTCTAGATTTTATATTGAATTGATTAGTGAACTACCCAACACCGACCCTACCGGGTACGGTGTGGGCTTCTGATTTCAATGACTGTTGCCCCTTACTCTTGCGAGCAGGTGGTCTTACACAGCCTCCATCAGCAAGAACGGGGTTCCCTCCGTCCATAGATAATATCCGAATTCCTTCATTTCTGATGTTCAGTGCTGCATTACCATCACGGTCATGATGAGTGCCGCAACTAGGACAATCCCATTCACGAATGTCTTGCGTCAACTCTTCTAGGACATGACCACAGCATGAACAGGTTTTGGAGCTAGGAAAAAACCTTCCAATCTCTACAAGTTGTCCTTCTTTATGTTTCAACTTGTAGTCACAGAAGTTAACAAACATTCCCCATCCCACGTCAGATATTGATTTTGATAACTTGCGATTCCGAACCATTCCCAAAACATTGAGATTTTCTACAATGATGACTTGGCTTTCGTCTATCAGCTTCCTGCTCAGTTTGTGCAAAAAGTCTTGACGGGAATTTGATACTCTCTCATGAACCTTGGCTACTAGTTTTTTATATTTGTTTCTGGAATTACTCCCTTTAACTTTACGAGCAAATTTTTTCTGCTTCCTAGCTAGATTCTTTTCATGGCGTTTCAGGTGTTTTGGATTTGAATACTTGGTGACTTCATTACCATCGTGAACAATAGCAAAGTCTTTCAACCCAAGGTCAATACCTAGTATTTTGTTACCACTTGATTGACTTACATCACCGTCAACTTCACACAATATTGAAGCCAAGTATTTATCTGTAGGAGTCTTGCTGATAGTGACAGTCTTAAGTTTCCCTTCAATTGGTCTATGAAAAACTGCTTTCACGACACCAATCTTGGGAATCTCCAAACTTTTCCCCACTACTTTAACGTTTTGAGGATATTGGACTGATTGTTTGTGATGCTTTGATTTAAAAGAGGGAAACTTAGCTCGACCCTCAAAGAAGTTCGTGTAAGCCTTGTTCAAATTGATTGCTACGCACTGTAAAACAGCAGAATAACAATCCTCTTTTAACCAAGGATGCTCTACCTTTAGCTGTGGAAGATAAGCCTTATAGACACTTAATTTTAATGATTTTCCTGTTTCTTCATAGTGTTGAATGCAAGCATTTAAGGCATAGTTCCAATACCATCTAGCACAACCAAACGATTTGGCTAGCGCTTCCTGTTGTTCGATTGTTGGGTAAAGTCTAACCTTAACCGCTTTCAACACTTTAATCACCTCCTTGTTACAACTATGTTAGCATATTTGTAGTGACAATGTTGTGACAGCCATGAAAAATAAATATTTGCAAATACGTATTAGTGAGCGCAGATTAAACAAATTTCGTTTATATTCGGCTTGGAAAGATAAAACTATGACTCAAATACTTGAAGACTTCATTGACTCGTTACCAATCCCAGAGACAGGCGATTCCGCACTTCGTGCCGCTTCTCTACGAGCGCCGAAGGCTACGCTAACATCGACTAACATTGCTCCTTGAGCGTTGCTCAAGTTTGCTCGTTGGTCAATTCGTCATCGCCCGGAATTCATCCCAACACTGAACGGAGTACCGTTACAGTGTGGGGCTTCTTCCGCTTTAAGCTAAAAATCTGCTTTCTATCTAAAAATTTGAAATTTTGTTTTTGTGAGGACTCCGTACTGGGGACTCAGTACCAGGGAAAGTTGATGTTTATGGGTGATTGTGGGATTTTACCGTGATTAGTTGACTACAAAAAGTTGTCAGTGTTTTTGGCGTAGCCCATGTTGCGCTTTAGTGCTAATGTAAAACCCTTAGCGCTATTTACCCCAACTACAAACCTCAACCCTAAGTAAGTTGGTCAGAATAAAGCCAACTATATTACAAAACGTAAATATGCCTGAAATCCTTACCAATGACGCCACTTGCTTTAAACCTCTTAACCCTAGTCGAGCAGGGTTGCACCAAGGACTCATTACAACCGAAGCCTGTATGGTTCAATAGCCGACCTACTTACCAATTTATGAAAATTTGTACTTAGCTACAAGTCTTGTATAAACAGAGTGTTTATCTGTGGGTCTAAGTCCTCAATCAGCATTTTTCTGTGTAGTCTATAAACCGTTTATATTTTTCAGGCTGTCTTAATATATTTTATTTGTATAATTTGTCAATTTAATTTGAATTTTGGTACAAAATCCAGCCAACTCTCTCCCTACTTCCATATCGCACTAGATATATAATTTGTCAGTTTAACAGCTTATTTATCAAGGCATTTCATGATTTCTCCAGGGGGTGTATTCTTTAAGTATACCTATTTGTAGGGTTCTTAGCTTCCTAGTAGAGCATTTATGTTTTTTATAAAAACAATCTTATTAGTCATAAAAAATACTTAGTTTTTGTCAGATTGTACTTCACTATAGTTTCACTAAACATTAGCATATATACCGTGGTCATACTGAAGCTGGTGAATAAGATTGCCGAATAAGATAATATTGATTTAATGTCGTCTTTTATGAGTATTATTGATGTTGATAGTAGCTCTGTTTAGGCAAATGATCGAACTAGGTTTAGAGAAACATGTTCTGGGAAATATTAAAATTTGGCAACATCGAACAGATGTGGAGACAATTTATATAAAGGCTTCAACAAATTATAGATAGTCAAAACGAGGCTAGCAGACATTTGACAGAATTAAAACCGAGAAGTCCCAGGAATAAACGTTACAAAATATTCCTGTTACCTCCTCCAAAAATTTGTTTTAAAAGCCATGTTTGCTACCTGTGATATCTTGAACTTCCGTAAATACACGTCATTTAGCCCACGATAAGACCAAAAACCGTAGTGGCGTCTATTCCAGTCCGGGAGACTTTCAAAAGTTATTTACCCCCCCTTTGACAAAGGGGGGGGGAAATCTACTTGACAACGATCCGCCGATAATTTCCAGTGCAAAATTTGCTTCAAGAGAAAAAATTATGCTACGTGATGATAAAGGTGTTTCTATTCATCAACTTGTGGAATTCCAAGTATCACAAACCCCTGATGCTATAGCAGTCATTTTTCAAGATCAACAACTGACTTACCGTGAACTTAACCAAAAAGCCAATCAACTGGCACACCATCTAAAAAGCCTAGGCGTGAAACCAGAGACCTTGGTAGGGGTTTGTGTAGAGCGATCGCTGGAAATGTTGATTGCGCTATTAGGTATATTGAAAGCGGGTGGAGCTTATATACCGCTTGATCCTGGCTATCCCCAAGAACGCTTGGAATTCATGCTTTTAGATTCCCATCTGCCAATTTTGCTGACTCAACAGCATCTCCTGGAGCGATTTCCCCGGCTGGAAAATGTACAGGTTGTGTGTGTAGATACAGACTGGCAAAACATTATTGCTCACAGCACAGAAAATATTGATAGTGGGGTATCTAGTGAAAATCTAGCTTATACAATCTATACCTCAGGTTCTACAGGTAAACCCAAGGGTGTGCAGATTAAACACCGCTCTGTTGTCAACCTACTACTTTCTATGCAGCGAGAACCAGGACTCACTGCGGAAGATACGCTGCTAGCAATCACGACAATATCCTTTGATATTGCGGTTTTAGAACTCTTCTTACCACTGATTGTCGGTGCCCGCATCATCTTAGCTAGCCATGAAGTAGTTGCCGATGGTAAAGAATTATCAAAAATTCTCACCGAATCTGGTACTACAGTCATCCAAGCTACTCCAGCAACCTGGCGACTCTTACTGGCTACAGGATGGCAAGGAAATAAGCACCTGAAAATGCTGTGTGGTGGAGAAGCGATGACTCAAACACTTGCCAATCAACTGTTGGATAAGGGTGGCTCTTTGTGGAACATGTACGGACCGACGGAAACCACTGTCTGGTCAATGGTTTATAAAGTAGAGCGTGATACTAACACCGTATTTCTTGGTAGTCCCATTGCAAACACACAAATTTACCTGCTAGAAGAGCCAATACAAAACCAGAATGACTCACCCAAACTTGCCCCTGTTGGTGTACCAGGAGAGGTATATATTGCTGGTGATGGAGTCGCACGGGGCTACCTCAACCGTGCGGAGTTAAACGGTGAAAGGTTCATTCACAACCCCTTTAGTCATGAACCCGGATCTCGCCTTTACAAGACTGGGGATTCCGCTCGTTATCTTCCGGATGGTAATCTAGAATTCATTGGTCGGATTGATCATCAAGTCAAAATCCGTGGCTTCCGGGTGGAATTAGGAGATATTGAGGCAGTCCTTAGCCAGCATCCATCCATAAGAGAAGTGGCTGTGATTGCTAAAGAAGATAGGTCTTTTAATCAGCGCTTACTGGCATATGTTGTACCTAAAACTCACACAGATGAGTTGGAATCAACAAAACTGATTGAGCAGTCCCATACTGAACAGCTTCAGGAGTGGAAGAGGGTGTGGAATGCCAACTACAATCAATCCTTTGAAGATTCTGATCCCACTTTCAATATTGGCGGCTGGAATGATAGTACGACCAATCTCCCTATTCCATCGGATGAGATGCATGAATGGTTAAAGTTTACTGTAGAGCGCATTCTCGCCTTACGTCCTCAACGTATATTAGATATTGGATGTGGGATGGGAATACTTCTGTTTCGCCTTGCCCCTCACTGTACCCACTACTTGGGTTTAGACATGTCCTCAGAAGCTATTGACCACATTCAGCAGCAATTGAAGGATTTTCAGCAGGATTGGTCACATGTCCAGGTATCCCAGAGATCTGCCCATGAGCTGGACGAATTAGAACCAGAAAGCTTTGACACGGTGATCATCAACTCGGTCATTCAATACTTCCCCAGCGTTAATTATTTAGTACAGGTTATAGAGAAGATTGTCAAGTTATTCAAACCAGGGGGGCAGATTTTCATCGGTGACGTTCGCAGCTTACCGTTACTAGAAGTTTTTCATACCGCCATCCAACTCAATCAGGCGGTTGCGTCTCTTTCGAGTCATCAACTCCAGCAGCGGATCTGCCAAAAAATTATCCATGAAAGAGAACTAGTCCTTCACCCAGACTTTTTCCAAGCTTTGAAGCGTTATATACCTAAAATTAACCATGTTCAAACCCTACTCAAGCGGGGTAACTCTCAAAACGAACTGATTCGGTTTCGTTTGGATGTCATTTTACATGTAGAAACAGAGGTTTGTCAAGATATTGATCTTTTATGCTGGGATTGGGAGCAAGAGAATCTATCGGTCCTAGGAATTTGCCAATTCCTGCAACAGCACCAGCCAAAAACTGTAAAAATTAGCAATGTGTTTGATGCCAGGGTGTTTCCAGAACTCAAGGCTACCGAATTGTTAGCAAGTCCCAACAAACCGGAAACTGTAGGAGAGTTAAAAGCAGCTCTATTGCAAATGACGGAAAAAACTGCGGTGCATCCTGAGCAGTTCTGGAGTATCACCCAATATTTACCCTACAAGGTTTACATTACTTCCTCTCAAATCAAGACGCCTGGTAAGTATGATGTAGTGCTGCGACGCCAATTGTTGATGTCAGACAAACCAGATCTTTTTGTTCTTCCTGAGAAAGAATTGGAATTTAAGCATTGGAATGCCTACGCCAATAATCCCTTAAAAGTTAACGAGAAAATTAACTTAGTGCCCCAGCTACGGTCATTCCTGAAAGAAAAGTTACCCGACTATATGCTGCCATCAACATTTGTGTTAATGGAAAAGCTACCCTTGACACCAAATGGGAAGATTGATCGGCGATCGCTTCCAGAACCCAAGAAAGAACGACCCATTTTAACAGAGGCATATGTTGCACCCTCAACGATACTAGAACAGCAATTGGCTGATATTTGGTCAGAGGTTTTAGGAGTCGAACAAATCGGAATTTACGACAACTTCTTTGAATTAGGAGGACATTCTCTATTGACCGCTCAACTGCTTGCTCAAATAGAACAGGCAATACAATTAGAGATTCCCCTGTTCTACCTTCTGAAGCAGCCAACAATAGCTGGATTAATCAAAGCCATTGATATTGTTCCCAGCTTGGATGCCACTGCTCCTATTGAGGAAACTACTCGCCTAGACTTGGAGTATGAAGCTATTTTAGACCCAACAATTTGCCCGCAAGTACCATTTCTGGAAGCTAAAAATCAGCCAGAGCAGATCTTTTTAACCGGAACCACTGGTTTCCTAGGTGCATTTCTCTTGCATCAACTTTTGCACAAAACTCCAGCAGATATTTATTGCCTAGTTCGAGCCTCTCATGCAGAAGATGCTAGGCAAAAAATTCAAGCCAATCTACAACGTTATCTGCTTTCGAGTGGAGCGTTAAGTTCTAGAGTGATTCCGATCATCGGGGATTTATCACAGCCTTTATTAGGATTAACTGACGAAAAGTTTAAAGAGTTGTCTGACAAACTGGACATGATTTATCACTCAGGGGCATTTGTTAACCTCATGTATCCCTACAACGCCTTACGATCTGCCAATGTGTTAGGAACCCAGGAGATTCTCAGATTAGCCAGTCAGGGGAAACTCACCCCTGTTCATTTCATTTCTACATTGGATGTATTTCAATCTCCCACTTATTTCGAGATGCAGGTGATCCGAGAAGATACGCTGCTTGACTATTCTCAATTCCTTGACAATGGCTATGCCCAAACTAAATGGGTTGCTGAAAAACTAGTGATGTCCGCCCAGTCGAGAGGAATTCCTGCTTCTATCTACAGACTAGGAATGATATCAGGTCATAGTCAAACAGGCGTTTCTCAAACCAACGACCTGATGTGCAGAATCATCAAAGGTATGA